>NZ_JBFUDW010000016.1:0-198937 GCF_056404515.1 Mesorhizobium sp. P2_C7 | reverse complement strand
TTCGAGAACCGCGGCTTCAAGCAACGCGTCGCCGCCCGCTTCGGCGCCGAGCGTCGCGTCTCCAGCTTCTTTGCCGGCGCCTACGCCGCCGTGAAACTTTGCGCCGAGGCGGTGTCGGAGGCCGACCGCGACGACCCTGCCAGCGTGCGCGGTTTCCTGCATGCCCGGCCGCGGCAGACTGTGCTCGGCACGCTGGCCATCGATCCGCGCACCAACCACGCCGCCTTGCCCTTCCATCTGGGCCGCATCAACGAGCGCTCCGGCTTCGACATCATCGCCTCGCATGGCGCCATCGCCGCCGACCCCTATCTCGTCGGCACGCTGCCCATCCAGCACGCCCCGCATCTGAGGGTGGTGCAATGACGCGCACGCCCAATTTCGTTTCCTGGCGCGCCGCGATCCTGCATCGCGCCGACGACAACATCGAGCGCCTGAAGCGGCAGCTTGAACGTCTCGGCGTCACCGTTCTGGTGCAGTGGAAGCCGCTCGATCTTGCCGAGACGCCGACCGATATCGTCCTGGTCGATGCCGATCAGGGGTGGGACGATCTTTTGCCATGGAATGGCGACGATGCACCGGTTCCGGTGGTGGCACTCCTCGGCTCCGAAGCGCCGGGCCGCATCGCCTGGGCGCTGTCCAAGGGCGCCGGCGCGATCATGGCAAAGCCGGTCGTCGCCTCCTCGGTCTATCCGGCGCTGGTGCTTGCCACACATGCCCACCACGAGCGTACCGCTGTGCGGGCGCGCATTGCCGGCCTGGAGGAGCGCTTGCGGCTCAGGCCGATCGTCCATGACGCTATGCGCTCGATCATGGCCGCGCAGGGTACGGATGAGGACGGCGCCTATCGCATCCTGTGTCGCCTCGCCATGCAGCGCCGGCTCACCGTCGAGCATGTCGCCGCGGCCATCGTCGCCGGGCATGAGCCCGTGCCGCGGGCGATGTAGGCGCCGCATGCGGGTTTTGCGCGAACTTGTCAGACGGCCTTCCGCCCTGTTCGGGCTGATCGTGGTCGTCATCGTTTTGCTGGCGGCGATCTTCGCGCCCTGGATCGTGCACTTCTCGCCGGACAACCAGCTCACCGACGGCCTGTCGCTCGAAGGCGCACCGCTGCCACCCAGCGGCGAGCATTTGTTCGGTACCGACACGCTTGGACGCGACCTCTTCTCGCGCGTTCTGTTCGGCGCCCGCACGTCGCTGATCATCGGTCTCGTCGCCAATGGCGTCGCCGTCGCGATCGGCCTTCTCGTCGGGCTGCTCGCCGGCTATCTGCGCGGCACCGTCGGCAATTTGCTGATGCGCTTCACCGACCTGATGATGGCATTCCCGGCGTTGCTGCTCGCCATCGCGCTCGCGGCGTTGCTCAAGCCCAGCCTGTGGATCGTCGCCATGGTCATCGCGCTGGTCAACTGGGTGCAGGTCGCCCGCATCGTCTACACAGAAACGCGCGGCCTGGTGGAGCGCGACTTCATCGTAGCCGAACGTTCGCTCGGCGCCGGCAATGGCCGCATCATCTTTCTGCACATCCTGCCGCATCTGATGCCGACAGCGATCGTCTGGGGCACGCTCGGCATCGCCACCACGGTGCTGCTCGAGGCGACCTTGTCCTTCCTCGGCATCGGCGTGCAGCCGCCACAACCCTCCTGGGGCAACATCATCTTCGAGAGCCAGAGCTATTTCCAGGATGCGCCCTGGCTGGTGTTCATCCCCGGCGCGATCATCCTCGCCACCGCCTTGTCGTTCAATTTGATCGGCGACGCCTTGCGCGACATCCTCGACCCGACGCAGCGCGGGAGGCTGTAACGATGGCCGTCTTCCTCGCCCGCCGTCTTGTCCAGGCCGCGCTGATCCTGCTCGGCGTCGCCGCCATCACCTTCCTTCTGCTCTACTACCTGCCGGCCGACCCCGCCGTGCTGATCGCCGGCCGCTCAGCTACGCCGCAGATGGTGGCCGCGATCCGCCATGAGCTCGGTCTCGACCAGCCGTTGATCATGCAGTTCCTGCACTATGTCGGCTCTTTGCTGCATGGCGACCTCGGCCGCTCCTACACGCAGAAGACCGAAGTGCTGCCGCTGATCCTGGCGCGCTTGCCGGCGACGCTGGTGCTCATGGCCGCCGGCATCGTCGTCGAGGTGGCGCTTGGTTTGACCTTCGGCATCATCGCGGCGGTCTGGCGCGGTGGCTTCGTCGACCGTTCGATCATGATGCTGTCCTTCGTGGGCGTCTCGTCGCCGCAATTCGTCGTGGCGCTGCTGCTTTTATACGTCTTTGCCGCCACGCTCGGCTGGTTCCCGATGTCCGGCTTCGGCACCGCGCGGCATGTGGTGCTGCCGGCCCTCACGCTCGGCGTGCTCGGCGCCGGATGGTACGCGCGCATGGTGCGCTCGGCCATGATCGAGGTGCTGCGCCAGGATTATGTGCGCACCGCCCATGCCAAGGGTCTCAGCGGCCGCCGTGTCGTGCTCAGCCATGCGCTGCCCAACGCGCTGTTGCCGATCATCGCCATGGTCGGCATCGACATCGGCCAGTTCATGAGCGGCGTGGTGGTGGTCGAGGCCGTCTATGGCTGGCCCGGTATCGGCCAGCTCGCCTGGCAAGCCATCCAGCAGGTCGACGTGCCCATCATCATGGGCGTCACCCTGGTTTCGGCGCTGGCCATCGTGCTCGGCAATCTGCTCGCCGACTTCATCGCGCCCTTCGTCGACCCGCGCATCCGCAGCCAATAACCAACAAAACCAACAGAGGAGTGAACTCAATGAACAAATTCGCCAAAAGGATGGGCCTGGCGGCCTTGCTCGCCACCTCCGCCCTGGTGCCGGCCAAGCTTGCCTTCGCCGACACGCCGACCAATGGCGGCGACATCATCGTCACCTATAAGGACGACATCGCCACGCTTGACCCGGCCGTCGGTTACGACTGGCAGAACTGGTCGATGATCAACGCGCTGTTCTCGCGCCTCGTCGACTACAAGCCCGGCACGACGGAGCTCGGGCCGGCGCTTGCCGACAGCTACGACGTCTCCGACGACGGCAAGATCTACACTTTCAAACTGCATCCGGGCGTCAAGTTCACCAACGGCCGCGAGGTGACGGCGGCGGACGTGAAGTGGTCGATCGAGCGCGCCGTCAACCCGAAGACGCAAGGCCCCGGCGCCGGCTTCTTCCACTCGATCGTCGGCGCCGACAAGATGACCGCCGGCACCGCCGACACGATGGAAGGCATCACCGCGGTCGACGACCACACGGTCAAGTTCACCCTGTCGCAGCCCGACGCCACCTTCCTCAACGTCCTGGCGCTGAACTTCGCTTCCGTCGTGCCGAAGGAGGCCGTGGAAGCCGCCAATGGCGATTTCGGCAAACACCCGGTCGGCTCCGGCGCCTTCACGCTGAAGGAATGGACGATCGGCCAGCGCCTCGTCTTCCAGAAGAACCCCGACTATTTCGTCAAGGACCGGCCGCATGTCGACAGCTTCACCGTCGAAGTCGGCCAGGAGCCGCTGGTGGCGCTGCTGCGCCTGCAGAAGGGCGAGGTCGATATCGCCGGCGACGGCATCCCGCCGGCGAAATATCTGGAGATGAAGAAGTCGGCCGAGTTCGAGGGCATGATCGTCGACCGCCAGCAGCTCGAGACCAGCTATGTCACCTTGAACACGCAGGTGAAGCCGTTCGACAACGCCAAGGTGCGGCAGGCCGTCAACATGGCCATCAACAAGGACCGCATCGTGCGCATCATCAATGGCCGTGCCACGCCGGCCGGCCAGGTGCTGCCGCCGCTGATGCCGGGCTATGACCAGAACTACAAGGGCTATGCCTACGACCCCGAAAAGGCGAAGGCGCTGCTTGCCGAAGCCGGGTTGAAGGACGGCTTCTCGACGCAGATCTACACCTCCAACACCGATCCGCAGCCACGCATCACCCAGGCGATCCAGCAGGATTTGGCGGCGATCGGCGTCAAGGCCGAGATCAAGGCGGTGGCGAACCCGAACGTGATCGCCGCCGGCGGCACGCAGGGGCAGGCGCCGATGGTCTGGTCCGGCGGCCTCGGCTGGATCGCCGACTTCCCGGATCCGTCCGACTTCTACGGGCCGATCCTGGGCTGCGGCAGCGCCGTTGCCGGCGGCTGGAACTGGTCGTGGTACTGCAACAAGGACATCGACGCCCGCGGCCAGGCCGCTGACGCCATGCCGGTACCGGCCAAGACCGAGGAGCGCAACAAGGCCTGGGCGCAGATATTCACCGACATCCAGACCAATGACGCACCCTGGATCCCGGTATTCAACGAACGCCGCGTGGTGGCCAAGTCCAAGCGCATGGGCGGCCCGGACGAGATCTACATCGATCCCACCCGCGTCATCGATTACGAAGCGATCTACGTGAACAAATAGGCTCTTCTCATCTCCCGGCGGCAGGCATCCAGCTCACCGCCGGGACCGTCCCATGATGCCGCCTGCACGGGAGGGCGGCTTGCCCAAGACAACGAGAAAAAACCATGTGCGTGAAGTGCGACTACACCATCCATCGCGCCAGCCATCATTTCGGCTGGAACCGCGACTTCGAGCCGGCGCTGACGGCAAGGCCCGGCTCGACAATCCATTTCGAATGTCTCGATTCCTCAGGCGGGCAGTTCAACGCCAGCTCCACGGTCGCGGACGTCAAGACGATGGATTTCGGCAAGGTCAATCCGGTGACCGGACCGGTCTATGTCGAGGGCGCCAAGCCCGGCGATGCGTTGAAGATCACGCTGCGCCATTTCGAACCGTCGGGCCTCGGCTGGACCGCCAACATTCCCGGCTTCGGCCTGCTCGCCGACCAGTTCGAGGAGCCGGCGCTGCACATCTGGAAATATGACGCCGCCTCGATGACGCCGGCACTCTTTGGCCCTGGTGGCCGCGTACCGCTAAAACCCTTCGCCGGCACGATCGGCGTGGCGCCTGCCGAACCCGGCCTGCACTCGGTCGTGCCGCCGCGCCGTGTCGGCGGCAATCTCGACATCCGCGACCTTTCGGCTGGCACCACGCTCTATCTGCCGGTCGAGGTCGAGGGCGCGCTGTTTTCGATCGGCGACACCCATGCCGCTCAAGGCGACGGCGAGGTCTGCGGCACCGCCATCGAGAGCCGTATGGATGTCGAGGCGACGATCGAGCTGGTCAAAGACGCGCGGCTGCAAAGCCCGCGCTTCACCACGCCGGGACCGGTGACCCGCCATCTCGACGCGGCCGGCTACGAGGCCACCACCGGCATCGGGCCGGACCTGATGACCGCAGCGCGCGAAAGCGTCATGCGCATGGTCGACCTGCTTGCCGCGGAGCATGGGCTGAAGTCGGTCGACGCCTACATGCTCTGCTCGGTTTGCGGCGACCTGCGCATCAGCGAGATCGTTGACATGCCGAACTGGGTCGTCTCGTTCTACTTCCCAAGAATCGTCTTCAATTGATGGCGGATGCTTCCGGGCCAGAGCAGGATGCCGTCCTGACCGTCGACAAATTGTCGGTGGACGCGCTGACGCCTGAAGGGGCGAGGCGCGTCATCGACGGCATCAGCTTTGCCTTGGCGCCGGGCGAGACATTGTGCATCGCCGGTGAGTCCGGTTCGGGCAAGTCGGTGACGGCGCTTTCGATCATGCGGCTGTTGCCGCGCACCTCGCTGCGCATCGCCGGCGGCGACATCAGGCTCGATCGCCAGAGCCTGCCGCTCCTGTCCGAGCGCGCCATGCGCGATGTGCGTGGCGGCGAGATCGCCATGATCTTCCAGGAGCCGATGACCTCGCTCAATCCGGTACACTCGATCGGCGCGCAGCTGACCGAGGCGATCCGCACCCATCAGGGCGCGGAAGGCGCCAGCATCAAAAGCCGCGCCCGTGCCATGCTCGACGTCGTCCAGATCAACGACCCGGCGCGGCGCATGAAGCAATATCCGCACGAGCTCTCCGGCGGCATGCGCCAGCGCGTCATGATCGCCATGGCGCTGTCCTGCCGGCCGAAAGTGCTGCTGGCCGACGAGCCGACGACGGCGCTCGACGTGACCGTGCAGGCGCAGATCCTGAAACTGATGCGCGAGTTGAAGCGGGAATTCGGCACCGCCATCATCCTGATTACCCACGACATGGGCGTCGTCGCCGAAATGGCCGACCGGGTGGCCGTGATGCGTGACGGCCGCATCGTCGAGGCAGGCCCGGTGCTCGACATCTTCGAGCGTCCGCACGCCGAGTACACGCGCGAGCTGCTCGCCGCCGTGCCGCGCCTCGGCGCGTACGCCGCGACCGACGCGCCGCCGAGGGTCACCGCCACCGTCCGACCAGCCGCGCCGGAGGGCGCCGCGCCGGTGCTGTCGGTCAAGAACCTTGTCGTCGATTACGGCGCTTCCGCCAGCCTTTTCCGTCGCCGCGCCGCCGAGGCGCCGGCGGTGCAGGACGTCTCTTTCGACATCATGCCGGGACAGACGCTCGGCCTCGTCGGTGAAAGCGGTTCCGGCAAATCCACCACCGGCAAGGCCGTGCTCGGCCTGGTGCCTTTCACGGGTGCAGTGACCATCGGCGGCACGGCCATCCAGGGCCTTTCCGCCGCCGCGATGCGGCCGGTGCGCCGCGCCGCGCAGATGATCTTTCAGGACCCCTACGCCTCGCTCGATCCGCGCATGACAGTGGGCGCTGCCATCGCAGAACCGCTCGTCATCCATGGCATTGGTGCCAAGGGCGACCGCAACGAGCGTGTGGCCTCGCTTCTGAAGCACGTCGGCCTCGCCGCCGATCATGCCACGCGCTATCCGCATGAATTTTCCGGCGGCCAGCGCCAGCGCATCTGCATCGCCCGCGCGCTGGCACTCGAGCCGAAGCTGATTGTCGCCGACGAAAGCGTTGCGGCCCTCGACGTGTCGGTCCGGGCGCGCGTGCTCGACCTGATGCTGGAGCTGCAGGAGACGCTCGGGCTCTCCTATCTGTTCATCTCACACGACATGGCCGTGGTCGAGCGCATGAGCCACAACGTCGCCGTCATGCGCGCCGGCCGCATCGTCGAGGCCGGCGCACGCCGCGCGGTGCTGTCATCACCGCGCGAAGCCTACACGCGTGAACTGATCGCCGCCGTGCCTATACCGGCCCCACGCATCGCAAACCCACAGAAGTAGCGTTGCAGAGACCGGCGCACCAAATCATCTCGGCCGGGCTTCTCGGTGGCCGGCGGGTGGCTAGTATGCCACACCGACCCTGGCTAGTTTTTCAGGGACGGAACCTGCCAGCCATCGGAAGGAGGAGTAGCCGCGGGAGCGTATAGTTCTGCAAGTGACGTCCGCTTTGCGCCTCATGTCGGCCGTTCAGGCAATCCGCACCATTCTCAAGAAGCGGACGTCGATTGTTTCAACGTGAGGACAAGTTGCGAAAGCTGCCGGACGTGCCCCCGAGACCCCTGCGGCACCAACATGTTCAGTGCTGCGGGCGGCTCAGCGTAACAATGCCTTCGACGTCCTGGCGGGTACGCGCGAAGCGCTTGAGCACCAGAGGGTCGTGCCCGGGGACGATGTGAGCGGGGGAACTGGCGAGTTGTTTCATACGCTCGACCCCGAAGATCACATCGCTCAGCCGGTCAAAGACGGGAAAAGGTTTTTCGCGTTCCATGTTGGCGTAGAAATGGGCTGCGTCCGACGCGATCACGACCGCGCCGTTGTCGGTTTCCACCCGCACCACCTGCAATCCGCGCGAGTGGCCGCCAACCTTGTGGAGCGTTATGCCGGGCGCGATCTGCGACTCGGGGTCGTGGAAGCAGACCTTTCCGGCAAAGACGCGCCGCACCATGGTGGTGACGTCTTCGGCCTCGAAGGGATGGCGCATGGCATGGTGGCACATGCAGCGGCCGGTCGCGAACTCCATCTCCGCATCCTGCAGGTGAAAGGTCGCGTTCGGGAACAGATGATGGTTCCCGCAATGGTCGTAATGCATGTGGGAGATGATGACGTCGCTGACGTCGGCGTGGTTGATGCCGATTGCCGCCAGGCCTTCATCGACGGGCCTGACGACACTGCGTCCGCGTTTGTCGCCGGTCGGCTTGTCGAAGCCGGTGTCGACGATGAAGGTGCGTTTCTCCCCAACGATCGCCCAGACGAAGTAGTCCAGCGGCATGGGAACATCATGCGTGTCGCCGCCCAGGAAATTCTCGCCCGAGCGGCGCTTGAAATGGCCGTAGCGAACGGCATGGATTTCATAGCGTCCGGGGTCACCCATGATCAGCTCGCTTTGGCGACATCTGTGGTCTGGGCCGAGCCGACCTCCACATGCGCCCATGTCTCGACCGTCTTGACCATACAGGTAAAATCGGAATCAGGCCCGTAGAGCTGGTTCGTCACGCTGAGTAACTGGCGCACGGCACTGCCCACCACCATCGGTACGCCCATCGCCTCCGCCTCATCCACGCACAAGCGTACATCCTTGAAGGACAGGCCTGTGGCGAAACCGAAATCGAAGGTGCGCGGCAGGACGGATTTCGGGAACTTGTCTTCGGTGGCGCTGTTGCGGCCACTCGAGGCGTTGATGACGTCGATCATCACCTTGGGGTCGAGGCCTGCCTTGACGCCCATCACGACCGCTTCGGAGGAGATCGCAAGTGCCGCCGCCGCAAGCAGATTGTTGGCAAGCTTCATGGTCTGGGCGGAGCCCTGAACCTCGCCCATGAAGAATATCCGCCCGAAATTCTCGATCACCGGCCTTGCCGTTTCGAAGGCAGCCTTCGGCCCCGACACCATAACGGCGAGGGTGCCGTTGCGCGCTCCCTTCAATCCTCCGCTGACGGGCGCGTCGATCATGGCGATGTTCTTGGCAGAAAGGCCTTCGGCAACCTTGGCGGCCGTGCGCGGACCCGTCGTCGAGATGTCGATGAAGATGCGAACCGCCTTGCCCTCGGCGATACCGCCTTCGCCGAGCACCACCTTTTCCAGGATCTGCGGGCTGGGCAGACTGGCAAAGACGATCTCCGCATTGTCGGCAACATCGCGCGCACCGGCGGCGGCTTTCGCGCCCGCATTGGTCAACTCCGCAACGGCTTTGCCGTCGACGTCGTAGACAGTCACTTCGTATCCGGCCTTGATGAGACGGGTCGCCATCGGCGTGCCCATTTTTCCGATGCCAACAAAGCCGATTTTCAGGGTCGACATGATCGCTCTCTCCTCTTTCGGGGCCTATTGCCCATGGTGCTTGGTCTCGATCTCTGGGATCGCATTCCGTCAGGTCGTTTCCACCGTGGGCATTTCGAGCGCCTGGCCTGTTCGCGGCACGAGAAGTTCCGCTATGTCCACGACCTTTAATCTGTCGGCCACGCCGAGCGCATCGATTGCGGCGGTGTACATCACCTTGTCCTTCGGGCAGGCGACGACGAAATAGGCGATGTCGCCCAGGCTCAGCGCTTCACGGATGCGGTTCTCGCTCGGCCGCTCGGTCACGCCGTCGTCGCCTTGCCAGATGCGGCCGCCGCCGGCGCCGCAGCAGAAGGAATTCTCGCGGCAGCGCGGCATGTCATGAAGCGTATAGCCGGCGGCGCGGATCAGCTCGCGCGGCGCATCGAAGCCGCCATTGTAGCGCCCAAGATAGCAGGGATCGTGATAGGTGACCCTGGCGCCGTCGACGACATGCAGGTCGAGTTTTCCTGCCGCGATGAGTTCCGCCAGCAGCGCCGTATAGTGCAACACCTCGAACGCCGCGCCGAAATGCTGATAGTCGTTCTTCAGCGCATTCAGGCTATGCGGATCGGTGGTCATGATCCGGTTGAAGCGACACGCCTTGATCTCATCGATGTTGGACTGAGCGAGCGTCTCGAACAGACCTTCTTCGCCGGCACGCCGCACATCATTGCCGCTGTTGCGCTCGGCATCGAAGAGAATGCCGAAGTCGACACCGGCCGCGGTCAGCAGTTCTGCAACCTTGCGGGTGATTTCCTGAACGCGCGGATCGTAGGACGCGTAGTCTCCTACGAACCACAGAACGTCGACGGGTTCCTCGCGCGCGTCCTTGACCGGAAAGCCGAGCTCCCGGGTCCAGCGCGCCCGCATCTTGGAAGGCTTGCCCATGGAATTGCCGAGACGGGTCAGGTTCGATAGCGCCTCCTGCAGACCGGGGCTGACATGGCCTTCGTCGACCAGATGACGGCGCATGTCGATGATCTTGGGCAGATGTTCGATCTCGACCGGGCATGCCTCCATGCAGGCACGGCAGGTGGTGCAGGCCCACAGCGTCTCCTCGGAAATCACCCCGCCGACCAGCAGGGCCGCCGATGATCCTGCGGCAAGCGCGTCGCGCATGTCGGTGATCAGCAATTTCGGGCTGAGCGGCAGACCGGCCGCATAGGCTGGGCAGACCGCCTGGCAACGGCCGCATTCGGTGCAGGACAGAAGGTCGAGCTGCTGCTTCCAGTCGAACTGCCCCAGGCTGTCGATGCCTGGAGTCTCACGCGCTTCCGGGACCGCGGGCGCCAGGCCGCGCGGTTCGAGGCTGCGGAAGTAGATGTTGGGCGCGGCAAGGAACATGTGCCGGTGCTTCGAACCGGGGATATAGACAAGGAATGCCAGAATGGCGCCGATGTGAACCCAGTAGAACAGCTCTTCGCCCGCATGCGCCGACATGCCGGCACGATCGAGCAGTCCTGCCAGCGCTGACGCGACCGGCCGCCACGAGCCGTCGGCGCCACCGACTATGCGCGCGGCCGCCTCAAGCAGCAGAGACGCCACGATCAGGACGATCAACACATAGATGATTGCCGCATCACTGCCGCTCGAGCCGTCGAAACGGGCAGGCCGCAGCACGTAACGCTGATAGAGTGCAAGTCCGACGCCGACCAGCATCAGCACCGAAAAGATATCCTGCAGAGCGGCAATCCAGGTTTCGCCACCGATGGGCGCAAGTGAGAACCCGGGAAACAGCCGCGAGCCGAAGGCATCGATCGTGGCGGTGAACAGCACGAAGAACGAAATGAAGATGATTGCGTGAAGCACGCCGGAAAGCGGCTTGCGGACCATTTTCCGGTGCATGCCGATGGCGACCATCACGCCCTGGAGACGCAGCATCGGGCGGTCGAAGCGGGCCGCTGCCGGTGCATTGGCAAGAGCAACCGCGTAACGGCGCGAGCGCCAGACCGTCAACGCGAGTGCTGTGATGACCAGGATCCAGAGTGGCAGGGTCGATGCCATCTCAACGGCCAGAGCCGGCCCGCAGCCTGTCGCTCAGATTGGCGACGAGATCGAACAGGTCACAGGTCGCGCCGTAATGCGCGACATTGAAAATGGGTGCCTTCGGATCAGTGTTGACTGCAATGATAAGGTCGGCCTGCGACATGCCTTCGAGATGTTCGGGCGCACCGGACACGCCGAGCGCCAGATAAAGCTTCGGCTTGACCTTCTGGCCGGATTTGCCGACTTGGCGCAGCTTTGGCAGCCAGCCATTGTCGACGACCGGACGGCTGCCGGCGATCTCCGCCCCCAGCATCGTCGCCAGATCGCGCGCAAGGTCAATGCTTGCTTCGTCGCCGATGCCACGGCCCACGCACACGATCCTCTCGGCCGTCGTCAGATCGACGTCGGCATAGTCGGGCACGTCGATGGCCACCATCTTCACCTTGCCGCCGGCGAGCACGGGTTCGGCATCGATCGTGCGCACCCTCGCCGTATCGATCGGACCAGGTGCTGCCTCCGCAAAGGCGCCCGGATTGATCATCAGGATTGCCGGCAGCCGCACCGCGCATTCAGCGAGGATCTTGCCGCCATACATCTGCGCGACGATCGTCAGGCTTTCGCCGTCCCGCTTGATTTCATTGACATAGGAGATGAGCGGCCAGCCGGTTCGCGCCGCGATGTCGGCTGCCACGTCCAGTCCGTTTGCCGAATAGGGAACCAGGACCAGGCCAGGGCTCTCGGCGGTGATGACATCGCGCAGAAGCAGCGCGTAGGTCTCGGCGGGAATAACATCCGATTTTGTGGCCCGGGCCACTATCAGGCGATCGGCGGCACCGAAGGAAGCGGATGCGCCTTGTACGTCACCGCCGGCGAAAAAGGCGACGACCTCGTCGCCGGCCTGGGCGAGCGAACGCGCCGCCGCGATCATTTCGAGGGAGAAGGCTTCGATCTTGCTGGAGTGGCCTTCCGTACAGGCAATCAATTTCATGACTTAGTTCCTTGCCAGGCCTTTGGCTGCCAGGATGGTGACCAGACGATCCGCTACTGTCTCGGCATTGCCGCCCAGGTTCTCGCCAGAGCCGCCCTGGACCGGCAGGCGCAATGTGATGATCTCGGCGGAACGCTCGAAGCCTGACGATTCTGGAGTGGCGCGGCCGATCGGCGTCTTGGACGCCTCGCGAAGCTTGCTGCCGGAAACGTAGCGCGGCGCCTTCGACGCCGTCTGCACGCCCAGCACCGCCGGCGTGGCCAACTCATAGGTGACGGCGACACCCGCGCCGCGCTCTTGCGTGACCCGAAGCACGGCGCCGTTCGCAACGATACGGTTGGTTCCCGACACATGCGGCCAGTCGAGCAGCGCGCCGACATAGGGCGCGAGCTGGCCAAAGACATCCTCGCTCGATTGAACGCCGCACAGAACCAGGTCGGCCGACTTCGCTCGCGCCATCGCAGCGATGGACGCCGCGATCTCGCGTGAGGAGATCATGGCGTCCTCCTCGGACTGCAGCGCCACGGCTTCGTCGGCACCGCGCGCGGCAGCCATCTGCAGGACACGGTTGGCGCCTTCGCCAACGGCCACCGCTGTCACCTTCGCACCGCTGGCTTCCTTGAGCAGGATTGCTTCCTCGAGGGCATGATCGTCGAAATCGTTGAGCTGGAAATCGAGCCACTCCCGATCGATGCTGCGCCCGTCCTCGGCGAGTTGCAGCTCGCCCGCGGAATCCGGGATCATGCGTAAGACAACAAGAATATTCACGGCCTCTCCTCCGACGGAACGCACCTCAAGCGCCCGGCACCGGCAGCTAGATAAGTCGTATTCTTCACCGCTCCCAATGGCGAAAAAGGTAATAGCAGCTATTACAAGACGGCAGATTGACGATCGTGGGTAATCGACTGCTAATTTGCGTCAAATCGCTTTCAATCGAATTTTCCTGAATTGGAGGGTATCAGGAAGATGGCCGTGCGATTTGCCCGGGATATAAACATCTATTCTTTGTTTATACTGTCCCGCGCGTGAGAGTTTCTGAGGAGAATTTCAGGCGCTCTGTCGAGCGTTCAGGAGGAGGAACCAATGTCAATAAAGAGCATCCTAGACCACAAGATATCACGCAAAAGCTTCATCAGGGGTATGCCGGCCGCCGCCGCGGCGATCGCCGCCGTGCCGGGGCTCCAGCTTGCACAGGCCACCCCGGTCGCCGCGGCTGAAGCCGAAACCAAGCCCGGCTACTATGGTGCGCCACGCACCTGGATGTGGAACCCCAATGCCAACAGCATGGTCGACACGTCGAAGTGGAAGAAGGCGGGTCCCTATACGATCGGCTTTTCCAATGCGTCGATTTCCAATGCCTGGCGCGTCGCCTTCCAGCATGGCGTCCTCTGGTCGGCCGGCCAGCATCGCGACGAGATTGCCCATCTTCTCGTCACCGACGCCAACGACGATCCCTCCAAGCAGATTGCCGACATCCAGGATCTGATCAGCCAGGGCGTCGATATTCTCCTCATTGCGGCCTCTACCGAGGACGCGCTCGATTCCGTCGTCGGCCGCGCCACGGAACAGGGCATTCCCGTCGTCATGGTCGATCGCAAGGTGAAGACGCCGGCAAACTACATCACCTACGTCACGGCATCCGATTGGGCGCTGGGCCGTCTCGAGGCACAGTGGCTGTGCGAGACGCTGGGCGGCAAGGGCAACATCGTCATGCTGCCAGGCATCGCCGGATCCAGCGTCGCGGAAATCCGCATCAAGGCGAACGAGGAAGTGTTCTCCAAGTTCCCCGGCATCAAGGTGCTGGAAAAGCAGTATTGCGACTGGAATCCGGCCACCGGCAAATCGGTAATGGCCGCGCTGATCCAGAAGCACGGCAAGGCCATCGACGGCGTGCTGTCCGACAGTGCGCTGCAGGGCTATGGCGCGATCGAGGCGTTCCTCGACGCCGGCTACAAGGACGGCGAATTTCCGCCGATCACCGGCGGCGACGTTGCGCGGATGTATCAGCTGGCTAACCAGCACAACATCAAGATGGTCGGTATCGACTATCCGACGTCGATGGGCATCACCGGCATCGAAACGGCGCTCGATGTGCTCAAGGGCATTTCGGTTCCCGACAAGGTCGAGGTCAGCTTCCAGGTGGTGACGTCGCCTGGCGCCGATACGGTGTCCGTCAAGGGCGACCGGCATCTGCTCGACCATGTCAGCATGAGTGACCCGGGTGACCTGTCGCCAAGCAACGGACTGCCGGCGGGATACAACCCCAGCACGTTCAATCCCGACTATCCGAAGTGAGCCTCCCAGCTCAACCGGGTGTGCGTCCACGGACGCGCACCCGGGTGTGATTTGATTGTTTTGAGCGTCGGATAATGTCCATTTCTGTTATCGAACTCAGCCAGATCGAGAAGGAGTATCCCGGCGTAAAACCCCTGGACAAGGTCGATTTCGCCGTACAGCCAGGCGAGATTCACGCCCTTCTCGGTGAGAATGGCGCTGGCAAGTCGACCCTTATCCGCGTCATGGGCGGGGCCGTGAAGCCGAATTCCGGCGCCATCACCTATCTCGGCAAGCGGGTCTCCTGGCAATCGCCAAAGGCCGCGCGCGCCGCCGGCATCCATGTCATTCATCAGGAACTTGCGCTTTTTCCCGAACTGTCGGTGGCCGAAAACATTCTGATCGACGCACAACCTCGCGGCCGGTTTGGGCTCATCTCCAATCGCGCCCGCCACGCCCGCGCCGCGGAAATCCTCGCCCAGCTCGGGGTTAGCATTCCCACGCACGCAAGGATCGACGAACTGCCGCTTGCCGACCAGCAGATGGTCGAGATTGCAAAAGCGCTGGTCGGCAAGGCCAGGCTGCTCATCCTGGACGAACCGACCGCTGTCATTGTCGGCCATGAGGTCGACCTTTTGTTCGAAAACATGCGCAGGCTGCGCAACGAGGGCGTCGGCATCGTCTATGTCTCGCATCGGCTCGAGGAAATTTTCGAGATCGCCGACCGGGTAACAATCCTGAAGGACGGCCAGGTCGTCGGCATGAGCCCGGTGGGCGAGATCAGCCGCGAAGAGATGATCACCAAGATGGTTGGCCGCAGCCTCGGCCAGATCTATCCGGCGCGGCGCGCGGCGCCGGCGGATGGGCCGGACATCCTCAGCGTTCGCAACCTGCGGGCCGGTCCGCGCGTACGCGACGTCAGCCTGAGCGTGAAGGCCGGAGAGATCGTCGGCGTGGCCGGCATGGTCGGCTCGGGGCGCACGGAAGTCGCGGAGGCCATTTTCGGCGCGCGCGCCGTCGAAGGCGGGGTGATCGAGTTCGACGGCAAGCCGTTCCCAAAGAGAGTGCCGAAGGATGCCATCGCCGGCGGCCTCGGTTTTCTGACCGAGAACCGCAAGGACGAGGGCCTCTTTCTTGGCCTTCCGATTTCCGCCAACATCATGGCGCCGGACCTCCAGGGCATCACGAAATATGGCCTGATCGACCGCTCGCGGGAGCGTGCGCTGGCCGAGCGCCAGATCCACGATTTCTCGGTCGCAACACCTTCGCCTGATGTGAAGGTCGGCAATCTGTCTGGCGGCAACCAGCAGAAGGTGCTGTTCAGTCGCTGGTCCAGGATCGCCAATCGGCTGCTCATCCTCGACGAGCCGACACGCGGCGTCGATATCGGCGCCAAGGTCGAGATCTACCGCATCGTCCGGCGTCTGGCGGATTCGGGCGTCGGCGTCCTGATGATCAGTTCCGAACTGCCAGAAATCGTTGGTCTGTCCGACAGGGTCTTCGTGATGGCCCAGGGCCGCGTCGTGGGCGAAGTCGAAGGCGACGCTCTCGGCGAGGAGGTAATCATGGATCTCGCGGTAAGATCGATCGAGCGTCACAAGGCGCCAGCGGAGGAGATCGCATGAGCGCCATCGCCATGGATATTCGCCGCAACCGGCTGATGATGTCGTACCTGATCGTTGCGGTGCTGCTGGTCGTGCTGGCTGTTGCCGGCGGTTTCCTGTCCGACCGCTTCCTCACTTGGCGCAATGTCGGCAATCTGTTCCAGCAGCTTATCGTGCTGGGCATGGTCAGCCTCGGCCAGACCTTCGTCGTGCTGATGGGCGGCATCGACCTGGCGATCGGCTCGCTGGTGAGCGCGCTGACGGTCTTCCTGGCGAACTTCCTCGAATGGCGGCCGGACCTGGTTTGGCTGGCGCTGCCGCTCGCCCTGGTGGCCGCGACCGCTGTGGGGGCGCTCAACGGGCTGCTGACGGTTGTGCTGCGCGTCCATTCGCTGATCGTGACGCTCGGCATGTCTTCTGTCATTTTCGGCGGCACGCTGATGTATCGCAAGGAGCCCGGCGGTTCGGTGCCGCGCGCCTTCGCCGACGTCGCCTATGCCAAGGTCGCCGGCATTCCGGTCAGCGCCATCATCCTCGTAGCCATTTTCGCCCTGGCCGGCCTCTGGCTACAGCGGACCCGTTCGGGCCGCAGCATCTATTTCGTCGGCGGTGATCGGGAAGCGGCAAGGCTGAACGGCCTGCCCGTCGACCGCATCGTCGTGCTTGCTTACGCGCTGTCCGGCCTGTGCGCCGGCATCGCGGCGATTTTCCTCACCGCCCGCACCGGTGTTGGCGATCCGCGCATCGGTGCTGCGCTGACACTTCAATCGGTGACGCCTGTCGTGGTCGGCGGCACCATACTGGCCGGCGGCAGGGGCGGCGTGCTTGGCACGTTCCTCGGCGTACTGCTGGTCACCATGCTCAACAATTTGCTGAATTTCGTGAACGTCTCGTCCTACTATCAGTGGGTCATCCAGGGTCTCATCATCATCATCGCGGTCGGCATCCACACTTCGAGGCGGAGATAACGATGGCGCCTCTCGACACTCCGATGCCGCGCTCACGAGGCCTGTCGCTCGCGACCATCTTCGAACGCTATGGGCTGGTGATCTTCCTGGCGGTGCTGATGGCGGTCGCTGCGGCGGCGTCGCCGACCTTCCTGCGGCCGGCCAACCTGGTCAATGTGCTGACCATCGCGGCACCGCTCGGCATGGTCGTGATCGGCCAGACATTCGTGATCCTGGTGCGCGGGCTGGACCTGTCGGTGGCGTCCCTGATGGCCACGGTCGCGGTGCTGGCGACCGCCTTCAAGGCCACCACCAACGACGCCATTCCGCTGATCTTCCTGGCGGCGATCGTCTTCTCGGCCATTGTCGGCTTCCTGAACGGATGGCTGGTGGCCAGGCGCAACGTCAGTCCGTTCCTGGCGACGCTGGCGATGATGATCATCCTGCAGGGTATCCGCTTCGCCTACACCGGCGGTGCGCCGATCAGCACCTTGCCGCCTGGCATGGGCTTTCTGGCCTCCGGCCGCATTCTTGGCGTTCCCGTCAACCTGATGACGCTGGCGGCGCTGGCGATTGCTTTCGGCATCGTGCTGCATCGCTCGCGTCTCGGCCGCGAGATATTCATGGTCGGAACCAATCCCAAGGCCGCGTTCCTCAACGGCGTCGCGCCTGATTGCGTGATCATCCTGTGCTACGTGATCTGTTCGGTCTGCGCGGGAATAGGCGGGCTGTTCCTGCTCGGCTATGTCGGCACCGTTTCGAACTGGGTCGGCCAGGGCTACGAACTGGACTCCATCGTCGCCGCCGTCATGGGCGGTGTCGCGCTGACCGGGGGGCGCGGCAACATCTTTGCGGCGCTGCTTGGCGTGGCCGTGCTGATGGTGATCAACAATCTCGTGCTGCTGCTAGGATTTCCGATCGAGATGCAGCTCATCATCAAGGGCATCATCATCATCGGCGCGGCGGCGTTTTACCGGACGCGCCTCGTCTGACACGATGTTGCCATTGGACCGCAAGGGAGGAAGAAAATGACCGTTGAAGTTCTGGCGGATCGCAGTGCACGGGCAAGGCGCGACGAGGAAGTCGATGTCGTGATTGTCGGCGCCGGTCCATCCGGCTCGGTCGCAGCCCTCCATCTGGCGCGCGCCGGCATTTCCGTCGTCGTGCTCGAGCAGGGCGAATGGCCGGATTATGCCGACTATACGGGTGCCCGTCCGGAGCACGAGCTTGTCAGCACCAAGCTCTGGCATCCCAATCCCAACGTCCGCGACAATCCCAACGACTATCCCGTCGACACCTCGACGACGGACATCAACCCGCTGATGTATGCCGGCGTCGGTGGCAGCGCGACGCTCTACGGCGCGCAATGGATGCATTTCCTGCCGTCCGACTTCCGCGTGCGCTCGATGGATGGCGTGGCCGAGGACTGGCCGTTCACCTATGAAGACCTGTTGCCCTACCAGCTCGAGATCGAGCGCGAAGTGGGCGTGTCTGGCCTTGCCGGCGATCCGGCCTATCCGCCGCGCGGCGCCTATCCCTTTCCGGCGCTCCCCATGGGCTCCGTCGGCCAGCGCGGTGCGCTGGGTATGGAGAAGATGGGCTGGCACTGGTGGCCCGGCAGCAACGCCATCCCGTCGGAGAAGTTCGGCGAACTCAATCCCTGCGTGCGCCGCGGAACCTGTCTGACGGGCTGTCCGGAGGGCGCGAAATCGACGACCGACCGGTCGCATTGGCCACTGGCCCTGAAGGCCGGCGCGCGGCTCGTCACCCGTGCCCGTGTCAAGGAGATCGAGACCAACGACCAGGGACTGGCGACCGGCGTCGTCTATGTCGACGCGAACGGGCGCGACCGGCGCCAGCGCGCCAAGGTGGTGATCCTGTGCGCCAATGGCGTTGGCACGCCGCGGCTGCTGCTGATGTCGGGAGGAGCCAGGAATCCGGACGGCCTTGCCAATTCGTCCGGCATGGTCGGCAAGCGTCTGATGATGCATCCGTTCGCAAGCGTACTCGCATCATATGAGGACCCCCTCGATTCCTGGCGCGGCCCCTTTGGCCAGCAGGTCTATTCGCTGGAATTCTACGAGACCGACGAAAGCCGCGGCTTTGTGCGCGGCTCGAAATGGAACTGCATGCCGTCGGGCGGACCGGTCGGCGTATCCGGGGCGACCGGTTCCAAGGTCTATGTCGCCGAAAGCGGCCGGTTCCAGGATTTCTGGGGCGCCAACCTCCATGAAAATGTAGCCCGCCGCTTCGGCCACTCGCTGATCTGGGGCATCGTCGGCGAAGATCTTCCGGAGGAAAGCAACCAGGTGGTGCTGTCGAAGGATCTGGTGGATTCCGATGGCCTGCCGGCGCCGCAGATCGTCTACAAGGTCAACGAGAACTCCAACCGGCTGCTCAAGTTCAACATCGACCGCTGCCTGGAATCGGTGCGCGCCGCCGGCGCCATCGAGACGCTGGTTTCGACGCCGGTGCGTGAATCCGGTTGGCATCTCATCGGCACCACCGTCATGGGCGGCGATCCCAAGCGCTCGGTCGTCGACCAGTGGGGCGCCTGCCACGACGTGCCGAACCTCTACGTCATGGACGCCTCGACCTTCCCGACCTCGGGCGCCACCAATCCGACAGCGACCATCATGGCCGTGGCGCTGCGCAACACGCGCCGCATGATCGCCGAGCGCCGCAACCAGAAGGTGGCCTGACATGTCGAATGAGAACGCCTTCCTTGCACTCGCGGACTTCCTGATCCCCGCGCATGGCAAGATGCCGAAGTTCAGCGACGTCTGCGGTTACGCCGATGTCGAGAAGTCCCTGGATTTTCGGATTGATCTAAAGCCGGGCTTTGCGCGCGGCGTCGCGGTCGATCCGGCCTCCGGCGCCGAAGCTCGTCTGGAAAGCCTCAACAAGGAGGATGGCGAAGCCTTCTCGGCGATCACAACCATTGCCATCGCCACCTACTATATGAGCCCGCGCGTGCGCGAGCTGATCGGCTACCCGGGCCAGGAGAACGTCCCTTACGATTCCAAGGCGACGCAGATCTATCTGACCGACGGCTCGCTCGGCCAGGTGGTCGCACGTGGCCGCAAATATCGGCCGACACCCGGCCTTTGATCTCCCAATCAACTGGAAAGGACCATCCAATGAGCAAAGACGTGTTCGACAAGGGTTTTGAAATCCGCAAATCGGTTCTGGGCGCCGAATTCGTCGAGAAATCCTTCGCCAGCGCCGACGATTTCAATCGTCCGCTGCAGGAACTTGTGACGGAATATTGCTGGGGCGCTGTCTGGGGCCGCGACACGCTCGACAAGAAGACCCGCAGCATGCTGAACCTCGCCATGCTTTCCGCGCTCAATCGTCCCCACGAGCTGAAGATGCATGTGAAAGGCGCGCTGACCAACGGTGTGACCAAAGACGAAATCCGCGAAGTCCTTCTACAGGTCGTGATCTATGCGGGCGTGCCCGCGGGCGTCGATTCCTTCCGGGTGGCGCGCGAAGCAATGCAGGAAGTCGGCGCATGACAACGCGTCCGCCGCTGGCTACGGAAAAGCTCTCGATGCTGATCGGCGGCCGCTCGGCCGCCGCGCAGTCGGGTGACTATTTCGAATCCTTCGATCCCTTCACCGGCAAGGCCTGGGCTCTCGTTCCGCGCGCCGGCGTAGCCGATGTCGATGCGGCCGTTCAGGCAGCCGCCGCCGCGTTCCGCGGCGAGTGGCGGACGATGACCCCAAGCGCGCGTGGGCAGATCATGACGCGCTTTGCCGACCTCGTGGCGGAGGAGGCCGAAAACCTGGCCGTTCTCGAAACCCGCGACAACGGCAAGCTGATCAATGAAATGCGGATGCAGTGCAAATACATCCCGCAATGGTTCCGCTTCTTTGGCGGCCTTGCCGACAAGATCGAAGGGCGTGTGATCCCGATCGACAAGCCGGGGGTGTTCAACTACACGCGCCGCGAGCCGCTTGGGGTTGTGGCCGCGATCACGCCATGGAACTCGCCCTTGATGCTGGCGACGTGGAAGCTCGCGCCCGCGCTTGCGGCCGGCAACACGATCGTGTGGAAACCCTCTGAATTCTCGTCCGTCTCGGCGCTGTTTTTCGGACGTCTGTTTGAGAGAGCAGGGTTTCCGACAGGCGTCGTCAACATCGTCACCGGCTTCGGCCACGAGATCGGCGATCGGCTCGTTACCCATCCCGGCGTTGCGAAAGTCGCCTTTACAGGCGGCGACGCAACCGGCCGCCGCGTCTACCAAGCGGCTGCGGGCGGGCTGAAGAAAGTCACACTCGAACTCGGCGGCAAATCCGCAAACATCGTGTTTGCAGACGCCAAGATGGAAGCCGCCATCCCCGGACTTGTGTCGGGCATCTTCGCCGCGACCGGCCAGACTTGCATTGCGGGCTCGCGCGCGCTCGTCCAACGCTCGGTCTACGACCAGGTGACGGAGAAGCTGGTCTCCTTCGCAAGGACCGCGAAGATCGGCGATCCGCTCGATCCGGACACCCAGGTTGGCCCGATCACCACGCTGCCGCAGCGCATGAAAGTGCTGGACTATATCGGCGTTGCCAATGCCGAGGGGGCACAGCAACTGCTTGGCGGCAAGATCCCTGATGATGCTTCGATCGCTGATGGCTGGTTCGTCGAGCCGACCATCTTCGGTAACGTGAAGCAGTCCATGCGCATCGCCCAGGAAGAGGTGTTCGGACCTGTTCTGTCGATCATTCCGTTCGACGACGAGGACGAGGCGGTGGCCATCGCCAACGACACCGTCTACGGGCTTGCGGCCGGGATGTGGACGCAGGATCTCGGCCGCGCAATCCGCCTGCCGGAACGGCTCGAGGCCGGCATGGTCTGGGTCAACATGTATCGCGCCACCAGCCCCCTCTCGCCTTTCGGCGGCTACAAGCAGTCGGGCATCGGCCGGGAGAACGGCCAGACCGCCATCTACGAATATCTTCAGGAAAAGAGCATCTGGATCGATGCCGGGAATTCCATTCCCGCGCCGTTCGTCCAGCGCTGATCGGACAGACCCTCCAGGAGGAAACCATGACCATACGGTTCGATGCCGTGCCACCACTCATCCCCAAGGTGTCGGCGTTCGTCGGCGGCAAGCATGCGATGCTGATCGGCAACGCATGGCTACCGGCCGCCTCGGGAAGGACCCTGGACGTGGTCGATCCTTCGAACGGTCGGATCATTGCGGCGGTGCCGGCCGGGGACAGCGCCGATGTCGATCTGGCGGTCAAGGCCGCGCGCAAGGCGATCGACGGCTCTTGGGCGAAAATGGTGCCGGCCGAGCGCGCCAGACTGATCTGGAAACTCGCCGATCTGATTGATGCCGATGTCGATATGCTGGCAACGCTCAATTCTTATGAGAGCGGCAAGCCAATCGGCGATTCCCGCAATGGCGAGGTGCCGTTCACGGCCGAGACGTTCCGCTACTACGCGGGATGGGCCACCAAGATCAACGGCGAGACGATGACCATCAACGCGCCGGGTGACTGGCATGCCTACACCCGCCGCGAGCCGGTCGGCGTCGTCGGCCAGATCATCCCGTGGAACTTCCCGCTCAGCATGCTCGCCTGGAAGGTGGCGCCGGCACTGGCGGCCGGGTGCACCATCGTGCTCAAGCCGGCCGAGCAGACGCCGCTCGGTGCGCTCTACTTCGGTAAGCTGGTCCAGGACGCCGGTTTTCCGGAAGGCGTGGTCAACATACTGACCGGCTTTGGCGAAACGGTGGGTGCGGCTATGTCGGCCCATCCCGACATCGACAAGGTTGCTTTCACTGGTTCGACCGAAGTCGGCCGGCTGATCGCACGCGCCGCGACCGGCAACCTCAAGAAGGTCAGCTTGGAGCTTGGCGGCAAGGCGCCAACCATCGTGCTCGGGGACGCCGACATCGACATGGCGGTGGCGGGCGCCTCGAGCGCGGCATTCTTCAATGCTGGCCAGAGCTGCGGCGCGGGAACGCGGTTCTTCGTCCACAAGAAGATCTACGACAAGGTCATGTCCGGCATTGCCGAGCGTGCCGAAAAGCTGAAGCTCGGTGCCGGGCTTGATCCGGCGACCGAACTAGGGCCCGTCGTCTCGCAGCAGCAGATGGAACGCATCACCAGGCTGATCTCGGAAGGCAGGAGCGACGGAGCCGAGATAGTCACTGGTGGCGCGCGCGCCGGCGACACCGGCTATTTCGTCAAGCCGACGGTCATTTCCCGCACGCGGCCGGACATGTCGGTGATCCGCGAGGAGATATTCGGGCCAGTGGCCTGCGCGATGCCGTTCGACGACGAGGACCTGGACCAACTTGCCAAGGATGCCAACGACACCGAATATGGCCTTGCCGCTTCGATCTGGACCAACAATCTGGGCGCTGCGCATCGGCTGGCCGCGAAGATCAAATCCGGCACGGTCTGGGTCAACTGCCACAACTTCAACGACGTCACCATGCCGTTCGGCGGTTTCAAGCAATCGGGCTGGGGGCGCGAACTTGGCGAACAGGCGCTCCAGCTCTACACCGAGACCAAGACCGTCGCGATCCGGCTGCCATAGGCGAGGGGGCGGCGGATGTCCTGCTACGAGACGATCGATGCGCGGTTCGGCGATCTGATTGACCCGGTCGCATTCCTAGAAACCATCCATACGGGAAATCGCTGGGCGGAGGGGCCGGTCTATTTTGCCGACCTTCGCTCACTGATCTGGAGCGATATTCCCAACGACCGCATGTTGCGCTGGGACGAGGACACGGGGGCGGTTTCGCTGTTCCGAAGCCATGTCTCCAACCCGAACGGCAACACGCGCGATCGCAACGGAAGGCTGGTCACCTGCATGCAGGGAGAGCGTCGCGTCGTGCGCACGGAATGGGACGGCTCGATCACGGTGCTGGCCTCCGCATACGATGGCAAGCCGTTGAACTCGCCGAACGATGTGATCGTGAAGTCCGACGGCAGCATCTGGTTCACCGACCCCAACTACGGGATCATTTCGGACTATGTCGGGCGCAAGGGCCTGCAGGAGCAACCGGGTTGCCGCGTCTACAGGATCGATCCCAGCTCGGGAGTAGTCACCGTTGTTGCCGATGATTTCTCCATGCCGAACGGGCTCGCCTTCTCGCCCGACGAGAAGCGCCTTTATATTTCGGACTCCGGCTTCCTCACCGACCGCAGCGCCCCGCATCACGTCAGACAGTTTGACGTTGACGGCGACAAGTTGGTAAATTCCCGCGTCTTCGCCGACATATCGCCTGGCATTCCGGATGGTTTTCGCGTTGATGTTACGGGCAATCTCTGGATCAGCGCATGGGATGGCGTACAGTGCCATACGCCCCAAGGTGAACTCATCGGGAAAATTCAGGTGCCGGAAATGGTTGCGAACCTGACCTTTGGTGGACCGCGCAACAATCGACTGTTTATCACGGCGACAACGTCGGTCTATGCCGTGTTCCTGAACGTTCGAGGCCAGAAGTACCCGTTCGGCACGTGACGCGGGCGCCACTGAGTCAGCCTGGAAGCTCTGCAGCAGTGGATGGTTAGGGCGAAAGTTGGACACGAAGCAGCTACAGGTATTCATCGCCGTCGGTGCGGCCGGCAGCTTCTCGAAGGCCGCGCTCGACCTCAATGTCACCCAGCCGATGGTCACGCGCCATATTCGCGGGCTTGAAGAGGAGCTTGGCGTCGAGCTGTTCTATCGCAACGGTCGCGGTGTCGTGCTGACCGAAGCGGGCGTGCTCCTGAAGGCCCATGCCGACGAGATCGTCGAGCGGATGCGGCTGGCGCAGAATGCGGTCTCGAACCTCAAATCCTCCCCAAAGGGGAGGTTGGTGCTGGCCGTGCCGCCTTCGGTCGGCACCGTGCTGACGGTGCCGTTGGTAAAGAAGATCAAGAACGAGTTTCCTAATGTCGCACTGCAGGTGATCGAAGGCTTCAGCGGCCATATCCTGGAGTGGCTGATCGCTGGTCGCATCGATGCTGCCGTGCTCTACAATTCGCCGAACCATCCTTCTGTGCTGACCGAACCGCTTGCCGATGACGAGCTGTTTCTGATCGGACCGGTCTTGTCCGAGCGCGTGCTGCCGCGCGGGCCAGTCGGCCTCAACATCTTCGCCGAGCTGCCGATGATCCTGCCCAGCCGCCCGCACGGGCTGCGGCGGCTCATCGACAACACCCTGGCGGAACACGGCATCTATCCGCGCGTCGAAATGGAGCTGGAGGCAATGCCTTCAACCCTGCTTCTCGTGGAGGAGGGCGCGGGCTACACGGTGCTGCCCTATGCCTCGGTGCATCAGCTGGTCGAGTGGGGTCGGATCGAGGTGTGGCCATTCGATCCGCCGATCACCCGCAAGCTGATCCTCGCCACATCGACGCAACGCCCGATGTCATCAACCTTTCGCCCGCTCTTCCGCACGGTTCGCACCGAGCTGCGCGACATCATATCGACACACATCTGGAAACCGACAAGCCATATCGAATAGCTGCACGAGCAGGATAGTGTGCAATTCGGCTGCCTGCTGCCAACCAATAGCTCCCGATGGAAAGAATTTGATGCGGAACATGATGCTGGGCTTCGCGGCACTTGCCCTGGCCGCGTGCCAATCGGCTCCTGTGGAGCCGCGACCCGCCGCTGTCGAACCTCCTTCAGGTCCCGTTGCCTGACTACGAGGGGATTCAGGCACAGCGCAACCGCGACTGGAAACCGACTTTCGGACGATAGACGAAGCGGGCCTTTAGAGCCGGCAGACCAAGGACTTCAGTCTTACAATGGTAGTTGTGACGACTATTCTGGCCGCGCTGCGTTCCCCTTTAGCCCTTGCGGCATCGCCATTTCCTGATTAAGCGCCAACATCCAAAAAGAGGTACAGTTAACAGCCAAAAGCATCAGCAGGGGAGCCGGCGCTCGCGCGGGAAAGTGGCAGCACGATCGCAAAGGACAAGTCTGATCACAACGCGGTGCGAGCCCGTCTGTGCTCTTTAGGCTGCTTTTCTTCAGGCTGCGCGGGCGAAGCGATCGACCCTGAAGTCGTCGAGCGGCGTTTCGCAATGGTCGGTGGTGATGAGTTCGGCCATGGCGTCGCCCACGCCTGGGCCGAGCTGGAAGCCGTGTCCGCTGAAGCCGAAAGCGTGGAACAGGCCTGGCGTCGTCGCCGAGCGTCCCATGACCGGCAGCATGTCCCGCACATAGCCCTCGCAGCCGGACCATGTACGGATGATCGCGACTTGCGCGATTGCCGGCAGCAGCCGCGCGACGGCGCGCAACTGCATCGGCAGGCGCATTGGGTCGGCGTTCGCATGGCCCGGATCCAGGTTAACCGCCACCCTTTCGGCGGCGCCGCCGAAGACGATGTTGCCCCGCTCGACCTGACGCAGATAGGCGCCATGGTGCTTATCGCGCGTCCAGATGCCCACCACCGGTAGAATCTGATGTGGCACGGGCTCGGTAACGCCCATCTGCGGGCCGCGGGCGTCGAGCGGGACCTCTTCGCCGAACTGCGCGGCGATGCGCGCGCCCCAAGCTCCGGCGGTGTTGAGCAGGCAGCCGGCGGCGAATGTACCTTTTGAACTGGCTACAAGGAAACCGGAGCCCGTGCTGGTGATCTTCCCGACTTCGGCTCCCTCGACGATTTCCGCGCCCAGCTTGCGGGCAGCCTCGGCAAAGGCAGGTGCGATCAGCCGCGGATTGCCGCTGCCATCTTGCGGAGAGAACGACGCCGCGATCGCTTCGGGACCGAGGCCGGGAAAGCGGGCATGGATCTCGCGCGGGCCGAGTTCCTCTAGCTCAAGGCCCCAGGGGCGCGCCGCCTCGGCATAGGTCCGCATGTCTGCGAGCCCGCCTTCATCGAAGATCAGCCGGATATGACCGGTGGCGCGGAATTCCACGTCGCGGCCAAGCATTCTTTCGGCCTCGCCCCACAGCCTGAGCGAACGGAGGGCCAATGGAAGCTGGGAGAGATGGCGCCCGGTGCGCCGGATGTTGCCGAAGGAGGCGACGGTTGCACCGGTGCCGATCCGATTGCGCTCGACCAGCGTCACGCGTGCCCCGCGCCTGGCGAGGAAATAGGCCGAAGCCGTCCCCATCAGTCCGCCGCCCAGCACGATCACATCCATAGTTATTCCTTGAGCAGATGATCCTTTGAAGACGCCGATCTTGTCCGCGCCACGGCGTTGCGTCAAAGATGCGTTTGGACAAGAGCCATAAGCTTTACCTATGGAGTGGCAATGCGGGCCCGGCAGCTCGAAGTGTTCATCGCCGTCATGCGCGCGGGCACCGTGACCGCCGCCGCGCGGATGCTGAACATCTCCCAGCCTGCGCTCAGCCAGATACTGCTCCACACCGAGGACGAACTCGGCTTCACTCTGTTCGAGAGGGTGAAGGGCCGGCTACGGCCGACCCCTGAGGCGCTGGAGATCTTCGCCGATGCCGAAAGGCTGTCGGCGGGGCTCGAGGGCTTGCGCCGCAAGACCACCGACCTGCGTCTGGGCCGAACTGGGTTAGTCCGGGTCGCGGCTTCGCCACCGCCGGCCATGGCGATATTGCCGCGCGCGTTCACCGGATTCCGGGCGCAGCATCCCGATATTTTGCTACGTTCCCATATGGCGCCGATCGCCGCGATCATCGACATGCTGCGCGCCGGCGATGCCAGCCTCGGCGTGGCCATGGACGACCGTCTGCCTCCCGATATCGAGGCGGAAGTGATCGGCAGCGTCGGATTCGCATGCCTTTTGCCCATAGGGCATGCGTTGGCCAGGAAAACCGAGCTGCGGCTCGCCGATCTCGCCGGCGAGGAATTGATATCCTATCGCGGAAACACCCGTCCCGCCGACGAACTGGCCCATGCGGCCCGCGCGCAGGGTGTGGCGCTTTCGCTGTCCCTCGAGATCGACGTGTCCATCTCCGCGGTCGGCTTCGTCCAGGCCGGTCTGGGTATCGCGCTCGTCGACGCGCTGCTGCCCTGGCACCAGTTTGCCGGGCTTGCCGTCAGGCCGCTCGCGGCGGGGCCGGAATTTCCGATCGCGCTGCTGACCTCGCGCACTCGGCCACTTTCGCGGGCCGATGAGATGATGCGCGAGCAAATCCGTGCTGCCTGTTCGGTGGTCCTCGGCGAACATCGCGCCAAAGCATAAGCAAGACTTATATCCTTGCCTCTCATCCATCTTGGACCCTGACCGTCCGCTCGTGCCAGTTTTGGTCGGCAGACAGGAAGGGACGCATCATGGACGGTGCCATCGCGGCAAATGGGGCGCGGAAAGAGGCCGACTGGAAGGTCGGCGTCGATATCGGCGGGACATTCATCGATTTCTGCGCGCTCGAAGCCCGTTCCGGTCGGGTCGCCTCGCTGAAAGTGCTGACGACGCCGGAAGATCCGGGCGCCGAGCTGATGACGGGCCTCACCCTTCTGGCCGAACGCGAAGGCTTTGATCCTGGGCGCATGACGCGCTTCGTGCACGGCACGACGGTCGGCATCAACACGATCATCCAGCGCAAGGGCGCGCCGCTGGCGCTGTTCACCAATGCCGGCTTCGAAGACGTCATCGAACTCGCGCGGCTGCGAATGCCGGACATGTATTCGCTGTTCTGCGCCAGGCCGGACCCGCTGATCTCGCGCGACATGGTGTTTGGCATTCCGGTTCGCATGCGTGCCGATGGAAGCGAATCCCAGGCACCGGACATGGCGGCGGTGGCTAACGCGGTGGCACTGGCGAAAGCGAACGGGGCGCAAGGGATCATCGTCTCCTTCCTCCATTCGTGGCGCAACGCCGCGCAGGAAACCTCGGTGAAGGCGGCGATCGCGCTTCTTGCGCCCGACCTCTTCGTCTTCTCCTCGGCCGAGGTGTGGCCGGTCATCCGCGAATACGAGCGCAGCTCGACCGCCATCCTCAATGGCTATGTCCATCCGCGCGTCTCGTCCTATCTGACGGCGCTGGAGGAGCGGCTGAAGGACCGCGGCGTGCCTGCCCGCCCGATGCTGACGAAGTCGAACGGAGGGTTGATGAACGCTGCCGAAGGCAAGCGCGCTTGCGTGAACATGCTGCTCTCGGGAACGGCCTCCGGCGTCATCGGCGCCTCCTGGCTGGCGCGTCAGGCCGGAGAGGACAAGGTTCTTACCCTCGACATTGGCGGGACCTCGGCCGACTTCGCGCTCATCATCGGCGGCGAGGCGCAGTTCGGGACAGGCGAATTGATCGGCGAGTTTCCGCTCCATATCCCCTCCGTGTCGGTGAGCTCGATCGGCGTCGGCGGCGGCTCGATCGCCAGTGTCGACGCACAGGGGGTGCTGCGGGTCGGGCCGGAGTCGGCCGGTTCCACGCCAGGACCGGCATGCTATGGCCGTGGCGGCGAGCGGCCGACGGTGACGGACGCCATGGTGGTGTGTGGATGGCTTGGTCACAGCGAGATGGCCTACGGCCAGCTCAGGATCGATACCGGGCTGGCGCATCGCGCAATCGGCGAACTTGCCGCTCGCCTCGGCCGTCCAGTCGAGCAGACCGCGCAGGCGATCCTCGACATCGCGGTGTCGGAGATGTTCGTCGAGGTCGAGAAGCTCGCCTCGCGCGCCGGCGTCGACTTGCGCGATTTCACGCTGATGCCCTTCGGCGGCGGCGGCCCGATGCTCGGCGCCTTCCTCGCCCGCGAACTCGGGATGAAGCGTGTCATGGCGCCCCGCCGTCCCGGCGTGGTGTCGGCGCTGGGCGGGCTCGTGGCGGACCTGCGCGGAGACTTCATTCGCACCATCTTCAGCCTGCTGTCGGGCATGTCGCTTGCGGGAATTCGCGATGCCTTCGAGGCCCTCGCGCAAGAGGGTCGCGACTGGCTCGCGGCGCAGGGGCATGAGGGGGCGGCCGAACTCAGCCTATCCTGCGACATGCGCTATGTCGGGCAGAGTTATGAGATCGAGGTCGTCCTTCAGCCGGAATGGCTGACGGACGGCAATGCGACCGCCATCGCACAAGCCTTCCACCTCACCCATGAGCAGCTCTACGATTTCCACGACCCGGACGGCGAGATCGAACTTGTGAATGTCCGGCTGTCCGCAGTGGGCGCGGGGCCGAAACTCCACTTCCCGGTGGTCGACGCGATCGACGCCCCGGCCATTCCGGCGCGCCGTCTCCCGGTCTACACGGGCGCGAGCGTAGAGACCGTCGACCTCCACGACCGGCAGGCCCTCGTGCCGGGCAGCACGTTCCATGGGCCTGCCGTGGTCGTTCAGGAAGACACCACTTTTGCCATTCCCGCGGGAGCGCTGGCACGGGTCGACCGTCACCTCAACCTTCTGCTGACCTTCCCGGAGTGATGCCATGTTTGACCGGACAAATCTGCAGGTTCTGGCGAACCATGCCCGCGCGGCCGCCGAGAACATGGCCCACACGTTGCACCGCACCGCGCACTCCGCCTTCGTCAAGGAGACGCAGGACTTTACGGTGATGCTGATGGACCGTTCAGGCGCGACCTTCGCCGTGCCGATGGACCTCGGCGCCACCTGGTATCCGGGGCTTTCGTATCACCGCGCTATCGCGATGGTCGACAACTACCGGCCGGGAGACGTCGCGTTCACCAACGATCCCTATTCCGGCCACGTCGCCACCCACGCGCCCGACACGCATCTGTGGAAGCCGGTCTTCGTCGACGGCGAGATCGTCGCCTGGACCGGAGGGCATATCCACAACACCGACATGGGCGGGGCTGTGCCGGCTTCGCTCAGCCGGGCGCTGACCGAAATCCATCAGGAAGGTATCCGCTTTCCCCCGATGAAGCTTGTGAACGAGGGCGTCTTCGACGAGACGATCCTGCGGATCATGAGCACCAATGTGCGCAAGCCCGACCTCAACATCGGCGACATCAAGGCGCTGGTCGGGGCGCTCAACACCGGCGAGCGCAAGATCCAGGCAATGGTGAGGAAGTTCGGCAAGGCCGGCTTCATCGAAGGCGTTTCCGCTCTTCTCGGCCATGCCGAGGCGCAGGCGCGCGACGTGCTGCGCTCCATGCCCGACGGGACGTGGGAATTCGCCGACTATGCCGACGAGGATTCGGTCGAGGCCAATCCCTGCCGGCTGAAGCTGACGCTGACGATCAGGGGCGACGAGGCGGTGCTCGACTTCACCGGCTCCGATCCGCAGCTCGGCTCCTCGCTCAACGTGCCTTCAGGCGGCGACCCGCGCCACACTATGCTGCTGGTGGGCGTCTACTATGTGCTCTACACGATCAACCCGAAGATCCTGCTCAATACGGGCCTCACCCGACCGTTCACCTGCATCGCACCCACGGGTTCGGTGCTGAACCCGGTATACCCCGCCGCCGTGGGCATGCGCTCGCTCACCTGCGCCCGGCTGCGGTCGGTCATCTTCGGCGCCTTCTCGCAAGCGGTGCCGGAGCGCCTACCAGCGGCACCCGCCGGCAACAACTGCATCGTCAATGTCATGACCACGGACGAGCGGACCAGCCGGACCGTCATCGCCGCGGTCAATCCCGTCGTGGGCGGCGGCGGCGCCATGCCCCATCGCGACGGAACCAACGGATCGGGCGCCGATGCGGCCTATCTCAAGAACACGCCGATCGAGATCACCGAGACCGAGACTCCGGTCGAATTCGTGAAATACGGGCTCGCCAGGGACAGCGGCGGCGCGGGCCGCTGGCGCGGCGGGCTGGCGACCGAGATGGCCTTCCGTATCTTCGCCCCCGACTCAAGGATCACGGCGCGCAACCGGGACCGCAGCTTCTTTCGTCCCTGGGGCGTGCTGGGCGGCAAGGCGGCCGGCCTGTCGGACATGCTCGTCAATCCGGGGACCGAGCACGAGCGGCGGCTGGGCAACATCGACACGGCGGTGCTCCAGCCCGGCGACGTGCTCGATATCCGTTCCGCCGGAGGCGGTGGGCGCGGCGATCCGCATGAGCGCGAGCCCTGGCGGGTCGCGCAGGATGTGCGGCGCGGCTATGTTTCGGCGACGGCGGCCGAGCGGGACTATGGCGTCGTCATCCGTGGCGGCGAGGTCGACGAGGAGGCAACGGAAAGGCTGCGCGCACGCCAGGGGCCAGCCGCCGGCCATTTCCATTTCGGTCCGGAGCGCGACGGTTATGAAGCGCAGTGGACGCCGTTGGCTTACGCCCGGCTCACCGCCATACTGAGGGACTTGCCGATCCATTGGCGGTTCTTCGCCAAGACGGAGATCTTCCGCCGCATGAAGGAACGTTCGGGGCCGGAGGGCGTCCAGGCGGCGTTCGATGCGGCCTGCGAGCGGTTCCCCGAACTGCCACGTCCTCGCCCCGTGCGAGAAGCAGCAGAATGATCACCGCCGGCCGCATCGTCCGGCTGGCCGAGCGCGACCGGGCGCAGTTGCATTTCTTTCTCGACGGGCAGATGCGCAGTGCACTGGCGGGCGACACCGTGCTGACCGCCATGCTGGCGTCAGGGCACGCGTTGCGAAAGTCCGAGTTCGGACCAGAGCCGCGCGCCGGCTTCTGCCTGATGGGAGCCTGCCAGGATTGCTGGGTATGGCAGGACGAGGGACCGCGCCTGCGGGCTTGCTCGACACTTCTCAGCGAAGGCATGCGGTTGCGCACGATGCCACCGGAGCGCTGGCCGTGAGCGAGACCTCATCGCAGCGGGTCGTGATCGTGGGCGCCGGTCCAGCCGGCATAAGGGCCGCTGCGGCGCTGGTCGAGGCCGGACTTCACCCGGTGGTGATCGACGAAGGGCATTGCGCGGGCGGGCAGATCTATCGCCGCCCCCCTGCCGGCTTTACCCGCACGGCAGAGCAGCTCTACGGGTCGGAAGCGCCGAAGGCGCGCGCGCTGCATATGCTCTTCGATCGGCTGGCCAAGGAAGGGCGGCTCACCCATTGCGCGGCGAGTTCGGTCATCGCAGCGCAGGAGGGTCGGCTGCACGTGCTGGGGGAGGGTGGTGTGCAGGTGGTCTTCTATGACCGCCTGATCCTTGCCACCGGCGCATCCGACCGTGTCGCTCCGGTGCCGGGCTGGCAGAATGCCGGCGTCTATAGCCTTGGCGCGGCGCAGATCGCGCTCAAGGCGCAGGGCGTGGCGCTTGGGCGGCGGATCGTGCTGTCGGGATCAGGGCCACTGCTGACGCTGGTCGGCGCCCAGCTTGTCAAGGTCGGAGCGGATGTGGCGGCGGTGTTGGACACCTCGCCCTGGCGCCAGCAGATGCGAGGGGCGGTCTGGGGACTTGCTGCCCGGCCATTGGTGGCGCTGCGCGGCATGGCCCTGCGAGCAAGGCTCGGCGGCCGCTACCATGCGGGTGTGACGCTCGAACGGATCGAGGCCGACAAGCAAGGTGTCGCGGCGATGCGCTGGCGCGACGCCGGCGGCCGGGAGCACCGCACCCCTTGCGACATGATCGGCATGGGCTGGCACCTGCGGGCAGAGACGCATCTGGCCGACCTTGTGGGATGCACCTTCACCTATGACGAGCAATGGCGGCAATGGCTGCCAAGGACCGACCAGATGGGTCGTGCCGGCAACGGAGTCTACCTGGCGGGCGATGGGGTTCGTCTTCTGGGAGCGGATGGCGCGGAGATCGCAGGGCGTCTCGCGGCTGCGGCATGCCTTGCCGATCTCGGAATTCCTGCGGCCGCCACCGGCGTCGATTTGCGCAAGCTGGCACGGCTCGAGCGCTTTGCTCGCGGCCTGGCTTGCGCCTTTCCCTGGCCGGCAGCGATGGCGCGGGCACTTCCCGATGAGGCGGTCGTCTGTCGCTGCGAGAACGTGACAGCCGGAGCCGTACGCCAGAGCGTGGATTTCGGCGGCGGCGAGGCCAACAGGGTGAAATCGCTGTCGCGCGTCGGCATGGGGCGATGCCAGGGGCGCTACTGCCAGTTGGCTGCCGTCGAACTCGTGGCGGCGCAGGCCGGCTGTGCGGCCGACGCTGTCGGCCGGTTTCGCGGACAGGCGCCTGTCCGGCCGGCGCCTGTCGGTGCCTTCCTCCGGGACGGCTGATGCAATTCCGGAGTCCACACCAGGAAGACATGGATCACGTCTCAGAAATCGGCGACCTTCCCCCAGGCTGAAGCGTCGAAGCGCCGGGGATCATAGGAATTCGGATCGACGATCGGTTCCGACCCGGTCACCAGATCGGCGACGAGGTGACCGGCGCCCGGGCCGATGCCGAAGCCGTGTCCCGAAAATCCGGCAGCCAGGAAGAAGCCCGGCACCGTTTGGATCTTGCCGATGGCGGGCACGCCGTCCGGCGTGCTGTCGATGTAACCGGCCCAGGCAGCGCTGATCCTTGTCTTTCTGAGGTCGGGCAGGAGTTCGAGCGCCCGGGCATGGGTCAGGCGGATGGTCGCCTGGTCCGGGGTCGGATCGAGGATGCGCATCCGCTCCATCGGTGTCGGTTGGTCGAGCCGCCAGCAACCGAGCGTTTCGTGGCCCGAGCGCATGCCCTGCAGACCGCCGGGTGCGAGGCTGCGCCAGCGCTTCAGGAACATGGGCAGGAACTGCGACGAGAAGCGCAACTGCTGCGGCGTCACGTCCACCCGGCCGCGTCCGCTTATGGCGAGCGTGTAGCCGCCGTCGCCGCGACGCGTGGCCGAGATCCTTGCCGTGTGCAGCGCATCCGGCAGACCTTCGGCACCCGGCGAGACGGACAGGATGGAGGAACGGATCGACGCCTGCGGAAAGCGGAAGCCGAACTGCCGGCAAAAAGAGGAGGCCCAGGCGCCGCCGGCCAGGACGGCCACCTTCGTCCGGATCGTTCCGCTTTCGGTGACCACGCCGCTCAGGCGGCCGCCCTCGATCTCGATACCGCGCGCGGCGCAGCTCTGGTGCACGGAGCCCCCAAGCTTGAGAATGGCACGGGCGACCGAGGGCGCGGCGCGCGACGGGTCGGCGGTGCCGTCGGTCGGCGAGAAGACGCCGCCCTTCCAGGTCCGGCCCGTGGCGCGGCCCCGCTCGCTGGCCGCGGCGCTGTCGAGCATATGCGTGGTAACGCCGGCCGTTTTGGCGAAATCACGCCAGCGCGCCCAGCCGGCCAGTTCCGCCTCGTCGTCGCTGAGATAGAGCAGGCCGCAGCGGCGAAAGCCGGTGTCTTCGCCGGTTTCCGTCGCGAAGCTGTCCCACAGATCAAGGCTTCGGGTTGCCATCGGCAACTCGCGGGCGTCACGATTCTGCTGGCGGCACCAGCCCCAGTTCCTGGAGGACTGCTCGGCGCCGATGCGTCCCTTTTCGACAAGCACGACCTGCATGCCGCGCCTGGCCAGATAGTAGGCCGCGAAGGCACCGACAATGCCGCCGCCGATCACCACCGCGTCCGCGGACTGGGGCAGTTCGCCGGATGTCTCGATTTGCTGCAGCGGCGCGCGCATGGTCCCTCTACGTTTGAAGCGCCAATCCTAGCGCGTTGCGCAGGCAGCCGCTGCCGCAGTTGAGGCCCAAGCAGAATTTTATTCCGGCAGCCCGGTTGAAATCGGGAGTCGCTGCGTTTCAAAGCGGCATCGCTTGGATGGACAGGCCAGCGGGCTGTGGTAGTGTCAATGGCTACTAGCAAGGCAGCATTTTGTGCTGTGGCGCGCGCGTTCTGCGGAGACGGCCGTGAAACTGGATCGGATCGATATCAAGATCCTCTACGAGTTGCAGAAGAACGGCCGCATCACCAATGTGGAATTGGCCGATCTGGTGCATCTGTCGCCAAGCCCGTGCCTGATGCGGGTGAAGAAACTCCAGTCGGAAGGCTACATCGAGGGCTATTCCGCACAGGTCAATATCGGCAAGCTCGGCCAGACGCTGACCGTGTTCACCGAAATCACCTTGAAGAACCATCGCCAGGTGGACTTCGCCCGCTTTCTCGCCGTGGTGGAGAAGATCGACCAGGTCATCGAATGCCACCTCGTGTCGGGCGGCTACGACTATTTGATGAAATTCGTGACCGCCGGTATCGGCGAGTACCAGACGATCATGGAACGGCTGACCGACATGGATATCGGCATCGACAAGTATTTCAGCTTCGTGGTGCTGAAGTCTCCCATCGTCAAGGCGCACATGCCGCTACCCAGCCTGTTTCCCAGGTGAGGCGGCTGCTTCCTGAAACGCTGGCCCCTTTGTCGATGTAGTCAGCGGTGGCCGTACTGGCTGACGAGCTCGGGGTCGCGGACGAGGCCGTCCAGCCAGGTCGGGTCAAGCTTCGGCACCGAGGAGAACAGAAGCTTGGAATAGGGGTGGGTGGGAGCCGTCAGCTTGTCTGGCGTGATCTGCTCCACCCGTTCCCCGTTGTACATGACCATGATCTCGTCGCAGATGGCCTCGACGACGGAGAGGTCGTGGCTGATGAAGATGTAGGAGAGTCCCAGCTCGCGCTGCAGCTCCTTGAGCAGCTCGATCACGGCAGACGCCACCACCGTGTCGAGGGCCGAGGTGATTTCGTCGCAGATGATCAGCTTGGGGTTGGCCGCCAGCGCGCGTGCGAAATTCACGCGCTGCTTCTGGCCGCCAGAGAGCTCCGATGGGTGACGGTAGCGCAGGCCCCTTGGCAAGCGCACCATGTCGAGCAGCTCGTCCACGCGCTTCGAGCGCGCCTGCCTGTCGAGCCGGTGATAGAAGGCGAGCGGACGGGAGATGATGTCCTCCACCGGCTTGGCCGGATTGAGCGCAGTATCGGCATATTGGAACACGATCTGCATCTCGCGCAGCTGGTCCTGGCTGCGCTTCCTGGCGGCTCGCTGCAGTTGCTTGCCGTCGAAGACGATGTCGCCGGCCGCCGCTGGGTGGATACCGGCGATGACGCGCGCCAGGGTCGATTTTCCGCAGCCGGATTCGCCGATGACGCCGAGATTGCGCCCCTTCTCGACGACCAGGCTGACGGAATCGACCGCGCGGATGAGTGGCAGTCCGTCATCGCGAACCGGGCCGTAGCCGGCCGTCACATTGTCGATACGCAGCAGCTGCTTGGTCCCGGCATCTGCGTCCGCATGTGCTTGCCGCGGCTTCGGTTCGAAGGCGGCCAGCAGTTCGCGCGTATAGGGATGCTGGGCAGCCGAAAGGATTGCCGCGGTAGTGCCGGTCTCCTGCACTTCGCCGCCCTTCAGCACCACGATGCGGTCGGCGATCTGGGCCACGACCGCGAGGTCATGGGAAACATAGACACCCGCCACGCCGCCCGCCCGCATGACCGACTTGAATGCCTTCAGCACGTCGATCTGCGTCGTCACGTCGAGTGCCGTCGTCGGCTCGTCGAAGATGACCATCTTGGGATCGCTAATGAGCGCCATGGCCGCCGACAGCCGCTGCAACTGCCCGCCCGAAACCTGGTGCGGATAACGGGTACCGATCCCTTCCGGGTCGGGCAGCGACAAGGCCCTGAACAGCTCGACCGCGCGCTGCCGCGCCTGTTCGGGCGGCATCAGCTTGTGGATCCGCGTGACCTCGATGACCTGCTCCATGATCGTGGAGGAGGGGTTGAACGAGGCAGCTGCGCTTTGCGGGACATAGGCAATGTCGGTGCCGCGCAGCCTGGCGCGTTCCTTTTCGGAAAGGGTAGCCATGTTCTTGCCGCCAACATTGATCTCGCCGCTGGTGATCCGGCAGCCGGGCCGCGCATAGCCCATCAGCGAGAGCGCCACCGTGGTCTTGCCGGAGCCGCTTTCTCCGATCAGGGCGACGATCTCGCCGTAGGCGATGTCGAGGCTGACGCCCTTGATGATTTCGACAAGTCGTCCGGAGTCGGTTTTCGCCTCGATCCGCAGGTTCCTGACCTCGACGAGATTGCTCATGCGTCCCGATCCCTGATCTTCTGCGGCAGGTTGTCGATCAGCAGGTTGACGCTGATGGTGAGGCTGGCGATTGCCAACGACGGCACGATGACGGCGGGGGCCGCGAAAGGCAGGCCGCCGATGTTCTCGCGCACCAGCGCGCCCCAGTCGGCGAGCGGCGGCTGGAGACCGAGTCCCAGGAAGGACAGGCCGGAGAGCAAAAGCACGATGAAGACGAAGCGCAGGCCGAAGTCGGCCAGCACCGGGCGGATGATGTTGGGCAGGATTTCAGACCCGATGAGGTAGAGGGTGCTCTCGCCGCGGACACGGGCGACGGTGATGAAGTCCATGGTGTTAATGTTGACGGCGAGCGCGCGCGCAAAGCGGTAGGCGCCGGGGATATAGATGACGGCGAGCGTCACGATCAGCACCGGGATCGACGAGCCGACCGCGGCGACGACCACAAGGCCGAACAGCTTGCTGGGGATGGAGTTCATGGCGTCCAGGAAGCGGCTGAGGCAGGTGTCGAGCCAGCCACCGGTGACGGCCGCAATCATCCCCAGCACGACGCCCGAAAAACAGGCGATGGAGACGGCGGCGAGCGATATGCCGACGGTGTAGCGGGCGCCCATCAGAACTCGCGAGAGCATATCGCGCCCAAGATAGTCCGAGCCGAGCCACAGTCCCTGGCGCATCGGGCCGAAATAGTCGTCGTCGACTATGTCGCCGATCGAATGGGGAATCACGTAGGGCGCAAGGATCGCGACGAGCGTCCAAGCCAGGATGACCAGCGCGGCCACGACGCCCACGAGGCTGTAGCTGTGGCCCAGGAAGGACCGCCGAGAGGTTGTCACGCGCGCTGTCGTCATCTGAGCCTCGGGTTGGACATGATGGCGACGACGTCGGCGGCGGTGATGAGAAAGAGATAGCCGAGGCAGAAGATCATCGCGCAGCTCTGGATCAGCGGCAGGTCGCGGGTGGCGACCGCATCGACCATCAGCTTGGCGATGCCGGGATAGTTGAAGATCGTCTCGACGATGATGACGCCGCCGACCAGATAGGAAAGCGAAAGCGCTACCGCGTTGACGATCGGCCCGAGCGCATTAGGGAGCGCGTGCCTCAGGACCATGCGGCTACGCGAGGCGCCTTTCAGAAGCGCCATCTCGACATAAGGCGTGGAGAGCGTCTCGATCACCGCGGCGCGGGTCATGCGGATCATCTGGGCGGAGATGACGAAGGTGAGCGTGATCACCGGCATTGCATAGATGCGCACGAGATCGGTCAGCGAATGCGCCTCGTTGACCGAGGACAACGCCGGCAGCCATTTGAGATAAACGGCGAAGAGCAGGACCGCGAGGGTCGCGACCATGAATTCCGGCACGGAGATGACGCCGATCGACAGGATGGTGACCGTGCGGTCGTAGACGGAGCCGCGCAACATGGCGGCGGTGATGCCGAGCGTCAGCGCCAGTGGCACCGAGAGCAGCGTGGTGATGCCGGCGAGCTTCATGGTGTTGACCAGGCGCCCGCCGATTAGCGCCGCGACCGGCATCTCGTTGGCATAGGAGGTGCCGAGGTCACCATGGAGCAGGCCGAGAAGCCAGAGCAGGAAGCGCAGGATCGCCGGATCATTAAGATGCATAGCCTCACGCAGGCCGGCGACCGCTTCAGGAGTCGCCGCCTGGCCGAGCAGGATAGACGCGGTGTCGCCGGGTAGCATGCTGGTGGCGAAGAACACGGCGAACAGCACGATCAAAAGTGTGACAGCCGCGATCCCCAGCCGCTTCAGCACGAGGTTGAGAACCCCAGATGTCATGGAAGCGCTCCCTGCGGTTGTTCGGCCAAGCAATCTTGCGCAATGAACTACCGGGGGCTGGCTGACCGGCCCCCGGCTGGCGTCTCTCAGGCTTCGAGCCAGAGATATTCCGCCATTGCGTAGCCCATCATGCCACCAAGCGGGTTCGCCTCCAAACCCTTCACCTTGCTAGAGAGGGCATCCACGTTGGAAATGTAGGCCGGGATGATGGTGCCGGCCTCCTCGGAGACCATAGCCTGCATCTGGCCGTAGATCTCCTTGCGCTTGGCCTGGTCGAGCGAGCCGCGCGCCTCGATGAGCATCTTGTCGAATTTCTCGGACTTGTACTGGCTTTCGTTCCACGGCGCGTTGGAAGCGTAGAGGAGCGAGAACAGGATGTCCGGCGTCGGGCGCGGATTGATGTTGCCGAAATGGATCGGCGCCTTGAGCCAGTAATTGTCCCAATAGCCGTCGGCCGGGACGCGCTGGACGTCGAGTTTCATGCCGATATCCGCGCCGGCGGCCTGGATGATCACCGCCATGTCGATCGACGACGTCGCGGCGTCGGAAGCGATCACCGGGATGGACTGGCCGAGCAGGCCTGCCTTCTGGAAGTGGAACTTTGCCTTGTCCGGGTCGAAAGCCTTCGGCTTGATGTCGGGATTGTGGAAGATGTTTGCCGGCGAGACAGGCTGGTCGTTGCCGATTTCGCCAAGGCCGCGCAATGCCGATTTGACGATCTGCTCGCGGTTGACGAGATACTTCATGCCGGCCACGAAATCGGCCTTGCTGCCCGGATCCATGTCGAGCCGGATGTTGAGGTCGGTATAGTTACCCGAGGTCGTCTTCGACAGCTCGAAGCCCTGCTGGCCGCCGATGAGCTTCATCGCGCGCGGATTGATCGAAGCCGCAAAATTGATGTCGCCGGAAAGCAGGGCGTTGACGCGGGCACTGTCGTCGCTGATGGCGATGAATTCGAAAGAGTCGAGATAGGGCTTGCCCGACTTCCAGTAGTTCTTGTTCTTGGTGACCACCGACCGCACGCCCGGTTCGAAAGCCTCGAGCACGAAGGCGCCGGTGCCATTGCCCTTGGAGAAGTCGGTGGTGCCGTCCTGGACGATCATGAAGTGATGCAGCGCCAGGATGTTCGGGAGGTCGGCATTCGGGTCGGCGAGCGTGATTTCAACGGTCGACTTGTCTACCGCCTTGAAGCCGGTCATCTGCGCGGCGATCTTGGCGACCTTGGAGCCGACCGCTTTGTCGAGATGGCGCTTCAGCGAGTAGACGACGTCGTCGGCGGTAAGGTCCTTGCCGTCGTGGAAGGTGACGCCCTTGCGCAGCTTCACCGTCCAGGTCTTGGCGTCCTTGCTGTCGAAGCTCTCGGCCAGCTCCATCTGCGTGACGCCATCCTTGTCGAGGAAAGTCAGGCGGTTGTAGAGCGAGCAGCAGCGGACATAGTCGGTGGAGAGCGACGCCTTTGCAGGATCAAGCGTGTCGGCGGTCGATGACGACCAGCCGGCGGCTTTGAAGTTTCCGCCGGAAACCGGCTCAGCGGCGACGGCATTGGTGGCGCGGCCGAGCACCAGGCTGCCCGCGGCAACCGCGGCGCCGCCGGCCAACAGCATCTTGAGAAGTTCGCGGCGGTTCGCGCCCCGCCGAATGGCGTTTTCGACCATGGCATCGTCTGCGCTGGTCCAGTTCGTGATCTTGTCGGTCATGTTATTCCCCTTTCTGTTTGTTTGGTCGGGATGCTCGTCTTGTTGCGGCTTTCCGGGCTTGGGCTCAGGTTCGTTCCTTCAGGCTTTCCCGCACGGCCGACGCCAATGCGGCCATTGAGGTGAAGTGGTAGTCCGGGGCGGTGAAGCGCTCCGGCTCGATCGTGCCGCCATAGCCCTTCTGGGCGTGCCGGCGTTCGATCCAGCAGTTGGTCAGGCCAAGTGTCCGGGATATGCCGATGTCGTGATACTGGCTCTGCGCGACGTGCAGGATGTCGTCCTTGCGGTCACCCCGGGAGGCGACGAAATCAAAGACCTTCTGGAAGAACGCCGGATCCGGTTTCTCCGTTCTGGTATCGTCGGCGGTAAAGGTGGCGAAGAAGGGCGATCCCAACTGCTTCTCGAAATGATTGAGCGCCCAGCGCCGGGCATTGGTCATGGCAATCAGCTTGTGTGACTTCGCAAGCTCGGCCAATGCCGCCGCGCTGTCAGGAAAGCCTTGCCAGGTGCTGGCGGAGTCCCGCAGGCGGACGCCGTATTTCTCCTCGGCCGGCAGGCCGAGCCGCGGCGCGATGACCGTGTAGACACGCACGAGATCGTCAGGGAACAGCCCTGCATCGGGCATGTAGCGGGCCTGCCGGTACAGGGCCAGCGCGGCTTCGCCATCGATGGAAACGCCAGCGTCACCGGCAATCCCGGCCAGGCAGGTGGTAATGCCGCCTTCGAAGTCGATCAGCGTGCCGACGACGTCGAAGGTCATGTATTTGAATTCGCTAAAGCCCCTGGCCAAGACTGGCTCTCCTCTGCGCGCGGCCGAATTGCATGGTGTTGAACAGAACAAAATTCCGTGCTGTCCGGGGCGTCGGCCTTTTCAAAAGCTCGGAAATTCGGGCCTTCTGGCCTTGTCTTAAGGACAGTCTGGCACTTCCCCCGCGCTGGATTCGCCGAAAAGGCGTGAGGGGGCGGCACAAAATTGCGAAATCGTCTGCCCCGGCGCTATTTCGAAACACGCGGTATTCGTCGGCCGTCATGCCAGGGCCTGGCGGACATCAGCATCGTCCAATGTTTGGTCGAGCGTCCGGCGCGTGCGCTCGATGATAGCATCGATGTCGTCGTCGGTGCAGCAGAGCGGGGGAGCGTAGCCGATAACCCCATTCGCAAAGGCACGGATGATGAGACCGTTGTCCCACGCCCTGTCGAAGACGCGCCGCGCCGGCATGGCCGATGCGGGAAGCGGTGTCTTCCTCCTTTTGTCGACCACCAGTTCGATCGCGGCAAGCATGCCGCGACCACGCACGTCGCCCACCAGCGGGTGGTCTCTCAGGCCCTCCAGCCCCGCCATCAGGCGAGCGCCGGCCTTGATGCCGTTCTCCAGCAGGCCGTCTTCGTAGAGCTTCAACACCTCGAGCGCGACGGCGGCGCTGACGGGATGGGCGGAATAGGTATAGCCGTGGCCGACCGCAGAAGCGCCCGCGCCATCGGCGATGACGTTGTAGACATGATCGGCCATGAATACGGCGCCCATCGGGACATAGCCCGAGGTCAGCCCCTTCGCGGTCGTCATCAAGTCGGGAACGATGTCCTCGTCCGTGCAGGCGAAGAGAGGGCCCGTGCGGCCGAAGCCGGTGATCACCTCGTCGGCGATGAACAGGATGCCGTACTCCCGGCAGAGTTCGCGCATCGCCTTAATCCAGCCCTTCGGCGGGACGATCACACCACCCGACCCCTGGATCGGCTCGGCATAGAAGGCAGCGACCCGCTCCGGTCCGAGCTCGTCGATCTTGGCCTTCAGCGCGGCGAGCGATGCGGCGATGATCGCGTTCGCGTCCTCGCCTACCGGGTTGCGATAGGGGTAGGGCGAGGGGATCTTGTGTTGCCATTCGAAGGGAATGCCGAAACCGGCGTGAAAGGCGGGCAGAGCGGTCAGGCCCGCGCCGACCACCGACGATCCGTGATAGCCTTGCTCGATGGAAATAAACTGGTCGCGTTTCGGCTCGCCCCTGGCATTCCAATAGTAGCGAACGAAACGGATCGTGCTGTCGACCGCGTCAGACCCGCCGAGCGTGAAATAGACGTGATTGAGGTCGCCTGGCGCGCGCTCGGCCAGCTCCGAGGCGAGGCGGATGGCCGGCTCCGAGCCGAGGTCGAAATAGGCGGTGGCGTAGGGAAGCTCGCGCATCTGCCTTGCCGCCGCCTCGACGATGCTGTCGTGGCCGTAGCCGGCATTGACGCACCACAGTCCGGCGAAACCGTCGACAAGTTGCCGGCCGGATGCATCGGTCACGGTCGCCCCCTTCGCCGATTTCAGCACGCGCACGCCGAGGGCCTCATGGCCACGGTATGAGGAGACCGGATGGATGAGATGGGCGCGGTCGAGTTCGATCAGGGAATTGGCGAGCATTGTTTTCCTCCGCGCTAGCCGAGCGCCTGATTGGCGAGGGCGTAAACTTTTGGCCTGGCCTGTTCCGCGCCCGTCTTGGGCGGACGGTCCATGGCGACGCCGCCGCCGGCATGGGCGAGGCCGATGTCTTCGAGCCAGCCGGCAATGCCGGTCCGGCTGTCGGTATCCACACGCAGAAAGGCGCCGGGGCGCGGCGCGGCGAAGAAGCTGATCAGGGCCCTGGCGTCCGCGGCACTTCCCGCGATGACCGGACCAATCACCTCGCCGCGTCCAAACGGGCGGATCGCGGCATAGGCGTCGATGGCGCCGTTGCGGCGGATAACCGCGAGTTGGCCGTGCTCGGCCAGCGCATCGATCAGGGCTTCGCGGTCGGCGCCATAGGCGTCGCGGTCCAGCGCCTTGATGTCCGACAGATCGTCCATGCGTGCGGCTTCCACGTCCTCGGGCGCGCCGAGCTGTGCAACCGTACCCTGATGCTGCAGGATCGTGCCGGAGGGCACAAAGCCCAGTTTCTGATAGAGAGGCATGCCGTCAGTCGTCGCGACGAGCCGCAGCGGACGGTCGCCGGCGAGGGCGAGAGCCTGATCCATAAGCCGGCGCCCGAGCCCCTTGCCACGCACGTTCCTGCCGACGATCACCATGTTGATCATGGCGCAATCCGCGCCGTAGGGCGTTACCAGGATGGTTCCGGTGACACGGCCCTCGTCGTCGACCGCGACCGCGCCGCTGGAGAGCTGCAGCGCCATCTGCCAGTCCTGCGGGCGATGCGGCCACTTCTCCTGGCGAGAAAGCGCCACCGCTCCCTCGATATGGTCCGGCCCAAAGTCCTGGATTTCGATCTCGCCCTGCGGCATGAGGTGCCCCTATCGTCTGAGGCCAAGTCTCGGCCATCAGCGCGCCGCAGATCATCTGAAGGCTTCGGCTTCGACAGTATCTTTCGCCGTAGCGCGAGGCGTGCGCCGCATCTTGTGCTGGCACCCTCCAGGGCGGACGCGCTTCACACCTCGTACGGCGCCGCTTCGGCACGGCAGATGCTACAGCGTGCCAAACCGGATGGTGGATACGGAACTTTCTGCTTTCGGGAGGGCGATTTCAGTCAGGTGGGTCGCCACCAGCCGTCCTATGATGAAATACATCCCAGCGCGGATGTGCTTCCACCGGAGATCGACGGACATGGCTTCCTTCAGGCCCAAATACATCACCTTCGACTGCTACGGCACGTTGACCCATTTCCAGATGGCGGAAGCAGCGCGCGACCTCTACGGCAGCCGGCTCGACGAACCGCGCATGCAGGAGTTCATCAAGAACTTCGCGGCGTATCGGCTCGACGAGATCATGGGCGACTGGAAGCCCTATGCCGACGTCGTTCACAACGCGCTCGAGCGCTCCTGCAAGCGCAATGGCGTCGCCTTCAGCGCCGACAACGCCAGGATGGTCTATGAGCGTGTCCCGACCTGGGGACCGCACGCGGACGTCCCGGCCGGCCTGGCGAAGGTGGCCAAGGATATTCCGCTGGTCATCCTGTCCAACGCCATGAACGCGCAGATCATGTCCAATGTCGAAAAGCTAGGCGCGCCGTTCCATGCCGTCTACACGGCCGAGCAGGCGCAGGCCTACAAGCCTCGCTTCCAAGCCTTCGAATACATGCTCGACATGCTGGGCTGCGGCACGGAGGACATCCTTCACTGCTCGTCTTCGTTCCGCTACGACCTGATGTCGGCGCACGATCTTGGCATCAAGAACAAGGTCTGGGTCAACCGGGGCCACGAGCCAGCCAACCCGTACTATGGCTATGTCGAGATATCAGACATTTCCGGTCTTCCAGGCGTGGTCGGTCTCTGAAACAGGCGGGTTGCCGATGAAGTTCGTCTCCTACTGGCACGACACAGCCCCTGTCTTTTCCGGCGGGGCGCAGGGCCCGGTCGAGGGGCACTACGATGCCGCCATCATCGGCGGCGGCTTCACCGGTCTCGCCGCGGCGCGCCAACTGGCGAAGGCCGGCGCCAAGGTGGCCGTGCTGGAGGCGGAGCGGGTGGGCTGGGGCGCATCTGGTCGCAATGGCGGGCACTTGAACAACGGCCTCGCCCACAGCTATCTCTCGGCCAAAGCGGAGCTCGGCAAGGAACGCGCAATCGCGCTCTACCGGGCGCTCGACGACTCTGTCGATACCATTGAGGCGCTGGTCGCCGAAGAGGGCATCGACTGCAATTTCCGCCGCGCCGGCAAGCTGAAGCTCGCCTCCAAGCCGCAGCATTTCGAAGCGATTGCCCGCAACTTCGAAGCCCTCCATGCCGAAGTCGATCCGGATACGGAGCTGCTGTCGACGGCCGATCTCAAGTCCGAGATTGGCTCGCCCTTCCACGGCGCGATGCTGTCGAAGAAGAGCGCCATGATGCATATGGGCCGCTATGTGGCAGGCTTGGCCACGGCCGCCGCCCGCCACGGTGCGGTGATCCACGAGAACGCGGCGGTGACCGACCGCAAGCAGGCCGGCAACAGGCATGAGCTGACAACCTCCCGCGGGCGGATCAGCGCCGACAATGTGCTGGTGGCGACCGGCGCTTACACGACGCCGAATTTCGGCTATTTCCGCCGCAGGATCATCTCCGTCGGCAGCTTCATCATCGCTACAAGGCCGTTGAGCGACGCCGAGATCGCTGCGACCATGCCCGGCAACCGGACATGCGTGACATCGATGAACATAGGCAACTACTTCCGGCTTTCGCCGGACAGGCGCCTGATCTTCGGCGGTCGCGCACGCTTCTCGGCGACATCGGACCAGCGCTCCGATGCCAGGAGCGGACAGATATTGCAGGCAGGCCTTGCGGCGATCTTCCCGCAACTGGCCAAGGTCGAGATCGACTATTGCTGGGGCGGGCTGGTCGACATGACCAAGGACCGTTTTCCGCGGGCCGGCTACCATGACGGTGTCTGGTACGCGATGGGCTATTCGGGCCACGGCGCGCAGCTTTCCACCCATCTCGGCATGATCCTGGCTGATGCCATGCTCGGCCGCGAAGACCGCAATCCGATGAAGGGGCTCGAGTGGCCTTCCATTCCCGGCTATTCCGGCAAGCCCTGGTTCCTGCCGATGGTCGGCCTCTACTACAAGGCGCTCGACCGAATTCAGTGATCGTCGATCCGGCCCGGTCGGGCTTCAGCCAATTGCCTCAGCTGAGCCCGCCCATGTGGAAGCTCTTCATCTCGAGATATTCCTCGATACCGGCCTGCGCCCCCTCGCGGCCGAGGCCTGACTGCTTGACGCCGCCGAAGGGGGCCACTTCCATCGAGACCGAGCCGGTGTTGAGTCCCACCATGCCGAACTCTAGCGCCTCGCCAACGCGCCAGGCGCGTTTCAGGTTCTCTGTGTAAAAGTACGAGGCAAGCCCGTAGGGCGTGCCGTTGGCGAGCGCGATCGCTTCCTCTTCCGTCTCGAACCGGAAAAGCGGCGCGACCGGGCCGAACGTTTCCTCGCCGGCGAGCTGCATGTCTTTCGTGGCGCCGGTCAGCACCAGCGGCGCGACATATTGAGGACCCTCCGGCAGCGCCGGCTTCTCGCTGATGATCACAGCACCTTTGGCGATCGCGTCGTCGACATGGCGGTTGATCTTCTCGACCGCCGCCATGTTGATCATCGGTCCGATGGTGACGCCAGGCTGCGTGCCGGGCCCCACCGTCATGGCGTTGACGCGGGCGGAAAGCTTCGCGGCGAAGGTTTCGTAGACAGTGGCCTGGACGAGAATGCGGTTGGCGCAGACGCAGGTCTGGCCGCCGTTGCGGAACTTCGAGACAAGCGCGCCCTCGACGGCGAGATCGAGATCGGCGTCGTCAAAGACGATGAGAGGCGCGTTGCCGCCGAGTTCGAGACTGAGCCGCTTAACGCTGTCCGCTGCCCCGCGCATCAGCAGCGAACCGACCCGCGTCGAGCCGGTGAAGGAGATCTTGCGAACGGTCTCGTTCGCCATGATCTCGTTGCCGATCTCGGCCGGCATGCCGGTGACGATGTTGATGACGCCCGCGGGAATGCCCGCCCGTTCGGCCAGCACGCCAAGCGCCAGCGCGGAATAGGGCGTGAACTCTGACGGCTTGATGACCACCGTGCAGCCGGCGGCCAGCGCCGGCGCGACCTTGCGGGTGATCATCGCATTGGGAAAATTCCACGGCGTGATGATGCCGCATACCCCGACCGGCTCCTTCAGCACGATGATGCGCCGGTCGGATGTCGGTGAGGGGACGGTGTGGCCGTTGATGCGGCGTGCCTCCTCCGCGAACCATTTGACGAACGACGCGCCGTAACGGATCTCGCCCTTGGCCTCGTCCAGCGGCTTGCCCTGTTCCGTCGTCAGGATCAGCGCGAGATCGTCCAGATGCGCGAGCATCAGGCCATGCCAGGCTTCCAGCAGGGAAGCGCGCTCGGCGTTGGTCTTCTTCTTCCAGTTCCCATAAGCGGTAGCCGCGGCCTCCACGGCCGCGCGGGTCTCCGGACCGGCCATGTCGGGCACAGTGCCGATCGCTGCCTGGGTCGAAGGATCGACGACATCGACCGTCCTGCCGGAGCCGGAAGCGACCCATTGGCCGCCAATCAGACCGGCTTCGCGGAAGAGACTTTTGTCTTTCAGGTTTTTCATCGAAAACGACCTTGCAATCAGGGGAATGCCGCGACGATGGCGGCCGTGATGGTTTCCGTGGTGTCCTTGCCGGCAGTTGTTCCAACACCTCGCGCGGTCGTCGCCTCGATCGCCTTCATCACGCGGCTGGCCGCGGCCTTTTCGCCCAGATGGTCGAGCATCATTGCGCCGGACCAGATGGTGGCGATCGGATTGGCGATGCCGAGATGGGCGATGTCGGGCGCGGAGCCGTGCACCGGCTCGAACATGGATGGCGCCGAGCGATCGGGGTTGATGTTAGCGGAGGCCGCGTAGCCGAGCCCGCCCTGGATCGCTGCGCCGATATCGGTCAGGATGTCGCCGAAGAGGTTGGAGGCGACGACCACGTCGAGGCTCTCCGGCGCCATGATCATGCGCGCGGCGAGCGCGTCTACATGATAGCTGGTCACTTCGACGTCGGAGTACTCGGCGGCCAGCTTGCGGGTAATCTCGTCCCAGAACACCATCGAATATTTCTGCGCGTTGGATTTGGTGACGGAGGCGAGCTTGCCGCGCCGCGCCCGCGCCTGCTCGAAGCCGAAGCGCAGGATGCGCTCGACGCCGGCACGGGTGAAGATCGAGGTCTCCACGGCGACCTCGTCCGCAGTGCCTTGATGCACGCGCCCGCCGGCGCCCGAATATTCGCCTTCGGTGTTCTCGCGGATGCACAGGATGTCGAAGTTTTCCGCCTGCAGTGGTCCGGTGACGCCCGGCAGCAGGCGGTGCGGCCGGATGTTGGCGTACTGCACGAATGCCTTGCGGATCGGCAGCAGCAGGCCGTGCAGCGAAACGGAATCCGGCACCTCCGCCGGCCAGCCGACCGCGCCGAGAAGGATGGCGTCGAAGCCGCGCAAGGTCTCGATGCCGTCCTCGGGCATCATGCAGCCCGTCTGCTTGAAGAAGCGGCAGGACCAGGGCAACTCGGTTCCCGCTACGGCAAAGCCAAAGTTTCTGGCCACCGTTTCCAGCACCGTCCAGGCGGCGGCGGTCACATCGCGGCCAATGCCGTCACCGGGGATCAGAGCGATCGAATAGGACTTCATCGGCATCTCTTCACAGGCTGATCAGGACGCTCTTGGTCCTGCGGTTGGCGAGATAGGCCTCACGGCCAAGATCCTTGCCGATGCCGGACCGCTTGTAGCCCCCGGTTGGCAGGATATGGTCGCGCGAGCGGCTGTAGCGGTTGACCCAGACGGTGCCCGCTTCGAGCTTGCGCGCGAAGCGGATGGTGCGGGACAGGTCGGAGGTGAAGAGGCCGGAGGCCAGCCCGTAGGTCGGATGGCTGGACAGTGCCAGCGCCTCTTCCTCGGTCTCAAAGGTCTGGACGGTCAGGACCGGACCGAAGATCTCCTCGACGATGGCCGGATTGGCCTGGTCGACATCTGCGATCAGCGTCGGCTCGTAGAAATAGCCTGGGCTGTCCATGACGCCGCCGCCGGTGAGGCATTCGCCGCCGGCCTCGATCGCGGTGCGCACGATGCCGTCGACACGCGCCCGCTGCCGTTCCGAGATTATGGGCGAATACTGCGTCGCCTCGTCCCAGGTCGGGCCGGGCCGCACAGCCTTCATCTTCTCCAGGATCGCGGCCGTCAGCCTGTCGGCCACGCTCTTCTCGACGATCAGGCGCGTGCCGGCCACACAGGCCTGGCCGGCATTGAAGGTGACGCTGCCGGCGATCGCCGTCGCTGCCTTCTCCAGATCGGCATCGGCAAAGACGATCTGCGGGCTCTTGCCGCCGAGTTCCAGCGTCATCGGCTTGACGCCGGTGCGAGCGACGTTTTCCATGATGGCCGAACCGGCGCGGGTCGAGCCGGTGAACGAGACCTTGGCGATCTCGGAATGGCCGGTCAGCGCCGTTCCGGTCGTCGGGCCGTCTCCCAGGACCACGTTAATGAGCCCTGCCGGTAAGCCTGCCCTCACGGCGAGTTGTGCCATGTAGACTGCGGAAAAGGGCGTCATTTCCGACGGCTTCAGCACGACCGCATTGCCCGCGGCCAATGCCGGACCAAGCTTCCAGCCAGCCATCGAGATGGGGAAGTTCCAGGGTGTGATCGCGCCGACCACGCCATAGGGCTCGCTCATGATCATGCCGAGACTGGCGTCGTCGGTCGGCACCAGCTCGCTGCCTTCCTTGTCGGCGAATTCGGCAAAGAAGCGGATCTGCTCGGCGGTTATGGCAATGTCGCCGGCGACGAGCTGGCCGACGGGCCGCGTCGAGCACAGCGCCTCGATTTTTGCCAGCGTTTCGGCTTCCGCCTCGATCAGGTCGGCCCAGGCCTGGAGCGCCCTGGTGCGCTCGCGCGGCCGAACGCCGCCCCAGTTGCTGGTCTTCAGTGCCGCCTTGGCGCTTTCCACAGCACGGTCGACCATATCGACGCCTGCCACGGGGCTGACGGCGTATGCCTTGCCATCCGACGGGCGGCGCATCTCGATCGCACCCTCGGCCGCGATCAGCTCCCCGTCGATAAAATGGCCGACGGGAAGGGAGACGGTATTCGGGTCGAAGCTCAGGCCCATGGGCGCCCACTCTCAGCTGTTCTGGAGGAGCCTAGCGCGAGCAGCGGCGCAGCATGCACCGTTCGAAGATCGGTCGCGGATGATTGTTGCGTGCTGGCGATGAGGGACGGCAAAATCTGTTGCGGAGGCGCCGGCTCGCGCAGACCCACTACCCTACCGTGACATAGATCTTGCGCACCGTTTCGATGGTCTTCCAGACACCGGTGAAGCCGGGCTTCATTACGAAGCTGTCGCCGGCGCGGTAGGTCACCGTCTCGCCGGCGTCGGGCGTGATCTCGATCACGCCGGAAAGGATGTGGCAGAATTCGAAAGTCTCGCCCTTGATCGAGCGCGTCTCTCCCGGCGTCGCTTCCCAGACGCCGGTATGGACGAGATCGTCCTTGGCGGCGTCCTGCGCCCAGGTCTTGAAGGCGGGGTCGCCGGTTAACAGCCGTTCGGGCAACGCCTTGGACTGGCGTGGTGGGAAAGATGGGGCGGTGTCGACGGTCTTGAGCAGGGACAAGTGATGGCCTTTCAGGTTGGATTTCAATAGCCGCGCGACCGGTCGACGAGCCCGATGGGATCGATCCCGGCGCGGTGGCGTCGGATGTTTTCGATGACGGCGCGTGCGGCGCTCGCGGGTTGGGTGACGCTGGCGACATGCGGGGTCAGTATGATCTTCTGATTCGACCAGAAGGGATGGCCTGCGGACAGCGGTTCGGGATCGGTGACGTCGATCATCGCCGCCGCAAGGTGGCCCCTGTTCAGCGCGACGTGAAGCGCTTCATGATCAAGCTGTGGCCCTCGGCCCGCGTGGACGAGCGCAGCGCCCTTGGGCAGTTTCGCGAACAGGTCGGCATCGAGGAAACCGCGCGTGTCTTCCGTCAGCGGCAGCAGGCAGATCAGAATGTCGCTGGCCGCCAGCGTCCGCTCCAACCCGGGCTCGCCGTGGTGACAGGTCACGCCGTCAATCTGCCGTGGCGAGCGGCTCCAGCCGGCGAGCGGGAAACCGAAGGGCTTCAGCCGGTCGAGGACGGCCTGACCGAGTTGCCCGAGGCCGAGCACGCCGATCCGGCGCGACCCGGCCTGCAGCTGTGGGATGTCACGCCATTCGCCGGCGCGTTGCTGTGCCAGATAGGCGGGCAGGTTGCGATGCAGGGCGAGCACGGCCAGCGTCACATACTCCTGCATCATGCGCACGATGCCTTCCTCGACCGTGCGCACGATCTTCACCTGTTCCGGTAAGGTATCGAGGCGGAACTGGTCTACGCCGGCGCCAATGGAGAACAGGATCTCCAGGTTCCTGTAGCGCGCGAGGTCTTCTGGCGCGGTCCAGGTAATGAGATAGCGTACGGAGTCAGGATCGACTGTTGCGGCATCCATAGTGAAGGGGACGTCCGGCAGTTCCTCGGCGAAGGCATCGGCGAAGATCGCTCCGCGCCGCGCATCGGAATTGAACAGGAATGTCATTCCGGTTCCCCTTCAAGCCGCGCAGCGGGCGCCCAGCGCCTCGATCAATCGCTGGCAGGCGGCGAGTTCGCTGGTGAGAATGTACTCATCCGGCTTGTGGGCGCGATCGATGTCGCCGGGGCCGCAGATGATCGCATCGACCCCGGCAGCTTGGTAAAGTCCGGCCTCCGTGCCGTAGCTGACGGCGGCAAGCGGCGCTTCGCCGGTCAGCTCGGCTAACAGTGCCGCCAGTGCCGCGTCCTGCGGCAGCGACAGCGCCGGATAGGCGCTCATCGGCGTCCACTCGACCCGAAAGCCTTCGGCCGCAAGGGCCTCGGCTCGCGCCTTGACCGGCGTGAGCAGGCTGGCCGGGTCGACGCCTGGAATGGCGCGCGCCTCCAAGTCCAGCGTGCAGGTGCTGGGAATGATGTTGACCGACTGTCCGCCCGCCACCACGCCCGCTTGCAGCGAGGAGTAGGGCGGCTCGAAGGCAGGGTCGAACGGACCGTTCGCTAGCCGCTCGGCTTCGCTCACGGCCGTGCTCAGCGCACCGGCCATGGCGTGGATGGCGTTGAGGCCGAGATCGGGCCGCGAGGAATGGCCTGAGCGCCCGTTGATCGTCACGCGGGCGGCCGCCTTGCCCTTGTGGCCGCGCACGGCGCGCATGCCGCTCGGCTCGCCGACGATGACACCGAGCGGCTTCGCGCAAAGTTCGGGGAGGCGGGCGATCAAATGCGGCACGCCGCGGCATCCGACCTCCTCGTCATAGGAGAAGGCAAGATGAATTGGCCTGGCAAGGCCCAGTCCCGTCAGCGCAGGCACGGCCGCGAGCGCCGCCGCCAGAAACCCCTTCATGTCAGTTGTGCCGCGTCCGTAGAGTCGCGTGCCCTCTCGGCGCAGCGCGAAAGGAGCCGAACTCCATTGCGGCTCGCCGGCAGGGACGACGTCCATGTGGCCGGACAGGATGTAGCCAGGGACATCGGCGGGGCCGATCGTCGCGAACAGATTGGAACGGTCGCCTTCTGGCCCCGGGAGCACCGTGACCTGCGCCCCGTGCTCTACGAGATGGGCCTCTATCCAGCCGGCGATATCACCGTTCGGCTTGCCTGCGACCGATGGAAAGGCGACGAGACGGTCGAGGATGTCGAAGACGTCCATTCCAGCCCTCAAAGCATTTCGGGTCCACCGGGATCGATACCGTCGACCATACGCTGCTAGATTTTCGGAGAGGATGTGCGCGTTCTTTCGCGATTGCGTGCCGAAAGCGGAAATGTTTCAGTTGAATCTAGCGTTGGTGCGCGGCTTTCGAGCAAATCGTACCGGTCTGCTTGTTTAGCGTTGGTAGGGGCAGAGGGTGGCCATCGGTGCGTCGCCCTCTGGTACGATAATCTTGCAGGGGCATGGAATTGAAGCCGTCCGGAAGCTTGAAAATCGATACCTTCTCGATGCGCGTCGGCGCCATCGAAAGCGTCGAACTGGATCGCTTGCACGCACTCTCGCTCTCCGTGGGATGGCCGCATCGCGCCGAGGACTGGCAATTCCTGCGCGGATCGGGACAGGGGTTCGTGGCGCTTGACGAGATCGGCCGGGTCCTCGGCTCGGCCATGTGGTTCGCGCATGGCGCCGGTTTCGCGACCGTGGGCATGGTCATCACCTCGCCGCGGCTCCAGACCCTGGGGGCGGGGCAATGGCTGATGAAGCGGGTCTTCGACAAGGTCGTCGGCCGTGATCTGCGCCTCAATGCAACGCGCGCGGCAAGGCGGCTCTATCTCTCGCTCGACTTCCAGCCGGAGAAGACCGTTTATCAATGCCAGGGCATCGCCCGCGTGCCGACGACGGGTTGGCCGGCAAATATTCGAGGTGATGTCCGGACTTTGGACGCAAGGGATATTCCCGCCGCGATCGCGCTCGACGCGGCAGCATTTGGCGTAAGGCGGACGGCGCTCGTCGAACAGCTTTTCGCCCACTCGGCCGGCTATGGTCTTTTCAAGGGTGACAAGCTGAACGCATTCGCGCTCTGTCGGCCGTTCGGGCGGGGCCATGTCGTGGGGCCGGTTGTGGCGGAAAGCGACGCGGATGCCGTGGCGATCGTGCGGCCGCACGTGGCCGACCATTCGGGGGCCTTCCTGCGCATAGACACCCACATGGACAAAGGCGAGTTCGCCGCCTTTCTGTCGCACAGCGGAATGCCGGTTTTCGACACGGTTCTGACCATGTCGATGGGCAAACGCCTCGCCGATTTTGCCGTCGGCGGCGCATCTGCGCCGGTGACCTATGGCCTCGCCAGTCAAACTCTCGGGTAGTTTAATCCAGGGCGCGGGCCGGCGCGGCGGTTCACGCCGGCACAATCGCGGCGCTAGCTGGGAGAACCGACATCGAGGCGAGACGGCTTTTTTTGCAACCATGCTGGACCAAACGCAGCAGGCCAAACTGGAAGTGTTACAGCCTTCCAAATTGCTTAAGGGGGGATCAATAGGGGTCATAGAATTAGCCGAGTTTCGATGGTGAAGCGTCGCGGAACCATACGAAACGATGCGGGAAGATTTCTGATTTTGGCCCACGAAAAAATAAACAAAATCAACGTTCTTGATACGTCCTCCGGGCCCGCCAATACCTTTTCGAGATAAAGAGGTATCAGCCTGGGTGGCAAAGGAGCACAACATCAAGGTGAGCCGACGTGCGTGAGGATGTTGCTCTGTGCGGCTCCTTCGCCCAACGCCCCGTGAATGTGCTACCTATTGTGATACAAATCGAGCTCAGAGGCAGAAAAAAGACAATAAAAATAATATCTTGTAGAAGATGTTGATCCCAGCCAACGGTACCGCTACTTTCCTCAATAAATTCAGTAGTTTGTCGCATGGGGTAGGGGCGTCCATACCCCGTTTCATGTCGCGCCATGTTGCAAACCGCTACCGTTGATTTCCAAGGGTTTCCTGCGACTATCGGCAAGTCCGTGCGACATCCCCAAAAACGGCGGCGGCGCCGGGGTGAGGTTGAGCAAGCCATGTGAGACGTGCGCCGGAATGGCTGCTGCTTCAGTGGGAAAAGGCGCGGCGACGCCAAATCCTCAAGCGCTACCCCCCTTTTGGGGAGCCGGCGTGGGGTCAGCAGCCGACTTTTTTGAGATACTGATCGGATTGGTCCATGCCACTTGATATCGAAACTCGGTTTCTCTGCCTGGCGGATTTTGAACCCGCGGCGCGGGAGCTATTGCCGCACGCGGTTTACGAGTTCATTGCCGCCGGTGCTGGCGAAGAAATCACCAAGCGTGACAATGAAGCCGCATTCGACCGCATCAGGTTAAGGCCGCGCGTGCTTCGCGATGTGACAAGACTTGATACCGGGATCACGCTCTTCGGGCAAAGTCTGCCGCATCCGATCATCCTAGCCCCAATAGCATATCAGCGGCTGGCGCATCCGGAAGGCGAGGTGGCCGCGGCGCGCGGCGCCGGAGTGGCGGAAGCGGTGTTCACTCTGGGCACGACGGCGACGGCGGCGATCGAGGATTGCATGGCGGTGACCCAGTCTCCAGTCTGGTTCCTTCTCTATTGGCAAAGCGATAGCAGTTTCAATGGCGAACTCGTATCGCGCATGGCCGCACTGGGCGCAAAGGCGATCAGTGTGACGGTCGACATGCCAACACCAGGCGATCGCCGCAGGCAGTTCCGGGCAGGATTCAAAATTCCCGACAGCCTCGCAACGCCATACTTCAAGGACCGGAACACCGGCGTCCTCAAAGTTGGCACTGCGCAGCGGCGCGCCATGCCGACCTGGGCGGATATTGCCTGGCTGCGTTCTCTGACAACCCTGCCGCTTATCCTGAAGGGCATCCTCGATCCTGACGATGCCGAGCAGGCGATCGGAACCGGTGCCGATGCCATCGTCGTCTCGAACCACGGTTCGCGTAACCTCGACACCCTGCCGGCGACCATCGACGCCCTGCCCGCCATCGCGGATCGGGTGGCCGGGCGGATTCCCATCATCCTCGACGGCGGCGTGAGGCGTGGCACCGACGTTTTGAAGGCAATTGCCCTGGGGGCAAGCGCGGTCATGATTGGCCGCCCCTATGTCTACGCACTGGCAACGGATGGTGCCGAGGGCGTAGCCCATTGTGTCAACCTGCTTCGCCGGGACTTTGAGGTCGCAATGGCGCTTACCGGCCGGGCGCGGATCGGCGAGATCGACCGGTCGGTAATCTGGTGAAGCCGGACCTATTCCTTAGCGCTCTGATGGCGGCTGTGGTCCTGTCTCAAAGACGATTGACGAAGCACTCTGCCAGTTCCAGCAACCCCGCCGCACGCTCTGGAAACGGCCGGCGTCGAGTTCATCGCAGAGAGCGCCCTAGCATAGCGCCTCGTGCCCCTCAGATGTTCCTCTCGAAGGTATGAGCCACGATCGGATCTGGCGTCGATAGCTCAAATCCTTTAGCTGCCATAAAGGTCAGAACGATAGCCACAGCTATCGATGCAATCACGGTGGCGGTGCGAGCTATGATTCTCATGATCTTGTACGCGGCGCAAAGCTCCAGCAGATTCCCTCGGACGGGTAGGTCCGCCCTCTAAGGTCGGGATGCTCGCGGCGGATTGCAACTAACCCTTAGTCTAGGTCCAGCTTCGGCGCGCTTGGCAATGCGGGTCGGAAGCGGCCCCGCGTTTCGCTATCCCTTCGGCAGCAGCACCGGCATTTCAGAAAAGCACCAGCTAATTTGTGCGACACTGGGCGCGGAGCAGCGCCGTTAGAGCCAGTGCTCCAAAAGAAAGGAGTGGACAACGCACCCAGGGCGGATTGCGTTTGCGCTCGACTGGCGCAATCCTCACCTAGGGGAAGTGAGGAAGCATGAGCAGCTTGGGCTTATGGGTCATACTCGCAACGGCGACCATGGCGATCCTTTACCTGTTGTCGTATGTCTCGATCACGATGTAGGGATATCGCCGGGGCGTGCGGCATTGTTGACGGTCAGCGCCCCTTCTTCAGCTTCGGCGTGATCTCCTCGATCCGCACCTTGTTCTGGATAGCCAGCGTCGAGGCAGCCGGTCGGAAGCGCACCACGGTAGACAGCTATAGCTCGCACCTTGATCTGCACATCGTGCCGTTCATCGGGGATCTCAAGCTTACAGCGCTGAACATCGCCGCTGCACGCTCGTTGGAGGATCAACTGCGCGCAGCGGTCGTTCTCAAGCGATGATCCGAAAGGTTCGCTCGCATGGGTGAACTCACTCGGGGTAGCCCCCAACGTCCTCCGGCCCCGGCTTGTTGAAAAGGATAAATACCAAGGGATTGCCGGGCTCGGACATTGCATCGCTGCGCAGGCCCGATATCTCTCCGGCCACGCCGCTTGCGTACTCCGCAACCACTTCGCCGAAGCTATTGCGCTGGATGGCCACCTTCTGTCCGGCCTCGACCTGGTCGTTGAGCTTGACCAGATACTCGACCAACCCGCCCTCGGTTGCCAGGATCGGGAACGCACTGTTGCCGACAAAGACGTGCACGTCCTTGCCCGTGCGTCCCATCGGCCCGGCGACGATGCCGTGATGCTTGAGCACGTTCATCGTGCCTTCCACGAATAGCCCGATCATCTCGAGGTCCAGGTGGCGGGCAGCCCCGATCTCCGGGCAAAAGGACGGGATGCCCGCGGCGTTAAACGCGTTATGGAGGACATTGGGATATGTTGGATTGTCGAAGATCTGGCCGATCGGATAGAGCTCCGCCATCGCCTTGATCTCGGGCACGTCCATCTCGGCAATATTGAATGCGGTGACCTCGAATCCGGTCGTTCCGGTATGGAAGTCGATCGCGAAGTCGGCGTTGGGCCGCAGCAGCCGGTTGAACACCAGCCCGGCGTGTCGGCTGGCCGCGGTGATGTCGTTCTCGTTCCCGGGCCACACCCGGTTCATGTCGATCAGGTCGAGGCCTCTGCCCGCGTTGGGCCATCTGCGCTGCATGCTTTCCAGGGCCGGGCGGGAGATGTCGGTGACCGCCATCACCGTGCCCGACATCTCAGCGGGGTCGAGCTGGTTCATCACGGTCTGGACCGTATGTATGGAACTCATCTCGTCGCCATGCACACCGCTGGTCAGGATGCCGCGCTTGCCCGACTTCGCCCCCTTGGCGACGGCCACGGACACATACCAGTGCTGTCCAGTGGGACTCTCCACGCCCTGGAAATACAGAAGGTGCTTCTTGCCGGGCTCCAGGTCGTTGACGTCGAGCGTGCTGACGACTTTCTTCCCCTGGATCACATCGCCGACATAAATCGTCGCCGATGGCGCACCCGCTGCCGGAGCGGACGAGGAAGTCGCCGAGTCCTCGGCGTTCGCGGCGCCGGCGTTGGCCGCCAAGGCGGCCGCGGCGCCGACCGTTGCGATGGATGCCATTATTAGATCGCGGCGATCAATGCCCTTTACAGATTTGTCCGACATGATGGGGCCTTTTTGCAGAAAATCCCCCGCGACTGCAAAATACTGGTATGCCGCCCAACACGCAAGCTTGCATGATTTCTGTGCCGTAAGCACAGGAGTTGTCGGGGTTAGGCAATCACACGATTTATCCGGTTTGTCGGAACTACGCGGAGCGCCACGTCGGCAACCGCCTGCCGACCCTGCGTGCCACCACGGACGCCGGTGCCAACGCTTCGGTGCTGCCAATCTTCAGCGTGGCCAGCCTTGTCGGCTCCGGCGCGGTGGTTGCGGCGGTCCCGGCTTTCGAGATCGTGTGCAATTGGGTGCTTGGGATCAAGGGCCGGCCCTTGGTCTCGCTGGCCATCGCGGCCAACATCCTCGCCTGCGCTCACAGGCTCGGCCTCGGGCGGCCTGACCGTCGCGCTCGAAGTTAGTCCCTTGACAATACGCTTTTCGGGGGAGTTGATTCTAGGGAAACCAAAGCAACGTCACGGAGAGTTCCATGCCTCGTCCCTTGTTTGCTTGCCTGGGTCTCGTTCTCAGTCTTGTCGTGCCCCTGGCTCTGCCGGCGCCCGCCCATGCCGTCACGATCAACATCAATATCGGCACCAGCCTCAACAATGGCCGGGCGATCACATGCCGAGAGGGCGAGAGACTGCTGCGCAGCCGTGGTTTTTGGAACGTCCGGCGAGTGGATTGCCGCGGGCGCCTTTTCACCTATCGGGCGCGCCGCGCCAACGGTCTGTTTGAAATCGGGTTGAACGCGCGCAATGGCCGTGTCGTAGATATGCACCGCATCAGGCGGTGACCTCGTCGCGGGTCCGGCCGCCGCGGCCGGCCGTTCGAACCGGCGAAACGATCGCATGAGGCGCCCATCGCAAGCAGGGATCACATCCTGGCGCGCGCGGCAAGATGTTGCTTCAGTTGCGCTATCTGGTCGGCCGACCACCCCTGTGGGTCAGTCACGGCGAGCCACGCATTGACGTAGTGTTCGGGCGCAAAGACATGTCCGTAGCCCATCGGCGAGTTGGTCGACACGGCCATGTCGAGGGCGAGCTGCAGCATCGATACGATCGGGTACCACCGCAGCTCCGGCGAGACGTCCGGGCCGCGCGGCGCATTCATCCAGTCCGGACGGCGATAGAAATCGCTATAGGCGAAGAACGTCAGTGGATCGCTCGCATACTGGAGGTAGACGATGCGCAGCGGACCCCAGGGCGCGTCGCTCGGACCGGGGTCGCCGTTCTGGTTCATGAAACGGACGAAGGACCCGTCTCGGAATTGCGGCAGCCAGGCCGGTGACCCGGCATTGCGATGCTCCGTCACGCTGCGCCAGATTCTGCTCTTGAACGGCGGACCGCTCCACAGAGCCCCCTGGACAGGGTCACCAAGCATCCCGAAAAGCTCCATCGAACTCTCGGAATTCATCGCTCCCAAGCTCAGGCCATGCAGATAGAGTTTCGGCCGACTCTCGTGCGGGAGCGTCGTCCAGTATCCATAGACTGCGGCAAACAAAGCCTTTGCAGCCTCCGAGCCGTATTCCGGCTCGAGCAGCAGCGATAGCGGGCTCGACAGGTAGGAGTACTGCTGGGCCACGCTCGCCACGTCGCCGTGGTGGAGATACTCGACCGTATCCATCGCAGAGGGATCGACCCAGCCGGTGCCGGTGGGGGTGATGACGACGAGTACGGAGCGTTCGAAGGCGCCGACGCGTTTCAATTCATCGAGGGCGATTTGCGCCCTTTCCTCCGCCGTGTCGGCGGCACCGAGCCCGACATAGACCCGGATAGGTTCGAGCGCATCGGCGTGCGTGAACGCGCGTATCTCGGCGGCGGTGGGTCCTGTCGCGATGAATTCGCGTCCTGCCCTTCCAAGTTCTTTCCAGCGGACGAGGGAAGCCGAGCTGCCGGTCTTGAGCGGAGATTCAGGTTGCGGCCGGTCCGGCTCGATGAGGGCGTCAACCGCCGCGAAGGACGAATCGGCCAAGTGCAGCACGTAGCGGAAGAGCACGCCGTTTGCCATCGTCCAGAACAACAGTATCGCGACTGCGAAACCGATCACCTTCGAAACCCTGCGTGGGACGAAGCGGCCCGACCTTTCTGAAATCCAACGGGAGATGCCTTTGAAGAGCCTGGCAAGCGCGATGACCACCAGGAACGTAGCGATCGCGATGAAACAGACCTCAACCGGATGCGCGCTCGTCACGGGTTCGAGCTGCATCAGTCGACGGATCGAGTTCTGCCATTCCGCCGCCCACCACAGAAACAGTATGGCGATGACGGCGCAAGCGGCCGCGACAGCAATCTTGAGAGAGAGCAGAAGCCGCTCGCGCGGTTCCGGCAGTTCCATATAGGTCCATAGCCAGCGCCAGGCGACTCCGATGCCGTATCCGACGGCGAAACATGCCCCGGACAGCACGCCTTGGGTCAGGTAGGTGCGGGGAATGAGCGTCGGAGTAAGCGAGGCGACGAAGAACAGCGTGCCCAAAACGAGGCCGCCGGCGGAAAGCGAGCGCCAGAACCTTGTCACCCAGCTGCGCATACGCCCGTTTCGCTTCCCTTTGGGATGAATTGTCTCGGGATGAATACGATAGGCATCATGGCTCGCTCTCGCGTTTAATAGAAGGACGCAGCTGCTGAAATTTCCGTTTGCCTCGTCCGGCAAGGCGCAACATGTACTCGGTTGAGCGTCGACCTTTCGCGCCGACGCCACCACGACCGCCAGCGTGGTCGCCTGCGACGTCAGCTTTCAGGAAGCGGCAAAGCTGGCCTCTACGGTCGAGATGCGGCGTTAAGTTGCCCGTTCCAGCAGCCGGCTCAGGCGGCAAAATCTGACTCCATTGTCGACCTCAGCCCGGACAAGTACCAATTGCAGGGTCTTCAGGAAGGAAGAAGCTTCGCCGCTCGCAAGGGGTGAGTTCGCGAGGCACGGTGCGCCGTGCAAAGTCAATGAGGTCCTTGGGTGTCTGGAAGGCGCGAACGATGCGGACCCTTTCTTCGCCGGAAACAATTGCGACATGGGTGCCGTCGGAACTGAAAGTTGCGCGTGTAAAGCCCAGTAGAACGGTTGCTTCGTCGTGGCTGGCAAGGACGGCAATCTCGCGCCCCGATTGCGTCTCCCATAGCCGGACCGTGCGATCTTTCGAGGACGCGGTTACGACATACAAACCGCTGGGACTGAACTGGGCGCTGTCCACCGCGCCGCTGTGGCCCCTAAGAACGGCCCTTTCCTGTCCGCCAGAGACGCTCCAGATTCGGACGGTTCCATCACGCGAGCCGGTCAGCAGCGACTGACCGTCGGGACTGAAGGAGACCACCGTCACCTCGCCGGTATGTCCCACTAGCGTTCTGACGTTTGCTCCGTCCGAGGTCGACCAAATGCGAGCCGTGTGGTCGAGCGAGCCTGTGGCGACCAGTTGACCGTCCGGGCTGAAGACCGCTGCCGTGATGCGATCCTGATGCCCCACAAGGGCCCTGAGCTCGGTCCCACTAGTCGTCAGGAGGTGGCCCGCATTGTCTTCCCTGGCCGAGAGGACCAGACGTCCGTCGGGGCTAAGAATGGCCTGCGGCAGATTACTGCTTGTATTGATGACGGCCTGCTCGGTACCGGTCGCCGCGTCCCACAGTTGTGCCGTACCGTCGATCGATGCGGAAACAAGCGATTTGCCATCGCGACCAAACTGGATCTGGATCAGTCCGCCATGGGATCGGAACTGGGCGGTCTCGAATCCCCCGGCCACATCCCAAATTCGGACCTGGCCCCCAAGAGATGCCATCGCGACGCGCCTTCCATCGGGACTGAACGTCGCGCGTTGAACGATCTCATGGGTATCGAGCCGGATTATCTCGCGCCCGCTTATAACATCCCAAAGATGCGCCGCGCTGTCGCCGCCACCGGTCAGCAGATGGACATTGTCGGGACTGAAGACCGCGAAAGTCGGCCTGTATTCATGTGAGAGCGCGGTCGTCAGGGCGCCGTCGACATCCCACAGCCGAGCGGTGCCATCGTGTGAAGCAGTGAGAAGAATGTTGCTGTCAACCGGGCTGAATTCCAGATGCTCGACCAAAGATTCATGACCGGCGATGGTCGTCACCAACGAGGCGCGTTCAGCGTCCCAGATGCGGATCGGCCCATTGATCGAGGCGGTCGCCAGGAAGCGGTCGTCCGGGGTGAAAGCACCGTTCATCTCCACATCGCGTTCATCTGTGTCGATGTCTGGCTTCAACCCCGAAACCTCCTGGCCGAGCAGGTCATCCAGCGTTCCCAACGCTCCATCCCAAATCCGGGCAGTGCCATCGAGGGATACCGTGGCGATTCGCTGACCCCCGTGACTGAAAATTACGCCGTTCAATTGCGTGTCGCTCTTGCTGCCGGCCAACTTTGCGATCTCCGTTCCTTTCGACAAATCGAAAAGGCTGGACGTGTCGCGGTGTGAATGCCAACCCCACGGGCCGGCCAGTATGCGGCTTCCGTCCGGGCTGAACGCCAGGCTGTAGGGCCAGGAGGTCACTCGGATTGACTGCGTCAGCGCGCCGTCTGCGGCATTCCAGATCGAAACAAAATGCTTGCCTGCCGTCGCGAAGCTGCGGCCGTCTGAACTGAAAGCAGCACGCGTATATGCGTCGCTTCTTACACCTAGCACTTTCTTTCCGGTCCGAGCATCCCAGAGCGTTGCATCGCTGTTCTCCCCCGCCGTCAGCACCCGGGTGCCATCCGGGCTGAAGATTGCCGTCGGATAATTGCCTACCGGCCGCAGGATGAAGAGCTGTTCTCCCGAGACGGCGTTCCAGAGGCGTGCAGTGCCGTCCCTCGCGGCCGTCAGGATACGGCTTCCGTCCGGGCTGAATTCAGCCCTCTCCAAGGCCTCTTCATGACCTTTCAGAACTTCAGTTTCGGCACCGCTGGAGATGTCCCAGACGCCTGCGGTTTTGTCGTAGGACGCGGTGACGATGCGATCGCCGGTCGGATTGAATGCCGCATACGTCACGCCGGCGCCATGCCGGAAGATTTTGATCTGTTGGTGCGCCAGCAGAGCCTTGTAGAGGGCTGCCTCCGCCTCGAAGAGATATGGCCGCTCGGACTGGTCTTTCGAGGGCAGTGCTTCAAGCGCCAACAGGATCGCAGCCTCGGTGTTGCCTCTTGCCGTGGACTGCTCCGAAAGGAACGAGAGCGAAAGAGACTGGTTGCGCAGCGCCTGGTCTCGTTGCCACCTTGCCTCCTCCTGCGCCCTGAAGGCGACCAGTGCGCCTGCGCCTGCCATGAGAGCGAGCATTATCGCCACAATCGCGGCATTGCGCGTACGTCCGGCTAGCCGGTTTGCCGCGGCAGCCGCGAGGCTCCGGCGCTCGGCCTCGCGCTCCAGGCGTTCGCGTTTTGYCTCTTGGGCGGCCTCGATCAGTGCCAGCTCTGCCTGCCGGTCCTTCTCCTCTCTCTGCTGATGGGCGCGCAAAGACGCCTCGATGTATTCAAGGACGTCATCGTCGACCTCCTCCCGCCTTGACAGCATCAGCTCTTCACCCTCTGCGAGACGTTTGCCAGACGGAAGGAGAAGCTCTCGATTCCTATTCTCCAGGTGCCAACGGTGAGCGTCGGCCCTGAGGCGGTCGCGCGTCTCGAGGAAGTTCCGGTTTGCATTCACAATGTCACTGGCGCGCGGCCAACGGCTCAACAGTGCTTCATGTGCAACGCGGACGAAGACATGCCCTCCGGCGTCCTCGTCGCTGACGAGGAGCCGTGCGTCGATCAGGGCCGTGACGAGGGCCGATCGCGCGGGAGTGCCTGCAATTTCGGTGAACAGGGCCGGACGTGCCGTGACCGTTTCATCGCCAGGACTTGCCGTGGTGAGAGCGCGCAGCACCGTGGGTAAGGCCTCCTGGATGTTGGGCGCCAGCAAGTCCACGACTTCATCGGCGCGGCGCGCGATTGCGCCTTCGAGCCCGCCGAGCGCGCGATAATGCGCAAAGGTGAGAACTCTGCGCTCGCGGCCCGCCTGGTACAATGCGTCGAGCACAAACTCGAGAAGCGGCAATGATCCGGGATCGGCAGCTGCTGCCTCCTGCAGGACATCATCGAGCCGCCCCAACTCGGCACTCTCCTCAAAGCGGAGTCCGGCGACGCCCGCCGGTTCGCGGATGATCTGCCCGATCTCTGGGCCAGTCGGCGGCAGGAGTTCGTAGCTGGAGAGGCCATCCTTGAGCGCCGAGAAACCCCGGACCTCACCGCAGCGGTGAAAAAAGTCCGAACGGATCGCCGCTATCACCCAGACAAGTCCGCTCGCGGCCAGCACCGCCATGAACCGCACAAGGGCCTCGCGCGTCGCCGGCTGCCTCTCTGTCGTGAACAGCTCCTCCAGCTGATCGATGGCGACAAGCAATCTGATCTGCGAGCGGGCCGGCCCGGCGGCCTTGCCAAGCGCCTGTCGGACCATCGCCAGTGCCCGATCCGGCGTGCTCCTGCAGAGCCGAGCAAACTCCGCGGCCGTTACTTCGGAGGCCAGCTCCGGCACAGCAGCTTCGCGAAGCAGTGCCGCAGCCAGCACAGCGAATGGATCCGGTCCTTCGGAAAGGCGGATCAGGCAGCGGCGCCAGAAGGATATGCCGGCCACGGCTCCAGGCTGTGTCAATGACGGCAGCAGGCCAGCGCGCAGGAGGGAAGACTTGCCGCAACCGCTCATTCCGTAAATGAGAAGGAATGCCATGCCGCTAGCTGCCTGCCGCTCCAGTCTTGCAATGCAGGCAGCAATCGCCCGCGCTCGGCCGAAGAAGAGGTCGGCATCTTCGAATTCGAAGGCATCGAGACCGCGAAATGGCGACCTGACCGGTTCCTCCGAAGCAAGGGGTACGCGGTAGACGCGCAAGGCGCGTGCGACGTTCTTCAGCTTGTGCTCGCCGAGATCGACGAACTCCAGCGAGAGCCGGTCTTGAGCCTGGGCGTGGACCGCTTCCGTGACGCAAATCCCGCCCGGTCGTGACAATGTTTGCAGATGAGCGGCGACCTCGACGGCCTCGCCCGCGAGATGGTCGCCCTCGGCGACGACATAACCCAGGTGGACGCCGATGCGGAAACGCAGGCGCTTTGTCTCGGGAACTTCGCAGTTCCGCCTATCGACATCATGCTGGATCTCGCCCGCACACCGCATCGCCTCGACAGGGCCGGCAAACTCGGCGACCAAGCTCTCTTCGGCGCTCCAGAACACACCATCCGCATGTTCAACCAGCAGCCGATCGATGATCTGCCTGTATGCCCGGAAAGTTGCAGCAGATATCGGCTTATCCTTGCCGGTCGACCGGCCCCCAGCGGCCACTTCGGCGGCCAGGATGGTGGCCATTCTCGGTCCGGCTTTTGAGGGAAGGACCAGCCTGTAACCGCGCCTCGGAACCGTCTGCACGACGGCCTGCCGATTGTCGTTGAGCGCCGCACGGATCTCGTGAATGCATTGCACCAGGCTGTCGTCGGTCACGGCTATGCCGTTCCAGACTGCCTTCATCAGGTCGTCCTTGGTGATGACCCGATCAGCGTTCTCCAGAAGGTGACGAAGCACCGCGAAGGTCTGGTGGCGAAGTGCGATTGTCCTGTTGGACTTGTCGCGCAAGGTCTCGCTGCTCAGATCGGCGGTAATGCCGTTGAGTACGAACGTCGTGGGCGGCGAGCTATTCAAGCCGGTTCCCTCACGCACGAAGCCGCAGTCCAATTCTTCGATCTTAGCACGGTTCGCGCTGCGAAGAGTCATCGCCATCCAGACCGGCGGGGAGCGCAGATTTCGGCGAATGATCGGACGCCGTTCGTGACCAAAGAGACGCTCGGACCGACAATTGCATTCTCAGCGGGAGGCTCGCCATGGACTACTTGGTGCGGATTGCTCGATCTGCCGGAGCAAGACCGGTGCCACGGCTCACGGGCTTCTGCCTGCTCAGTCTGTTCTTCGCGATGGCGTCTCTGGCTTCCTCGACCGACCGTCGCGCAGACGACCTGACCGAAGTCGATCTGCAATTGATCCTTGCCGTGGACGTCTCGCCCTCGATGAGCAAGGTTGAGCAAAGAGTGCAACGCGACGGCTACGTCGATGCTTTCCGCCACACGGACATCGCCGGGGCAATCAAGTCGGGAGAGCGGGGCAGGATCGCAGTGCTTTATCTGGAGTGGGCCGGCCCACGTCAGCAAACAGTCATTGTGCCGTGGACAATTGTCGAAAGCCTCGACGATGTTCTGACTTTGGCAGACAGGCTTGCGGCGCTGCCGTTGACTGAAGGCCGCGGAACGTCGATTTCCGGCGCACTGTCGGCCGCGAATGATCAGTTCGCGAAGAGTGGCTTGCGCAGCCCGCGCAGGGTTATTGACGTATCCGGCGACGGACCCAACAATGCCGGAGCGCTCCTTGACCCCATCCGGCAGGTTCTTCTCGCGGAAGGCGTGACGATCAACGGGCTGCCTATCGCAATGCCCCGCATTGGCGGGGCCGACGGGTTTGCGATGTACGACCGCTCCAACCTCCAATCCTATTTCGAGCGCTGCGTCATTGGCGGGCCAGACGCATTTACAATCGGCGTCACCGAGGCCGCTATGTTCGCCACGGCAGTCCGTCGAAAGCTGGTGCGTGAAATCTCCATGAACATGGGTCAGGTGATCCACGCCGCCTACACCGCACGTTCAGACCGCACGGTCGATTGCAACGGGATCGCTCAGGTGCCGGGCCGGTAGCGATGGGCGACGGGGTGACCGCGTTGTAGAGGGTGGGCAGCAACGCGCACCGCTGCCTACAGTCAAATTGAATCTGCTTGCGGACCCAGGGCCACTGGCTTGCCATGCGGTGTAGTCATGTAGGCGTTTCGCCAATCCTGTTGGCGTTTGTCCACCTCGGCCCGTGGTGCGAACTGGCTCTTGTCCAGTATCTGCTCCAGAGCGCTGAGAAAGGCCCCGTAATAGATCGCGTCGGGGTCCATGGCTGTATCGGTCGCCCGTCGATCAAGCTCGGCGCCCAGGGTCTGAGACCAATCCTCGGCTTCGATCTTTCCGTCGGCGATGAGCAGCTCGACCAACGCAATGACCTGAGCGTGCCATTGCTCGGAGAAGACAGGTTCGCCATCGCGATGGCGCCGTGCGCGACGGGCAATCTCAGGCCTGCTCAAGATAGCTGTCCCACATGTCGATCCGCAGGCTGTCTGCGCTGTCGCCGGCTTCAGGCCAAAGATCCGACATGCGAAACCGCACGACGTATGTCTGCTCGCGCCGTATCGTGCCGACAGCTTTCTCGTCGGGCAAAGGCTGTGGTCCGTTCACGCTGTCGACAACCCCGGGTCGGCCGCGGACATACCCAGCCAGCCGCGTGTGCATTGTGGCGACGTCGCGCCGTGCCACAATCTTATCGCCAGCCTTGAACCTTGCCCCTATGGGCGAGACCTCGACCGCAGGCCTGGGCGCCTCGTATTCGAAGGTTCGACTTGAGGCCCTGCCGTCGAAGAACTCCTGAACGCCCGCGACACCTTCATCCACAGACGTGACCATCATGCCCAGAATCCACTTCTCGAAATAGTCGAGGCCGAGGTAGGCGTCTGGGGGAAGCCTTTCCAAGACGTGGCGATACCAATCGAGCGTCCAGCCCGTGCGATCCGTCGTCAGCTTTTTCATCGACATCATGGCGATCGCCCATGTTCGCGCCTTCCATTCATCGGAAAACAGCGCCGAGTCATCTTCTGCGACGTTTGGGATCGGTCTGAACCCTTGCCTGCCGCCGAGGTCGTGTACCGTATCCATCACCCCACCACCTGCTTTGGCGACAGATCCCTCATCGTCCCGATCATTGCATTGCGCGTCACGAGGCCGGCAAGGTCCTCTTCGGTCCAGCCGTCCGTCCCCTTTGGACGCTCCGGGACCACCATGTACCGACGGTCTGAAGTCGAGTCCCACACCGTGACCTCAACCTTGTCCGGCAGGTCGGTTCCGAATTCGGCGAGAACGCCACGCGGATCGCGGACCACTCGCGCCCGGTACTCCGTCGACTTGTACCAAGATGGAGACATTCCCAAGATTCCAACTGGATAGCAGGAACACAAGGTGCAGACGACAACGTTGTGGATCTCAGGCGTGTTGAACACTGCGACAAGAGGGTAATCCTTCCTGACGCTTGGGACGATTTCCGAAAACGCCTCGGCGGCATGTTTCGCCAGGCGTTTGGCGAACTTAGGATCAGTCCACGCCCGCGCGATGACCTTGGCTCCATTCATCGGACCTACGTTTTCCGAGTAGTCGTCGAGCCACTTGTCCACGGCGTCGGCCGCCAGAAAGCCTTTCTCGACCAGAACCGTCTCCAGTGCTCTCAGGCGAAGCGCCGGTTCAGGCGGAAGATGGCTGTGCAATTCCCGATGAAGTTTGGCAACCTTGTCGGAATCGTATGAACTCATTGATGCCCTCCCTGAGTATCATTCTTCGCACCGCGCTGGGTTGGATTTTTAGGGTTGCGTGGCTAACTCCCCGCCGACCATCAAGGACCAGTTTATTGGAGCGGTGCCCTCGAGTCATTGACTTTCTGACCTCACGTCAGCTTAAAGGTCGAAGCCGATGTCTTGCTGCTTTGGGGCCCCTGCATGCGGCGACCGAACCGGGCGCCCACTAGGGCACGCGCCAGGCGCGACACCATTGCAGTTCGACACTCCGATATGATCGGCCCTTGATATCGTGTAAAACGATAGGGGTCCTCAGTGCTTCCGGAATGAGACGATGCGCCCGGCCAAGATCCGTCATTCGAGAAGTGATGGCGAGGATCGCGTACACAGAGCGATGGGCATAGCCTCGCGCGATCTGGTGTGCCTGGCTTTCTCTCGCGATCGCATCGCAGGCGGCCCATGCTAGGCGCGGCGAGAGCCTCGCGCCCCAACATACGACTTAACCGCATCACTTAGGATCGAACCATGATCCGAGTTGTGAAGGAGGAACGTCCATGACCGGCGACGCATTCTACCACGAGGGCAATCGCTCTCTGCAGGACCGCTTCGAGAGCCGGCGTATCGCCGACCGCCTGGCAGAGATGGCGCGGACGGCCTTCACCGACGAGGATAAGGCGTTCATCGAGAATGCGATTTACTTCTTTTTTGCCACGGTCGACGCCGAGGGGCGGCCAGATTGCTCGTTCAAGGGCGGCCCGGCCGGCTTCGTGCGTGTCATTGGGCCGTCGGAGCTGGCGTTCCCGGATTATGACGGCAACGGCATGTTCAGGAGCCTCGGCAACCTCGACGTCAATCCGAACGTCGCGCTGTTGTTCATCGCCATGCACGGCACGCCGCGTCGCCTGCGCGTTAACGGCGCCGCCCGAATCGACCGAGACGATCCGCTAACAGGCAAGACGGTCGGCGCACAGATGATGGTGCGCGTGGAGGCGCGCGTGATCTTCCCGAACTGTCCGCGCTACATCCCGACGATGCAGCTCAGCGAGCCGTCGCCCTTCACGCCCATGCCGGGCTGCGATCTGATCGAACCTGCTTGGAAAGGCTTCGACGCCTTCAAGGACGACGTCCATCCGCGCCAGCCGACATGGAAAGGCTGATCGACGGCAATCACCCTGTCACCCCAAAACCCGCGAAGCGCGGGGATAGGCGGTGACGCGGCCCTGCAAGTCAACTCCATCTCGCGGCGCTAGCTGGGCTCAGCTTGGCCGACCCTGCTGCTCAGTATTTGATGGATCGCATTTGCGCTGGGTCAAAGCTCGCCTCATCCATTGTGACTACAAGATGGTGATGGCAGTTGGCCGTTCGACCATGGAGACGATTCCAATGAAGCTGATGGCATCCCTGTCCTTGGCTACTTATCCAGATGCGAACTCCTCGAAAATCGCGGCGAACTCGGTTGCTCTCGTCAAGCAGATCGACGCATCGCTTGACGCTGTTGCCATCAATGTCGACATTCCCGACGTTTCGAACGCGCTGTCGAGCTACTTGCTTGATCTTCCCAACAAGATACGAGAGGTCGAGGCGACCAGCCGCAAGTGCGGCAGTGTTCTGCTAGAGGCCATTACGCAAGAAGCGGCACATAGCGGTGTGGCCCTCACGACTCAGGAGCTGACCGCACCACCGGCGCTGATGGGCGAGGTTGCCGCAAACCACTCCCGCTATTTCGATATCTGTCTGGTCGGCTGGGCGCCGGCCAACCAGACGGCGCGGATGATAGCCGAGGCAATACTGTTTGGTTCGGGTCGACCGACCCTGCTTCTGCCCGACTCCACTGACGTCGGGGTTCTTGGACATGTCGTTATCGCTTGGGACGGCAGCCGAGTCGCCGCCCGGGCCGCTGCCGATGCAAAGGCGTTTCTCGAACGTGCCTCGATGGTCACTGTTGTGACCGTGGCTGACGAAAAACCGCTTCCGGGACAGGACATCGGCGAACGCCTTGCGCAGGGCCTGAGGACGCGTGGCCGGGTGGCCGAGGCCGCCTCTATTCAAGCGGGGAAACGTTCAATCGGAACTGCCCTACAGGAACACGCTCTCAAGGTCGGCGGCAACCTGCTTGTCATGGGCGGATACGGTCATTCCCGCGTCAGGGACTTCGTGCTTGGTGGAGCCACCGAAGGCATTCTCGCCGATATGCGCCTGCCTGTTCTCCTGTCGCATTAGGTCGGCGCGAGATGAGAGGCGAGACGGATCCAGTCCTGCGCTTCCACGGCGCGGCCCATGGTGTCACCGGCTCGTGTTATGAAATCGAGACGCCGCATTCGCGCATCCTCATCGACTGCGGCCTGTTCCAAGGTTCCAAGTCCGAGAGGGAACTGAACTATGGTGCGTTCCCGTTTCCACCGGACGCGATTGACGCCGTCATCCTGACCCATGCGCATATCGACCACAGTGGCCTTTTGCCGAAACTGGTCAAACAGGGCTTTTCCGGTCCGATCCATACGACCCGTGCCACGATTGATCTTTGCTCGGTCATGCTGCCGGACGCGGCGCATATCCAGGAGATGGAGGTCGAGCACCTGAACCGTCGCAATGCGCAGCGCGGGCGCCCGCCCGTCGAGCCGATCTACGGTCAGCAGGATGCCGCCGCGTGCATGACATTGTTTCGGGCTTCGGAATATGGCGAATGGACCACCATCGCCGAAGGCGTTCGCACCCGCTTCTGGAACGCGGGCCACCTGCTTGGTTCGGCGTCGGTAGAGCTCGAGATCGACCGACATGATGTGCCGCTGAGCATCGTGTTTTCGGGCGACATCGGCCCAGGCCACAAGCTGCTTCAGACCGATCCCGAGGGGCCGGCCGACGTCGACTATCTGATCTGCGAATCGACTTATGGCGACCGGGACCGCCCGGACGTTTCGCCCGAACGGCGGCGATCTCAGCTCGGTGACGTCGTGCTCGGCGCCGCCGAGGCCGGCGGCCCCCTCATTATTCCGTCCTTCGCCGTCGAGAGGACCCAAGAACTGCTGATCGACCTGTATCTGCTCATGAAAGCCGGGGAGGCGCCATCAGCCCCGGTTTTTGTTGATTCGCCGCTGGCGACACGCGCCAGCGCGATTTTCGAGCGGCATGCCGACGAGATCGAGCAGGGTAACGTGCTGCGCCAGGCTCTCGGTTCAAAGGAACTGCGCTTCACGGAGACGGTGGAGCAGAGCAAGGCGATCAATCGCCTGAGTGGCTTCTTCGTGGTGATTGCAGCCAGTGGCATGTGCGACGCGGGGCGTATCCGCCATCATCTCAAGGCCAATCTCTGGCGCAGGAACGCCACTGTGATGATGGCCGGATATCAGGCCCAGGGGTCGCTCGGGAGGATCCTGCTAGACGGCGCGCAGCGCGTGCGCATCCAGGGTGAGGAAGTAGAGGTCAAGGCCCGTATCAGCCTGTTCGACCTTTATTCCGGACATGCCGATGCCAGTGAACTGGTCGCCTGGATCAGGGCCCGAACTCCTGTGAAGCAGCAGGTGTTCTTGACGCATGGAGAGGAGGCTGGACTCGGCGGCCTGCGTAGAAGGCTTGCAGGACTGATACCCGACGACAAGATCATCATCCCGAGGCTGGACGATGCTTTCCAATTGACTCCCGGTCGCAGTTTGCCGGTCGAGGTCAACGAGCCCCGCCGTTTGAAGCCGGAAAAGATTGCCCGCCTCGACTGGCACAATGACCTTTCAAAGCTTCTCCTGGACGTAAACGAGGCTGTTAGCGCCGCGACCGACGAACGGGGTCGAGCCGCAGTGATCAGGCGCATGCGCAGGGCGCTCGAGGACAAGGACGTGTAGGGGCCGGCCTTCTTGGTAACTGCTCCCCTGCACCGGCGCCTTTGTTCTCGTAGAGGCCGGGCTGCTCGAACGGGCGCCGCGAGAAGACGCACCGGATCTCGCCCGCGACTGAATCTGTGATTTCCCGACCTTGAGGCGGAAGAAGATCGCATCGTCTACGGCGAGCGATACCTTGAAGATCGTCACCATTTGACGATGCCGACGCCGGCGATATTGTGAACCGCATGACCGACCAGCCCAACCGACCGGACGACTATCCCGATCGCCAGATCGATCGCCAGCAGGAAGCAGGTTTTGACCGCAGAGTTCCCTTGCCCGCTGGCTACCGGCAAGGTGTCATCTCCGCGATCACCGTGCTGCTCGGATTTTCGCTTCTTTTCCTGCGGTACTGGAATTTCGAAGTCGAGGGCGGATGGACGTTTGCCTCGATCCTGGCGACGCTGCTGCTGGCACTGGCCATCGTCCTTCAGTTCGTTGCGCTGTGGCGGTCGTTGCTCCCACGAGACGACGACGAGCCGGTTTATCAGGTCACGCTGCGCTGGTTCCTCGCCTCGATCGTCGCTCTCCTTGCGGGCGTGCTGCTCGCCGGTCTGACGGCTTCGCACGTCTTCAATCTTTGATCGATTCCCGGCCGCTCGACTGTCCGCGTTGCGCAGATCAGCACGCTCGCATCTGGGAAGTCCTTGGGTCTTCTGAGATCTGGCGATAGCCCCGCCGCCCTCCAGCCTGACGCCTATTTCGCCTCGGGCGGTTCCCCCCGAGCCCGAACTTCCCGTAGATCGGGCGGCCCTCGCTGCGGGTCGGCGCTTCGTGGCGGCGAGAGATGTTAAGCCTTGCGCAATCTTCGCGGTCTATCTTAACTTGCAGATTGTGAGGGAACATGAAACGCAAGCCGCTTCTGCTTTTTGCCTTCCCGTTTCTCATTCTTGCGATCCTGGCAGGGGAACGCATGGCAGCCTTCTTGCTGGGAATCTATCCAGCCAGCCCTACCGCATGGTGGGTATGGCTTGAACTGCGCCCCTTGTCGACGATGCTTTGGCAGCAGGTCAACGCCTATCTGGGTGGCTCGATGGCTGCCGACGCCGCCATCCTTGGCGCCGCATCGATCGTCTGCTGGATGGCGTGCCAGACCCGGAGGTCGGCCTTCTTCTTCCTTACGAACCACGTCGCCCTGCTCTTCGCCGGGCTGATGATCGCGGTCGGCAGCCACTCGGAAACGGCGAGCACGATCGCCGCCTTCACGACGCCCCGGGGTCTTCCGTTCGCGCTGGCGATGGATTTCACCTTGAAGAACAGCCTGGTGCTGCTTCTGGGCGCTGCGGCCTGTGTGTACTGCCACGTCGTCTTCCTCAACGAAGCGCGGGCGCGGTTTGAAGCCCGGACCTCCCGCATCATGGCCCTGCAGCGCGATCTCTGAGCAATCCCGCGATCTCTACAGCAATTCCGGGAAAAATGTGAAACGGGTTTCCGGGAAAAGCGCGTAGCGCTTTCCCTTGGGGAGTCGCGTCAGAACTAAAGAGTTGGAGCGGGCGGCATTCGCCACCAGTGCCCTGCCAAAATCCATACCCTACGAGGTCTAATTGATCCTCTTGTAATAGACCTTGCCGTCAGGCTGCTGGATGCGCTGGTAGTTGGAGCTTGGGGGAGGGGGCGACGCCGGTGCGGCCCTCTTCCTGGGCGTGATACTGGGTTCGCTCGCGCTCGCGCCTTCGAGAGCTTCGGGCGCTTCCGCCAGCGTGCTGGTGGTCATCTCCGGCGGCTCCACCGCACCCGGCGTGGCCTCGTCGCCGGCGATCGGCCTAGTCAGTGCCAGCTGGGCAACGTTGCTATTGATCTCGTTGAAGCTGCCTTGCAGTTGGCTGTCCAGTTTCTCGAACCGGCTCTGGAAGCCGTTGTTGACCGTGTCGAGCCGTGCCGCGATCCGCTGCTCGAACGCCCCGAGCTGCTCCAGCCGCGCTTCGACGAAACGCAAGTCGTTCATGCCGCGATAGAGATAGATCGCGGCCGCCATGTTGACCACGGTGAGGAGCAAGCCGCCGCTGGCGATGAGAATGCCGATCGTCTTTATCTTGCTCGGTTTCTCGATGGCGTCCTGTTCGCGCGGTTCCTGGTTTCCGATATCGATCGCCGGCATGTCCGGTTCGCTGAGCATCGTCATTGGACCACCACCTTCGCGCCGACCGCGACGCGCTTGAAAAGATCGATCACATCGGTGTTTGTAAGCCGAAAACATCCCGATGTCCCGTCGAACCCGACACCGGACGGATCATTGGTGCCGTGTATCCGGTAGAGTGTGTCGCGACCGTCACGAAGCAGGTAGAGCGCCCTTGCGCCAAGAGGATTGTAGGGCCCGGCTGGCACCATTTTCGGCAACTCCGGCTGGCGGGCCCGCATTTCCTGCGGCGGGCGCCACTCCGGCCATTCGGTCTTCGCCCCCACCTTGACGACGCCTGTCCAGCCGAACCCATCGCGTCCGACGCTGATCTGGTAGCGTAGCGCCTGGCCTTGGCGGGTCACCAGGTAAAGCGCTTTCTCGTTCTTGCGGATGATGATCGTTCCTGGCTGCTCGGTGGTTGCGAAGGCAACCGTCTTGCGCAGGCTGGGGCCCATTGCCGGCAGCGGCGGCCGATCAGAAAGGCTCGATCTCGCCTGGGCGAAGTCCTGGACTGATAGCGCCAACGCCGCGCCCAGCAGGCTGGCGTAGGCCAACCCCTGGACGATCCGGTAGCTAGCGTGCAGCGTCATCGAGCCGCTCTTTGAACATCCGCTTCAGGTCCTTGTTGAAGCGCGCCCGCCCATCGACTTCGGAAGGCAGGATCGCACGATTCAAGGCGTCGGTCAGCAGCGCATTGTCCAGCGGGACCGACTTGATGTGCGGCGCCTTGAAGATCTTCTCGAGCTCACTGCGTGAGAAGTGGTTGCCGAACCATTTGCGCTTGTGCTTGTTGGCGACCAGCGTGATGTTGACCGCGTTGCCGCGCAGTTCGCGGATTTTCTTGTAGAGCCGTTTGCCTTGCCGCAGCGAAGCGACATTGAGTTCGAAGACGATGAAGATCTCATCGCTCGTCGACAGCACGGAGTTGTGCCAGGGCGTCTCGATGTTCGGCAGGTCGATGACGATGTCGTCGAAACGGTAGGCGACGAGGTCCAGCAGTCGGAACACGAAATCGCTGCCGTGCGGCTCGAAAGGCAGTTGCGGCCTTTCGAAGGCATAGAGGGTGAGGCCGGACGGGCGCGACAGCTTGATGACATCCATCAGTTCGACATCGAGCCGTTCTGGCTGACCGATGATGCCGGCCAGGTCGAACTGGTTGAACAGATTGAGATAGGCGCCGCAATTGGCGCTCTGGAAGTCGAGGTCGACCAGGCAAGTGGAAGCCGCGCGTTCGGCCGATTTCGAGGCCAGGAATTCGGCCGCCGACAAAGCCAGTGTCGTGCCACCGGCACCGCCGCTGGCGCTGATGAAGGTGATGATCCGGCTTTTCGTTCCCTGGTTGCCGGTGTCGTGGAAGGTCACCGCGTTGAGCAGTTCCTTGGCATCGAGCGGCTTGTGCAGCCAGTCGGAAGCGTTCATGCGCACCAGCACCCGCGTCTGCTCCGACGTCAATTCGCCGGAAACTGCGATCAGCGGTACGCTTGCCCATTTGGACCGCGCCTCGACGATACCTGCCTGGCCGAGCACGTCGCCATTGGCAAGGTCGAGGATGACGATGCCGGGTCGCGTGTCGGCGGGCGGCCCCTTGAGGAAGTCGGCCGTCTCGGAAACCCTGACATCGTAGATCGCCAGCGCCTCGAGCCGCGTCGCCACCTCGCGCTTGAAGTTCGGATCCGACGAGAACAGCGCCACCTGCTTGCGCTTGGTCGGTGTAACCTTGGTGTTGATGGCATTCATGGCGTCCACGTGCTCTTCATGTCTTCGCCCGTGACCGTGCTCAGCATGGAGGGCATGGTGATGGTTCCGAATCCGAGCAATCCGGCCAGGAAAAAGAACTGAAAGGGATGGTCGGTGATGCTGACCGTAATCGTCGGCACCGGCCCCTCAGGGCGCGTCCAATATCCGAGTCCTGACGCCTGATATTGTATCCTGACCTCGGACTTCACTAAGGTTGGCAGGAACCTCTGCATTCCGGCCCGGTTGCCGTTGCCGCTGAAAATGAAATCAAAGGCGGCCTGGCTCGCATTCAGGTTCTGGCACGTAGCGCCTGCGCCACAAGTGCAAGAGACGGTTCCAGCGGCATTGGCCGTGCAGATATAGTTGTAGGTGTTTGCGGGCACCGCGGTACCGACTTTAGTGACATCGCTCTGCGTCAACGTCTCAAGCAAAAGCCCGCTGGCGACAGGTGCAGAGATCTCTGCCAGTCTTGCGCCGGCCTGCACCGCTTTGTTCCCGGCGTTCCACTGGAAAAAGGCGTAGCCGAAGTCGACAAAACCCAGCAGCAGCGTCAGCAGCAATGGCAGAGCGATGGCCATTTCGACCATCGTGGCGCCCGACTGCTCGGCGCGGAACCTTCGGTTCTCCATCACCATCCGAAGACGCGCTCCTGATGCGATACGTTGATGTTGAGGGTTCCAAGGCCCAGATAATCCCAGAACACGATGCCGTTGTATGGCAACTCGGTGCTGACCTGCACGACGTTCACCGTGCCGGTGCTACTGAGATAAAGCACGTTGCCGCTGCCATCGACCGCTGGGGTGGAAACAGGCTTGGTGATCAAGACTTGATCCGGGGTCCATCCCGGAACTCTTGCGCTGCCGCCAGCGATCGCCCCATTTGCCGCAAGGTTTTGTGCCAGGCCCTGGCAAGTAGCCCAATCGCTGCTGCAGCGCGCCATATAGCGCGCAGCATCTTCGACGCCTGCTTCAAGCAGGAGACGCGTGTTCAGAACGTTGGAGAACTCGAACACGCCGGCCGACAATAGCAATACGAGTGGTATAGTGATCGCGACTTCCACCAAGGCGGCGCCGCTTTCGTCGCCTTGGAACCGCCGGATGATTTTGCCCAACCTGGTCATGTCGCCCTACCGATACAGCTGGGCTTCGTTGCGGAATGCTTTGTCTACAAGGGTGTTGTTGGCAAACCCTCCATCGACGTCGACGATCTCCAGGCTGATCGGCTTCTCGCCGGCCGAAGGATCGTCAGGGTCCTTGGTGTTGTCCTGCTTTTGAACCGGAGTGTTGATGAACACGCTTGCATAGCCATCCGGCTTTAGCTGGGTGTGGCCATTGATCTTGGCCTGGTTGGCGATGCAGTCGACGATCGCCATGTTGAGCAGGCGGCGGTCAGGATCCGGCGTTGGGTTGTCACCCTTGAAGCAAGACGGCGTCCCAGATTCTTTTGTCGGCGCCTTGGACTTGTCCCCGACGAGCCCGTGCGCAATCTCGTATTTATAGACGTCATATCTGGAAGCCGGGACAGTGGTGGTGCCAGTTGGGTTGGTGGCGGCAGGGACGTTGGGGTATGTCGTGCCGTGATTGATCGACCAATAACTGGACCAAAAGCCTTGCGCAGCAATCTGATCTGACATTCCTTTTGAGTCGACATAGTTTGCGCCGGGAGGCAGAGGCAGCGCCGTTCCATCCGTAACGGGGTCATATTTGCTGCAACCGGTCTTCTGGCCCTTGCGAACATTGCTCGCAGGCCGGTACGCCCAATCCTTGTTATTCTTGTTAAGCGAGCCGCTATAGAGATCGAACCGGGTATTCAGTCCAGTATTGACTTGTCCCAAGGTGACGCCGGTTTTCGTGGTGAGCGCATCGCGGTTGTAGCAGGTACCAGAGGTGCCCATCGCTATGGCATCTCGCAGTGAACTCAGATTGTTGTCGATCAACCCGAAGTTGCCGGGTCCAGGGTTCGAGTCCACTTTCAGAATGCGGAATTCCCGACTATAGGTGTCTCCCGACGCGAAGGCTTGCTGAATCGTCTTGCTGGTCAACGGGTCGGCCGTCTCGAACGGGTTGCACATGAAGATCGGCACGGTTTCGCAGATCGACTGAACGAACCCGGCCACGGCTTGTGGCTGGATGTCCATGGTGTTGGCGCTGCCAATCATGCTTGCCGGAAAGATCGTCGCAAATGCGCCGGCACCATCAGCCAAACCGGACGCGTTCACCGTCACTAAGGAGAACTGCACCGCTTTCGGGTCGGTGCTTGACCAATCATGGCCAGTGGAGTCGACGCCATCAGCAGTCAAAGTGGTGTCATCGCTGGCGGGTATCCCGGTCAGGTATTTGATCGTGACATCGGCAAGAGCCAGTGTGTGATTGTCTGCCGTTGAAAATTTGGTTGTGTTGCTGAGGAGAGTAGTCGCCGCCCGGTTGGCTCGGTCAATCGAATCCGCCCTGCCATCAAGCTCTGAAGCTGTCGCAAGCGCAAGCGCATCGATACCTTTCTGCAGATCGTTGTGAAGCCCGTTGAGCCTGGCCATATCGATGGCCAGCACGGAAAAACCGATCAGAACCGGAAACATTATCGCCACGAAGATCATCGCTACGCCGCGTTGATCGTTCCAGAACGCACGAATGGCCCCCAACATGACCTTACTCTCTCTCTCACCTTGCGCCAGGGCCCTTCGCATGCCCGGCGCCTCCGCATCCTTCCGTTCAGTTCACTGCGTTGTCACACCCGAGTTGCCGACATTGACCGTGATAGGCGGTGGCGCCGGCGGCGGTGGTGGATGTTTGTAGTTCTCGCCAACATTGGCGGCGCGGGTGCCGTCACCTTCGATCTTCGTGTTCTTTGAAGCCGGGTTGAGCGTGTCGACCGTCTGCAGCAGCGAATTGAACTTCTGCGTGTCGCCGGCGGCCAAGGTCACCGAATCGTAGTTGTTCAGATAGTCCGCGGCGCAGCCCGACAGCGCGCCGGCGCACAGAACGAGGATCAGGGCGCTATTTCTTGACATAGAGCATCTTGTCCTTCGATTTGAAGTCGAGCATGTGGCCATAGGGGCCGGTGACGCCGTCGCCGGTTTCATATTTGCGGATCATGTCTTTGTTCACCTCGAGCTGCCCGAGGATAAAGAACTCCGGGTCGTTGGCGGGCCGCGTCTTGTCGAACGGTGTCGCCAGCTGCTCGCCGGGCTTAACCGGCCGCACGACATGCGGCGTGACGATGACCACGAGTTCGGTTTCTTCCTGCTGGTTGCTCGAATTGCGGAACAGCGTCCCGATAACCGGCACCTGGCCGAGCCACGGCACCTGGTTCTGAAGCTTGGTGGTTTTGCTCGACAGAAGTCCGCCCACGGCGAAGCTCTGGCCGTCGCGCAACTCGACCACGGTCGCAAGCTTACGGTTGGTGAAGATCGGGTCGCCGGCGGTTGTGAAGCCGGTCAGGTCGCTGACCTCCGGCGCCAGCTTCATATGGATCTTACCGTCGTCGAGCACGATCGGCGTGAACGTAAGGTTGACGCCGAATTGCTTGAAATCGATCTGGACCAGGCCATCCGTGCCGATGCTGCGGATTGGGACTTCGCCGCCGGCGTTGAAGCTGGCCGGCTCGCCTGAAAGCGTGGTGAGGTTGGGGTTAGCGAGCGTGCGCACCACGCCCTTGGCCTCCAACGCCTCGATGATCAGATCGATCTTGAGGTTGTTGTCGATGACGCGCGTGATCAGGGCTCCGAAGGGATTGGAGTTCGATAGGAGGCCGCTGAGCATATCGCCTGGCCCGAGCACGATATTGTCCTGGTCGACGGCGGCAACACCAGTACCGGTACGGGTCGTGCCTCTGCTGTTGGTGCTCTTGATCGACACGCCGAGATCGCGGCCGGCGTTGCGCTTGGCTTCCAGCACGCGCACTTCCAGATTGACCTGTTGGCTGTCGTCGACGATGACGGAGTTGATGATGGCATCGGGGCCATATTGCTGCGCAACTTCCATGATTGCCGCCAGCGTGGCGCCGTCCTTGACATGGCCGGCAAGCCTGACCCTGCCGTTGACCGAACCGACTTCGATGCGCGACTTTGGAGCCACCTGGCGGATCGCCTGCGCCATGTCGCTGACGTCGACGCCGACCTCGATCTGGATGACGCCGAGCGAACGCTTGTCCGTGGAGAAGAGATTGACCGTAGTGGTGCCGGCGCCCTTTCCGATGACGTAGAGCGTGCGGTCGGTCATCGGCTGGGCATCGGCGATCTTCTCGTCGCCGACGACGATGTCACCCAGATTGGCATTCACCTGGATCGTTACCGATTGCGACATCGGCAGGAAGATCTTGTGGACGCTGGGGTTCGACACATCGATGAAGCGGTCTGCAGCGTGAGCCGCGAGGCTCAACGACAGCAACGGACAGAGACAGGCTAGAACGAAGGCCGCCAGTGGTCCCCAGAACACGCGCATTTACGCTACCCCCTCGCCGGCTGATTCGGACTCCAGATATCCTAGTATGCCGGTGTTATTTTTGTCGTGGCACATCATATGTTTCGAGCTTTATACCTCGAAACACACCGACTGTCGCCCGCGCCGGTGGTTCCGGCTGCACATATTTGACCACTTCCTTGACAACTTCTTTCACCTGCGGCGCAGAAGCCACAGCCGGAGCCGGCTTCACCTTGCTCAGATCGTCGAGCTTGCTTCCCACCCGGTCCACGGCTTGGGTCAAACCGGCTATCTTGTCGTCGGCGCGTCTGCGCTCCTCCGCGGCCGCCGCTTCCGCCGCAGCCTTCTCGTCGAGTTCGGCCTGCCTTTTGGCGACGTCGGCTGGCGTTTCGCCGGTCAGGTCGGAAAGCGTTATGCGTTCGGTCATCTCGCCCTGGCTGGCCGCGGCCTGGCGAAGCGCCAGCGACAACTGCCCGGCGCCCGCTGCAAGAGTCAGCTTCTGCGCATCCTTGGTGCTGGCCTCGAGCGTCACCGACTTCACCACCGTCGGATTGTCCTTGCTCTCATCGGCCACCTGGTCGACGGCGAGCACCTTCATGCTCTGCAGCAGCACGTCGACAAAACTCCTGTCCGCGCCATCGTCGCCGCGCGCCGTGCGTGTCAGCAAAACATCGACCCGGTCACCCGGGAAGACGAAGCCGGCAACGCCGAGCACGTCGTTGACGCGGATGGAAACCGCTTTCATCCCTTCGCCGAGCACCGCCGAAAGCGTGGCACGCTGGCCGGGACCGGTGATCTTGCTGGCAAGAACGGGTTCGTTTGCGCTGATTGCCTGTAGCGCCTGCCTTGCGCCTTCGCCGGCCAGGGCATCCTTGGTCGTCTTGAACGCGCCTGCCGGTATTGCGCCCGCCGGCCAGGGAATTTCGCGCAGCTTGTCGGCGCTGAGCGTGTCGCCGAATTTCAGCGGCACTGCCGCCACCACGACCGTATCGCGCTCGCTACCATTCGACTGTGCCATCGCATTGCGCTGGCCGGCCAGCCAGATGTTGGCAAGTACCACCGCCAGTACGCCGAACACGCCGGCGAGAACAATCATGATCAGAGTATTGGCACGCATCTTCCCACCCCAAATCGCCCCCCCAAAGGGCGATGCTAGTTTTCCGTGATGCAGAAAGCCTGGGCCGGGACCGACCGGTCCCGACCCAAGAGTTTATGGTTACGGTGTGCAATCGCCGCCGGCGCCGCCAGCCTTCGTGACACCCTTGGTGTTCAGGTTGGCGCAAAGACCGGTGAACTGATCACCAACCCAACCGCCGATAGCGAGGATCGCGAGCAGCGATGCCGCAGCGATAATGCCGACAAGGATGGAATATTCGACCATGGCAGCGCCGTTTTCGTCGTCGCGGAACTGCCGGGTCATCGTCATGAGCTTCTTCATGCCAATTTCTCCTTCTGGAGGTTTGAACCCGACGAGACAGAGCCAAGGATGAAATCCATACCCAAGCATCCCCCGTCATCTCGATCCTTGTCCCACGAAAAAGCAGAGTCAAACAGATTAACAGTTCCTTAACCTTCCAATACCTGATCAGGGGGTGGGTTAGTTTTTACAAGAGCTTGATTCGATTAATTTTTCAACCTTCTTAACCATTCATTCACAATTTGGCCATACGTCCGAATTCGGTATCACTAAATTAGTCCATATGCATAATCCTTTATATATAAGGGCTTACGAGGGGGGTATCGACCCGACGTGGCTCATTGCAATCGTTCATGTTCCGTGAGGTAACAGGCCGGCGCGTGGCCTTGACGTGTCGCCAAATAAAACGATTTTTTTTTGCGCTTCTTGTTAACTATGCCGTAAGTATTGGCTGGTCGCGACCTCGCGCGCCGCTTGTGCCATGCGTGGTTAACAGTTAGTTTCCGCGTCACGAATTTAGCGGGGGCTAACGCATCGTGGTGGGCGGTTCGGCAATGGGTGGGGAGCAGGTGGTCATGCAGGTGTCGCATCATGGATGTGACGTGACTGCTGATTTGCCCCACGCCAGACCTACGGGATGTTCAGAGTATAAATCGGCTCAAGGCAGTGCGGCAATTTATCGGGGCCGTCAGCTCAATGCGTTTGTTTTGGCCTTGCTCGCAGGTCTCGCGGCTGCAGTTTCGATCTGGTACCCGTTTTCGACTGTAAGCGTAGAGCCGGTTCTTTGGCTTCGAACTGCGATCTCAGCAATGCCTATGGTCTTGCTGTGGGTTGCGCTTGGCGCGATGCGCTACCAACTTCGCAAAACTCCCTTTCGCTATCGCGACATGTTGAGCGATGTCGCAAGCAGGCTCCAGAGTCTGATCGTGACATTGAGCGTTATCACTCTCTTCTCGGTTGAAATTTTGTTGTTGTCCTATTTGGCAACCGCAACCAGCCGTCCTTTGATGGACGTATATCTGGCCGCGGGTGACGCTGCCCTGGGCTTCGATTGGGTGGCATATGTCGGGCGGCTGAATGAACATCCTTGGATCGTGTCGGTACTTTCGTACGCCTATTTCAGCCTGAAGGTTCAGTTTCTGCTGTTGCCAGCCATCCTTGCCTTGACCGCCCGTTCGGGCCGGCTAAAGGAATTCGCCGCGCATTTTGGGCTGGCCGGTGGTTTGACCTGCCTGATCATGATGGCGGTGCCGGCGGCGGGGACTATGGATTTCTACCATCCTTCGCCGGATCTTTTGAGTTCTTTTGGTCCTGATGCCTCAGCGCGCCACCTTGAACAGCTCCATGCACTTCGGATGTTGAAGCCGTTCCTGATCCAGTATCCGGAGGGTCTTGTGACCTTCCCGTCGTTCCACTCTGCACTGGCTGCGATATTTGTCTATTCCGTGCGAGGCATTCGCTACGTGGCGCCCCCCGTCTATCTGTTGAACGCCATGCTGATACTCGCCGCGCTGCCAGAAGGCGGTCACTACCTTGTCGATATTCTTGCGGGCTTCGCGGTCGCCGCCGTCTCGATTCTAACAGTCCATCAGATTGCCAAACTCGAGATCCTGCAACAAACTGGTTACGAAGAAGCGCAATCGTCGGAGCAGCAGGCATGATCATGACCTTACTTAACTATGGAATGAACCGCCTCGCGAACTCCTTGTGGCCAGTCAATAGGATCCGTTCAGCGGCATTGGAGACTTACGGAAGATGCTAGGTCGTTTCATCAAGGGACCGAGTGAGACCCGGGCGCAGCAGGAGCCGGCGCCTGTAGCAGTGCTGCCCAGCGTTCCGTCTCCGGCGACGCCGGTCGCCGAGGGCGCCGACGCTTTCCTGACGCTCAAGGTCGAGCTTCATCGCCACCTGATCGATCGGTTCAATCTGACCGCTCTTGAAAATGCGTCCAAGGATGAGATCCTGAATGAGATCCGTCCAATCGTTCGCGAATTCGTTCGGAATCGAAACGTGCCGCTGAATGCCCGCGAACTCGATCAGCTGACCAGCGACACGGCCGACGAGATGCTGGGGCTCGGGCCGATCGAGCCGCTGCTCAAGGACGATTCCATTACCGATATCCTGATCAACACCCACAAACGCGTCTTTATCGAGCGGCGTGGCTTGGTCGAAGAGACGGCAATCCGGTTTCGTGATGAGGCGCATTTGCTGCGCGTCATCAACAAGATCGTCTCCGCCATCGGCCGCCGCGTCGATGAATCGTCACCGATGGTCGATGCGAGGCTTGAGGATGGCTCGCGCGTCAACATCGCCGTGCGGCCGATCTCGGTTGACGGCCCGCTGGTGTCGATCCGCAAATTCTCGAAGAATCCTTATTCGCTCGAACGTCTGATGGCGCTCAACTCGATCAGGCAGCCGATGATCGATCTGTTGCGCATCGCCGTGCAGGCGCGCAAATCGATCCTGGTGTCAGGCGGCACAGGCAGCGGCAAGACGACCTTGCTCAACGCGCTGTCGAGCTACATCCCGTCCAGGGAGCGCCTGATCACCATCGAGGATGCGGCGGAACTGCAACTGCAGCAGCCGCATGTCGGCCGGCTGGAGACACGCCCGCCCAGTGTCGAAGGGAAAGGCGAGGTTCGGCAGCGCGAGCTGGTCAAGAACGCGCTGCGCATGCGTCCCGATCGCATCATCGTCGGCGAGGTGCGCGGCGAGGAAGCCTTCGACATGCTGCAGGCGATGAACACCGGCCACGAAGGCTCAATGACCACCATCCACGCCAACACCCCGCGCGATGGGATCTCGCGGCTGGAGCAGATGGTTGGCATGGCCGGGATGCCGATGACGCACGAGTCCATCCGGGCGCAGATTGCTTCGGCCATCGACATCATCGTGCAGACGCAAAGATTGTCGGACGGCGGCAGGCGCGTGACATCCATCTCGGAAATCACCGGAATGGAGGGCAATGTCGTCCAACTCCAGGAAATCTATCATTTCGTCCGGCGCGATGTCGCCGCCGACGGTACGATCATCGGCGAATTTCGCGCCACCGGCGTCAGGCCTAGATTTGCGGCGGAAGCGGCAACACTGGGGCACCATTTCGGCAAGGATGCCTTCAATCCGCAGGTTGCGCTCTGATGCCGTCCGGCCAGGCATTGCTCTATTTTATCTACGCACTCGCGGCGGCGTCGGTCATCCTCGCCGGCGAGGCCCTGTACCTTTCCTATTCCGGTCGCCGTGCGGCGGTCGGCGCCATCAATCGTCGGTTGAGGCGATTGACCGACGAAGTTCCGGCAGAACGGACTTTGCAAAACCTGCTGCGCGAGCGGGGGCTGTCGGAATCGGGGGACTTTCTTTTTGGGCTGGTCGCACTGAACAGGCTCTATACGCAATCCGGCATCACGGGAAACCCACTGACATTCGCCGGTATATTCATCTGTGCCGGGTTTGCATTGGCGCTGCTGCTGTCGTTCGTCTTCCACATGTCGGCAATAGTGGCATTCATTGTATTCATGATTGTCGGGTTTGCGTTGCCCCTATTCATGCTTCGCCGCGCGCGCAGAAAACGAATCTTGAAGTTCGCGACGCAACTGCCGAATGCTCTCGACATGATCGTGCGCTCGCTGCGCGCCGGACATCCGGCCTCGGTGGCCATTGGCCTTGTGGCGCGCGAGATGCCTGATCCCCTGGGAACGGAATTCGGCATCGTTTCCGACGAGATCACCTTTGGTCTGAGCATTGAGCAGGCCGTGCGAAAACTGTCTCAGCGGGTCGGGTTCGAGGGCCTTCACCTGCTTTCGATATCGCTATCCATTCAGTCCAAGACCGGCGGCAATCTTACCGAAATCCTGGCCAATCTGTCCTCGGTTCTGCGTGAGCGCCAGAAGTTGCGAATGAAGATCAGAGCGCTTTCGTCCGAGGGGCGGGTCTCGGCCTGGATCATCTCGCTGTTTCCAATCGTGATGTTCTTGATCCTTCAGGTCCTTGCCCCGTCCTATTATGGCAAGATATGGCACGACCCGATGATTTTGCCCGTGTTTGTGGGCTTCGGCGCATGGGCTCTGTTGGGCGACTACATCATGTATAGAATGGTCAACTTCGATTTTTGAGGAGCGTGCGATCAACCTGTTTTCCAACACCAACGACCTGAGCTTTCTGGTCTCCGTCGCTGTTTTCGTGGCCGCGGTGGCGCTTTTCCTGTTTGGCGCGCTTGTCTTCTTGCCGGCCCTGCAGACGCGAAAGCTCATTGCGAAAAGTCTCATGGGCGAAGGTGCGGTTGATCCTCGCTCGCTCGCGGGTCAGGAACAGTTGGTCAAGATCGCGGCGCAACGGCCGGTCGACGCATACTTTCGAACGATGGAGAAGGAGCGCCAGGAGCCGAGTGCGCTTGAAGCAAAGCTCTTCCGCGCCGGCTTCTACCAAGCGAGCGCCCCATTGATCTATACGCTGTCGCGACTCGGCGTGGTCTGTTTCGGATTCTTGGTTGCCTACGCACTTCTGCCACGCGTGTTGCCACCGCATCTGCCCGGGTTCGTAGGCCTTGCCGGCTCAGCCCTGCTAGGATTGGCGTGCATAGTGATTCCGGCCATTCTGCTCGATCGCTTCGAGAATGCCCAGAAGGAAACCTACCGCCGTGGGTTCCCGGATTTCATGGACATGATGATCACCTGCGCCGACGCCGGCATGAGCCTGGAGGCAGCAGTCGAGCGAGTTGGCTCGGAGTTGGCTGGCACCCATAAATGGTTGGGCATCCAGCTTGCGATCATGAATCTCCAACTGCGGGCGGGAAAGCCCTTGCGCGAGGCGCTGCGTGAACTCGCGGACCGCATTGGGCTTGAAGAAGCAAGGTCTCTAGCCGTACTGTTCCGGCAATCGGAAGAACTGGGCACTAGCCTGACGGACGCGCTGCGCGTCTACAGCGAAGAGATGCGAGGCCAGAGGATTCTGACCGCGGAGGAAAAAGCCAACTCACTGCCCGTGAAAATGATGATTCCGTTGGGGCTGTGCATCTTTCCGGTCGTGCTGATGGTCATCATGCTGCCGGTCATCATCCGGATGAAGGGCCTTTTCTTCTAGTTACGTGTATGCTTTGGTCCTAATGTGAGTCGGGGGACGCTCGAGGGGAACTGTATGAAACGGGTTATCGCTGTCGCAGCCTGCCTGTTGACGGTCGTCCTTGCCGGTTGCCAGACGGACCCCACCGACGGTGTGGTCCGCACCAACGAGCCGTCGAAGGGTGATGTGACGTCTTTCGGCGATGCTTTCGACGGGCTGAAGACGGTCGCCGATGTCGAATATCACGCCTCGGACCAGGCCGTGGCCGAAGCCAAGAACCAGTTCCGCGCGGAAAACTATGGCAATGCTGGCGCCTTGTTCTTCAAGGCGACGCAACTGTCCCCCAATGACGGCAACGCGTGGATGGGGTTGGCTGCCTGCAGCGACCGGATCCACCGCTTCGATCTCGCCGACCGGGCCTATGCCCGAGCCCTCAAGCTGGTTGGCCCGACGGCGGAATATTACAACAATGTCGGCTATTCCTACCTGCTGCGCGGCAAGCTGCAGAATGCACGCAGCAATTTCCTCAAGGCCTACGAACTGGCGCCCAAAGATCCGACTGTCGCCAACAATCTGAAGCTGCTGTCATCCAGCGTGCAGAATATCGAGCGCTAGCATGCTGCTGGTCGAATCGCTGCTGCTGAAAGCACTCGCGATCCCGCTGCTGGCAAGGATTGCCTGGATCGACTTCACCACCCAGAAGATCGCCAACCGCGACGTGCTGCTGCTGCTCTGCCTGGGGGCGGGGAGCCTGCTGCTGCTGTCGCTCCAATCCGGATCGTGGTTTGAGATGGGGCTGAGCGCCATGGCCGGGCTTGTGTTGTTCGTCGCGCTGCTCCCGTTCTGGGTGCTACGCAAGATCGGCGCCGGTGACGTCAAGTTAATGGCTGTCGTGCCTTTCCTGATCGGTGGACGCGATTTCATTGTGTTTTCAGTGCTGCTCCTGGTTCTCTCCCTCGCCACCGCGGCGATTGTGAAAAGACCCTTCATGCTGCCTGAGGGCGCTTTTCGGCTCATTATCCAGCATTTGGACCGCAAGGGCGTGGTGCCATTCGGAGTGCCGATCTCGATAGCCGCGATCTGTACGATAGCGTTCCTGATCTACAAAAGTTTGGTGCTGGCGACCAGCACTGGAATTCTGAATCAGCTTAACTGAACCTTGAGCTTAGATAGCCAGCAAAATGGCCGTATACCTCTATATTAGCTTGTGCTAACGTATAGCGGTCGCAGCCCAAAACACCCCAAACGACCCCCCGGTGCTGCGATTACCGAGCGCCGGCAAATATGCGCTCACCAGACTCTCCAGTTTGCCGGCGCTCGGCCCCCTCGGGGTGACGACGCGGGCGTTGCAGCAACGCTTTGCGCCGCGTGGGTTTCGTTTGCAATTTGGACAGACAAAAATCCAACATAGCGAGCCGCCAAGGCATATTAGTTCATGCTTGCATTGATGTCCAAAAACTGGAACTGTTCGTGCGGGGTAGAAATCATGCGATGGGGCGAAAGACAACCGGGTTGATTCTTCCCGGAATCTTTCGAGGGCGAATGTATTTTCCACAGTTTCTGGTGGGAGCAACGGCGGCGTTGGCCGTCATCTTTGGCTGGATCTACAGCGTCACGGGCTCGTTTTGGGTCTCGTTGGCGTGGACAGTCATCAGCGCCGTCGTGCTGCAGGTGGGGTATTTCGCCTGCCTGCTCGTCATGATTTTCCGCCGCGTCGATGAAGCGACCGATGCCGATCGAGCGGTTCAGAAGAAGCCCGACGGAGCGTCTCCCGCCAAACACGACGGTATCTCGTTCTAGAGCAATTCCCTCAGGGAAAGCGCCGCGCGCTTTTCCCGGGAAAACCGTTTCACACCTTCCTGGAATAACTCCAACCCAGTCATGGTTTGTCGTGGCAAAGCCGGGCGGCAGAATCGCGATTACTTCGTGCTGTCTTCACCAAAGCTGTCTTTCATCGCGCGCAGGATAATGACGGCCGAGGCCGCTCCCGGATCCATGTGCCCCAGGGATCGTTCACCCAGCCGTGCCGCCCTTCCGCGGGCAGCGACCATGGATCGTGTCGAATTTGCGCCGGCTTCCGCGGCCTCCAGGATGCTGCTCCACATTTCCCGGCTTCCGGCAGCGCGGGCACGTGCACCGACGGCTGCTTCCGTTGCTGGGATCCAGGCATCCAGCATCGTCTTGTCGCCGCGCTGCCCTTTGCCGCGCTCCTTGATGCCGGTCGTCATGGCCTCGACGATCGCCGCCTGGTCGGCAGTCGAGAGGCGTTCATCTTGCTTGAGGGCCTGTGCTGCTCTTCGGAACGCCGTCGCATAGAGCGGCCCCGTGGAGGCGCCGACCGCATCGAGAAAGGCCGATGCGGCAGAGGTGAAAACGTCCGACGCGAGCATGTGGTCGAGGTCGAGCTTGGCCAACTCGGCGTTCACCGCCATGAAGCCGAGCGACATGGTGATGCCATGGTCGGCATCGCCGATGGCGCCATCCAGATCCGAGAGGTGATCCTTCCCCGCCTCGATCGCAATGGAGATGCGATAAAACATCCTGCTCAGGCGTCGCGCCGCATTGTCCGACATCGTGTTCCTCCCAGTTCAAGCAGGATGCGACCCATCGTCGATCGGCGCATACTCGTATCTCAGCCGACCCGCAGGACGGCCGTATCGCAAGGATGATGCAACAGGTCCGTCAACTCGTTGTCGAGGTGCAAGACCGTTATCGACGCACCGACCATGTCGAGCGATGTGCAATAATGCCCCACCCAGTTCGCCTCTATGGTGATGTCCTTGGCGCTCAATCGCTGCGCGACGCGCCTGAACAGGATGTAAAGCTCCATCAGCGGCGTGGCGCCGAAAGAATTGATCAGCACCGCGACACGGTCGCCCGCGGCCGGCTTCATCTCCGAAAAGATGCGGTCCATGATCCGGTCCGTGATCGCGTCGGCGCTCATCATCCTTTCGCGGATGACGCCGGGCTCGCCATGGATGCCCATACCGATCTCGATGTCGTCGGGGCCGATTTCGAAATTGTGGCGACGGGTCTGCGGCATAGAGCAGGGCTCCAGCGCAACGCCCATAGTGAAAGTCCGTGCGTTGGCCTTGCGCGTCACGGCCTCGCAGGCGTCGAGCGACAAGCCGCGGTCGCAGGCAGCGCCAGCGATCTTGAACATGAAGAAGTTGCCGGCAACGCCGCGGCGGCCCTCCCTGTCCTCGATCGGCGACGAGGCGATGTCGTCGGTCGTCACCACCGTGCGGACCTCGATGTTTTTTTCCGCCGCGATCTCAGCCGCCATTTCGAAGTTCATCACGTCGCCGGCATAGTTGCCGTAGACGAACAGCACGCCTTGCCCGCCCGATGCGGCATTGGCGCACTGGAAGATCGTGCCGGGAGGCGGTGACGAAAAGATGTTGCCGACGGCCACGGCATCGGCGAGCCCCTTGCCGACATAACCGAGAAAGCAGGGCTCGTGCCCTGTGCCGCCGCCGATCACCAGCCCGACTTTCCCGGGCCTCGGCCCGGTGCGGGCAACGAGAGCACGATGCGAACCCTTGATCGGCTCGATATAGGCGGCGTGGGCCCTCACCACGCCGTCAAGCATTTCCTCCACGACATCGTCGGGGTCGTTGAGGAACTTCTTGATATGGGTGCGGAAGTTGCTGGGCAAAGCCACGGCGTTGTCGAGCCTTGGGCGCTGCGAGAGCTTCTGGTCGAGCTCCGTCACGCCGTCGGCATTGAGGATGCCGCGGCCGGTGGCGGCGTCGGTGATGAGCACGTTGACGTAGCCACCGCGCAGCGCGGCAAGGATTGCCGGCACCTTGTCGAAACCGCCGGCGACCGCAATGCGCAGGCCGATGGCCTTCAGCCTGTCGAGCGATATCCCGATCGTACGGTCGTCGAGCGGGCCGGCCACAGGTTTGCCCTGTCCGTCTATGAAGCGGCCGGCGACGACACCCACGGCATCCTTGGCGAGGTATTGTTGAAGGGGGACCGATTCGAAGAAGCCGCTGGTGTGGATCGTTGAGTTCGGGCGCAGGGAAGAGATGCCGAAAAGCGCCTTGTTGGCTTTGGCAAGCGCCTCGAACTGGCTTTCGATCAGCGTCTCGCGCAACAGCAGGTCGCGAACCTCGGCCGTCGAAACGATCGCTGGTGCGGTGATGTTGATCAGCTTCCCATCCACGGCGCCGGCGATGGCGGCAGCGCACAGTTCCGGCGTATAGGCAAAACTCGCACGAGTGCCTCCGGTCGCCTGAACGACGGTGACGTCCTGGAGGCTGGGCACGGAAGCCTGCTCCCCGATCGCCAACACAGTTCGTCCCCAGGCAACGGCAAGCGTGTCACCGGATTTCAAAAGCTTGGCAAGCGCCTGCGCCGCAGCCCCGCCAAGACGATCGATCAGCGGGCGCGCATTGTCGTCGCTTGGCACGACCAGGCAGTCATGCAACCCGAAGTGACGCTTGAGTTCCTGCGCGATCGAGAGCGAACTCAGCCGTGACGGCTCGAGCGAAATGTTGACGATCCCGCGGGCGCGGGCATCGGCCAAATAGCTGTTCACCGTCGCCCGCGAAATGCCCATGATGTCGGCGATATCGCCTTGCGTCATGCGATCTTCGTAGTAGAGCCAGCAGGCCCAGACGTAGGGGTCGTCACCGTAGCGCAGCGGGATGGGTTCGGTGCCGGCCTCGCCGTTCTTCCGCGCCGATGATGCCTTGACGGTCATGCTGCCTGGTTTCCCCGAATCCAAAATCGGTCGCCAAGATGAGCGCAAACGGGCGAACTCTCAATCTTGCTCCGGATCATGCTCCAGCTTGCTCCCGGCTGGAAGATCAGCCGGGAGCCATTGCTCGGGAGGAGCATTCTTCAAAATTCAACGCACCGCGGTCGCGGACAGCTGCAGTTTCTGCTTGGCGCCGAGCGCCAGGGCTTTCAGGATCAGCGCGCAGGATGTGGCGCCGGCGTCGAGGACGCCGAGCGAGCGCTCACCCAGGCGGCTGGCGCGGCCGATCTTGGCCACAAGGTCCTTCGTGCCGTCGCGGCCTTTTTCGGCTGCGGCAACCAGGGCATCCAGCGCGTCCGGAAATGGCTTCCCGTCGGCGTTGGCGCTGTCGAAGGCGTCGATGGCCGGGACGAGCGTGTCGAGAAGCGTCTTGTCGCCAACCTTGGCCGACCCGATGGCCTGGATGCCGTCGAGACCATTGGTGAGCATCGTGCTGAAAGTCTTCGCATCGATTGACGATGAGTGTTCGATCGTCTCGGCGAATTGCGTGAACATGACACCATAGAGCGGACCCATGGAACCACCGATCTCGGTCATCAGCACGGTGCCCAGCGTATCGAAGGCGGTGGCCAGCGACATGTCGTTGCCCCTGATCCTCTCCGCGGCCATGCCGAAGCCTTTGGCCATGTTGACGCCGTGGTCGCCGTCACCGATCTTGCCGTCGATCTCGCTCAGATAGGCCCGGTTTTCGATGATCCTGTCGGCCACCGAAAGAACGATGTCGCCAGCGGAAGCGTTGTCAAAATGCTGCATTCGCCTGTCTCCTAGAACCTTGCGGGACAATCGACATCGACATCCAGTAACCTTTTCAGTTCGGCGTCGAGCGCCATGACCGTGAGTGTGGCGCCGACCATTTCCAACGAGGTGAAATAGTTGCCGATATAGGTCTTGTGGATGCTCAGCCCGCGTCCGGTGATCTCCTGTTCGATCGTGTCGTTGAGGATGTAGAGTTCGTTGACCGGCGTTGCGCCGAGGCCGGACACCAGCACCGCAACTTCCGTTCCGGCTGCAAGGTCATGATCATCGAGGACGATTTTGACCATCTCCCGCGCTATCTCGGCGGCGGGCTTCAGCGGTTCGACCCGGACACCCGGTTCACCGTGATGACCGATGCCGACTTCCATCGTGCCGGGCTCGATCGAGAAGTTGGGGTGCCCCACGGCGGGCAGCGTGCAAGGGCCAAGGCCAACGCCAATCGAGCGGCAGTTGTCGATCGCCGTTTGCGCTGTCGCCCGCACGTCCGCGAGACCAGCACCTTCCGCGGCCTTGGCGCCGGCGCATTTCCACATGAAGATCTCGCCGGCAACGCCTCGGCGCTTGTCGCGTTCATCCGGCCCTGCCGAGCACACATCGTCGTTGGCAACGACGGTTGCGATGTCGATGCCTTCCTTGGCCGCGAGTTTGATGGCCATCTTCACATTCATGTTGTCGCCGGCGTAGTTGCCATAGAGGCAGACGACACCCTTGCCGCCATCTGCCTCCCGCGCGGCGTCGAGGAAGCTCTTTGCCGTCGGTGACGAAAACAGCTCGCCGACCGCAACCGCATCCAGCATGTTGCGTCCCGTATAGCCGATGAAGGCAGGCTCGTGGCCGGAGCCACCCCCGGTGATCACGCCGACCTTGCCGCTGACCGGCGCATGACGGGCGACGATGACACGGGGATTGCCGCCAAGCCTGACGATATCGGCATGCGCCTTGACGAAGCCCTTGACCGTATCCTCGACGACCTCGTCGGGATTGTTGATAAACCGCTGCATTGTTGCTCCAATCCTGCGCCGCTCAGATTATGGTGTAGCCGCCGTCGACCAGAAGGTCGGCGCCGTTGATCATGTCGGCGCCGTTCGATGCCAGGAACACCGCTGCGGCGGCTATTTCTTCCGGGAAGGCAAAGCGGCCGGTCGGGATGCGCTGCTTCAGCGCCTCGCCGCGCGGCCCGTCCCATGCCTTTCGGCCAAGGTCGGTCAGCACCACTGTCGGCGAAATCGTATTGACCGTGATGCCATGCTTGCCCCATTCGGCGGCAAGCGTCTTGGACAGGCCGATGACACCGAATTTCGAGGCGCAGTAGGCGACGTGCTGGTCGATCGCGACGGTGCCGGCCTGTGAAGCCATGTTGATGATCTTGCCGCCCTTGCCGGCTTTGATCAGGGCGCGTCCGGCCGCCTGGGAGACGAGGAACGTTCCCTTGAGATTGATGGCGATGGTCTTGTCCCAGGCATCGAGGCTGAGCTCCTCGGCCGGAGCAAGGATGGCGACGCCGGCGCTGTTGACGACGATGTCGATATGGCCGAAAGCCGCTTGCGCCGCAGCAAACACGGCCTCTACGGATTTCGGATCGGACACATCGCAGACGAAGAACTTGGCACCGTTGCCGAGTTCGTCGGCCTTCGATTTCGCAACCGATTCATTGATGTCGATCACTCCGACGGTGGCACCCTTCAAGGCAAATGCCGATGCAATGGCACTGCCGATGCCGGAGGCACCGCCGGTGATCAGGGCGACTTTGCCGCCAAGTGAAAAATTGAGATCGACCTGTATTGAATCAGTCATGGTTCTCTTCCCGGCCTGTTGGAAAGTGGGGTGTACAAGAGGGCACACCCCACGGCTGAATTACTTGCGTGTCGCAAGAAGCTTGTCGACGTTTTCCGCCGTCACCGGCGTCCACGGCACATTGTAGATCTTCTCCTTGCCGCCCTTCCACGGCATGTCCTTGTAGGTTGCCCAAATGTCGGACTGGGGTTTGTAGTCACCCTTCTTGGCATTGAAGATGGCGAGATCGAGCGCCCCTTGTGCCTGGGCACGTGCGTCCTGAAGGATCGACGTCATCTCGCCGTTCTTGACGGCGTGGAGCGCGTCGGTGATGCCGTCGATGCCGGCAATGGCAAAGCTCTTCGTATCAAGGCCGGCGGCCTTGATCGCCTCGATGGCGCCGAGGGCCATTTCGTCGTTTTGGCCAATCACGCCATTGATCTGCTTGGGGTGGGCGGTGAGCCAGTTTTCCATCAGCGTCTGGGCTTCAGCGCGCGACCAGTTCGCCGTCTGATCTTCAAGGATCTTGACATCCGGGCACTCGGCAAGCGCCTTCTTGTTGCCTTCGAGGCGAGAAATCTGCGCCGACTGACCGACCGGCCCCTCAAGAATGACGACGTTGCCCTTGCAGCCAATCTTGTCGAGCACGGTCTTGGCTTCCATGTAGCCCGAGATCGTGTCGTCGGACCCGACATAGGAGGCCAGGAGATCGGAATTGACGCGGGTGTTGGAGCCGACAACCGGGATGCCGGCATCGGCGGCCGACTGCACGGCGGCCGCGCCTGCATCGACGTCAATCGGTGCGAAGATGATCGCATTGTACTTCTGCGTGACCATTGTCTTGAACTGGTCCTGCTGCACTAGGGCATCATAGCGGCCGTCGAAAACCGTCAGTTCGACTTCACCGCTCTTGACGGCAGGGTGCTCCTGAAGCGCTGCTGCCCAAATTTGCATGAACTCCGCATTCAACCCGTAAGGTGCTGCCCCGATCTTGATCTTCTCCTGCGCCATGGCCGACGAGGCCAGCAGCGCGGTCGCGGACGCGAGCGCTATCATCAATGTTTTCATTTCGTACCTCCACTTTAAGTGAGCGACCGACATGGTTCGCCTATCAACGGACACGCGGTGTGCAGGTCCGATCCCGGAGGGGCTTTGGGTCCGATGCTCTAAGCCCCGTAGTTTCTCTTCTGATCAAGCATCACGGCGCCAACGATCAGGGCGCCCTTGAGAACTTGCTGGTAGTAGGATTGGATACCCATCAGATCGAGGCCGTTGTTCATGACGCCGATGATCAGCGCGCCAATCAGCGTGCCTGTCACCCGGCCCACCCCTCCCGAAAGACTGGTTCCCCCGATCACCACCGCGGCGATCGCGTCCAGCTCATAGGCAATACCGGCCTGGGGCAGTGCGGAGCCGGTGCGGGCGCTGAGCAGCATTCCGGCGAGGCCGGCAAGACCGCCGGAGACGACATAGACGACGAACTGTATGCGGGTAATGTTGATGCCCGAGGTTCTGGCGGCGTGGGGGTTGCCGCCGACGGCATAGATGTAGCGGCCGAAGCGGGTCCGGTTGAGGATCCACCAGGAGACGGTAAACACGACCGCCAGAATGACGACCGGGGCCGGTATGCCAAGGATGTCGCCTGTGCCGATCCAGCGAAACGCCGGCGTCAGCGCGGGAACAGGCCGGCCTCCGCCATAGATGAGGGTCAGTCCGCGTGCGGCCGACAGCATGCCCAGCGTCGCCACAAAGGCCGGCACCGAAAAGCGCGACACGATCACACCCGAAACGGCGCCGCAGGCAACGCCGACCAAAAGACCGATGCCGAGGCCGAAGACGACTGGATAGGGTGAACCGGAAATCCCGGCGGTCGCGGACGTGGTCACGAAACTGGCGCTGATGAGACCGGCAAGCGCGACCACGGAGCCGACCGAGAGGTCGATGCCGCGGGTCAGGATGACGAAGGTCATGCCGATGGCGAGGACACCATTGATCGACGTCTGCAACAGCACGTTCGAGATGTTGCCGGCTGTCAAAAAGAACTCGTTGGAGACCGACAGAACCGCAACCAGGATCAGGAAGGCAAAGAAGATGCCGTATTCCTGAATCAGCAGCCGGCGTTGCTCCGAACCGAGCCAGCTTTTTGCGTTCTCGTTGTTTCCAACCGACATCATTGACTCCTCTGCCGCCGGACGAACACCCTGTCCCTGCTCAGGTTGATAGGTGGACGAGTGATTGGGCATCCGTTTCCTCCCGGCTGTAGATCCCGGCGCTCTTGCCGGCGCGCATCACCATGATGCGGTCCGACATGCCGAGAACTTCGTCGATTTCCGACGAGATCATCACGACCGTGCCGCCGGCGGCGGCGAAGTCACTGATGATCCGATAGATTTCACGCTTGGCCCCGACATCGACGCCGCGGGTCGGTTCGTCCAAAAGCAGGACCTTCGGGTTGCGAAGGAACCATTTTGCCAGCACCACCTTCTGCTGGTTGCCGCCTGAAAGGCCGGAGACCGGCATCGTGTCGCGCGCCGCCTTGATCTGGAATTTTTCCCGCATGTCGCGGCTTGCTTGCGCCTCCCGCGGCCGATCCATGCTGAAGGCGGGGCTCATTTCCGGCAGGCTCGCCATGCAGATGTTGGCGCGCACGGAATCGGAGAGATTGAGGCCGGTCAGCTTGCGGTCTTCGGTGACCAGCGCCAGCCCGTGCGCCATGGCATCGGACGACTTGGAAATAGTGACCTCGGCACCGTCGAGCTTGATGCTTCCTGCCGAAGGCTTGTCGAGCCCGAAGAGGCAGTTGAAGATCTCGGTCCGTCCGGCCCCCATCAGGCCGTAAATGCCGAAGATCTCACCCTTTCGTGCGGTGAACGAGATATCCTCGATCTTGTTCGGGCACGTGAGCGCGGTAACCTCGAGAACGGTTTCCAAGGTGGGCGTGTTGGTCTTGATGTATTCCTCGGACAGTTCGCGGCCGACGATCATGCGGATCAGGTTGTGCCGATCGATGTCTGCAAGCGCCCCGCTGCCGACATAGGCGCCGTCACGGAAGACCGTGTAGTAATCGGCGATCTGGAAGATCTCCGACAGCCGGTGAGAAACGTAGACGATACCGCGGCCCTGGGCCTGCAGGCGGCGGATCGCGGCAAAGAGGTGCTGCGCCTCCCGCTCGCCGATCGCCGATGTCGGCTCATCCATGAAGATGACCTCGGCGTCGTGGCTGAGCGCCTTGGCGATCTCGACGAGCTGCATCTGCGCGACCGAGAGGTTCATCATGTATTGTGTGGCTCGAATATCGAATTCGAGATCGTCCAGCAGCTTTTGCGCGGACCTGTTCATCGCGCGGAAATCGATGCCTCCGAACCGCGCGGAAGGCTCGCGACCGAGGTAGATGTTCTCGGCAACCGTCATGTGAGGGACAGGGCTGAGTTCCTGTTCGATAATAGCGATGCCCGAGGCCAATGCGTCGGCCGGGCTTGCGAACTCCACATCCTTGCCGCGACGGCGGATTGAGCCGGCATCGCGCTTGAAGATACCCATCAGTATCTTGAGGAAGGTCGACTTGCCGGCGCCATTGCCGCCGCAGAGCGCGTGAACCGTGCCGCCGCGAAGTTGAAAGCGGCCCTCGCGCAAGGCTGCGACGCCACCAAAGGACTTCTTCAGCCCTTCCACCTCGAGCAAAAATTCCACGTCGGCTCTCCTCCCAAGGGCACTCGACACCCCTCCTTGGTGCGAGCTGATCGACACGAATGATCTCTGTTCTTGGCGTCGATTTTTACAATAGTCGATTAGCACTCGACAAATGTCAAGCTGCGGGCGAAACTATGAATGCCAACCGTTGGCCGCGGATGGAATGCACCCGCTGACGCCCAGGACCCAGGCGTCAGACGGCGCATCCGCGGCACAACTCAGAATCTGAAAGGAAGTGAGCCCATGAAGATCGCTATCGGCGCCGACAGTGCGGGAAAGCCGCTTCTGGATGTGATTGCGGCGCATCTGGCCGGAAAGACCGGCATAACGCTAACGGATTTCAGTCAGCCGGGCTTTTACGCAGACATAGCGCAGACGGTTGCTCGAAAGGTGCTTGAAGGTGAATTCGACCGCGGTTTGCTGTTTTGTGGAACCGGCCTCGGTGTTTCGATTTCCGCCAACAAGGTGCCGGGCATACGCGCCGCACTGACCCACGATACCTACTCGGCCGAACGGGCCGCCAAGTCCAACAATGCTCAGATCATCGCGATGGGCGCGCGTGTGATTGGCCCGGAACTGGCGAAGGCGATTGTCGACAAGTATCTGGCGTCCGACTTCGATCCCACCGGGCCTTCGGCCGAAAACGTCAAGGCTGTCGATCGTCTTGATGAGATCAAGCGCTAGAGAAACGAAGGGCCGCGCGCGAATTCTCGTGGTTTGGGATCAGTAGGTGGCGCGGCCGCCGGAGAGATCGAATACCGACGCGGTGGTGAAGCTGTTCTCCTTCGAGACCAGCCAGGCGACCATGCTTGCCGCCTCTTCGACTTCGAGGAACCGCGCGCGCGGGATCTTGGCCAGCATGTAGTCGATATGTTCCTGTTTCAACTGGTCGAAGATCGGCGTGCGCGCCGCAGCCGGCGTGATGCAGTTGACCGCTATGTCGTAGCCGGCAAGCTCCTTGCCCAGTGACTTGGTCAGCCCGATGACGCCTGCCTTGGACGCCGAGTAGGCCGAAGCGTTGGGGTTGCCTTCCTTGCCTGCGATCGAGGCGATGTTGACAATGCGGCCGTAGTTGCGCGCCTTCATGGCAGGCACGACAGCGCGGTTGACGTGAAAGGTTCCGTTGAGGTTGATATCGATGACGCGCCGCCAGGCATCGAGCGGATACTCTTCGAGCGTGTGATTGGGCCCGGCTATCCCCGCCGAATTGACCAGGATCGAGACGGCCCCGCTCTCGCTTTCGGTGCGGGCGTGCGCCGCAAGCACCGCCTCGGCATCGGTGATGTCGACCAGGACGCCCTTGGCTGCGTCCCCGAGGCCGGCAACGGCCACCTCCAGCCCTGCCTTGTTCATGTCCCACAGGCTCACCCTTGCGCCCGATGCGACCATCCGCCTGGCAAAGGCCAGGCCCAGCCCTTGCGCTCCGCCGGTAACGACGGCGACCTGTCCTTCAAGATCGATTTTGTTCATGGCGTTCAATCCCTGGCGATCGATATGCAGCCACACGACCGCACGCCCGATTTCGGCATGGAAATCGCCGACAGGGGCACTGCTGAAATCCCTCGTCTAACGTGGCGGCCTGACGCTTGCTTTGTGCGGGCGGGCAGCATCGACATCTTCAGGCAGCCGAGCCCGACGTCAATGGTGTAGGGAGGGCAGTTCCGTAAATGTGCTACGTGTTGTGATACAAATCTGCCGCGCGCTCTTCGGGTTGAGGCCGACGCCGCTGCCAGAAGGCAGTGTCCCACCGCGCGGCGGCGGCATAATGCACGCCGAGCGCGGAGACGTAGTCGGCAAAGCCCTGCGAGGCGATCATCGCGTAGCGCGTGCGTGCGAGGTCGTCGCGTCCGTCGACCATGTCCGACGCGGCATAGGCGGCGAGAATCCCTGAGCGCAGCGCATGCACGATCCCGCGCGACGACAGCGGATCGGCGGCGAACAGGCAGTCGCCCGCCGCCACCCAGCGCTCACCCGCGGCCGGATCGACGGTGGCCGTTCCCGCCGATTTCACCAGCATTGCGGTTTCACGCGCGCCAGGAGGCAGAAGCGGTGCGATCAGCCGTGTTGCCGCCAGTGCGCGGTACCAGGATTCCGGATCGCGCAGGCCGCTGCCCAGGTCAGGATCGGTCAGGCACGCCACCACCCGGCGTCCGCCGGGCAAGTCGGCGCTATACCACCAGCCCTCCGGGCGCGCCTCGATGACCATGCGGCAATCGCCGGGCGCGCGGTCGAAGAAGCGGGTGTATGCGGCGAGGTGGCCGTGCACCCGAAGCTTCGCGCCGAAGGATCGCGCCAGCCGCCAACTGCGGCCGGTCGCCCAGATCACGGCGCCGGCGATAATGTCCCCATCGGCGAGCTTGAGCCGCCAGCCCTGGCCCTCACGCGCCGTCGAACGCACGTCGCACCCAAGTCGCACTTGCGCGCCTGCCGCCGCTGCCGCCTGCACCAGAAGCCGATCGAACCGTGCCCGGTCGAGTTGCCAGCCGGCGCCGTGGGCGGAGAATATGCTGTGCCGCTCGTCGAGCGCCTCGCCGGCCCATGCCGAAACGACCGCGCGGTTCTCCACGAAAGCCGCAGCAAGGAACGGCGTCCAAACGCCGAGCTGGCGTAACAGCCCCTGTGCTACCGCCGCCAACATCTCACCCGGTTTTATCAGCTCGTGCAGCCCCGCTTCGAACAGCACCACGCGCCGTCGGGGCGCGTGACGGCGCAGCATCAGCGCTGCCGCGGCACCCGCCGGCCCGCCGCCGATGACGACGAAGTCAGCCTGCTCGCACGGCATAGAAGGATGCCACCACCCCTGCCGGGTTCGTGCTGCCGCCATCGCCCGAATGCGGGATGGTGCGCACCACCGAGCCGACGATCGCGGGCACTTCCAGCCGGTCGGTGCTGTCGGGCCAAACCGGCACAAGCCAGCCGATATAGTCGTAGATCCACTGCTCGCCGCCGACCACGCCCTTGCCCTGGAAGCGGACCTGCATCGGCGAACCGTAAGCGAAGCTACCGCGCAGATCGAGCGACCATCCCGGCCCGCCGATCGTTCCCGCAAGTTCGGTGACGGACTGCTCCGCAATGGCCAGCGTGCCTTCGCCGAACAAAAGGTCGTTGGCCGCCTTGCTGAGATCGGGGTCGTTGTTGAAGCTGCGATAGGCCCAGTTGCCGACAAACGGATTGGTCACGGTCATTCTCCCGAATCTTCGACGCAGATGTATTTGATTCCGGGCGAGGGCTGATCGAGCCCGCCCGCCGGATTGCGGACGATGAAGCCGAGCTTCGACCATTCGGTCACCATCTTGAGGTCGCCGGCAAGCGTCTGCGGAATGCCGCGCGCCCAGTTGCGGAACTGGAAGTCCTTGCCGACGGGATAATAGGCCTGCATCGGCCGATGCGCCGGCCACCATAAGGTCTCCCACACGCGCCGCTCGCGCTCCATCAGCGTGTTGCCGACGCTGTCGGGATAAAGGACGTTCCATTCCTCGTAGGTGACGTCGATCGTCTGGGTGGAGCATTCGTTGAAATCGGCCTGCCATGGCAGCCCGCTGAGCTTGGTCAGGTCGCCGGGCTGCAATCCCAAATCGAGGTCGCTGCCTTGCGACAGCGGGTCGGAGGCATAGGCGATATAGCCTTCCTCGCTGACGCCCGCTCCCCATCGGTTGGCGTTCTCCTGCGCCGCGGTCAGCGCAAAGCCGTACCATTCAGGGTCGGCTTTGATCCGGTAGGGCTCGCGCCAGATCGCCGGATTGCGGATGATCCACGTCACCTCACCGCCTGGGCAGAAGGCGCCGCCGAGTCCGTTCGACAGCACACCCTGGTCGAGACCGCGTCCGCCCGGCACGTTCCAGTCCTTGTAGGGCTGCCAGGGATCGATCGCGGGGGCGAAGCCTGCATCCACCTCGTCAATGAAGATGCCCGCCGCCCATTGCCGCAGCAGGAACAGTTGCGTGTCGGTCAGCCGCAGGAACTTGCTCACCATCTTGTTGGTGATCGGATTGTCGCCGGCAAGCAGCGGCATCAGTGGCAGGTGATAGGTCCGCGTCGCCGGATTGGCGTCGAGCCGGAACAGGTTCTCCTCGCCTGGCTTGCGCAGCAGGTCGAACAGATACTGCCGCGCGGAACGGCCGGGATCGGTCGTGGCATCCTTGGCCGCGGCAGCGAGCGCGCGCTCGAGCAACTGGCCGGAACGGTATTCGAACGCCAACCGGCGGAGCGCAGCCTCGATCGGCTCGTCCGGATCGGTGGTCCGGTCTGGTTCGCCGGGCTCCTGCCGCGACGAGGCCCGGGCGAGCGTCAGCATCCGTTTGCGCGGCGGCGCGGCGGCCGCGGCGATGCGCTCGATCACGCCGGTGATCTCAGCATCGAAGGCGCTGCGCGCCTCGGCATAGGCCGGCTCGGCCACTGTGTCGTTGTCGGCGAAGGTTTTTTGCCAGCGCGCGGCATAGCTGCGCGGCGTCTCACCATCGTCGGGCGGGCAGACCGCGGCGGTGAAAGTCGCCGCTGCAGCCCTCAGCGTGGCGGCGGCATCGCCAACCACGGCATCGGCAGCCGCGCCCGGCGCCTGCGTTGCATCGAGCAGCATCAGGCTCGGTTCCACCGCTGCCTCGAGCAGCCTTCCGCCGACATGGTCGTCCTTCGCGCGACCTTCCTTTTGCGCCAGCGCACGCGGTGCGATGCGTGGCGGAATGCACAGGCGATAGGGATCGAACGTGCCCCGGCTCGACTGGTTGTGCGGGAAGTTGGATTGCTGGAGGATGTTGGTGAAATAGGAGAATTCGTCGGCGCGGAAAATGATCGGCCAGATGTCGCGCCAGAACCAGGGGCGATAGGCCGGGTTCCACTCCACCGGTCCTGCCTGCCAGTGCAGCAAGGCCGCCGTGTCGGTCGGATCGATCTTCTGCGGCGCGTCAAACGTTCCCGCGGTGCCGTACATGTCGGTGCGATAGGCAAATTCCCGGATAGACATGTCCTCGACCACGTCCTCCAGCGTGATCATGTCGAGCACTTCCGGCGCGTAGCGCGGATACCCGACCAGCACCCAGGCGGGATATTCGACATCGATGTAGCGCAGCGCCTGGACGCGCTCCTCCATCATCACCAGACGCGCCATCACCGGCCCGTCGGAGATATCGTCGAACCACCCGTCGCTGTTGGCGTAGGTCTCGATGCGCGGATGGCCAAATCCGCTGAGGAACGAGCCGCTGTTGCCGTGTCCGCCAAGCAGCAGCAGCCGTCCGCTGTCGTCGGTCATCATTTCGCCCAGCGTGTCGATGTCGTTTGGCACCATCCCTGTCGGCGGGAAGGTGACGGCATAGGCGGGGTTGGTGTCCCGCCCGAAGCTCGCCTTTCGCCGCGCGGTGCAGTCGACGGCTTGCGGGCCGGCGTCGATGATCAGATTCTGCCGTTCGACCGGATCGGTGATGCCGGCATTGCGCAGCGGCGCGTCGGCGGCATAGCCCGCCTCGCCGCGCAGTCCGTCGAAGGTGAACCATGCCGCCTTCTTGTTGGCGAGCTGAACGCGCCACTGGATATCGACCAGCTTGCCGCGGTTGCCGCCACCTTCGACATGGTCGCCGATCTTCAGCGGACTGCCCTGCGGGTTGGCCTCGTCATAAACGAAGATCTGGAAACGCGCAGCCTGGCGCTTTATGCGGCCCTTGCTGTCCTTGAAGTGCTTGATCGGCGTATCGCCTTTCGCGGCATTGCCGTTGGCGTCGCATTCGATCGGCAACTGCGCGGGCTTTTCCGGCGAGATGCAGAAACCCTCGGGGCTGTCGCCGAGCCGGGCGATGCCGACGGCCGGGTGGATACGATAGACTGTTGGGTCGGCCATTTGATTTCCCCTCGGTGCCTGCGCCGGCCGTGTCTTGTGTTTTCAATCGAGAAAGTTGAGCGAGACCCCGTCCAGCCGCAGCAACTCGCGGTCCTCCTCATAGGAGGCGCCGATCACGACCAGGCTTACTGTCAGGCTGGTGGCACCGGCCGCGATCAGCCGGCGTGCCGCGCGCGTCACATCGATGCGGTGGTTGCGCGGCGTGTTCATGCTGCGCTCGCGTAGATCGAACTTGCGGTTCTCCGCTGGTGGAATTTCGCAATGCCCGGGCCCGCCAAAACATTCGCCGTGGCCAAAGATTGCCGCATAGCCGGCATAACCCGGCAGGTTGAGCGGCGTGCTGGCATCGGCATCCGGCGTGTTGAGAAACACACGGATGAAGCAGGAGCGCGGCAGCTGCGGCACGCGGTGCAGCCGCACTTCCGCCGAGCGGAAGCTCTTGGTCGCTTCGGGCACCGCGATCGGCGCCGAAACGAAGCGTCCGACCGGACTGGTCAGCCCGACCGGCATGAGGCATCCGCCACGAACATATTCATAGCCGAAGCGGTTCATGTCGAGCGTATCGCGCACCGCGTAGCTCCACGGCGTCAGCGCGGAATCGAGATCGGCGGGCAGGCCGTCGGGATGGTCCTGCTGCCAGCGCCACCAGAGCCGGTCGATATTGGCGTGCACCGGCCAGAAGATCGGGTCGTAGGACGCGGTCAGGTTCGAGAACATGTCGCCGAACTGCGGCTCGGAGTAGAGGTCATCGCGCTGGTGGAACTTGCGTCCGGCAACGCGTACCGCGCTGTTGCGATCGGCGGGCGCGCTGGTCTTGAACGCAGGGTTCATACCGCCGGTCCAGATGTGCATCGTGTTGTGCGGATTCTGGTCCAGGAAGCCGAAGCTGTCGACATAGAGGCTGCCACCGCCGAAGTCGCGGAAGGTGCGCAGGCTGAGGATCTCGTCGATGTCCTCCTGTGCCGGATAATGATAGTGGATGACGGTGTTGATCGTGCCTTTGCCGAACTGGCTGGAATAGCGCAGCGGATACCATAGCGAATTGGCCTCGAGCAGCGCGTCGATCAACCGCTTGCGATTCTCTCCCTCCACATAGTCCTTGCCGCAGGCGCCGCTGACCGCGTCATAGGCCTGCGTCGGATTGGCCCACAGCTGACCCGCCAGCGTGCCGATCTTGGCCGGGAAACCGTGATCGCGCAGGAAGCGCACCGAGGCCTCGGTGAGGAAACCCTTGAACGCATCGGGAAGGATGGCGCCGTTGGCCGGATCCTCCGGCTTGTAGCGCGTAGCCGGGAAATCCCACCACGGCATGGTCACATCCGGGCAGAAATCCTGCAAAGCCTGTTCGAATTCATAGAGATACACGCGATGCCACGGCAGGAAACGTTCCCAGCCATGCTGACAATGGTTCTGGTGGATCAAGGCCAGATTGTTGTAGCTGCGTTTGTCGCCGACCCATTTGTTGAGCTTGTAGAGCTCACGAAAGGCATAGCGCAGCCGCTCCTTTTGCGCGTCGTCCAGCACATCGACATCCGTGCGCTGCCGCAGCTCGCCCTTGGCGAAGCGCCATGCCGCCGGATCGGACGCCGCGCTGAAGACCGGGCCGGCAATCCCCTTGACCTCGACGCGCGCCTCGGTCGCCACGCTGACCTCGCTGGCGAGCGCAATCGAACCGATCAACGCGCCGGGGCAGCCCTCCTCGATCCACGTCTCGATCCGGTCTATGTCTTCGTCGGCGACCGCCGTCCCGCCCCAGGGCAGGCGAGGGAACTGCTTACCGTCGAACGGCGGCAGTCCGCGCAAGCCCCGGATCAGCGCCGAGCGCGCGCCGCGCCCCTTGGCATCGCTGGTGCCGCAACAGGTGGTCGAGAGCGGCGCGATCAGTGGCATCCCGTGCAGCTGCAGTGCCAGGAACTCTGGCAGCGTCAGTCCCGTCAGGCTGCCGGGTCCCCCGGTGCCGCCGGCCGTGGCGAGGATCGCCTCCACATCGCTCCAGGTGAACGGCGCGGCGGGCATTGGCTGCGCCTTATTTGTGGCCATCGTGGCCATCCATCTGCATCTGCATCGCGCCGCTCTGGGTGATGTCGCCCACCTGATCAGGCAGAACCACGGCAACGTTCTGCATCATACCCTGGTCCTCATGATCGAGGATGTGGCAGTGCAGCACGTACTCGCCGATGTAGCGCTCGTAACGGGTACGGACCTTGATCGTGTAGATGCCCGAGAAGCCGGCCGGCAGGGATTGCGGGATCAGGCTCTTGATCCACAGCGTATCCTTCCACACGCCCTTGAGCCCGGCATATTGCGGATCGTAGGGCTCACCGCCGGCATCGTCTATTGCGCCCGGTGCGCTGACGTCCTTGCCGTTGGGATCGATGATCGAGACGATCTGGAACGGATTGACGTGGATGTGGAACGGATGACTGACGAAGTGTGACTGCAGCGTCCATTCCTGCGCCTTGCCCAGCGGCAGCGAGCGGTCGATGCGGGTCGGGTCGTAGGGCTTGACGTCGGCCGTGTTGAGCGTGTTCCCGACCTCGAACTTGGTGCTCGGCCCCGTCGTGTCGATGAAGAAGGTCAGCTCCTGCGTGCCGTTGCCCTTCACCTCGTCGTCGGTGACGTCGAGATGCGGCGTGAAGCTGGTGAATTTCATTCCGGCCTTGAGATCGGCCACCACCGTCGCTTTGACGTTCGCCGGCATGTTGGCCTCGGCCAGGGCGACCAGCTTGCGATTGACGTAGGTTTCCACATTGTCGACCGCCGTTCCCGGCGCGACGTCGACCAGTGCGAGCAGTTGCGGTCCGACATCGAGCCCGTTGACCACACCCGATTTTGGTGCCGAGGAGTCGATCACGCAGTAGCGTCCGGCGTCTGGAAAGACGACCAGCGCGTCAAAGCGATAGCCGGGCTGGAAGGTTGCAAGCTTGGTCGGCTGCGCCGCCGCCATCGTCAGCCCGTCGGCCGCGACCAGCGTATAGGGCACGGGTGTGGTGCTGCACGTATCCTTGATGAACGCCGCGTTGGTGTCGGCATTGAGCAGCGTTTTCACTCCGGGCTTGAGCTTGCCGTCAAGCACCTTGAAAAATTGCAGGCTGATCGTGTCGCGGACGCCGGCATGGACCATCCGCCAGCGCTCGATCTGGCCCTGCGTCGCCTTCAAGGGGTCGTTCGGATTGAACACCCTGCCATTGAGCGAGGTATAGCGCCCCGATGCCGGCCATGTGCCCGGCCCGAACTGGTCATAGCCCTCGATGCCGCCGACATCGCCCGGATCGCAGAAATAATGGCCGTTGATGTCCTGCTTGATCGGGCCGAGCTCTCCGGGCTTGGCCGCCGGCGCGCGGCAGGCATACTGGATCTGTTGCATCACCAGCACCCGCTCGGGGATCGCCGAGGTCGGGATCAGCGTATCGATGTCGCCATGCGTTGTCGGGGTCGGGAAGCGGTTGCCGCGGATGATCAGCGCACCGGCCATGCCGCTCGACACCTGCAGCGCCGTCGAGCCGTGGCGATGGGTGTGATACCAGAACGTACCGGAAGGATGGTCCGACGGGATGTTGTATTCGTAGGTGAACTGCGTTTGCGGGTTGATCGACAGCAGCACGTTGTCGCTGTTGCCCGACGGGCTTACCCACAGCCCGTGAGTATGCAGATTGGTGCCGTTGAAGCAGTGGGGGATGTCGGGCATCTGGCCGCCGGGCATACAGCCGGGGTCGCCGGGCTGCGGCCCTGCCGGCAACTGATTGTCGAGGGTGACGCGCACCGTGTCGCCCGGCACTGCCTCGATCGTCGGCGAGACATAAGGAGCCTTGGGATCGACGCCCTTGCCGGTGTAGCCGCGCAAATGGACCTTGTCGTAGCCGCCAGTGGACGGGTTGTAGATCTGGTTGTCGATATACTCGATCTTGAGATTGAGCAGGCGGTCGCCACGCACCGGCAGCGTGTTTCCGGGCAGTGGCACAGCGGGTGCGAGCTCCGTCAGGGCCGGCTTGGCGATCGGCGCGCGGTCATCCTGCAGCACAGGTGGATTGAGGATCTCGGCCGCCGCGGGCAGCACCGCGATCGGTACCAGGCTGCTGGCGAGAAAACCCAAGAGAAATCGCGCACGCGCCATCGATCCACCAAGCGACATGGGGCCTCCCTCATACTGGCTGTAGACTTCGATCCGTAAGCATAGTGCGCCCGATCCGGAAATCTGTCTAGCTTGCAAAGCCATAAAATCTAAATTTACTTCCAACAAAACTGTGATGGCGCACTTAAGAACTTGCTTATACGACTCACGGTCAGCTCATTTCAATATTGCTCTATTTTTAATCAGTTTAGGTGCCGATCGGTGGCGGAGCATCACCGCGAGGATCACAGCGTCTGCAATGTCACCGTCGGGGCGGCAGTCACCACCTTGGGGACGCCGCTCAGGACGGAGCCGCTGCCAAAATAGGCCACGAACAGCACCGAGGTTCCCCAGTTGAACTCGAAACTGTAGCTGTTGCCGCCGGCCGTCGCGTAGTAACCGGCCGGGGCCGGTGTCGGGTGGCCGGGCCCGGTATCGCCGTACTGCGAATTCAGCGCGATCGCATAGGCATTGTTGCCTTTGGTGTCCTGCGGGCCGCCGATGAAAGCGAACAGGCAAAGACCGGCCGAATTCGCCTGGAAGCCCAGCTGCATGTACTGCGGCAGCGTGACCGCTTTCAGCGTGGTGTCGATGACCGGGACGGCGTCGCCGGTGGTCGGCAAAGGCGTTGGCGCCGCGCCGCCCATGCCCGGCCCATAGGCCGCGATCCAGATTGGCGTGTTGGTGTTCACGCTGACATTGGTGATGTTCAGATTGTTGGCCTGCCAATTGTTGATCAGGATGGTGGGCTGCAAGGCCAGCCCCGGCGCCAGCAGGAATTGCGGCTGGCTGCTGCCGCTGGTCAGCGCCAGCTTGCCGGCATTGTTCATCTCGGAAGCATTCTGGAAAGCCAGGATCATCGACCCGTTGGGGGTCTGCGGCATCGCCACGCTGTCGCGCACGGCAAGCTCCACCGGGGAGCCATCCCAATTGTCCGTCGCCAGGGATTGACCCAGAATGTTGAAGTCCGAAGGTGGCATGGCTTCCGTCTCAGAGAGCGGCCAAGATGGCGGAAAGGCGGACCGGTGCAGAGGTCTACAAGGATTGCAGCAGGGTCGTCACCGGCGTTGCGGTCTGCGGCGAGAGATTGACCACGTAGACTATCGCCGCCCCCCAACTGAAGGACATCGTGTATCTGTTGCCGGCCGCCGTGGCGTAAAATCCGTCCGGCGGAGTGTTCCCGGTCGGCGGTCCGGTGTCGCCGCTCGGGGCGTTGAGCGCAATCACATAGGCATTGTTGCCCGACTGGTCAGGCGGTCCACCGACCACCGCGACCACCTGCTGATTGCTGGTGCTCGAGCTGAATTCAAGCTGCATCCAGTTCGGTGTCGTTATCCCTTGCACCGCCTGGCGCATCGCCAGCTGGACAGGTGTGCCGCCCACGAGCTGGCCTGGCTGCATGCCGGGAATGCCGGGGCCGAAGGCCTGCACGAAGATGGGGGTCGCGGCATTGAGGCTGGTGTTGGTGAGGGTCAGGTTGTTGGCCTGCCAGTTCGCCGTCAGCACGCTGATCATCCGCGCCAGGGCCGGAACCCGAACGTTCGTTGGCGCGCTGCTGCCAGAGGTGAAGGTAAGCCTGCCCTCGTTGTTCTGCTGTGACTGGTTGAAGTAGCCGACGATGAGGGAGCCGTTGGGCGTCTGCGGCATGGTCACGCTGCCACGGACCGCCAGTGTCTGCGGCATGCCGTTCCAGGTCGCGTTGACGGTGCCCGCTGCGATGAAGTCGTGCATGTCAGGATGTCCTCTTTGCACCCGCGTTGTCGCGGGAGCCGGCGGCTTGCGCTTCCGGCTCCCGCGCTTCGATCACAGAGACAGCAGTTCCGCCGTCAGCGAGGAAGCCGTCGAAGGCGACATGTTCGCCACGTAGACGACCGAGGAACCCCAGTTGAATTCGAAGGAGTAGTTGTTGCCGCCCGTCGTCGCGTAGTAGCCTTGTGGCGCCGCCGTGCCGGTGCCCGGGCCGGTGTTGCCGGACGGCGAGTTCAGCGCGACAGCGTAGGCGTTGTTGCCTGACGCATCCTGCGGACCGCCGACAACGGCGACGATGATCAACTGGCCTGTATTCGTCCCGAGGGTCAGCTGCATCCAGTTCGGGGTCGACGTTCCCTGGGCGATGCCGCCTGGCTTGAGCGTCAGCGCGGTGTTGATGGCCAGCGCGACCGGCTTCTGGCCGGGCAGTCCAGGACCGAAGGCCTCGATCCAGATCGGCGTCGCGGTCGCGACGCTGACATTGGTGACGGAGAGATTGTTGGCCTGCCAGTTGTTGACGAGGATGTTCGGCTGGGAAAGCAACGCCGGAGCTGTCAGGAACGACGGTGTCGAACTGCCCGAGGTCAGCGCCAGCTTGCCGGCATTGTTCAGGGAGGCGGTGTTCTGATAGGCGAAGATCATCGATCCGTTGGTCGTCTGCGGCATCGCCGCGCTGTCGCGGTAGGCCAGCGTCAGCGGCGAGCCATCCCAGTTTGGGTTAGATGCGTTTGCACCGAGAATGTCGAATTTTGCGGTCGTTGCCATAATTTCCCTCGCGGTTTGCGGGTTTCGGACTGTCGTTCTTGCAGGCGAATTCCAGAGCGGCGGACTTGAAGTCGAAGCGTGCCGTCGCTCGATCGTTTTGTTTCAACATCGGATGTTTCCAAAGCCTGTTGCCGGCTTGGGGCCCGATGGTCTGGTTTCGAAACGGCTCCTCCTTCCACTCGTGTCTGCGTGACGCCGCCGCGAATGCCCGCCTTGAGGCGGTCAGCTCGCGTCGATGTCCGTCAGTTTCAGTTGCAGGTTGCTGAAGCGCAGCACCGGCGTATTGACGCCGCTGAGTGCTGCGTAAAGCGTGATGTCGAAGACCAGCCTCGCGCCTGCCGGCATTGCGTTGGCGCCAAAGACGATGCTGTTTTTGGAGGCCCAGCCGGCGATCGCCGCTGCGAAAAGCGCCGCGAAATCGCCGAGCTCCGCCGGCTGTTGCCCGTCGATCTCGAAGGACCGCGCCAGCACGATCGGGACAAGCGGGCTGATCGAGGCGCTGTCGAACGCGCCGCCGGCAACGGCGGTGAACGGGAACTGGTAGGAGCAGGCGACCTTGACCCGCCTTGTGGTTCCGCTGGTCACGTTGGCGGCCGCATGCGCCGCAAGCAGCGATTGTTCGTGCACCGGGTCGGCCAAAAGGTCGGCCATGATCGTGTAGATGCGCTGGCAAAGGCTTGACGGCGATGTCGGACAGGCAGCACCTGAACCCTGGCCTGGCAGCGTCGCCACATCGATCGGCGTCGCATTGTCGATGAACGGCGTGACCGGCTGGCTCGGCCTGACCTGCGGCGTCATGTAGACGAATTCCGGCACCACCTGCCACGCCGTGTTGTTCGGGGCTTCAAGCGTGATCAGGTTGCGCTCGATCTGCACCGAGGCGAGCGCATTCTCGGCCGCCAGCACGTTGAGTGCATCGACCTCGATCGTGTGCGCCACGCCGAAATTGCCGGGCGCGGCGTTGTCGACCTCGAACAGCAGGCCGTCCGGCGGCGACGGCTGGACCGGATGCTGGTTGGGGTACGGCGTCAGGGTCGACGGGTCGAGTGCGGTGACGGTCAGCGCGACATTGGAGAAGCTGGATTCGCCTTGCGCGGCCGGCCACTGCAAATCGATCTGCCGCGTCGTCCCGTCCGGCTGCAGCGTGTCGGTGACGACGTAGCTGTCGGTGACGCTGACCAGACCCTGACCGAGGGCCATGTTCAGGCTCGGATTCCAGTCCTTGTTCGCCGTCACCTCGCCAATGGCGGTTGCGAAGGCGGCCACCGCATCGGCCCAGGCTGGATCGGCGGGGTTGCGCAGCACCGGGCTGATGGCACCGTAGACTGCCGAGGTGCGCGCCAATGCCGTGAACAGGTCGTAGGGCGGGCCTGCGCTGGGGGCAGGGTTGGCGGAGTTCGGCGGGTTGTCCGGCGCCGCGCTAAGGTTGGTGTTGTAGGTGACGGCGGTGTTGATCTGGTCCTGCGCGACGAGGAACGCCTGATAGGTATAGAGGTAGCTCCAGTCGGCGCCGTCGGCGATTGGATTGCCCGAACCCGACGTTGGCGTGTAGCCCGACCAGGTCTGGCTGACCAGAGTCGGCGGCGTCGGATACTGGCGATACACGACCGGGATTTTGGTCAGCGCGCCGGCCGGTCCGACATGCGGCACGCCCTTTGGATAGGGATCGACGAGCTGCAGCCAGATCGATGGACGCGCTTCGCCGGGTGCGCCCGCCGGCGCCAGGAAGAACTGCAGGTTGGTGATGGCGAAACGCAGATCGAATGGCACCACCGCGGCAGCGGCCGCGTCGGGATCGCCGTAGAGGAAGGTGAGGGGGCTCGCCCCCATGCTGCTGACGCCGACATGGGCGGTCGAGAGCCCGGCATTCTGGCGCGTGGCGGAGAAGGTGCCGGCGCCCGAACCGCTGGCGGCAGTGGCGATCGTGAAAGTGGTGTCACCGGTGACGGTGACGCCGTAGACGCCATTTGCCGGCAACTGCCCCGAACTGCCCTGGAATATCATCAGCACCCGGCTGCCGTCGGTCAGGCCGTGCGGATTGTTTGTCGTCGCCGAAAGGCTGAGACCGCTCCATGTGTAGTTTCCGGCGAGTACGGCTTCGATCTGGCCGAAGAGCTCGATATTGCCATCGGCGGCAGCCGAGACCGACTGGTTCCAGGTCACGTCGTATTGGACGATGGTGTCGACGGAATAGGCCGTCATCAGCGCAGCGCGCATCTGCTGCTCGAACACATCCTTCGCGATGGCAAGTGCCGCGGTCGTGCCGGTGAACGGCGATTGCGGGCCAAACAGCCAGTCCACTTCGTATTGTGCGTATTTCTGCGCCAGCGCCTCGCGGCCGAGCGCCATCGCGTCGTAGGCGTCGGGGGCGACCTCGAAGGCCTTGGCCGCCGAGGCCGGTGACAGCACCTCGTCGACCGCCTGGAAGAAGATGCGGTTGAGCTGGTCGAGGTCGGTGTCGATGAACAGCTGTTGCGCCGGCAGCGCCGGCAGCTTTGACGACAGCTGTGGCATCGAAACACTGGCGCTGTTCAGCACATTGTCGAGCGGCTTGGGCGACAGGAAGCGCGGTCCGGCACCGGCGGCACCGATCGAGATGTCGAGCAGCGATGCCGCGGCCGCCCACAGCGATTGCGAGCCGGCGCGTGCCCCGCCGGAGCCGTCATGGGCAAGCTTCAATGACTTGAGCCGCTTGCGCGCCAGTGCCGTGCTGGACTGGGCCGTGCTCGACAGTTTCTGCTGTGGCGATGCGTCGGCCCCATTCATGCCGATGGCGAGCTTCTGCGTCGGGAAGGCGCCGACGAAAGCGGCGGCGAATTGCGACATGTTGCTGGCGCCGCCGGTCGCCGGAACAAATCCGGTCGCGACGTTCTGCGCCGACGGCACCATGATCGTGCCGAACTGGTCCTTCAGATAGGGCGAGATCAAATTGGCATCGCGGGTGATGCCGAACAGCACGACGATCTCGAACAGCGGCGGCAAGGCGCCGGGGCCGCTGACCGGCATCAAAATGGTCACTGCGCCGGGGAAGTTGGTGCTGAGCCCCGCCAGCCAGTTGACGAGGTCGGCAACCATGCCTGTCACCTTGCTGGTGTCTGCAGCACCCACCGGGAAATTGACAAGGCTGCTGCCATCCGCCTGCAGGGCAAGACTGGTCTCGACATAGAACGAGATGCCTGGACCGCTGATCTGGTCCTCGATGGTGCGGAAATTGGCCAGGGCTGCCGCCTTCTGGTCCGACGACATGCCGCTGAAGGCCGCCTGGCTCGGCGTCAGGACGATCTCGATCGTGTTCGGCGTCGAGCCGTTGAAACCATAGCTCGGCAGGATCCCCGGCCATTGGTCGACCGGCACGATCGGATCGAAATAGAGGTTGGTGTCGCTGTAGCTGGCCGGCGTTGGCAGCTGGTTGCCGAAGGCGTCGTTGACGAAGAAGTCCAGCGTGAACTTGTCGTTGATCGAAGCGTAGCGGTCGGGCGTGATGGAACCGGCATTGGCGGTGGCGACGTTGTACAGCGGCGCGAACACCCGGTACGTGCCGGTGGTGCCGGACTGGTCGGGCTTTTGCGGCTGGATCGGCGCCGACAGATTGCTGAGCGTGAAGCCTGTCGTCGCCTGTATCTGGTAGGTGACGAGACTGTAGAGCGAGTTGAGCGACGCTTTTGCGTCACCCGCCGCGACCAGTGCTGCGTGCAGTTCGGTATCGTCGGCGATACCGGATGCGCGCAGCGCCTCGATGACATTGCCGCGCGAATGTGAGTTCGCCGCGCCGAGCTGCCCGGTCTTGACCAGGGCGGCAGGCGTCATCAGTTGCATGACGCTTTCGGAGCGCGTCAGCTCGACACCGAAGGTACCGGCCGCGACCTTGACGTAGCGTGCCTCGAGCGCCGGGTCGGCGGTCTCGGCATAGTAGACGAGGCCGCTTTGCGTGCCGGCAAGCACGACCGCGTTGTAATAGGGCTGGATGGCGAGCGGCGAGCCGCTCTGGTTGGTTCCGCTGCCGGCCTTGTAGGTCACCAGCATCGTCACCTGCGCGACGCCCTTGACGAACAGCGCGGTTGGCAGCGCGTTGCCGGTCTTGTCGACAAAGCGCAGATAGTAACCCTGCGCATTGGTGACCGTCGCCTGCTGGATGATCTGCAGGAAACCGTAGCCGCCATCCGCTGTGATGTCGGTGCTGGCGCCGACGGACACACCCGCCGGCAGACCGAGCGCGAAGGCCATCAGCCCTTGCGGCGGCTGCGACACCGTCGTGGTGTTGGTGCGCAGCGCGAAGACGGCATTTGGATCGACCACTGCCGAGACGAGGCCGGGCGCACCGGCGGCGGTCTGGAACAGGATCTGGATCGCGTCGACCGGCCGGTCACCGCCCCTGAGATCGTCGAGGATCCGGCCGAGCAGCGCCTCGTCCGACTGGCTGGCGCCGGACAGTGCGTAGACATCGGCAAGCACGCTGCCTTGCGTGGCGCCCGGAATCTGCTTGACCGTCAGCGTGATGCTGGTGGCGAAAGTGATGTCGCCGGCGGGCAGCGGTGTGCCGTCCGGCAGATAGGCCCCTTGCGCCTGGCGGGATTTCACCAGGACGGGGATCGCCGCCGTTCCTTCATTTGCCTGCAATTTCTCCAGGCTTGGCGCGAATGGCCGCAGGCTGAGCGCCGTCGCGCTTGGCGGCGTCCAGGCGATGGCGTTCTCCAGCGCAAAGGATTGCGGCCCGGTCGAACTGAGCGCGATTGGTGTCGGGCTGCTTGGCGCCGTTATCGACGCTTCGGTGAAGGCGAGATAGGGGCTGAGGACGTCTTGGGTGAGCGAGAACGAGGCGTTGACGGCAAGCCAGTCCTGCGTCTTGTCGGGATTGCTCAGCGTGATGCTGTAGCTGTTGTTCTTGGCGAAGCCGCCGGCCGGAAATTCCTGCCACAGAAGCGCGAACAGCGGGTTCGTGCTGGTCGACACCGCCCCGCCTGGCACGGTGAGACCGGCGGTGTAAGGCAGGCGCACGCCGCCACGCAACGCGCTCGACATCTGCCCTGCGAGGCCCTGGAAGCGCGTTTGCGCACCGGGTGTCGGTGCGGCCACCGCCGCCATGAACAGCTTGTCGAGCGGTGACGAGGTCAGCCCTGCATCCTGCATCGTCACCAGCAGCTCGTGCACCGCGCCACGGATCAGTCCCTTGAAATAATCGAGGAATATCTCCTGTGACAACGGCGTGGTGCCGCCGGTATCGTTGACCGAGGTCGGGTTCGAGGTCTGGTTGACGAAGAGCTGGTTGAAATAGGTGTCGACCGCTTGCAGGTAGGTCTGCGAGACGAGGTTCTGCGCCAGGAACTGGTAGGAAAGATCCTGCGCGTTGCCATTGCCGTCGGTGCGCCCAGTAGTCGCCATGTTGAGGAACGGCGGCATCGGGAACACGCAGGCCTTGGCTTTGCCGGTCGGTGCGGCAAGCGTGGCGGAGAAATTGGCGAGCTGGCCAAGCAAGGTCGGATAGTCGATCCACCCAGTGAGCGCATCCGGCTCGCTGTCGATGTCCTTCAAGCCGGGCGTGCCGCTGCTGGAATCGAATTCAAGCAACACCACGGAGTTGTAGGCCGGCAGGTTCAGCGCGTGCATGAGCGCGAAGGTGGCGAGCTGCGTCGTCACCGCCTCGAACGGCTTGAAATCGGCATAGGTCGGGTTCTGCGCCGGGTTGTCGTCATACTGTATGCCGAGCGATGTCACGACCCACGGCGTGCCCTTGCTGGTCGCATCGGGGAACACCACGGTCAGTTCCGGCAGAAACAGGATAGGCAGGTCCTTCGGCAGGTTGGGGCAAAGCCCGACATTCGCCGCTGCACCCGCAAGAAGCCGCTGCTTCAGCCGCGCGAACGTTTCGATCTGGGCCTGTTGCGACGAGCCGGCAAGCTGCCATTCGAAGCGGAACGAGGCATTGAAGCTGAAGCTGATGGAAATGGAGAACAGGAAGAGGTTGATCTCCACTGTGACGCTGACGCTGACGCTCGCCTCGATGTAGAGCAGGATCGAGCCGCCACCGCCGCCCGGCACACTGGGTGGCTCCAGCGCCAGGATGATGCCGATGCTGGCCTCGAGGCGCACGTTTACGCTGGCCTTGATGATGACGAAGTCGAGCGAGCCGTAGAGCTCGCCGATGATGCCGAACTGGCCTTGCAGCGACAGCGCGTCCGGCTTTTTGGCGAGGTCTCCGCCACCGCTGGTGAGATAGCCGGCCGCACCCTGGATGATGCCGAAGAAGGTGACGCTTACCCCCGCCTTCAGCGGCCCGGCGGTGAAATCCTTGCCGACGCCTAGCCGCGCGGCAAAGCCGAAGGCCAGGATGCTCTGGTAGGTGCCTTTGAACACGTCGGGGTCGGTAGCCGAACTCAGGCTGGCTATGTAGAAGCCGCCCGATCCGGTCACCGGAATAGGCCCGGCCTGCGCCTGCACCTGGAAGCAGACGCTCCAGTTGTCGCCGTCGGGGAAGCCGAGGTCGACCTTCCAGTCGCCATTCGTGTAGACGTCGACGCTCAGTGTCGGCAGCGTCAGCGAGGCCGCGCCAACCTGGAAGGTGCGCAGGCTGTCGGGCAGGCTGAAGACCGCGGCGAATTTGCCGATCGTGTCGGAGATCTTGGTATAGACGACCTCGAATTCCGCACCCTTGCCGGCACCGCCGGTCAGCTTGAGCAGCAGTGCGTAGAACGGCGTCACGTCGTAGAAGACGAAGCCGACCTCGAGAACTTTCAGCAGCGTGAAGTCGGTGACGATGATCCACTTGCCTTCGGGATGGTAGATATCGGCAAATTTCTTGTTCTTGAGGGCGTCCCAGAAGTCGCCCTGCATGAACTTCAGGAAAGCATCGAAATTGGCGGGCGGCTTGGTCGGGTCGGGCCCGACCCGCTGGCCGACACCGAGATAGACAAGCTCGAAGACATCGCTGACAGCGCCCACCTTGGCCGGCACTGGCGCCGCCAGCAGTTTCTGCGCATCGTCGCCACCACCGCCGCCGCCATCCTTGCCCAAATTGTAAGCACCGATCCAGCCAATCTGGTCGGCGCCTTCGGTCGGCGCGAACAGGCCGATGCTGATCGTCCCGTCCGGTGGCAGGCGCTGGCCCAGTATCTCGATGAAGCAATTGTGCATGCCGAGCACCAGCATCTTGGGATCGGCATCGGTGGCGTATTCGAGATTGAACTGTTCGATCGAGATGGTCAGCACGCCCTCGATCTTGATTTCCAGCTTGCCGTCGACTTGCGGAAGCTGGATGCCGAAGGCCAGCCCACCGCCGTCCTCGGGGCTCAGCCAGCCGATGAGGACGCTGAATTTGAAGGCCGAAAGCGAACCGACCAGCCCGCCCATCGAGCCGAGATCGAGATCGAAGATCAGCGCATAGTTGAAACTGTCCTGCAGCGTGACGCCGTTTTCCGCCAGGCCCGGCAGCGAACCGAGCGAATAGTAGTTCAGGCTCTCGATCGTCTGATCGGCCGTGCCCGAATAGAGGAACGACTTGAGCTTGAACGGGATCAGGTCGAGCAGGCTGTCGGCGCCGCTGCGCTTCTCGGTGGCGCCGAGGTCGAGCCGCAGGTCACCCGGCGAAAAGCTGAGCGACGGCGTGCTTGTCGACGGCTGTCCCTGGGCCGGGATCGTCAGGTCGAAGCCGACGTCGATGCCGAGATTGGAAAAGGCCAGCTTCTCGAACGCAAACAGGTCGAGCACCTGGAATTCGTTGAACTCGATGTCGCCCCAGATGGCGAAATGGGCGCTGATGTGGGTGGTGTCGGCTTTTGGCGGCGTCGCCGCGGTTTCGTCGTCGAACGAGAATTGCAGTTTCGTCAGCGTGATCTGCTTGAGATATTTGTTGTTGGACTTGCCGTTCTCGTCGGTGAAGTTGAAGACGAAATCGCCCTGGGCGACGAACGAATAGACGCCCTGTCCGGAACTCTTGTCGTCGCCGCTGGTGCCGTGCGCCTGGTAGGAACCCATGATGGCGATGACATTGGCGTCATCGCCGGCATTGGCGGCCGGGCTCAGCGCGGCATCGAGATTGACGCCGGTCTTGAACAGATTGTTGATGGTGAGATTGACCTCGCAGGCGAAGCTGCGCAGCTCGGAATTGGTGAACAAAGCGCGCAGATATTCGACCTCGAAGCCATAGTCGATGTCGATATCAATATTGCTATCGGGGGCCGCTGCCGACTTGCTCGCCGCCTTTTCATAGTCGACCAGCGCAAAGGTCGCGCTCTGCGCCAGCGTCGGCACGGCCTGCGACGGGTCGGTGTTGTTGATGGCAATGCCGACATGATGGACACGAAAGCCGGCTATGCCTGGATCCGTCATGCCGCCGAGCACTGCGCGCACCGCCGTGGGCAATTCATCGAGCTGCATGTTGCAGTTTACGGCGAGGATGCCGTTGAAGGTTGGGTCGGTGACGGTCTGGTAGAAATTCCAGTATAGCGAGGTGGTGTCGGGCTGCGTGCCGCCATTCGGGAACACCGCGGCCTTCGCCTCGGTGATCAGCTTTTGCAGATAGGCCTGGGTGGCGGCGGCGGTGAAGGTCTTGTTGAAGATGTCGGCCTGCGACCACAGCCTTGTGTCGGCGACCAGAGCTTCGATCGTCTCGCCCGGATAGAATTTCATCATGAAGATCGGCGGCGTGCCGTCGGGCGCGGCGAGCTTGCCCGGCGACAGGTCGAACGTCCAGTCGCCGATCTCCAGTTTGTCGCCTGAAAAGTCGAACAGGGCCTGCCCGGAGCCAAGCGGGTCGGGGTTGGCGGGGTTTTCGCTGACCGCCGTGAAGATCTGGTTCTGCTGCACGGCCTTGCAGATCGACGGACCCATGGCTTCGAATTCCAGGATGCCGGCCGCACTCGTCGCCATCTGCAACCCGGTCCATGCCAGCGGCGTGCCGGCAAGCTCGGCCAGCATGCCTTGCGGCGTCATCGCCAGCGTCGTCGGTCCGGCGGCGGCAGCGTTTACCGCCGCGCCTTGCTTCGGCGCCGGAATGAAGCCGCTGGCGCGCCTCGGGTTGAGCGCCCGCGATTCCATGTCGAGATAGGCGGCGGCATTGAGGTTCGGGTCGGTCGAGAAATCGAGCCCCGCATAGGGCACCAACGGTATGGCTGGCGTGCTTGCGGCTTTCGCGCTCCATGAGGCGACCTTGAAAGCGTCGAGGACATAGACGGTGAGGCCGGAGGCGGGTTCAGCGCCGGCAAGCATTGTGGCCGTGTTGGTGCGCTGATTGTAGAGCGGAGCGCGCTCGGGCTGCGAGACATAGCTGCCGTCCTGGACGATGAGCTGCGCCCACGAAGTCGTCGCGGTGGCATCGAGAAAAGCCGGGCTGGTCGGCGAATCCTGCGCTGGCGCAATGCGATAGGCCGGCTGCGCCGGTACGAATTCGAGCTTGTCTGGTGCCGAGCCGATGGTGACGGTCACGAATTCGGTGCCGGTGACGCCGCACAGCATCTGCACCGTTTCGGAGCTTGCGCCTGCGGCCAGGTTGGCGCCGGCATCGAGCGCCAGGCCGAACTGTCCCGCCGGCGTCAGGTAGTAATAGCGCTGCTCGCTCGGCGATTGTTGAGGACGGCCGGCGAAGACGAGACGGCTCGCCGTGCTGATATCGCCGGTGTTGATGGTGCTGAGGGCGAAGGGCTTGCCGTTGGTGGTGACGAAAGTCGAGCCGAGCAGCGGGTCGGTGAACTGGAAGAAGCTGCGCGTCGCGTCGAGTGGGCCGAGCACGTCCAGCGTGACGTTGAAGCCGAACGGCGTGGCCGAGCCACCGACGCCGCGGAAAACCGGATAGTTCAAGGCGCCGACCAGCCCGCCGCCGGTTGGCGGGTCGAAATACATCATACCGGCCTCGAACTGGACGAGGTCGGTGGTCGCCAGTTCAAACGCGGCGCTTGCCGTACCAACGAGCGGTCCGCTGAGCGCCAAGCTCGCGAATGGCGCGGCCGACTGGAATGTCACCGTGGCGCCGGCTGGCGGCGTCGCCGTCAACAGCAGCGCCGCCGGCGGCTGGCTGTTGGCGATCTGCAGGCTGTTGGAGGCGTCGTCGAACAGCACCGTCGTGGACAGCGTGAAGAGGTCGGGCTGAACCTGGAACGTCACGCTCTGCCGGAATGCCAGCGAGAAGGACTCCCCCACCGTCGGCGACGAGGTGCCTTGCCCGGTGACCGAGACCAGGATCGGCGCGATGCTGAGCGGCTCGGGAAACCAGCCGATCTGGGTTCCGGGACTGTCGGCGAAGGCTTTGCGGATGCCTATCTCGAAAGCTTTCCAGTCGCGTGTCGCCGAAGGGACGAAGAAGGCGATGTAACCAAGCTGACCGGGGTCGACCCAGCTCTGGGCGGTCAGATCGAATGTCGGGTCGGCGCGTGACTTGTCCTGGAACAGAAAGGCGACACGTGCGCCGGCTAATGAGTCCGCCAGATAAAGACCGCTCGCATCGCGTTTGAAAGCGATCATGCCCACCTCCCATGCACTCTACGGCGCAATCCGGCCATCTCCTGCCGCCGGTTTGAGCTGGGCGGAAGGACTTGGTGAAGCGCTTATATTACCAAGACGTAAAGTATAATTGTAAGACGAAGAAAGTGATTTGTAAAAGACTATATTTGGGTGGATTTCAAAATGAAATAAATTTTATCTATATTGTGACCCGGCTAACTCATCGGCCTGAATGGGTTCTGTTTTGGTATCGAGCGTCGAAGTAATACGCACCTCAACAGAATCAATCACTTAGTATGACGGGTGGAATCATCTTATGTCGATGGCGGTCGCGTGCGTAGCCGCCAAAGCTATGCCGGGACCGGCGCGACGCGCTTCACGGGGCGGCTAGTAATTTGTCCTAGTCCGAAAAACTCGCTGGGGAACATCGCCGCAATCAGGGCGGCAAAATCTTTCCGCCCCTCTATGTCAAAGTTTATAGACGGCAAATTTTAGCCTGCTCTAATAGAGCTCCATGCTGTCCTGGGGGGGGCGGGCAGGCAAGCATGGGGCCGTCGTTCGTGGAAAAACGACGGCCTTTTCCTTTCGACGGCTACCTGGCTTCGGGGTTTTGTCGGCGCGCAAAATGTTCATAGGTGATTTGCCAGGGGTCGCTCTCGGAATCTCTTTCCTCGCCGATCCAATGGAAGCTGTCGGCGGTGATCTCAGTGAAACGCCATCGGGTTTTCAAACCGAGCGAGTCATTGCCGAGCTGGACGATGTCCTTCCCCTCGGCCCGACCGACCTGGCGCGAGTGATCCTGGTTGAGCGGGTCGTTCCATAGGATGTGCCAGCCATCGATCCCAGGATCGAAGATGCGCAATGTCGTGCCATACATCGTTGACGGCGCAGGCCGCTTGGGCCTGATCCAAACGTCCTGGATCGCGCGGCCTCCAAGCACCCAGCCAAAATGGCATTCTCCATTCCATTTCTGCATTGTGCCGTCGTCGAGGTGGTGGACCGTATCCACTTCCCAACTTCCAACCAGCCATCCATACAGGGCCATGTCCTTCGCCCAGTCGGCTGGGGGACCTTCGGATCCGAGAGCGGTGAGAAACGGAGAAATCGTCATCGTCCTACTGCCTTTCGTTTCCAACTAGACGAACCAAACCGCCAGCGTAGCCCCGCACGTCCATTGTCGTGCTGCAAGAGCGCCGCCTAGTGGAATTTTGCGATGGAGGCCCGTGTCGGCGTCGGAACATTGCCGCCACAACCTGAAGCGTTGCGGTGTCCAGGGCTTGGGGAAAATTGCTAAAGTTCCGCTATGAATGAGATCGTTTGCGAACGCGATGGCGAGCGGACCCGCATGCGCATCCTTCGCGATATCCGCGCAGGATAGGCCATTTGGCTTAATTGCGAGATTGCTAATATGCCTATAGCCTGATCGTCGCTGGTCCCTCGAAGCCCCAGCACGGCCGGCACGGCCCAGCGCCACCCCGAAGGCTGCAACCGTGCCGGCCTACCACGTCGCTGCAGTTCTCCACTTCGATCAATTCTAGTGTGTTGGCGCGTGCCAGCGACGACAGGTGCTAAGCAATCTTGCGTTTCGGCGAGCCGCTCTTTGTAGGCGGCCCCAACCCTTCCTGTTTGAGGCTCTTTTTCAGCACCTCGGCCAGGTTGATGACGTTCTCTTTCGGCTTCGGCGCGGGCTTCGGCGGCTGCTTGCCCCTGCGTTTCGCGTCGATCATGGCAATCAGCGCATCTTCGTAGGTGTCCTCGAATTTCGAAGGATCGAAAGTCGTCACCTTCTTGTCGATGAGCATGCCGGCGATTTCGAGCAGCTCGGGATCATATTTCTGCTTCTTCAAGCCATCGAGCACGCTGTCCTGCGAGACCATTTCATTGTGGTTGCGCAGCTCGGTCATCACCATGCCCTTGCCATAGGGCTGGATCAGAACCTCGCGGCCGCGCTGATACAGCACGACGCAGGATCGTGCGGCGACGCCCTTGTTCCTCATGGCATCGCGGATCACGCAGTAGGCCTCCAGTGCAGCTCCATCGGCCGGGATCAAATAGTAGGGTTTCTCGAGATAGCGCGTATCGACCTCGTCAATCGACACGAACTCGCCGACCTCGAGCGTATGCTTCGACGTCAGCTTGAGCGCCTTGATGTCGTCGGGCTCGATCTGGAGGAACTCATCCTTTTCGACCTCGAAGCCCTTCACCTGGTCTTCCGCGTCGACCGGCTTTCCAGTGTCCTCGTCGGCGTAGACGCTTTTGACCGGGAGTCCGTCCTTGCGGTTCAATATCCTGAAATGAACCTTCGACGCCTCGCTGGTGGCGCCGACGATCTTCACGCCGCAGGACACCGAACCAAACTTCAAAAAACCCTTCCAGGCAGCACGCGGGGCGACCATTTTGCTCATCCTGTTTCCAGTCAGGGCAAACGGGTTTCCGTGCAAATCGTTCCTACGGTTTGCCCCCATCCGTTTCCGCTACGCTCGGGATCGGCAAATCCGACGAACCCGCGGGGTGCGATCCGTCGGCAAGGGCGACGGCAGGCTTCCCTGACAGGTGCGCAACACCTATCTCTAATCAACGGGCAACGCGGGCGGCAGAAATTGGCGCAACGATCTGGAAGTGCTGATCTCCCACTGCATGGCGGTCGCGTGCCCAAATGGCTCGGTGATCGCATGACGCGCCTTGGCGCGGTGATGTGCGAGGCGATCATCCATCACTATGGTCGCACCGAATTGCTGCGCCGCCTGGCACACCCGTTCTGGTTCCAGTCTTTCGGCGCGGTGATGGGGATGGACTGGCATTCTTCCGGCATCACGACAAGCGTTGTCGGCGCCCTGAAACGCGGCCTGTCTCCACTCTCCGGCGAACTCGGTATCCATGTCTGTGGCGGGCGTGGCGCCCATTCGCGCAAGACCCCGCACGAACTGACATTGATCGGCGAGCGCGTCGGTTTCGACGGGTCGGGCCTGGCCAAGGCCAGTCGGCTGGTCGCCAAGGTCGATAGCGCCGCCGTCCAGGACGGCTTCGACCTCTACCTTCATGGCTTCATCGTTACCGACGATGGCGACTGGGTCGTGGTGCAACAAGGCATGAACGGCGACAGCAAGGTGGCGCGTCGCTACCACTGGCTGTCCGAGGGGCTGACGAGCTTCGTCGAGCAGCCGCATGCCGCGATCGAAGGCGCCAATCAGGGCGAGATCGTCAATCTGACCGACCGGCGCGCCGATGCTTCGCGTCACGGCCAACTGGAGCTGCTGCGGGATCTGGGTCCCGATCGCATCGTGAAAGAGTTTGCCTTGCTGGAGCACGGCTCGCCACCCGCTCCCGCGCAGCCCCTGCTGCCGCATCTGATTATGCCGGCCCATCATGACGTCCGCGAAAGCGACGTCGTCATGCGCCGCCTGCACGGCAGTATCGCTGCCGCCGTCGAGCGAGGGCCTGCCGATTTCCCGGAGCTGCTCTTGGTGCCAGGCGTCGGTGCCCGCACCGTGCGTGCGCTGGCGATGGTGGCCGAGGTCGTGCATGGAGCGCCATGCCGGTTCTCGGACCCCGGCCGGTTCTCGCTGGCGCATGGCGGCAAGGACAGGCACCCGTTCCCAGTGCCGCTGAAAGTCTATGACGAGACGATCGGCGTGCTGAAATCGGCCGTTCACAAGGCCAAACTCGGCCGCACCGAGGAAATCGATGCATTGAGACGGCTGGACGACCAGTCACGCCAGGTCGAGCGCTATGTCACCGGTCCCAGCCTGAAGGAAATCGTGGCAGGCGAGTTCGACCAGTCGCACATGCTGGGCGGACGCAGTGTTTTCGGATGGGAACCACCACCGCAAGCACAGGCAGTTCGATCCGGCACTGAGGAATGAAGTCAGCCGAAGGCCCTGTCCCTCGACTTTAAAATTCTTTGCGAAGGCTCCAGCAAAATGCCGGAGCCTTCGCGGTTTACGGGATTTCAATCGAAGCGGATCCAGTAGGATCGACGGAAACATCTCCGGCGCCAGTGGCCTCGACGCCAATAGCGACGCCAGACCACGCGCCATACACGCCGCCGCCTCCATACACGTTGCCGCCTCCATCGATAGTACTGCACGGGTTCGACGTCATTCTGGCTATCAGGACCCGGCTCCACATCTACCGGCTTGTCCAGCTCATCGAGATTGCCGTTCCCCGGTGCTCGGGCTGCCAGCCACCGCCCTAACCGGGCGAGCTACCGCGACCACGGCCGCAGCGCTCGCGAGGCGCCCAGATGCCGAGCTAAATCTGTTTAAAAACCCGAAGTCGGTGTTGGTCGAGGTTCGCGGTGGCAAGAAGCATGCGAGCTTGGCGATGAAGACTTCAACGCCGCGCCCGCCAAAAGCGGTCGCGCGGGAGGTCGTCAGATGTCGGCGACTCCCGGTAAAGGCCAAAACCGATCTACATGGCTCTATTTCACGCCGATGCCGGCAGTCAGGCCGCCATCGATTTTGTAGTCCGCTCCGGTGCAGAATCCGGCCTTGGCCGAACACAGAAAGGCGATGAGTTCCGCCACTTCCTCCGGTTCGCCGATGCGCCCGATGGGATGCGCTTCGCCGAAGCGCTTGTGGGCGGCCTCGACAGCGTATGGATCGCCCCCTTGGTCGTCGCATAGGCGGCGACATTCTGCTGGCAAGCGTGACCCTGCACCGAGGCCACGTTGACGATGGCTCCGCCGCTCCGCCGGATCATTTCCGGAATGCCGAAATGCGCGGTCAGGTAGATCGAGCCGACATTGACCGACATTGCCTTGTTCAGCTCTCGAAATCTGTGCTGGTAGCTGTTCCGTATGGATGGACCGCCGCCGAATTGACGATGATATCGAGGCCGCCGAACCGCTCGACGCCGGCCGCGACCGCATCGCGAACCTGATCCGGCACAGAGACGTCGGTGTCTATGACCAGCACGCCTGGCCCGGAGCTTTCCAGTTGCGCTTGCATCGCCGCGTTGGCCGCGCGGTCGATGCCACAGGCGATGATCGCGGCACCACCTGCCGCCAGGCGTATAGCGCTTGCGAGGCCAATCCCGGTCGTACCCGTCACCAGAGCGACCTTGCCGTCGAAATCCTTCATTGCGGGTACTCCGTTATTTGCTGTGGCTCTTAATGCATGTTGCCCAAAAGTGGCCCCGGTTTTGGGGCAACGACATGCATAAAAACAAGGACCTGAAGCGCATCGCCTGAATCCGCTCAAACGCGACGCGCTTTGGTTTGACACTCGTTGCGGTCCAACAATAGGTTGCCGTCCTCGCAGAAGGAAAGCCGTAATGGAACAATGCTGGCGCTGGTATGGCCCGAACGACCCGGTGACGCTCGATCATGTCAGGCAGGCGGGCGCGACGGGTATCGTATCCGCCCTGCACGACATCTATGACGGCCGCGCCTGGCCGCTTGAGAGCATTCTGGAGCGCAAGCGGATCATCGAGGCGGCAGGGCTGACCTGGTCGGTCGTCGAGAGCATTCCCGTCCACAATTCCTTCAAGATCGGTGCGCCGGAGCGCGAGCGCTACGCAGGCTACTATCGCGACACGATCCGCGCCCTTGCCAAGGCCGGCATCACAACGGTCTGTTACAATTTCATGCCCGTGGTCGATTGGACCCGCACCGATCTGGCCTATCGGCTTCCGACGACGGGCTACGCCCTGCGTTTCGATGCGATCGATTTCGCGGCCTACGACCTGTTCGTGCTGAAACGCAGGAATGCCGAGGCCGGCTACAGCGCCGCCCGCATTGCCGAGGCGGAAACGCGACTAAGGGAATTGAGCGACGAGCAGATCGACAGGATCGAGCGCAACCTCATCGCCGGCCTGCCGGCAACAGAGCGCAGCTACGACCGTGACAGTTTTCGCGAGGCCCTGGCGGACTACGATGCTATCGGTCCGAAGGAATTGCGCGACAACCTTGCCTGGTTCCTGCGCGAGATCATTCCGGTGGCCGAGCAGGAGGGGGTGCGCATGTGCATCCATCCTGACGATCCGCCCTTCTCGCTCTATGGCCTGCCGCGCATCGTTTCGACCGCCGCGGATGCGCGCTTCATCCTCAACGCCGTCGACAGCCCCGCCAATGGCCTGACATTCTGCACCGGCTCCTATGGGACGCGCGCCGACAACGACATCGTCGCCATGGTCAAGGAATTCGCCGACCGCATCCATTTCGCCCATCTGCGCAACATCACCATCGAGGAGGATGGCTCGTTCTATGAGGCCGAGCATCTCGAGGGTGGCACCGACATGGCGCATGTCATCCTCGCACTGATGCAGGAAGAGGCGCGTCGCAGCAGGGAAGGCCGCGCCGACTGGCGCATCCCGATGCGCCCCGATCACGGCCACCTGCTTGCCGACGATATCGGCAAGACCAGGATCAATCCCGGCTACTCGCTGATCGGCCGGCTGAAAGGCCTCGCCGAACTGCGCGGCATCATGCGCGCCGTGGAGACGTTCGGGCTGGCTTGAAGTCATCAGGCAGGCGGCGTGAGGAGGGATCCAGGCGCAACGGCCAACCTGCCGGGCCTTCAGTTCATGCGGAAGTCCGCATAAACGTCTCCGATCTATGTCTCGTCGCAACATGCATGAAACATCCGTTGGGATATTATTTTGCCCTCGGGAAACAATATGCAGCGCTGACTTTCTTCTGTTGGCGCCGAGATTGGGGTGCCCATTGCTTTGATCGGCTGCCCCTGCGTGGCACCTTGGATGCACGTCCACGCCTCGAGTGCTTGCCGGTGGTCGCTTCTACTTCTCCTCGGCAAGGGCGGCGAAAAGAAGGAACCTGCCCATGCCCAGAATCGTGCCGGTACTCGATCTGAGCCGTCTTGAACAAGGAGCGTCCGAGCATCGCACCTTTCTCCTGGACCTGCGCACGGCGGCCCGCGACGTCGGCTTCTTCTATCTCAGCGGCCACGGAATTTCGGCGTCAGAGACTGATGAAGTGCTCGATGCCTCGCGCCGGTTCTTCGCCTTGCCGGAGACCGACAAGCTGGCGATCGAAATGGTCAAGTCCTCGCAGTTTCGCGGCTACACGCGCGCCGGCGGTGAACTGACCAGGGGCGCCGCCGACTGGCGTGAACAACTCGATATCGGCGTCGAGCGCCAGCCCATCCCGCAAGGGCCGGGAATTGCGCCTTGGACACGGCTGCAAGGACCGAACCAATGGCCCTCGGCATTGCCCGATCTCAAGCCGGCGCTGCTGGCATGGCAGACCAGGGCTACGGCTGTGGCGATCCGGCTGCTGAAAGCCTTCGCATTGTCGCTCGATCAGCCCGAGGACGCCTTCGACGCGATCTACAGGGACTCGCCCAACCATCGCATGAAGATCGTGCGCTACCCCGGGCGAAACGCGACGGATGGCGACCAGGGTGTCGGCGCGCACAAGGATGGCGGCTTCCTGACGCTGCTGCTGCAGGACGACAACAAGGGGCTGCAGGTTGAATATGACGGCAGCTGGGTGAATGTGGACCCGCTCCCCGGAACGCTTGTCGTCAACATTGGTGAACTGCTGGAATTGGCGTCGAATGGGTATCTGCGCGCCACCGTTCACCGCGTTGTGACGCCGCCTGCCGGCTTCGAGCGGATTTCCGTTCCCTTCTTCTTCAGCGCGCGGCTGGATGCGACCATACCGCTGCTGAATTTGCCCGAGGAACTGGCGGCCGAGGCACGCGGACCGGCAAGCGACCCGGACAACCCGTTGTTCCGCGATGTCGGCACCAATGTCCTGAAAAGCCGTCTGCGTTCGCATCCTGACGTGGCGCGCCGCCACTATGCCGATCTTCTCCAGACCGGAGCGGAGCGCCCGTGAAGCCCAAAGCATGTCGCCCAAAAGTGGCCCCGGTTTTAGGCGGACGACATGCATAACAAAGCCTCGATGCCGAACAGATTTTCGCCGTTTTGCGTGTTCTTTGGAACGTCATTCGTCGCCAAGTCGCGGAAATAGGCTCAAAAAGGCAAAATCGTTCGGCGGTCTCCTCCCATTCCGCTGAGCGGTGTTCCCCTCTGAAGGTTTGAACCTTCTTTTGGCCGGGCCGCATTCGAGCCCGGCCATTTTTTGTGCTGCAATCCTGGATCGCAAAACGAAATGCTGCAAAAACCGGGCGCGGCGCAACGGAATACCTTCCCGGGTTGGGCGGACCGGCCGATCCTAAAGATCAGGATTCGAGCGATGGCGCTCGACCGTATTGATCGGTCGGAACGATTTCCATGACACAGAAACAATTGCGGCTTGGTGCTTTCATGCGCCCCGTCAGCCTTCACACCGGCGCCTGGCGCTATCCGGGCGCCTATCCCGACGCCAATTTCAATTTCGCGCATCTGAAGCGCTTCGCCCAGACCTTGGAGGCGGCGAAGTTCGACGCCTTCTTCATGGCCGACCATCTGGCCGTTCTCAACATGCCGATCGAGGCGCTGCGGCGCAGCCACACGGTCACGTCGTTCGAGCCGTTCACGCTGCTGTCGGCGCTGGCGGCCGTCACCGATCATATCGGGCTGGTCGCAACCGCATCGACGACGTTCGACGCGCCCTACCACATCGCCCGCCGCTTCGCTTCGCTGGACCATATCAGCGGCGGCCGCGCCGGCTGGAACATCGTCACCACATCCAACCCCGATGCGGCGCTCAACTTCGGCCTCGACGAACATGTCGAGCATGACGAGCGCTACCGGCGGGCGCGGGAATTCTATGATGTCGTGACCGGCCTGTGGGACAGCTTCGCTGACGATGCCTTCATCCGCGACGCTGAAAGCGGTCTCTATTTCGATCCTTCCAGATTGCATGTGCTCGATCACACGGGCGAGCATCTCTCGGTGCGCGGGCCGCTCAACATCGCCCGGCCAATCCAGGGCTGGCCGGTTATTGTCCAGGCCGGCGCGTCGGAGGCTGGGCGGCAACTGGCGGCAGAGACGGCGGAAGTCATTTTCGCCGCGCATGCCGATCTCGCCGCCGGGCAACGTTTCTTCGCCGACGTCAAAAGCCGTGCGGAGAAACTCGGCCGCTCGCGCGACGACATCAAGATCCTGCCCGGCGCCTTTGTCGTCGTCGGCGACAGCGTCGAGGACGCGCAGTCCAAGCGGGCGAAGCTCGACAGCCTCGTCTATTACGAGAGCGGCATTGCCTCGCTGTCGATCGCGATCGGGCATGACGCGTCCGGTTTTGATCCGGACGCGGCCTTGCCCGAAATCCCCGAAACCAATGCCAGCAAGAGCGGCCGCGAGCGTGTCATCGAACTGGCGCGCAAGGAGAACCTGACCGTCAGGCAGCTTGCCCAGAGGCTGGGTGGCTATTCCGGCCTTGCTTTCGTCGGTACACCTCAAACGATCGCCGACGAAATGGAGGAATGGCTGGTCACCGAGGGCTCCGACGGGTTCAACATCATGTTTCCCCATCTGCCCGCCGGGCTCGACGACTTTGTCGAGAAGGTCGTGCCCGAACTGCAGCGACGGGGGATCTTCAGGCGGCAGTACGAGGGAACGACATTGCGCGAGAATCTTGGCCTGAAGCGGCCGCCCAACCGGTTTTTCGAGTAGAGTGTTCTTGACAGCGAGGTCGTGCCCAAATGTCAGCGCAGACAAACACCCGCATCGTGCTTGCAGCGCGACCGCAAGGCCGGCCGAAGCCAGGCGATTTTCGTATCGAGACGGTTGAAATTGTCGAGCCGGCGGAGGACGAACTCCTCTTGCAGATCCTCTACCTGTCGCTTGATCCCTATATGCGCGGGCGGATGAACGACGCCAAATCCTATGCCAAGCCGGTCGAGATCGACGGCGTGATGGAAGGCGGTACCGTTGCGCGTGTCGTCAGATCCCGCCACGCCGGCTTCGCTGAAGGCGATGTCGTCCTGTCGCACTCGGGATGGCAGAGCTTTGCACTGTCCGACGGCGTCGGGCTGCGCAAGCTCGAACCCGCGGCGGCGCCCGTCACCACGGCACTCGGCGTTCTCGGCATGCCCGGCTTCACCGCCTATGCCGGCCTGCTCACGATCGGACAGCCAAAGCCTGGCGAGACGGTCGTCGTGGCGGCGGCCAGCGGCGCGGTCGGGTCAGCCGTTGGACAGATCGCCCGCATCAAGGGCGCGCGTGCCGTTGGCATTGCCGGCGGCGCTGACAAATGCGCTTTCGTGCGGCAGGAGCTCGGCTTCGATGCGGTCGTCGATCACCGTGCCGATGATTTTGCCGCGCAGCTGAAGGCGGCCTGTCCTGATGGCATCGACATCTATTTCGAGAATGTCGGCGGCCCTGTCTGGGATGCGGTGTTCCCCCTGTTGAACGATTTTGCCCGCGTGCCGGTCTGCGGGTTGATCGCGCAATACAATGTCATCGCGGAGTCCGGCATCGATCGGCTGCCGACGCTGATGCAGCAGGTACTCCATCGAAGCCTGACGATCAGGGGGTTCATTCAGCGTGAATTCGTCGACCAGCGCCCGGCTTTCTACCGCGACATGGCCGACTGGATAGCATCCGGCCGCGTTCGCTACCGGGAAGATGTCGTGGATGGCATAGAGAACGCTCCGCGAGCCTTCCTTGGCCTTCTCGAGGGTAAGAATTTCGGCAAGCTCATCGTGCGGGTCGCCGAAAGTCACTGAGGGCTTTGCCCAAGAGGATTTCCGGGATTTCGAATCCAGAAATGGTCGCTCAATCCTTGGCCCGCATGGATACTCTAACTGTTGAGGCTCCCATCGGGCTCGACGTTCTTGAAAGAACCGTCCAATAGTCGAGTGCTTTCAACTGCTCGACACCATCCAGCACCATGCTGCCTGCGACATAGACGATGACCGCAAGGCCGAGCCAGCCGATCCAGCGATGCCTGGCCAGCAGCGCCGCCACCAGCGTCGAGGCGACCGCCATCAGAACCACCGACAGGATGAGGCCGAAGACCAGCGCATCCATGTCGTCGCTGGCAGCACCGGCCACGGCGAGCACATTGTCCAACGACATCGAAACGTCGGCAACGACGATCTGCACGATCGCTGTGCGCAGCGCCTTGGCCGGTCGTGTCGCCGCAAGGAAAGCCACGGTCGGATCGGCGTCTGCACCGTCCCCGTTATCGGCATCGCCGGCGGATCGCAATTCCCCGAACATGTTCCAGCAGACCCAGAACAACAGCAGACCGCCGACCAGCATGATACCCGGGATCGCCAGCAACTGCACGGCCACCACGGCAAAGACGATGCGGATGACAGCCGCTGCGGCGATGCCGGCGATAATCGCCTTCTGCCGCAGCGCCTTTGCCAGGCCCGCGGCCGCCATGCCGATCACCACGACATTGTCGCCCGACAGAACGAGATTGATGGTGATGACTTCCAGATAGGCTGTGATCGTCGCCTGATCGATCCCAAGGGACATCCGGTAAGCTTCCCTGTCGTTCGCAGTTTTCCGTGCCCTAGGCAAGACTCAGCAAGACGAGTGGATCCTACCATGCATATGGGGCTTCGCTTCCGGCAAGATAGGGGTGGCCCGTTGCCACCGCACCTCGTCCTGCGGCAGCGTCAATGGCGGCATGAACTCCAGCACATTATCGGCTTGGAGGCAGCGGCGGCATTCGCTGCGCCGTTCTCGATGCGCATGATCCGGTCGTGTCTCGGTTTGAAGGCTCGCTGGTCGCGATCCGGGCCGAACTCCTATATACTTGCCGCAAAGCATGGGGAGATCTCATTCCATATGCCATCCAGACTGCCCGGATGCGCCGAGGCCGGGACCACGCGGATGGTATAGAGAGCGCTTGCCAAGAAATAACGGAGGTGTGGGCAATGGCTGAAGATATGCCCGTTCAACCAATTCGCCGCGAACTCCTGCTTGGAAGCTGGCGAATGACGTCTTGGATGACGAGAGACGTTTCGACCGGGGAGCGGCAGCCAGCTCTGGGTCAGGAACCTGATGGCATCGTCATCTATACACCTGAGCGCGTCATTTTCTTTATCCTTAGGAACAATCGCAATCGGCCGCAGCGTTTGCCGCCATCCGACGAAGAGAAGATTGCGTTGTTCGACTCGATGTTCGCCTATTCGGGCAGCTATACGGTTGAGTCAGATCGCGTTGTCCATCATGTCGACATGAGCTGGAATGAAGCATGGAGTGGCACGGAACAGGTGCGGTTCTGCAAAGTCGACGAACATACGCTGACTTACACCTCGCCCCCGGCCCAAAATCCGTTCGACGGGCGCGAGATTATTCACGAAGTGACTTATGTACGAGAGAAATGACCCTGGGTCGATCTGCCTCTCAGGTCTCGCTATTGTCCGTATCGCAAAATTTCAAACTGAGACACTAGCTGATGGCGAGCGGAGTCGACATTGCGTGAGGATGTCACTATATACCGGCGGCTTCGACCCGCGCGCCTCAGGGCAGCGCCGCCGAAGCGACTGTAAATGTGTTACGGATTGCGCCATCTATTGTGACGAAATCGGCTAGGAAACCGGAAAAAAGCAAATAGAAACAGTGGCGCAAAGCTGGGCGTGATCCCAGCCAACGGTACCGACCCCTCAGAAACAGAATGCTCTTGACCCCTCGATTTCCTTTGACGCTGTGGACCTTGGACAAGATCGGCTTGCCGGCTGGTGGCGACTCGGTTCGTATGGGACCATGCATCCTTTGCGGGGTGTCGGCGTTTATGATTACCAACCGGCTTTGCCGCCAGGGAACAGCAGTATGAGTGAACACGCGATCGAGTTCTTGCGGGGATGGATAGGCGAAAAGGTCCACTGCCAGTCATCCCACGCCAGGATCGACAAGCAGGCCGAGACTCTGGCCAAGGAATGCGCTGCCAAGGCGGCAGAGGTTGGCATCCCTCTGGAGGATATCCAGGAAGAGGTCGGCGACATTCAGGAACTGATTGCCTCCCGGCTCGAGGAAGCGGCCGAGGCCGACGAGAACCAGCAGGCCCCCAGCAAAGCCGCGGAATAGCCGCTTAGAGCAATTCAAGGGTAACCGTCTGAACGCGGGCTATTCGGCCCGCGTCTTCGTATCAGTCATCCCCTCCGCCAAATTTCTCTTTCAGCCACACTTTCGGTAACGCCGGCACGAAATTGCCGTCGCGCCCGCTCATGTCGTCATTGGCGACCAAGGCGTTGAGGATCGATTCTTCCACGCTCTGGATCACCGCGTCGAAAAACGGATCGATGTCGGTGTCGGGAACAAAATCGGCGCTGGCGATGCGGCCGGATGGTGCCAGCGCCGCGCTCGCATTGGCGGTCGAGAAGGCGATAAAGATGTCGCCTGAACTGTGATAGCCGAAGCCGCCGGTCATGGCGACGCCAAGTGGCACGCGGCGCGCCAGCCGCTTCATTTGATGCGGCAGGAATGGCGCGTCGGTGGCGATGACGGCGATGATCGAGCCCTTTTCGGCACGCGGTGTGCCTTGCCGGATCGCCGGCTCGGCAAGTTCTGGCCCGGCGCGCAGGCCGCGAACCGTAAAATTGTGCCGCTTGCCGAAATTCGACTGCACGAAGGCGCCGACCGTGTAGGCACGGCCGTGCCAGTCGACGATGCGCGACGCGGTCCCGGATCCGGCCTTGAAGCCGAAGGTGATCATGCCGGTGCCGCCGCCGACGCTGCCTTCCTCGATCGGTCCGCAGGCCGCACCGTCAAGTGCCTGCGCAACATCCTCTGATGTCAAATGGTGGCCGTTGATGTCGTTGAGGAAGCCATCATAGGTCTCCGCCGCCACCGGCAGGCCCCAGGCGCTGTCGAGTGCCGCCGGCAGTACGCTTTGCATCCAGCGCAGCGTGCCATCGCGTGAAACACCGCAGGAATGCGTGTTGGTAATGGTGATCGGAAAGTTGAATGCGCCGGTTTCCTCGACGATGTGCGAGCCGGTCAGTTCGCCATTGCCGTTCTGGCTGAAGATGCCGGCAAAGACCGGCGTGGCAAGATCGGCGCGCGGCCGGGGCAGGATCGCGGTGACGCCGGTACGCACGGGTCCCTGGCCGACGACGAGCGCGCCATCGCCTGAAATCAGCGTAGTATAACCGACGGCGACGCCCGGCACATCGGTGATCGCGTTGAACGGACCGGGTGTGCCGTCGAAACCGATGCCGAAACGCCGCGCGCGCGGCTTGCCGGAAGGCGTTGCCAGATGGTTCGGATTGTCGGTCATGATCTCAGAACAGCGATCCCTGATTGCCGGGCTCTTTGGCCTTTGCCGCCGGCTTGGCCACGGCTTTCGGTCTTGCCGTGCCGCTGGTGGCAATCGCATCGGCGGTGCCGTCGGCGAACTCAAGCGAAAGCGCCATTCCCGACGCCACTTCGGCCGCATGTTTGATCACTGCCCCATCGGCGTCCTTCACCAGGGCGAAGCCGCGCGCCAGGACGGCCTTGTGCGAAAGCGTGGCCAACAGGCGATCGGCCTGGCTCAATTGTCCGCGCAGGCGCTCGAGCCGGACGGAGATCACCCGATCCTGTCGCCGCGCCAGTGCTGCCAGCGTGTCCCCTTGCAGCTTCTGGCGCCGCGCGATCGGGGCCGGCGAAAGCCGCGTCGCGGTGCGCGAAAATCGTGCGCGACGCTCTCGCACGATGGCAAAAAATGCCGCTTGCGCGCGGGCGAGATCGCGGCCGGTCAGCGTGCGGGCTTCATTCATGCGCCGCGACAGCGTGGCCGGCGTCAGCCTTTGGCCTTGAAGCCGCGCCCGCTTGCGGTCGACGCTGACGGACAGCGCCCGGCCAAGGCGGCTTGTCGCCTCGTCTAAGCGTCGGCGCGGCAGCGCCAGCAATTGATCGGGCGAGGGCAGAGCGCGGGCGGCCGCACGGGCGGCTTGCCGCTTGCGCTCGAAATTGCGCAAGACCGCCGCCTTGAGCCGCGCGCCAAGGCTGGCAAGCGTCGCTTCGAGGTCGGCCTTCACCGGCACCGCAATTTCGGCCGCACCTGTCGGTGTCGGGGCCCGGCGATCCGCGACGAGGTCGATCAGCGTCCAGTCGGTCTCGTGGCCGACAGCCGAGATCACCGGAATGGCGGAGGCGGCAACGGCACGCGCCAGCGCCTCGTCGTTGAAGCCCCAAAGGTCTTCGAGGCTGCCGCCGCCGCGCGCCACGATCAGCAGATCGGGGCGCTGGATGGCACCGTCCCAGGCCAGCGCGTTGAAGCCATTGACAGCGGCGGTCACTTCCGCGCCCGCCGTCTCGCCCTGCACGCGCACCGGCCAGACCAGCACATGCAATGGAAACCGGTCCTTGATGCGATGAATGATGTCGCGGATGACGGAACCTGTCGGCGAGGTGACGACGCCGATGACGCGCGGCATGAACGGCAGCAACCGCTTGCGGCCGGGGTCGAACAGGCCCTCGGCCTGCAGCCGGCGCTTTCGCTCTTCCAGCAGCGCCATCAGGGCGCCGGCGCCGGCTGGCTCCAGATTGTCGATGACGATCTGGTAGTTCGATTTGCCGGGATAGGTGGTGAGCTTGCCGGTGGCGATCACCTCCATCCCCTCCTCGGGGCGGAATTTCAGCCGGCTCATCGTCCCCTTCCACACCACGGCATCGAGCCGCGCGCGGTCGTCCTTCAGCGCAAAATAGGCATGACCGGACGAATGCGGCCCGCGATAGCCGGATATTTCGCCACGCACCCGCACATTGCCGAACACGTCCTCGACCGTGCGCTTCAGCGCGCCGGAAATCTCGCTCACCGTGTATTCGGTGGCGTTCGTGCGTGATTCGGATGCTGCCTCGCTCATTGGCCGATTGGGGAACGGTTGAACGCTCGCGTCAAGGCGCCTGTGACGGACCACACGTCATAACGTGATCTTAAGCCTGCTTTGATTGAATTGCATCCAACGAAGCTGGCCAAGGACGCATGAGCGCAAGCGGACATCGCAGCCCATTGACGTATCAGGTCACGCTGACCGTGCTGGCGCTTGCCGCTTTTGCGCTGGTCATGGTCGTCGGATTTGGCTTCTACGCGGCCGTGCAGACCGATCGTGCCTCGCTTGAGCGACAAAAGATATTCTTCGCCAACGGTTTGCAGGATCAGATCGCCACCGTGGAGCGTGAGCAGGAAAGTATCTCGGTCTGGGACGATTCCATCCTCAACGCCAAGGCCGGCAACCAGCAATGGATGGTCGAGAACATCAGCGTCTGGATGTACACCTACTACGGTCACAACCGTGTCTATGTGCTGGACGAGGCAAACCGGCCGATCCACGCCATGCAGGAAGGCAAGGTGATGCCGCAGGCCGTCTACAGCGCGGATGAGCCTGCTTTGCGGCCCACCATCGAAAAGCTGCGACAGCTGATCGCTCAACCGCCGCAACAGAACGCATCCGGCGGCCCGACCAAAATGGTCGCCGAGGACCTCGTGTCGCTTGCGGGCAAGCCCGCGATCCTCAGCATCGCACCGCTGGTACCGAGTTCGGACCGCGTCACCCAGGCGCCGGGCAGCGAATATCTGCATGTCTCGATCGAGTTCATCAACGACGCTGTCATCGGCAAGATCGCCGAAAAATATCTGCTCGATGGCGCGCACCTGCTGCTGTTGTCGCAACCGGTCAGCTCCGCCGCCATTCCGCTGATGAATTCACGCGGTGTCATTCTCGGCTACATCGGCTGGGATCAGGAGCGCCCCGGTCTGACGCTGGTGCGCAAGGCGGGCCCGGCATTGGTCGCCGGCGTGCTGTTTGCCGCGGGTGCATTGATCTTTCTCCTGCGGCGCCTGCGGCGGACATCGCTGGCGCTGCAGACCAGTCAGGCTCAGGCGCAGTATCTCGCCTTTCACGATACGCTGACGGGCCTCCCCAACCGGGCTCTCTTCGAGGACCGGTTGCGACGGGCCTTGCTCGCGACCGGGCGCGATACGGCTAGGATAGCGCTGTTTTATCTCGATATCGATCGTTTCAAGCATGTCAACGACACGCTCGGCCATCCCGCCGGCGACGAGCTTGTACGCCAGACGGCAACCAGGCTGCAGCAGACAGTCCGGGAAATCGACACGGTGGCGCGGCTCGGCGGCGACGAGTTCGCGCTCATTCTGGTCGATGTTCGCGACATCAGGGCGGCCGAGGATGTTTCGGAACGGCTGCTGCGGAAAATGCAGGAGCCGTTCAGGCTGATGGACGATCAGGTCTTCGTCAGCGCCAGCATCGGCATTGCCCTGGCGTCGGGTCCGCAAGTCGATGCTGACGATCTGCTGCGCAAGGCCGATATTGCGCTTTACGAGGCCAAGAAGAACGGCCGCGGTCGCCATCAGATCTTCGCCGGCGACATGGACGACCTCCTGCTGCACAAGCGCAAGGTTGAGAACGAGCTCCGCAGCGCCCTTGGCGGCGGGACCGGGATAAAACTGGCCTATCAGCCGATTTTCGCCGCGGATGGCAGGACGATCGCCGGCGCCGAAGCGCTGATCCGCTGGGCGCATGAGATCCATGGCGCGTTGCCGCCCCAACAGTTCATCGCCATTGCCGAGGAACGCGGCATGATCGGCGAACTCGGCAAATGGGTACTGGCCGAAGCCTGCCGGTTCGCCGTCGGCACGCAATTGCCCTGGATGGCCGTCAACGTCTCGCCGCTACAGCTGCGCGATGCCGGGTTCGCCGACGAGGTCGCGTTGATCCTTGCCGAGACCGGGCTGGCGCCGGCGCGGTTGCAACTTGAGATCACCGAGAGTGTGCTACTGGAAAACAACGACACCACCAGGACGGTACTGGCGGCCTTGCGCCAAACGGGCATCAGGGTTGCGCTGGATGATTTCGGCACCGGCTATTCTTCGCTGAACTACCTGCGCCGCCATGCCATCGACAAGCTCAAGATCGACCGTTCCTTCGTGCGCCTTCTCGACAATGATCGAAATTCCACCGCGATCGTCAAGGCGTTGGTCGACCTTGCCATCGCTCTCGACGTCGAGGTCACCGCGGAGGGGGTCGAGACCGAGGAGCAAAAGGCTCTGCTCGTCGGCATGGGCTGCCATCAGTTGCAGGGCTATCTGCTGTCGCCGCCGCTGGAACCGGCCCAGATGCTTGCCCTGGCAGGCCCGTCGCCCGGCGAGGGCAGGTCGGCTTCGGCTCTTGGTTGACTTTCCTGTCGGGGAGGATCTGGCCTACCAGCCCGGCAGGATCTGGTTCGGCTTCGTCCTCTTCATCTTGGCATAGGCGAGGGCGGCGAAGTCGAATGTCCCGGTCTCTTCGCCGATCGGCACGGAAATATTGTCCAGGCTTTCCGAAATGTGGCGGGCAAGCGCATCGACGATCTCCGGCCGCGACGTCTGCCCGCGCATGATGCCGATACGGCAATCGGGCAGGGCGCCAAAGCCGTCGGCTTCACCCAACACCCGCATGCCGGGCCTGAGCGCGCATTCCGGCAACACCGAGATCGCCAGGCCGGAAAGCACCGCGGCGGTGATGACAGTTGCCGAGAAGCTGGTGAACAAGATGCGATAGTCGCGGTGCTGCTGGTCTAGCACGTCGACGGCGGCGCGCCGCCAGATGCAATTCGGCCGGCCGAAGGCCATCGGCAGCGTCGGCTGCTCGTGCGTCGCATGGTTGGCCGAGGTGACCCACAGCAGCGGCTCGCGCCGCACCACCTCCGACTGGCCGCGTACATCATTGTGGGTCACCAGTGCCAGGTCGAGATTGCCGCGCTTGATATGCTCGACCAGCCCGGGCGTCGGCTCGCAGATGACCGTCAGTTCGACGCGCGGATTTGAGCGCGTGAACCGCGCCATGATCTCGGGCAGGAAACGGTCGGCATAGTCGTCGGGCGTGCCGATACGGATCGTGCCTTCAAGCCGCCGGTCGTCGAAGGCGGCCAGCGTCTCGCGGTTGAGATAGAGCAGCCGCCGCGCATAGGAGAGCAGCTTGTCGCCTTCCTCGGTCAGCCTGTTGGTGCGCCCGTCCTTTTCGAACAGCGGCTTGCCGATCCGCTCTTCCAGCCGGCGCATCTGCATCGACACCGCCGACTGGGTCCGGTGCACCTCTTCGGCCGCCCGCGTAAAGCTGCCGGTGTCGGCAATCGAGATGAAGGTCTGCAACTGATCGAGATCGAGTGGCGCTTTCATCGGTCCAATCCATCACTAGTGTTGATGCCTAGGATTAGAAACATTCGTTGGATTAATCAATCGGTCGATGGCAAATTGTCATTGTCCACATGAAGGCATGTGAATCGAAGCCGAAACGGTCGCTGTCGCCAGCGCCGATGGCAGGGCTTTGTCCGTTCGAGTCTGAAGGAGACCGACATGACCACGTTTGATTTCGCCACCGAGACCTCGCGCATTACCTCGCGTCCGGCCGTTGCGACGCGCGTGGCAAACACCGTCTCCAACGTTTACCGCGCCTGGAAAAACCGCCGCGCCTTCTATCGCCTTGGCGAGATGTCGGATTCCGAACTCGCCGATATCGGCCTGACGCGCGCCGATCTCCATGTCGCCATCGACATACCGTTTGGCCGCGATCCGACGAAGATCTTGCGCGAAATCGCCAGCGATCGCGTCGAAACGATCGAGCATTTCGCCCGCAAGGTGGCCTGATCGCCTGGCTTGGTTGCTATCGCACCGGTTGCCGTGAACCTTCTTAAGGTTCGACGCGACTGACTAGTATGCAGGCCCCCACTCCCTGCCGGATCCCCGCCGGCCCGCCTGCACGCTGGCCCGGTCCTCCCAGGACCGGGCTTTTCTTTTGAAGTGCCGATCGGTGCTATCGCCGATCCATGTCCCGCTTGAACTGGTCGAAGATCGTTTCCACGCCCTTCTGGTACTCGTCACGCTGCTGGGCGCCCGTCTCGAACATCTTGCCGAACAGGTCGTCGAACGGGTTCCTCGGCCGGCCGCTCGGATTGGTCTGCGGCTGCGGCGCCTGCCGCTGCGGTGGTGCCTGTGGCTGTTGCGGCGCGGGCTGTCCGCCCCCGCCGAAGCCGCCACCACCTTGCCGCAGCATCTCCTCGAAGATCTTGCCGAGTGGGTTGTCGCCATAAGGGCTCTGGGTTTGCTGCGGTTGCGATGGCTGCGGCTGCGGTGCCCCACCGCCGAACATGTCCTGCAGCACCTTGCCGAGCGGATTGTCGCCATAGGGGTTGGGTGCCGGCTGCGGCTGGCTTTGCGGCTGCGGGGCACCGCCGCCGAACATGTCCTGCAAAACCTTGCCGAGCGGGTTGTCCATCGGATTCTGCGGCTGCGGTGCCTGGCGCGGCTGTGGAGCGGGGGCTTGCATGCCGCTTTGCCGCATCATCTGCTCGATGATCTCGCCGAGCGGATTGTTGCCGCCGCCAAAGCCACCGGCGGCTTGCATCTGATTTGTCGTCTGCTTGAACAGCCCGCCCATGACCATTGAGGCGATGGTCGGCAGCATCTGCTGCAGGATCTGCTGGCTGACGCCGCTGGCTTGCGCGGCCTGGCTGGCCACGGCCCGCGACAGGTCCTTCGAACCGAAGAGGTGGCCCAAAATGCCGTTGCCCTCATCGACGCCTTGCGGCGAGAAGGCTCGGGTCGCGTCCTCGAAATACTTGGCGTGCTGGCCGCTCGCCATCGCCGTCATGAAGGCGCCGAGCCCATAGGGATCGGCAGTGTTGCGCTGCAGCCCCTGCGAAAAGGCCGGCAGCAGAGCGGCAACGGCCGCCTGTGTCTGCTGCATCGAAAGCCCGTATTGCTGGGCAAGGGCCTGAATGCCGTTGCCGTTCTGGGCCTGCGCCAGCATATCGAACAAGGTAGGCATCGGCTTTCTCCTCCGGGAAATCCTAGGGTGGAGAGCCTAATTCGTTTCGATGGCCGATTGAAGCGGCTTTTGCCAATCAATCGGCCGCGCCTGCACTCGCAGGGTTAGTAGGCGTATTCCATGAAGACCGGCTCGATCGAGCCGCCCCAGCGCGTGTGGTAGGCGGAGAGCATCTCCTCGGCGCTGGTGGTGCCGCGTGCGACCACTTCATCGAGCGTGTTGATGAACGAGGTCTCGTCATAGCCGTCGCGGTTCTTGCGGCCACGGTTCTTCAGGCCCATGCGTGAGATGACCATCACGTCGCGGGCGATCTCGCGCAGCGTGGTGTTGCGGAAGGACGCGGAAATGCCCTGTTCCGGCACCGCGTTGCGCATCGTCAGCACTTCGTCATATGTCCAGCTTGAAGTCAGCGCCTCGGCGGCATCGAGCGCTGCCTCGTCATAGAGCAATCCGACCCAGAAAGCCGGCAATGCGCAGATGCGCCGCCATGGCCCGCCATCGGCGCCGCGCATCTCGAGGAAACGCTTCAGCCGCACGTCCGGGAACAGCGTCGACAGATGGTTCGCCCAGTCGCCCATCGTCGGCAGCCCATCCGGCACTTCATTGCGCGCGGCGCCGGCCATGAACTGGCGGAAGGTGATGTGCGTCATGTCGTGATAGTGGCCGTCGCGGATGACGAAATACATCGGCACGTCGAGCGCCCATTCGACATAGTCGGCGAAACCGAAATCGGGCGAGAAGCAGAATTCGAGCAGACCCGAGCGCTGGTTGTCGGTGTCGCGCCAGATGTCGCCGCGCCAGCTCTGCAATCCGTTCGGCCGGCTCTCGGTGAACGGCGAATTGGCGAACAATGCCGTCGACAGCGGCTGCAGCTTCAGCGACACCTGCATCTTGCGGCGCATGTCGGCTTCGCTCTCGAAGTCGAGGTTCACCTGGATCGTGCAGGTGCGGTACATCATGTCGAGACCCTTGGTGCCGACCTTGGGCATGTAGCGCGTCATGATCTCATAGCGCGACTTCGGCATTTTCGGCGTCTCGGCCAGCGACCATTTCGGGCTGCCGCCAAGGCCGAGAAAGCGGATGCCCATCGGCTCGGCGATCTCGCGCACCTGCGCCAGATGCGCATTCCCCTCGCGGCAGGTCTGGTGGATCGTCTCCAGCGGCGCGCCTGACAGCTCGAACTGGCCACCCGGCTCTAGCGAAATCGCACCCTGGCCGGTCGGTTCGACCAGGCCGATGATGCGGCCGTCATCGATGATCGGATCCCAGCCGAGTTTCTGCTGCATGCCTTCGAGGATGGCGCGGATGCCGCGCTCGCCGCCATAGGGCACAGGCGCGTTGCCGTCGACATAGAACGGGAATTTCTCGTGCTCGGTGCCGATGCGCCATTTGTCGCGCGGCTTGTTGCCTTCGGCCAGATGCTCGACGAGTTCACCGACGCCTTCGATAGGGCGGAAATCGGTTGTGTCGCGCGCCATGATAGAGCCCTCCGCACATAATCCCGAAGATCGGCTTTCGATTTTCGGAAAGGATCACGTGCCCCTTCAAGTGTTACAGCGTCCTTTGCGCGTCCGAAAGGACACGCGGAGTTGTAGGACGGTCGGACGACCGCCGGCGCTAGATGGACGAAATGTCAGTAGTCGATCAAGCAAAAAATCCTGAGCCACAGGTCAACAGGAATTGAACGATACTGCGCTCTCCGTCCCTTGCAAGGAATGAAGTCTCACCAGTCTCCGACGGTTGCCTGGATCACCGAAAGTGCTGCCACCGCCGCCGTATCGGCGCGCAGGATACGCGGTCCGAGCGGAATGGCCGTGACGAAGGGCAGGGCGCGCAGCATCTTGCGCTCGTCATCGGAGAAGCCGCCCTCCGGCCCGACCAGCAGCCCGAGCTTCTTTTCCTTGACCGCCTGCAGAGCCGGCAGCGGATTGTTGGTCGAGGCGTCCTCGTCGCAGAAGATCAGCCGCCGCTCTCTGTCCCAGCCGATCAGCAGGCGGTCGAACTTTTCGGCTTCACGCACCTCCGGCACCGCCAGGATGCCGCACTGTTCGGCGGCCTCGACGACATTGGCGCGCAGGCGATCGATGGAAGGTTTTGCCACTTGCGTGTGCTGGGTGATCACCGGCTGCAGGACACCGGCGCCCATTTCGACCGCCTTCTGCACGAGATAGTCAAGCCGGCCCTGCTTCAGCGGCGCAAAGCAGTAGATGAGATCGGGCAACGGCGGCTGCGGCCGTTGCAGCGCCAGCACCTTCAGCCGCACCGCCCTTTTTGTCTTCGCCGCGATGGCCGCCGACCATTCACCGTCACGACCGTTGAACACCAGGATTTCAGCGCCTTCGCCAAGCCGCAGCACATGCAGCAGATAGTGGCTCTGCTGCTGACCGGCATCGAACTCGATCTCGGGCCCGAGGTCGTCGGGCACGAAAAGGCGTTGCATCTTGTAATTGGCGCGCATCGCGGAGGAATGAGCGAGCCGCCCGCCGGCGTCAAGCCTCGGCGGTCGGATGCCACACCGGTCGAAAGCCATGCTGCAGGACGGCGAGCGTCGTGGCCGGCGTCAGCAGCGCAAGCGCCTTGCCTTCGAGCAGGCTGAAATCGCCGGGTGGGCCATATCCGGCAAAAGACCAGCGGAGTGCCTTGCCGCCGCGCAAGGCATAGGCGGTGCCGCCGTCAGCAAGCATCGCACCGTCGGGAAGACCGGCAAGGTCCTCGAGGGCCAGTGTCGGTGGCTTGCCACCGGACGCCAGCCGCTCCTTGTGCAGCCGCTTGTCGGCCTGCGGCGCGCGTGGCTCGGCAATGCCGAAGGCATGGCCGAAGCGGCCGACGAAATCCTTGGCCCGTTCGCGCTGGCAAAAGAAGCAGGGCCGATGCCCGGCCGCCAGCGCCGTTACCTCGTCGAGGAAGAACAGCTCGGTCCAGCCCGCTTTGCCACCCAAATGGTCGTCGCTCTTCAGGTTGCGGCCCATCGGCTCGCGCCGCACGTCGCGGAATTGGCAGACGCAGATGATCCAGGCCGGAAGCGCCCAGCGCTTTTTCAGCAGCGTCTTTGTCTCGGGATCGTGGATGATGCCGCGATTGCCGGTGAACAGCCCGCGCTCGGGCACGGCGCGGATGGCGCCGAACGGATCGACCCGGTTCTGCAGTGGCATAGTTTTCTCCCGCAACACGCATCTTGGCTGCAATGCTGGTGGCATGATATCGCTCCTCGCATCATTTTCATGTCAGCAGGGTTTTGCGATGCGGGTGCTGGTGGTCAAGAACTACGACAATACCGGCCTTGGCCAGGTAGGTGCGGCCCTGGCGGAAGCGGGTGCCGACCTCGATCTGCGTTTGCCCTACAAGGGCGATCCCCTGCCGGATGATGCGGCCGGGCACGATGCCATGGTGGTGCTCGGCGGTGGCCAGAATGCGCTGGACGACGACGATTATCCTTATTTCCCGGCTCTGCTCGAACTGACCCGCGATTTCGCCGACAAGGACCGTGCCGTGCTCGGCATCTGCCTCGGCAGCCAGCTCGTTGCCCGCGCCTTCGGTGGCGAGAACCGCATCGGTGGCGCCAACGAGTTCGGCTGGCACGGCGTGTCGCTGACCCCGGACGCCAAGGCCGATCCGGTGCTGGGCGCGTTGCCGGACAAATTCCCGATCTTCCAGTGGCACGACGACACGTTCGTGCTGCCTGAGAACGCAGTGCGGCTCGCCGGCAATGATGTCGCCGAGAACCAGGCGTTTCGCGTCGGCCGCGCCGTCTACGGCTTCCAGTTCCATTTCGAGGCCGACCGGCCGATGGTGCAGGACTGGAGCACGTCCTTTGCCCCGACCATCGCCGCGCGTCATCCCGACTGGGCTGGCAAGCTCGATGGCGAAATGGCCCGCAACGGGCCTGATGCCGACGCTGCCGGCCTGGCCATTGCCCGCGCCTGGGTGGCGACGATCTGAGCGTCCTCCCTCGGCGCCCTGCCACGTGACATAATTGGCACGCGGCGGTGAAACCGCCTGGGGAAAACCCCTTTCATCCTTGGCTTGTGTCCGCCCGTCATCCTAGAAGGCGCGCGCTCTGCATCGGCTATGCAACCGCGATGAACCTTTGGTGTGACCCGCGCGACACACCGTCGATACAGAACGCGCCTAGAAGCGCGAAATCGTCGAAACTTTGAAGCGAATTCTCCGTTTCAACGCATTGGTAACCGCCTGGTGCACAGATGCAGCAAGCTCAACAAGAGATGACGTCCGTGAAAGCAGCGCTTCTGTCCTTTGCCATGTTGTCCGCCATCGTGCTGTGCGGCCTCGGCATCTATTCCGCCGACGCAGCCAACAACCACAACGCCGTCGACGGTTACGGCGTCACCGCCTCGCTTCGCTAAAAGCCAGAGCGTTTTTCGCGTCCCTGGACGCGCCGCGCTCAAGCTCCCTTCGTCGTCCCAGCCTCCTTGATCGTTATCGTCAGGATGCGTTTGTCCGGGCCGTCGACGACGAGCGCGCTGAGCATGCCTGATTGCCAGGCAAGCGTGTCGACATTGACGCGGTTGGCCATCACTTCCGCTTCCGGCACCGGCGTGTGTCCGTGCACCACGATCTTCGGGAACAGGCCCGGATAATTGTGGAAGATGTCGCGGATCCACATCAGATCCTGCGGATTTTGCCTTGCCAGCGCGATGCCCGGCCTGATGCCCGCATGGCAGAAGAAGAAATCCCCGAGCGTCAGCGAAAGCCGCAGCGACCGCAAGAAATCGATATGGGTTTGCGGCACCGCCTCGACCAGGGATTCATGTCCTTTGCGCACGGCGGCCTCGGCTTTGCCGAACCACATGCTGGTGCCTTCACTGATCGCCACGCCGTAGGACAGCGCCGTCTGGATGCCGCCGAAACGGATGAAAAGCCCTTCCGGGTCGGGCTTCTTGAGAAAGTCGAGAAAGCCGACGTCGTGGTTGCCGGCCAGCATCACATGGCGCGGGTCGCGCTCTCGCGCCTCGATCAGGAAGTCGATGACGCCTTTGGAGTCCGGTCCACGGTCGACATAGTCGCCAAGATGGATGACGCGCCAGTCGGCAGGCGCATCCCGCTCGATCTCATCCTCGATCCGCTGATGCATGGCGGCCAGCAGGTCAAGCCGGCCATGCACGTCGCCGATAGCGTAAAGACGCACACCTTCCGGCCCATGCGCGTCGAGAAAATGGATGCCGGGTTCTGCCAACTCTGCGCCGTCTCCGTGGTCAGGCTGTCACGGACTTAGCGCCGGAGCTGGTCCTTGCCCATGTCGGTGACCAGACGCTTTCCGCACAGAGCCAGCGTGATGTCCATCTCCTTGCGGATGATTTCCAATGCCTTGGTAACTCCTTCCTTGCCGAGCGCACCCAGGCCGTAGAGAAATGGCCGGCCGATATAGGTACCCTTGGCGCCGAGGCAGAGCGCCTTCAGCACATCCTGGCCGGAGCGGATGCCGCCATCCATGTGCACTTCGATCGTGTCGCCGACCGCGTCGGCAATCTCCTCCAGCGCCATGATCGAAGACGACGCGCCGTCGAGCTGTCGCCCGCCATGGTTGGAGACGATGATGGCGTCGGCGCCGGTCTTGGCCGCCATCAGCGCATCTTCCTTGTCGAGAATGCCCTTGAGGATCAGCTTGCCGCCCCAGCGTTCCTTGATCCAGGCGACATCCTTCCATGACAGATGCGGATCGAACTGCTCGGTCGTCCAGGAGGACAACGAGGCGACGTCGCCGACGCCCTTGGCATGGCCGACAATATTGCGGAAGGTGCGGCGCTTCGTGCCGGCCATGCCCATCCACCAGCGCGGGCGAATGGCGATGTCGGCGATGTTGGCCAGCGTCATCCTGGGCGGCGCCGAAAGTCCGTTGCGGACATCCTTGTGGCGTTGTCCGAGGATCTGCAGGTCGAGCGTCAGCACCAGCGCCGAGCACTTCGCCGCCTTTGCCCGGTCGATCAGGTCGAGCACGAAATCCTTGTCGCGCAGCACATAGAGCTGGAACCAGAATGGCTTGCTGGTCACCGAGGCGACATCCTCGATCGAGCAGATGCTCATCGTCGACAGGGTAAATGGCACGCCGAACTCCTCGGCCGCCTGCGCCGCCAGCATCTCGCCATCGGCATGCTGCATGCCGGTCAGGCCGGTCGGCGCCAGCGCCACCGGCATTGCCACCTTTTCGCCGATCATGGTCGATTCCAGCGAGCGGTTGCTCATGTCGACCAGCACGCGCTGGCGGAATTTGATCTTGGCGAAATCCTCCTCGTTGGCCCGGTAGGTGCTTTCCGTCCAGGCGCCGGAATCGGCGTATTCGAAGAACATTTTTGGTACGCGCCGGCGCGCGAGGTCCTTGAGATCGGCGATGGTGAGGATTTGGCTCATGAGGGTCCCCGCTTATCAGTCGTGGAAGCGTCTGCGTGTGGGTTCATCTGGCCCCTTCAGACCGTTGCCTGAGCCTCAGCCGCGAGACGCGTTGCCAGTCGCCGCTGCGCTCGGCCTCGGCCATCGACCGCTCGACATAGATCATGTGGTCCATCGCCGCTTGCCGCGCGGCCGCAGGGTCACCGGCCTTCACCGCGGCATGGATCGCCCGGTGCTGGGCAAGCAGCGCGTCGCGCGCGCCGGGCACGGTGAACACCAGCAGCCGGTTCTGGAACACGCCTTCCGACAGAAGCCGGTAGCAGGAGCGCAGCGTGTGCAAGAGCAGGATGTTGTGCGCGCACTCGCAGATCGCGTGGTGGAACTCGACATCGATTTCGGCTTCGTCGTCGAAATCGCCGGTCCGGTGCGCTTCGTCCATGCGCGCCATGATGCGGTCGAGCAGCGCCAGATCCTCCGGCGTGGCGCGTCGCGCCGCATACTCGGCCGCGACGCCCTCGATCTCGCGGCGGTATTCCAGGTAGTCGGCCACCGCCTTGCGATGCATCGAGATCAGGTCCGCCACCGGCTTGGTGAACAGCTGGCCAATGATGTCGGCGACATGCGTGCCGCCGCCGGCCTTGGTCGTCAAAAGGCCGCGCCCTTCGAGCGCCTTGAGAGCATCGCGCAGGATCGGCCGCGACACGTCGAACTGGCGTGCGAGCTCGCGCTCGCCAGGCAACCGGTCGCCGGTGCGCAGTACGCCTTCCAGGATGAGGCTCTCGATCTGCTGCACCACCTCGTCGGCGGTGCGCGAATGCTCGATCCTGGAAAAAATGTCGCTCAACAGAATGCCTGGAAGGTGAACCGCTGTCGTGCAGGATAAAGCCTGCGTCGCCAACTGGTCAAATTATTTATCCAATTGGTCGAAGCGGGTCGATTTTGACGCCTGACGCCATATCGTCTTCGGCTAAACTTTGCTGTTTGCGTCATCTGGCCATTGGCCCTAGAGGGACGCAATGTAAGAGGGTCTAGAGAACCCCGGGGGACAAGCCGTGTCAGACGACCCGTCCAATCTCGAGTTCCAGCCGCGCGCCAAGGGCAGCGTCATGGGTTTTCCCGCGCATGAGGGCCGGCCCGGTGCGCTTGGCGAGGTCCATGCCCGGCCGCATCCGCTGATCGACAAGCCGCGTGTCCTGGTGCAACTCGCCTTCATGACCGAGGGCGGATCCGGTGTCGACCATGCGGTGCTGTCCGAACTGTCGCGGCGTCTGGGCATTGCCGCGCCCGACCGCCAGGCCCGCCACCACGCCATGAAGTGGGGCAAGGGCTCGCTGCGCTGGGAGCGGCACACGGAATTCTCGACCTACCTGTGGGAAGGCCCGCTCTCCGAAAGCGGCAGGGCGCTGGAGGACTCGCCGTTCGGCAACGGGTTTTCCCCGCCGGGAACCGTCATCTCGGGGATCAGGCTCGAAATCCGCAAGTGGACGCAAGCGAGTGAGCGGCTGATCGCCGGCTTCGACCCGACCAGCCTGTGCTATTCGCTGGTCGAACGCGGCAACGCCGCCATCGTCACCGATTTCCGCCAGGATGGCGACGGCATGACCCGCATGTTGGTGCTCGACCGCGGCCTGACGCCGGCGCGAACCGGGGCGCTGTCGCAACGGCTGATCGACATCGAAACCTACCGAACGCTGGCCATGCTCGGCCTGCCATTGGCGCTCACCCTGTCCGGCCGCGCCCGCCGCATCGAGGACAGGCTGGCGCAGACCACGCTGGAAATGAAGGTCGCCGAAACCCGCGATAGCCAGACGCTGCTGGCCGACCTGACCGAGCTTGCCGCCGAGTTGGAAGCGGACGCCGCGTCGAGCCTCTACCGTTTCGGCGCCAGCCGCGCCTATGACGGCATCGTCGTCGAGCGCCTGGAGGCGCTCGACGAAGAAGCCGTGCCCGGCTACGACACCTGGGGTGGGTTCCTGCAGCGCCGCGTCGCACCGGCCATGCGCACCTGCCGTTCGGTCGAGGAGCGCCAGGCCAATCTGTCGCGCAAGCTGACCCGCGCCACGACGCTGCTGCGCACCTGGGTCGATGTCGAGGTCGAGAAGCAGAACCGCGACCTGCTGGCGTCGATGAACAATCGCGCCCGCCTGCAACTGCGCCTGCAGCAGACCGTCGAAGGCCTCTCGGTCGCCGCGGTCTCCTATTATGTGGTCGGCCTCGTCGGCTATGTCGCCAAGGGCGCCTCGATCTTCGGCCACGCCTTTGCGCCGGAGGTCGTCACCGCCGCTTCGGTTCCCGTCGCCATTCTGCTGGTCTGGTGGGGCGTGCGCCGCGTGCGCCGGATGCATTCCGAACCTGGCAAGCCGGCGGGCGAATAGGGCTGTACCCGCAGCGGCAGATTGCCGCTGCGGAAGCCTGTCCGGCGGTGACTTTGGACTTTCCGCCAAAGCGGGATTTGCAACCACCGCGCTTCACTGGTAAAAGATTTTGACCAGTCAAGCAAAACGAGGCTGCAGATGTCCGGCCTGGCCATGCCGAAACCAGACGACGCCACGATGCGCCGGCGCGACGAGATCGTCGCCGACATGCGCATCATCGTCCCGGGCGAGGGCGTCGTCGACGCTGCCAATTCCATGCGGGCCTTCGAGAGCGATGGCCTGACAGCCTATCGGCAGCTGCCGCTGGTCGTCGTGCTGCCACAGACGGTGGCGCAGGTTTCCCGCGTGCTGAAATACTGCAACGACCGCAACATCCGCGTCGTGCCGCGCGGCTCCGGCACCTCGCTGTCTGGCGGCGCATTGCCGCTCGAGGACGCGGTGCTGCTGGTCATGAGCCGCTTCAACCGCATCCTGGAGATCGATTTCCCCAACCGCGTCGTCGTCGCCCAGCCGGGCGTCACCAATCTCGGCATAACCACCGCCGTCGAGCAGGAGGGCTTCTACTACGCCCCCGACCCATCCTCCCAGATCGCCTGCTCGATCGGCGGCAATGTCGCAGAAAATTCCGGCGGCGTGCACTGCCTGAAATACGGCCTCACCGTCAACAATGTGCTCGGCATCGAGATGGTGCTGATGAATGGCGAGGTGGTGCGGCTCGGCGGCAGTCACCTCGATGCGGAAGGTTACGACTTGCTCGGTGTCATGACCGGCTCCGAAGGGCTGCTCGGCGTCGTCACCGAAGTCACCGTGCGCATCCTGAAAAAGCCGGAGACCGCACGCGCCCTGCTGATCGGCTTTCCGACCAGCGAGCAGGGCGGCCAGTGCGTCGCCGACATCATCGGCGCCGGCATCATTCCGGGCGGCATGGAAATGATGGACCGGCCGGCGATCCATGCCGCGGAAGATTTCGTCCATGCCGGCTATCCCCTGGATGTCGAGGCGCTGCTGATCGTCGAACTCGACGGGCCGAGTGTCGAGGTCGATCACCTGATCGGCCTTGTCGAAGCTATCGCCTACAAGAACGGTTCGACCACCTGCCGCATCTCGCAGTCGGAGCAGGAGCGGTTGAGCTTCTGGGCCGGCCGCAAGGCGGCCTTTCCGGCGGTTGGCCGCATCTCGCCCGACTATTACTGCATGGACGGCACCATCCCGCGCAAGGAACTGCCGCGCGTGCTTGCCGGCATGCGCGAGCTGTCGGAGACATACGGTCTCGGCGTCGCCAATGTCTTTCACGCCGGCGACGGCAATCTGCATCCGCTGATCCTTTACGACGCCAATGTGCCCGGCGAACTCGACAAGGCCGAAAGCTTCGGCGCCGACATATTGCGGCTCTGCGTCAAGGTCGGCGGCGTGCTCACCGGCGAACACGGCGTTGGCGTCGAGAAGCGCGACCTGATGCCGGAGATGTTCAACCAGATCGACCTCGACCAGCAGATGCGGGTCAAATGCGCTTTCGACCCCAATCATCTTTTGAATCCCGGCAAGGTCTTCCCGCAGCTTCGCCGCTGCGCCGAACTCGGCCGCATGCACATTTCCGGCGGCAGGCTGCCGTTTCCGGACATTCCGAGGTTTTGAGGGGAAATGTCGGCGCTTGAACACCCCCCTCTGTCCTGCCGGACATCTCCCCCGCAAGGGGGGAGATTGGCTGGCCGCAATGCTGGTGCTTATCCTTCAACCAAAGGAGTTTGCGAAAGCCGTGGTGACGATCTGATCTCTCCCCTTGCGGGGGAGATGTCCGGCAGGACAGAGGGGGGTGGGAAGGATCGCGGCATCTCCACATCTCTGTTTGGCGCAGGCATCGCCCAATACCCGAGTGAGGTTTGAATTGCTGTTCAAACAATCCTCGCTGGACAAGATCGCGCGCAAGGAAGTGACGCTCGCCTTTCGCCGCTGGAAGCGGCCGACGGTCAAGGCCGGCGGGCGGGTGAGGACGGCGTCGGGCGTCGTGCTGATCGGCGATATTGCGATTGTGGACATGTCCGCACTGACGGAAAAGGACGCAACTGCGGCCGGCTTTCCGGCACTCGGAGCTCTTCAGGAGATGCTGGGCTCCGATGACGGCACCCCGGTCTACCGCATCGAACTCAACGGTATCGAACCCGACGAACGCGTTGCCTTGCGTGGCGAGGCCTCGCTTTCCGATGCGGATTGGCACGCCCTGACCGCACGATTTGCGCGCTGGGACAAGACCGCACCGGGCCACTTCCCGTCGATCCTGCGGACGATCGGCGCCCACCCGGAAGTGCGGGCGGCTGAGCTGGCTGCGATGGCCGGCGTCGAAACGCTGAAATTCAAGCAGGATGTCCGCAAGCTCAAGGAACTCGGCCTCACCGAGAGCCTCGAGGTCGGTTACCGTCTGTCGCCAAGGGGCGAAGCCGTGCTCGAAAAGCTCCGGGAGCACAGGCTTTGACGTCTTTTACCCCGACCACATTGGACGAAGTCCTGTCCACCGTTGCCTGGGCTGCGGCGGAGGAATCTCCGCTGGAAATCCTTGGACATGGTTCCAAGCGCGGCATCGGTCGTCCGCAACAGAGCGAACACACGCTCGACTTGTCCAAGCTTACCGGCGTTACGCTCTATGAGCCCGCCGAACTGGTGCTGTCGGCCAAGGCCGGCACGCCGCTGGCCGACATCGAAAGGCTGCTGGCGGAAAACGCCCAGCAGCTTGCCTTCGAGCCGATGGACTACGGCCCGCTGCTTGGTGGCGAGCCTGGCAAAGGCACCATCGGCGGTGTGCTTGCGGCGAACCTTTCTGGCCCGCGCCGGCTGAAGGCGGGCGCGGCGCGGGATCATATCCTGGGCATCAATGCCGTTTCCGGCCGTGGCGAGGCGTTCAAATCCGGCGGTCGCGTGGTCAAGAACGTCACTGGCTATGACCTGTCGAAGCTGATGGCCAACAGCTGGGGCACGCTGGCCGTGTTCACCGACGTCACCTTCAAAGTGCTGCCCGCCGCCGAGACCGAGGTCACGCTCGCTGTCCGCGGCCTGCTCGACGATGCCGCCGCCGCCGCCATGGCGTTGGCGCTCGGCTCAAGCGCGGAAGTGTCGAGCGCTGCCCATCTGCCGGAGCGCATCGCCGCGCGCGTCGCCGGCGGCACGCTTGGCACCGAGGCCGCGACGTTGCTGCGCGTCGAAGGTTTTGGCCCTTCCGTCGCCTATCGCATCGCCGCTCTGAAAACGCTGCTCGGCAAGGCTGGACCGCTGGAGGAGATTTCCGGCGAGGCTTCACGGCTGATCTGGCGAGATGTGCGCGATTGCAGGCCCTTCGCCGACGGCACCGAGAAGCCGGTCTGGCGTGTGTCGATGACGCCGGGAGAGGGCCACCAGATGGTTCTGACGCTGCGCATGCAGGCCGCTGTCAGCGCGTTCTATGATTGGCAGGGCGGGCTGGTGTGGTTGCGCATGGAAGAGGGCGACCCGGAAGCCGCTTTGCTGCGTGGGCTGTTGAGAAAACATGGCGGCGGCCATGCGACGCTGGTGCGCGCCGCCCGTTCCCATCGCGCCGCCCTGCCGGTTTTCGAGCCGCAGGCGCCGGCGCTGGCCGCACTTAGCGCGCGGCTGAAGCAGGAATTCGACCCAAGAAACATCCTCAATCCCGGCCGCATGGCCTAGGACTAGATCGCGATGCAGACCAATTTTTCGCTTGCCCAGCTTGCCGATCCGCATGTCGCGGAATCGGAGAAGATCCTGCGCAAATGCGTGCATTGTGGCTTCTGCACCGCCACCTGCCCGACCTATGTCACGCTCGGCAACGAGCTCGATTCGCCGCGCGGGCGCATCTACCTGATCAAGGACATGCTGGAGAACGGCCGTCCCGCCGACAAGGAGATCGTCACCCATATCGACCGCTGCCTGTCCTGCCTTGCCTGCATGACCACCTGCCCTTCGGGCGTCAACTACATGCATCTGGTCGACCACGCCCGCGCCCATATCCAGGAGACCTACAAGCGGCCGCTGCTTGACCGCCTGACCCGCACCATGCTCGCTTTCGTGCTGCCCTATCCCGCGCGCTTTCGCGCAGCACTCAGGCTGGCGAGGCTGGGCAAGCCGTTTATTGGCCTGTTCGAACGGGTCCCGGCGCTGAAGCCGCTCAGCGCGATGCTCAAGCTCGCCCCGGCATCGATCCCCGCAGTCTCACCGATGGCCTCGCCGGGTATCCACGCCGGGCAAGGGGCCAAAAAAGGCCGCGTCGCCATCCTCACCGGCTGCGCACAATCCGTGCTTGATCCCGCCATCAACGAAACGACGATTTCGCTTCTGACGCGGCTCGGCATCGAGGTCGTGGTGCCGCCAGGCGAGGGCTGCTGTGGCGCGCTGGTCCATCACATGGGCCGTGAGCAGGCTGCGCTTGCCTCTGCGAGGCAAAATGTCGACGCCTGGACGCGCGCCATCGAACAAAGCGGGCTCGATGCCATCGTCATCACCGCATCCGGCTGCGGCACGACGATCAAGGATTATGGCTTCATGCTCCGTCTTGATCCGGTCTATGCCGACAAGGCGGCGCGGGTGTCGGCGCTGGCCAAGGACATCACCGAGTATCTCTCAGGCATCGAGCTGCCCGAGCCGGTGCGCAAGCCGGGCACGGTCGTTGCCTATCATTCTGCCTGTTCGATGCAGCACGGCCAGAAGATCACCCGCCAGCCGAAGGAATTGCTGACCAAGGCCGGATTCATCGTGCGCGAGCCGCGCGAGGGCCATCTGTGCTGCGGTTCGGCCGGCACCTACAACATCCTGCAATCCGAGATTTCGGCCAAGCTGCGCGACCGCAAGGTGAAAAACATCGAGGCCACGGGGGCCTCGATCGTCGCCACCGGCAACATCGGTTGCATCACACAGATCGCGTCCGCGGCGAAGATGCCGGTGGTGCACACGATCAAGCTGCTCGACTGGGCCTATGGCGGGCCGAAGCCGGAAGGCGTTGCGGAAGACAGCCTGATCGCCGCCGAGTAGGCCTCGTGGCCCGTCTCGGTGCTTACTCGGCCGCCAGCCTGTCGGCCGTGCCGTATGTCGCTTCATAGAGCGCGCGCTGCCGGCTGAGCGCCACCATCGTGTTGCGCAGCAGGATCGCCACCGTGATCGGGCCGACGCCGCCCGGCACCGGCGTGATCCAGGAGGCGACCTCGCGCACGCTTTCGGTGTCGACGTCGCCGACGATACGGCTGGAGCCGTCAGGCCCGATCTCCGAATTGATGCCGATGTCGATGACCGCCGCACCCGGCTTGACCATGTCGGCCTTGATCAGCCGCGGCTTGCCGACGGCGACGAACAGCGCATCGGCGCGACGCGCATGCGCGGCAACCGATCGCGTCATGTGATGGCAGACCGTCACCGTCGCACCTTCGCTCATCAGCAGGAAGGCGATCGGCTTGCCGACAATTTCGGAATGGCCGACGATGACGACTTCCAGTCCCTTGAGGTCGAGGCCGGTCTCCTTCAGCAGCTCGACCGAGGCGGCCGCGGTGCAGGGCGCGAGGTCGAGCTGGTTGTAGACGATGTTGCCGATCGAAGCCGGATGCATGCCCTCGACATCCTTGAGCGGATGCACCGCCGCCTGCAGCGTCCTGACCGGGATATGTGCCGGCACCGGCCGCTGGATGATGATGCCGGTGACCCGCGGATCGGCGTTCAGGCCGTGGATGGCCGCTTCCAGTTCGCCTGATGTGATGGTGGCGGGAAAGCGCCGTTCCTCGAAATCGATGCCGGCCAGTTGCGCCTTGGCGCGCTGGTTGCGCACATAGACATCCACCGCCGCGGTGTCGCCGACGGTGATCGAAATCAGCTTGGGCGGAAACCCCTCGGCTTTGGCGATCGCTGCATCCTCGCGCACGGCGGCAATGATGCGCTGGGCAACCGGGCCGCCCTTGAGATAGCGGCTGTCGTCGGACAGGGACATGGGTGAACTCTTTTGCTTGGTTGCCGCCGACATAGCAAAAGAACATCGCCAAGGGCAGCGCGAAAGCGAACCGTCATGCTTTTTGCGCGACGTGCCGACCAGGGAGTGTCTCGCTGCCCCTCAGGCTCCGGTCGAAACGGAAAGGGCAGCGCGGTTTCCCGTGCTGCCCTTCCTGACTGGCCGCATCCCCATACGGCCCGTCCCCCGTATCTTCAGACTGCCCGCCAAAAGCGAGGTGCTTTGCCGGCCAAGTGATTCGCCGCCGGAACTATATCACCTCGACCGTGGTTCCGACATTGACCCGTTCATAGAGGTCGACGACGTCCTCGTTGCGCATGCGGATGCAACCTGACGACACCGCGCCGCCGATTGTCCATGGCTGGTTGGTGCCATGGATGCGATATTCGGTCGTACCGATATAGAGCGCGCGTGCGCCGAGCGGGTTCTCCAGGCCGCCGGCCAGGTAGGTCGGCAGGTAGCGGCCCTTGGCGGCCTCGCGCTTGATCATCTGCGCCGGTGGGCGCCAGTCCGGCCACTCGCGCTTGTTGGTGATCTTGTGCGTGCCCGACCATTCGAAGCCGGGTTTGCCGGTGCCGACGCCGTAGCGCCGTGCCTTACCGTTCTTCTCGACCAGAAAGAGGAAATTCTGGGTCGTATCGATGACGATCGTGCCCGGCTTCTGTGGGCCGTCATAGGCGACTTCCTGCGGCAGGTAGATCGGGTTGATCTGCGGACGCATGACCATCCGCTTGGAAGGCGGCTGCACGGCCGCCGTCTGCACCCGGTCAGGCTGCCCCGGTTGAGCGTAGCGCAGGCGCGGCTGCTGCACGACCTGGCGGTTCTGGCGAACGATGCCGGGCGCATGGCCAAGCTGCAGCACCCAGGGGGCGGAAAGGTCGGGGCTCACCATAACCGGCGGCCTGTCGGCGTAGCGATCGCCGGCGGTTGAAGGCGTGACGCCCGAGGCAAACACAGCCACGGCGCCGAGCACGGGAAACAGAACTGTCTTCATCGGAACGCACCTTGATCGTCTGATACAACCGGGCGGAACGCCCCCCGGTTTGGCGATCATTGGAGCGCAAGCAGCAACCGAAACATGAATCGGAATGCGTAAAATGCGCTGTTGTCAGTAAACCTTTTGGTGTGGTTACCGCTGGGTTCAGGAATCTGGTAAAGCCGCAGTAAATGCACCGCAAAGGCGCGTTAACGAACGGATTTTTGGCTATGGAAAAGGAAAACACCGGCTTGCTCGCCGGTCCCGACGGTGTCGCGCGTTGCTTCTGGCACGGCAATCTGCCCGACTATCTGCACTACCACGATCATGAATGGGGCCGGCCGGTGGCGGACGACCGCAGGCTGTTCGAAAAGATCTGCCTCGAGGGTTTCCAGTCGGGCCTGTCGTGGCTCACCATCCTGCGCAAGCGCGAGAACTTTCGCGAGGCTTTCGCCAATTTCGAATTCGACAAGGTCGCCGCCCTCACCGACAAGGATGTCGAACGCCTGCTCGGCAATGCCGGCATCATCCGTCATCGCGGCAAGATCGTCTCGACCATCAACAATGCCAAGCGTGCCCGCGAGATGGCCGACGAATACGGCTCGCTGGCCGCCTGGTTCTGGAAGTTCGAACCCGGCAAGGACGAGCGTCCTGAAATCGTCGACCTCGCCCATCTGCGCGCCAACCCGACCACCGCTGTCTCGGTTCGGATATCGAAGGAGCTGAAGAAGCGCGGCTGGAGCTTTGTCGGCCCGACCACGGTCTACGCCTTCATGCAGGCCATGGGCCTGGTCAACGATCATCTCGAGGGCTGCGTCTGCCGCAAGCAAGTCGAGAAAGAGCGAAAGGCTTTCAAGCGGCCGAAGTAGCGGCGCTTGCATCCCCTTGTGATGAGTTCGCCCGAAGGCGTGGGCGGGCTACCTTCAGGTGCCGTTCGCGCTGGCCAGGAAAAGCCCGGCGACAATCGCCACCACCGTGGCCACGGTCGGGTAGATCACCAGCAGGCCGGTCATCAATGCGTCGCGCATGGATGGTCCCTTGCCGGTGTCGGCCGGTATCTCGAACGGACCGGCGGCCTGGCTGACCATTTTCTGGGCGAGGATGTCGGCTGGACGCAGGCGCACGGGCAAGTCGCCTGCGCTGCCGCCGGTGGCATGGATTCTTGCTGTGCTGGTCATGGCCCGAACCCCTTCGTGTCGGCGCGACTTATCGGCTGCGATTGTGTCGGCACGATGCCGCACCCATGGCGGGAATGTTTCATTTTCGGTGCGTTTTTGTTTCGGGGGCGGTTCGCCTCTGCCTTCTCCCGGCAGGGAGAGGCAAGGCGGCAAACCCTTGCCGCACAAAGCTGCATCGGTTAGGACACGCGCGCTGCGGAAATAGGAAATTTCCTATCGCACAGCGCCACGAAACACCGAGTACCCATTCCATGGCCGACAAATCGGAAAAGACGAAAGCGCGGCTGCCGCGCGGTTTTGCCGACCGCAGCGCCGAAGACATCCGCGCCGTCGAGAAGATGATGGCGACGATCCGCTCGGTCTATGAGCTCTATGGTTTCGAACCGGCCGACCAGCCGCTGATCGAATACACCGATGCGCTGGGAAAGTTCCTGCCCGATCAGGACCGGCCGAACGAAGGCGTGTTCTCCTTCCAGGACGATGACGATCAGTGGCTGTCGCTGCGCTATGACCTGACCGCGCCGACGGCGCGCTTCGTCGCCGAGAATTACGAGCGGCTGCCCAAGCCCTATCGCAGCTATCGCTCCGGCTGGGTGTTCCGCAACGAGAAGCCAGGCCCCGGCCGCTTCCGCCAGTTCATGCAGTTTGATGCCGACACGATTGGCACGCCGGGCGTGGCCGCCGACGCCGAGATGGCCATGATGATGGCCGACGTGATGGAAGCGCTCGGCATCAAGCGCGGCGACTATGTCATCCGCGTCAACAACCGCAAGGTGCTGGACGGCGTGCTGGAGGCGATCGGCCTTGGCGGCGACGACAATGTCGGCTGCCGGCTGACGGTGCTGCGGGCGATCGACAAGCTGGACAAGCTAGGGCCTGAAGGCGTGAGACTTCTGCTTGGGCCGGGGCGTTGGGATGGCGGCAAGGAAGGCGAGGGCGACTTCGCCAAAGGCGCCGGGTTGAATGACGGACAAGCCGAGGCGGTTCTTCGCGCGACAGCGAGGAATGCACAGGCCGGTCAGGATTCCAGCGTCAGCACGAATGCGGTCTACCAAGAAGGCGTTGGCGAGCTCTCGACGATCGAAGCCCTGGTCCGGGCAGCGGGATACGCCGAAGACCGCATCGCCATGGACCGTTCCGTCGTGCGCGGCCTCGAATACTATACCGGCCCAGTCTTCGAGGCCGAACTGCTGGCCGAGATCCCCAATGAGGACGGCCAGATCGTCCGCTTCGGCTCGGTCGGTGGCGGCGGCCGCTACGATGGCCTGGTCTCGCGCTTTCGCGGCGAGCCGGTACCGGCGACCGGTTTCTCGATTGGCGTCTCCCGGCTGATGACCGCGCTGAAGAACCTCGGCAAGCTCGACAGCGCCGATGTGATCGCGCCGGTCGTCGTGCTGGTGATGGACAAGGACACCGACAGCCTCGGTCGCTACCAGAAGATGGTGGCGGCGCTGCGTGCCGCCGGCATCCGTTCCGAAATGTATCTCGGCGGGGCCGGCATGAAGGCGCAGCTCAAATATGCCGACCGTCGCGGCTGTCCGGTCGCAATCATCCAGGGCGGCGACGAGCGCGCCAACGGCGAGCTGCAGATCAAGGACCTGATCGAAGGCGCCCGCATGTCGGCTGAAATATCAGACAACGCCGAATGGCGCGCCGCGCGCCCGGCGCAGGTGACGGTGGCGGAAAGCGAACTGGTCGCAGAGGTGAAGAAGATATTGGGGGCACAGGCCGCCGATCGCGTCAAAGGTGGCGCTTGAACACCCCCCTCTGGCCTGCGGGCCATCTCCCCCGCAAGGGGGGAGATTGGATGTCGCGAGCGCTTTCGCCAATCTTCAACGTTGGAAAAAAGGCGCGGGGCTTGCAACTGCCGATCTCCCCCCTTGCGGGGGAGATGGCCGGCAGGCCAGAGGGGGGTGCCTCGCGCCCATCCGATCAATGACCTCCCGCTACCCCGCCATATCAGCCGATATCATCAACCTCTTCGCCACGCGCAACACGCATGCCGTCGAGGTTGCCGTGTTGCAGCCGGCCGATCCGTTCCTCGACATGGCCGGCGAGGATCTGCGCCGGCGTATTTTCCTCACCGAAAGCGAAACCGGCCAGGCGCTGTGCCTGCGGCCGGAATTCACAATTCCGGTCTGTCTCGACCACATAAGATCGCAGGCTGGCACGCCGCGCCGCTATTCCTATTTGGGCGAGGTGTTCCGTCAGCGCCGCGAAGGCGGCAACGAGTTCTTCCAGGCCGGCATCGAGGATTTGGGCGATCGCGACACCGCCGAAGCCGATGCCCGTTCGCTGGCCGACGCACATGCGCTGCTTGCCCTGGTGCTGCCCCGCCAGGCGCTGGCTATCACGCTCGGCGACCAGACCATTTTCGAGGCGGTGCTGGCCGCCCTTGGGCTGCCGCGCGGCTGGCGCATGCGTCTTGCCCGCGCCTTCGGCTCGGCGCCGATGCTGCAGGCAGCACTCGCCGATCTCGCCAACCCGCCGCGCAACGGCCAGCTCTCCGGTCCGGTCGCCGCGCTCGTCCTCGACGGCGATCTGGAAGGTCTGTCCGCCCACATCGCCGGCGGCATGGAAGAGGCCGGCCTGTCGGCTTCCGCCGGCCGATCGCCGGCCGAGATTGCACGGCGGCTGATCGAGAAAGCTGAATTGCGCAGCGTGCGGCTGTCCAACGAGGCCTTCGCGGCGCTGAAGAGTTTTCTGGCCATCGACGTGCCGCTCGATGGCGCGGCCCAGGCGTTGGCGACCTTCGCCGGTGGTGCCGGGCTCTCGCTGGGTGCGGCGCTGGAGAATTTCGCCGCCCGCGCCAAGGCGATCGAAGCGCATGGCTTGCCGACGGGAAGAATCCGCTACGACGCCGCCTTCGGCCGTCCGCTCGACTATTACACCGGCCTGGTCTTCGAAATCGCGGCGCAAGATGGCGAACGGCCGCTGGTCGGTGGCGGTCGCTACGACCGGCTGCTGACGCTGCTTGGCGCCAAGACGCCGATCCCCGGCGTCGGCTTTTCCGTCTGGCTCGATCGCATCGACGCATTGCGGGAGACGGCGCCATGATCACCCTGGCAATTCCGTCGAAAGGCCGGCTCAAGGAGCAGGCGCTGGAGGTACTGGCCAAGGCTGGGCTCGCCGTCAGCCTGCCCGGCGACGAGCGCTCCTATCGCGCCCGCATCGAAGGCTCGGAAGGCATCGAAGTCGCCTTCCTGTCGGCTTCCGAGATTGCTGGCGAGATCGGCCAGGGCGCGGTCGATCTCGGCATCACCGGCGAGGACCTGGTGCGCGAGAACCTTGCCGACTGGGAAACCCGCGCCGAAATCGTCGCCCGTCTCGGCTTCGGCAATGCCGATGTCGTGGTCGCCGTGCCCGACATCTGGCTCGACGTCGACACCATGGCCGATCTTGACGACGTTGCCGCCGATTTCCGCCAGCGCCATGGCCGGCGGCTCAGGATCGCCACCAAATACTGGCGGCTGACGCAGCAGTTCTTCTCGCTGAAACACGGCATCCAGGTCTATCGCATCGTCGAGAGCCTCGGTGCGACCGAAGGGGCGCCGGCGGCGGGCCTGGCCGATGTCATCGTCGACATCACCACCACCGGCTCCACGCTGCGCGCCAATCATCTCAAGGTGCTCGGCGACGGCCTGGTTTTGCGCTCGCAGGCCTGTCTTGTGGCGTCAAAAAAGACACGCGCGGCGGCTGACGAAGCGGTCCTGCGCGATATCGCCACCAGGATGACCGCCATCGTCAGCTGAGGATGCCCTCCAGTACCATCGACGGGATTTCCACCATCCCGGCGGGCTGATAGGCTCGACCCGTCCTGGGAGGAGACAGCGATGCCGATCAATCTCGACGAGCTGAAGAATGCCACCAATTTGCGCGCGCGTGGATCGCGCGATGGCGGTGTCGTCGTGGCACCCGTCGACGGCACGGCGCATGTTTCCGGCGAGCGCACGACGCCGCTGCTCAACAAGACCATACCCGCGCTGTTTTCCGACACCGCCAGCAGATACGCCACGCTCGATGCCGCGGTCTTCGTCGACCAGGACAAGCGCTTGACCTGGAGCGAACTGTCGGACACAGTCGATGCGCTGGCCGCCGGCTTCCTGGCGTTGGGCCTCGAAAAGGGCGATCGCGTCGGCATCTGGTCGCCCAACCGATGGGAATGGCTGGTGACGCAATTCGCCACCGCGCGCATCGGCTTGATTCTGGTCAACATCAATCCGGCCTACCGGCTGACCGAGCTCGACTATGCCTTGAACAAGGTCGGCTGCAAGGCGCTTGTGACAGCGGTCAAGTTCAAGACCTCCGACTATCTCGGCATGATCGAGACGCTGGCGCCGGAGCTCGCGACAGCCACCCCCGGCAAGCTTAAGGCAAAGCAGCTGCCGGCGCTGAAGATCGTCATCCGCATGGGTGAGGACAACTCACCCGGCATGTTCAATTTCGGTGATGTGCTGGCCATGGCCGGGCGCGACGAGCATGACAGCCTCGACCGCATCTCGGAGGGGCTGAAGCCCGGCGACGCCATCAACATCCAGTTCACGTCAGGTACGACAGGGGCACCCAAGGGCGCGACGCTGACCCACAACAACATCGTCAACAACGGCAATTTCGTCACCTCGGCGATCAAGCTGACCGTCGACGACCGGCTGTGCATCCCGGTGCCGCTCTATCACTGCTTCGGCATGTCGATGGGCACCATGGGCTGCGTGTCGAAGGGCGCGACCATGGTTTTCCCGGGCGAGGGGTTCGATGCCGGCGCCACGCTGAAAGCGGTGGCAAATGAGCGCTGCACCGGACTCTATGGCGTGCCGACCATGTTCGTAGCACTCCTCGATCATCCGGACTTCCAGTCCTTCGATCTCTCCAGCCTGCGCACCGGCATCATGGCCGGCTCGCCATGCCCGATCGAGGTGATGAAGAAAGTGGTGTCGCTTATGCATATGTCAGAAGTGACGATCGCCTACGGCATGACCGAGACCAGTCCGGTGTCGTTCCAGAGCGGCGTCGACGACCCGCTGGAAAAACGCGTCTCGACGGTCGGCCGCATCCACCCCCATGTCGAGGTCAAGGCGGTCGATGCCGACGGCGCCACCGTCGCCGTCGGCGCGCCGGGCGAGCTATGCACGCGCGGCTATTCGGTGATGAAGGGCTATTGGGACGACGACGACAAGACCCGCGAAGCGATCGACACCGATGGCTGGATGCACACCGGCGATCTCGCCACCATCGATGCCGAGGGCTATTGCAACATTGTCGGCCGGGTCAAGGACATGGTCATCCGCGGCGGCGAGAACGTCTATCCGCGCGAGGTCGAGGAATTCCTCTACCGCCATCCCAAGGTCAGGGAAGTGCAGGTGTTCGGCATTCCAGACCCAAAATATGGCGAGGAGCTGTGCGCCTGGATCGTGCTCAAGCCAGGCCAGATCGCCACCGAACAGGAGATCAAGGCCTTCTGCTCCGGCCAGATCGCCCATTACAAGATCCCGCGCCACATTCGCTTCCGCACCGAATTGCCGATGACGGTGACCGGCAAACCGCAGAAGTTTTTGATGCGCGAGGCGATGGTCAAGGAACTGGGATTGGTGACGCAGAAGACGGCTTAAGGGGAGCAGCGCTTCGATTTTGAATGCAGCCAAGGTCGCGATCCCGCGGCATCGTTTGGAGCCGCGGGCTGACGTTGTTTGTGAGGGTCGAATGGGGGTCTGCCGGACATTGGCGAAGGTGCTCCCCATGGGTTTTCAGCAAGTTTCGCAGGCGCATGGGGGCTTGAATGAGTGTTTTCCAACGATCGGTCACCTCTTATGCGATGCCCTTGGCCGCCTTGATGATGGCTGTCGCAGTCAGGGCAAGCGGGCTGTCGGTGGATGAAGGTTCGCTGGGCGTCAGGATCCTTGTCGGAGGGCTTTCGAGTGCGATTATGTTCACCACCATTTTCGTGGTGCTCGACCACGCAGAGGCGGTGGCTCGGCGTGTAGGAGAACCCTACGGCACGTTGGTGCTGACTTTTGCCGTGACGGCAATCGAAGTGTCGATCATCGTTTCCATGATGCTGCATGGAGAGAACAACCCCACGCTTGCACGTGAGTCCGTCTTTTCAACGATGATGATTACATCTACCGGCGTTGTCGGCATGTGTCTCGCGCTTGGCGGCTGGCGTCATCGCAAGCAGGCAATTGTTCGACAAGGAACCAGCGCATATTTGGCGGTTCTGGCCGCGCTGACCGTCATGACGCTTATTCTGCCAACCTACACACAAACTACGGGCCCTGGCACATTTTCAGCTGCTCAACTGGGCTTCGTAGCCGTGCTTTCAGTGCTGCTGTATGCAAGTTTTGTGTTCGCGCAGACTGTCCGGCACCGAGACGACTTCGTCCAAGGACAGGAACACGACGTTTCGATGCGGACCGCCCCTCACGAAAGCGTCGCTGTCGGTACTTTGCTCCTGTTGATCGGGCTGATTGGAATTGTCATGCTCGCCGAGCAAGTCGCCGCAGGTGTTGAAGATACGCTCGTTGCCTACCAGGTGACCCAGTCCGACAGTATTGTGGGAGCATTGATCGCCGGGTTGGTTTTGATGCCGGAGGCCATTTCGGCGGTTCGCGCTTCACTTCACAATGAGCTGCAACGCGGCTTGAATGTTGCGATGGGTTCCGCATGCGCTACAATTGGTTTGACAATACCTGCGGTCGCAGCCGCCAGCCTGCTGACGGGGAGAGGCTTAACCCTTGGGCTTCCATCGACTGACGCAGTACTTCTGGTTCTAGCACTCTTCATATGCAACGTAAGTTTTAGTACCGAAAGAACAACATTCCTGACTGGCATGGTCCATATTGTGGTATTTTTTACGTATATATTTCTTATATTTATACCATGACCGGTGCGCCCGGATCCGCGGTTGGCTGTGATTTAGGAGTTCGGAATCGGAGGCCGCGCGCTGATGTTGGACAATTACGAGGTGGACGAGTTTGGCGTGATCCACCAGATCGACTTCACCCCGATCAAATACGACAAGCAATACATTTCCTATTACGAGGACCTGAGTGACCGGACCATCAAGCTCGGATATCAGCGACTTGGCTGGGTGCTTGGAATCACCGGCGAGATTCCCGGGTCCGTGCTGGAGTTTGGATATGGCACGGGCACATTCGTCGAGGCCGCGAAAATAACCGGAGTCTCCGACTGCGCCGGCTGCGACATCGCCAGGTTTCCGCTGCCCAAGGGCGTCCGTTTTGTCGATTGGGATGAGGCGCTCGCCAGCTCGTGGGATCTCGTCGCCATGTTCGACGTGCTGGAGCACATCCCGGATCTGGGTTTCCTCGCCCGCCTTCAGGCCCGCTATCTGGCCGTCGCCGTCCCTTATTGCCGCTGGCGCGAGCTCGGGGCCGACGGCGACGCGTGGTTCCAGACGTGGCGCATGCGTCTCCCCAACGAGCACCTGCACCACTTCGATCGTGACTCGCTGGTGGCACTCCTCGCACACAGCGGCTTCGAGTGCGTGACACTGAACTGCTTCGAGGACGGAATCAGACTGCGGCCCGGCGAAGCGGGTCCGAATATTCTGTCCGGCTTCTTTAGAAAGCTATAGGCCGGTTTCCCAGCGCGCTAGTGCGAAAACAGGCGAGTGAGGTATGGCCTTGTCGTTGGGACGCGGCAGGGTCGGCAAAAAAAGGCGTGGGCCACGGCCCGCGCCTTTTTCGTATTCAAGCTTCCAACCTCAGTCCTTCTCGAAGACGCGCGCCTTGGCGACGACGCCGGCAATGGCGCCGCCGATCAACGGTGCAACGATGAACAGCCAGAGCTGGCCGATCGCCGCACTGCCGGAAAACAGCGCCGGGCCGATCGAGCGGGCCGGATTGAGCGATGTGCCGGTGACCGGGATAATGGCGAAGTGCAACCCTGCCAGCGTCAGGCCGATGACCAGCCCGGCGAACGCAGTCGAGTGCTTTTCAGCGGTGACACCGAGGATCACGGTGACGAAGGTGAAAGTGCCGATCAGTTCCCACAGGAACGCCGAGCTGACGCCCCATTTCGCCACGTCCCAACCATTGGCGCCGAAGCCGCCGGTGTGTCCGCCGGTCTGGCCGGAGACGATGATCCACAATGCCAGCGAGGCCAGGATGGCGCCGATGATCTGCGCAATCCAGTAGGGGATGACGTCCTTGGCTGGCAGCCGGCCGGCAAGGAAGACACCGAGCGTCACCGCCGGATTGAGATGTGCGCCTGAAATCGGGCCGATCGCATAGGCCGCCGCAATGAGACCGATGCCGAATGCCAGTCCGATGCCTTCCTGGCCGAGCGGCAGCGCACCGCCGAAGCCGCCGGTCACCACCGAAGCCGTACCGATGAACACCAACAGAAATGTGCCTAGAACTTCCGCCAGATAAGTCTTCATTGCCCTCTCCTCGTAGCGATCCGCAGGTCCACGTTTTCCGTGCCGCGAATCATGGCGGCAAGAGTATTCCCAACCGAAAAACTTGGAAAGCAGAGCGGTTGCGCCAGATCGCGTACTTGCGGGCGCCAGTTACGAACATTAGAAACCTGTCATCTATTGATTGATCTGTTGTTGCTGGCCAAGGACATTTACTGGTTGGGCGATCAGCCTGCCTCGGTCAAGTCAACCTCGTCGGCATGTGACGGAAGCGGGGTTCAATCCAGTCGCGAAAGGCTCTAAGAGCAGGCCGGGAGATCATGTGCTCGATTTGATGGAATGACGAATGCGACTGGGCGGACGGCTGGCTGCGGCCATCGAAGTGCTGGAAGACATCGGCCGGCGTCACCGGCCGGTTGCGGACGCGCTGAAGGATTGGGGCCTGTCGCACCGCTTCGCCGGCGGCGGCGACCGCGCGGCGATCGGCAACATCGTCTATGACGGCTTGCGCCGAAAGCGTTCCGCCGGATGGCTGTTGGGGGAAGACACGCCGCGCGCCATCGGCTTCGGCGCGCTGCTGCTCGAATGGGGCCTGACGGCGCAGTCGCTGAACGATGCGCTCGACGGTGACAAATTCGCGCCGCCTTTGCTGACTGCCACCGAGCTTCAGGCCATTTCCGAACGCCGGCTCGCCGATGCACCGGCCGCGGTGCGGGCCGACATACCCGATTGGTGCGTGCCGCTTTTCGAGAAAACCTTCGGCGACACCTGGGCTGATGAGGGGGCGGCGCTGGCGACGCGACCGCCGCTCGACATCAGGGTCAACACGTTGCAGGCCAACCGTGACAAGGTACTGGCCGAGCTGACCGGAACCGGCGCGAGACCAGCCGCCATCGCGCCGCAAGGCATCCGCATCCCGCCGATCGATGGCGACGGCAGGCACCCTAACGTGCAAGCCGAGCCGGCTTTCCAGAAAGGCTGGTTCGAGGTCCAGGACGAAGGCTCGCAGGTCGTGGCTGCCCTTTCCGGCGCCGAGGCCGGCATGCAGGTGCTCGACTTCTGCGCCGGCGCCGGCGGCAAGACACTGGCGCTGTCGGCTGCGATGGACAATCGGGGCCAGATATTTGCCCACGACGCCGAAAAGGCGCGGCTGGCGCCGATCTTCGACCGCATCCGTCGCTCGGAAAACCGCAATGTGCAGGTCGTCACCAAGCCGGCCGAACTCGCTCCGCTCGGCAACCATATGGACATCGTGCTGGTCGACGCGCCTTGTACCGGCAGCGGCACCTGGCGGCGCCGTCCCGATGCCAAATGGCGGCTGACGCAAAGACAACTCGACGCCCGCAAGGGCGAGCAGTCGGCGATCCTCGAAGCCGCCAAAGCCTACGTCAAGTCAGACGGCTTGCTGGTCTACATTACCTGCTCGGTGTTCGACGAGGAGAATGGCGAGCAGGTTGCGGCATTCCGGCACCGCAACAGCGGCTTTGTCCCGGTCGATCATCGCGCGCTCTGGGACAGCCGTTTTCCCGGCCATAAGACGGCCGTGCGAATCGGTCCGGCCGGCGACGTCTCGCTGTCGCCGGCGTTGAGCGGCACGGATGGGTTTTACTTCTGTGCGTTGCGCAAGGCGAACTGACGCTGCCGTTGACAGGCGGCGATAGCGCCCCAGTTGCAGAAGCGGCGCGTCTGGCCGCGATCGCGGGATAGGATTCTTGCAAAGATATCTGTCGCTTCTGCTTTTCGTCATTGTGGTGCTCGGCGGGGGCCTGCTGATCGGTTATACGACACTGCCGGGTGCCTGGTATGCATCGCTCACCAAGCCGCCCTTCAATCCACCCAACTGGGTTTTTGCACCTGCCTGGACACTCCTCTATCTGCTGATCGCCGTGGCCGGCTGGCGGACATGGCTGCAAGCGTCGTCGGGAGCCGCGATGAAGATCTGGGTCGTCCAACTGGTGCTGAACTTCCTATGGTCGCCGACCTTCTTCGGAGCCAAGATGATGGGGCTCGCGCTTGTTGTGATCGTGCTTCTTCTCGCCAGCATTGGGCTGTTCATCGCCACGGCCTGGAACCGCGACCGGGCATCCGCATGGCTGTTCGCGCCATATGCGGCATGGGTTGCGTTTGCCACCTTGCTCAACGCATCGCTTCTCTGGTTGAATTAAGATCGGTTTGCTGCAGTGCAGCAAAAGCATTTGCCTGCCGCCCATGCCTCTGCAATAAGCTTATCCGCATAAAGAAAGGCAGCGGCCATGGCAGCAAAGATCGTACCCGCCCCGGACTATGAGGATCGCGTCAGAACCTCCTTCGCGCGCCAGCAGGCCATGGCCACGATCGGCGCCGAACTGACGCTGGTGACGCCGGGCATCATCGAGATCGAGATGCCTTATTCGGCGGCACTGACCCAGCAGCATGGTTTCCTGCATGCTGGCGTCATTTCGACAGCGCTGGACTCGGCCTGTGGCTATGCCGCRTTCTCGCTGATGCCGGAAAACTCCGGCGTGCTGACCATCGAATTCAAGGTCAATTTGCTGGCGCCGGGCAGGGGCGAACGCTTCCTGTTCCGCGGTTCGGTGACAAAACCCGGCCGCACCATCATCGTCGCCGACGGCCAGGCCTATGCCTTTGCCGCCGACGGCGAGGCCAAGCTGATCGCCACCATGACCGGTACGATGATGACGGTGGTCGGGCGTGATGGCATCGAAGGCTAATCCGATGGGCAAGATTGTGCGGCTTGGCGGCAAGGGCGTCCTCTTCGTGATGGCTGCCGAGGCCGAGTATGGCCCGCACCTCAAGCGGCTGTTCACGCCGCTGATGACCGGCGTTGGACCGGTCGAGGCCGGCGTCAGGCTGGGCGCCGAACTCTCCTTGCTGAAGTCTCGGAAGACCCTGCCGGACCTCGTCGTATCGCTCGGCTCGGCCGGCAGCCGGACGCTGGAGCAGACGGAAATCTACCAGGCCGTGTCGGTTAGCTACCGCGACATCGACGCCTCGCCGCTCGGCTTCGAAAAGGGCGTGACGCCTTTCCTTGACCTGCCGGTGACCGTGCCGCTGCCGTTCAGGATTCCCGACCTGAGGGAGGCAACGCTGTCCACCGGTGGCGCGATCGTCACCGGCGCCGCCTATGACGCAATTGCCGCCGACATGGTCGACATGGAGACTTTCGCTTGCCTGCGCGCCTGCCAGCTGTTCGACATCCCGCTGATCGGGCTGCGCGGCATTTCCGACGGCGCGGCGGATCTGCGGCACGTCGGCGACTGGACCGAATATCTACACGTCATCGACGAGAAACTGGCCGCAGCGGTCGGGCGGCTGGAACAGGCGATCGGCGATGGCTTGCTGAGCGCCTGACCGGAAATAGCATCAAGCCGCCAGGCTCTCCGGATCGCTGAAATCGATGCGCGAGATGCGCCCGCGCACGGCGCCGCTCGCATCGACATAGTCGATCGCTCCTGGCGTATGATCGAGTTTCCAGGAGCCGGTGGGGCCATCTTTCCATTCGACCTTGTAGCCGCGGTCGAGCAGCATCCAGATCCCATGGAAAAGGGTACCATCCGGTAGCAGCATATGCGCCCGGTTCTCGTTTTCGTAGTGGATGAAGGCGTCCTTGCCGCCCATGTCGATGACATGCGTGGTGCCAACCATGATAACGGCCAGCATGTTCCTGTCGAGAATTGTCATGGTCCCTGTCCGTGCTTGAGTTCGAAAGAGCCTCGACGGGATGTTTATCGTCAAGTATCTTGACTATATGGAGTTTGGAGAAAATGGTCAAGGAGCTTGACGAAAAAATCGACACCCTGCCCGATCACGTCGGCTGGCGCCTTTGGCAGGCAAGCCGCGCCTGGCAGACCGAATTCGCCGCCGCGATGCGCGCCGCCGGTCACGGCTGGTTCACCGAAGCACGCGCCGGACTGCTTGGACACATCACCAGGAACGGCATGCGCCAGTCGGCGTTGATCGAACGCTCGGCAATCTCCAAGCAGGCGATCCAGCAACTGCTCGACGGCCTCGAGGCGGAGGGGATCGTCGAGCGTCTGCCCGATCCGCAAGATGGCCGCGGCAAGCTGGTGCGTTACACCAGCAAGGGGCTGGATGCCTTGCGCGACGGCGATCGGGTCAAGATGGAGATCGAGCGGCGCTATGTCAGTCGCATTGGCGAGGAGCGGTTCACGGCGCTGATGGGCGCTTTGCGGGCACTTGCGGCCGGACAGGCTGCGGCGAAGGATGAAGACACTGGCGCTGAAGGTGAAGTCGTGGAATCGAAGTGACAGCAAGGCCCCGCAACCCATTGCGTCGACTCATTTCTTTCTCTAAACGCTCGCCATGAAAACAGCCAATCATCCCGACACCGTCCTGATTGTCGATTTCGGCAGCCAGTTTACGCAGCTCATCGCCCGCCGCATCCGCGAGGCCGGCGTGTTTTCCGAGATCGTGCCGTTCCAGTCGGCCGAGGCGGCGTTCGAGCGCATCAATCCGAAGGCCGTGATCCTGTCCGGCGGCCCCGCCTCGACGTCGGACATCGGCAGCCCGCGCGCGCCGCAGATCGTCTTCGATGCCGGCGTGCCGGTGCTTGGCATCTGCTATGGCCAGATGGCGATGTGCGTGCAGATGGGCGGCGTCGCCGAAAGCTCCGATCATCGCGAATTCGGCCGCGCCTTTGTCGAGATCGAGAAGGACAGCCCGCTGTTCGAGGGCCTGTGGGCGCCCGGCCAGCGCCACCAGGTGTGGATGAGCCACGGTGACCGCGTCATCTCCTTGCCCAAGGGCTTCGAAGTGTTCGGCAAGTCCGAAGGCTCGCCCTTCGCCATCTTCGGCAATGTCGAGCGCAAGATGTACGGCATCATGTTCCACCCCGAGGTCGTGCACACCCCGGACGGCGCAAGGCTGCTGCGCAATTTCGTTCACAACATCGCCGGCATCGAGGGCGACTGGACGATGCGCGCCTACCGCGAACACGCGGTCGAGGCGATCCGCAAGCAGGTCGGCAAGGGCAAGGTCATCTGCGCCCTGTCGGGCGGGGTTGACTCGTCGGTCGCCGCACTTCTGATCCACGAAGCAGTCGGCGACCAGCTGACCTGTATCCTTGTCGACCACGGGCTGATGCGCAAGGACGAGGCTGCGGGCGTGGTGGCGATGTTCCGCCAGCACTACAATCTGCCGCTGATCCTGGTCGATGCCGCCGACAAGTTCATCTCGGCGCTGGAAGGCGAGGCCGACCCGGAGAAGAAGCGCAAGACCATCGGCCGGCTGTTCATAGAGGTGTTCGAGGAGGAGGCGAAGAAACTCGGCGGCGCCGACTTCCTGGCGCAAGGCACGCTCTATCCCGATGTCATCGAGAGCGTCTCCTTCACCGGCGGCCCGTCGGTGACCATCAAGTCGCACCACAATGTCGGCGGCCTGCCCGCGCGCATGAACATGCAGCTGGTCGAGCCGCTGCGCGAACTGTTCAAGGACGAGGTGAGGGCCCTTGGCAAGGAGCTCGGCCTGCCCGAAAGCTTCATCGGCCGGCATCCGTTCCCAGGCCCTGGCCTAGCCATCCGCTGTCCCGGCGGCATTACCCGCGAGAAGCTGGAGATCCTGCGCGAGGCCGACGCCATCTATCTCGACGAGATCCGCAAGGCCGGCCTCTACGACGCCATCTGGCAGGCCTTCGCGGTGCTGCTGCCGGTGCAGACTGTCGGCGTGATGGGCGATGGCCGCACCTACGAGTTCGTCTGCGCGCTGCGCGCCGTCACCTCTGTCGATGGCATGACGGCGGATTTCTACCACTACGACATGGCGTTCCTGGGTTCCGCCGCCACCCGCATCATCAACGAAGTCCGCGGCATCAACCGCGTCGTCTACGACGTCACCTCAAAGCCGCCCGGCACAATAGAGTGGGAATGATTCAGGCCCACTCAAATACCGCCGATTATTCGCCATTGTTCTCCTTAAGCATCTGAAAATAAAAAGATAATTCTCCAGTAGCGTTCGACAGCTATCGGTAGGCAGAAATTGGCATCGGCGGGCTGCCTGACGGATCTGCCACATATTGCCCCTTGGGATTTTTCAAAGTACCGTCATGGCCAGTAAGGCTTGTGACGGTACTTTTTTGCCCGTAAGGAATTGAAAGTAAATAGAATTTTCTGTCGACAGGCCTCGAAAATACCCTGACGGTACTTTTTTGGAGGCAGCAGCTATGCTGACTGACGTCGCCATTAAGTCATTGAGACCAAAAGAAAAAGTCTACAAGGTTGCGGACCGCGACGGTATGTATGTCAAGGTCATGCCGAGTGGCGCGATCTCGTTTATGCTGGACTACAGGCTCAATGGGCGCCGTGAGACGGTGCAACTAGGCAGATATGGACGAGACGGAATCTCGCTCGCACTCGCTCGAGAGAAATGCCTGGACGCCAAGCGCGCCATCAGAGATGGGCGGTCACCAGCGATAGAGAAGCAGCGCGAGAAGCGTCGCCTGAAAGAGGCGAAGAGTTTTGGCGAGTTCGGGGAGAAGTGGCTCACCGCCGCGCCGATGGCCGACAGCACGCGCGCCATGCGGCGTTCCATCTTTGAGCGCGAGCTTCTTCCTGCCTGGCGCAATCGCCTGCTGTCGGAAATCACACCGGACGATCTACGAGCCCACTGCGGAGGCATCGTTGAACGCGGTGCCCCGGCGACGGCCATCCACGTGCGAGACATCCTGAAGCAGATTTACGGCTTCGCCATCTTACATGGAGAGAAGGTCGCCAATCCGGCCGACGAAGTAGGCCCAGCATCAATCGCCACCTTTGTGCCGAAAGACCGCTCGCTTTCGCCCTCTGAAATCAGAGTGATGCTGAAACAGCTCGAGCACATCGCCACGCTTCCCACGATCCGGTTGGGAATGCGGCTCTACCTCCTCACGATGGTGCGCAAAAGCGAGTTGCAGGACGCAGTGTGGGATGAAGTCGACTTCGAGAATGCGCTCTGGACTATCCCAAAGGAGCGCATGAAGCGATCGAAGGCGCATAACGTCTACCTGTCGCGCCAGGCGCTCGATATCATGATTGCCCTGAAGACCTGTGCCGGAAATTCCAGATACCTTCTGCCGTCTCGGTACGACGCAGATGCTCCGATGTCGCGCGCCACCTTTAACCGGGTAACCTATGCAGTTGTCGAGCGGGCCAAGGAGGAAGGTTTGCCTCTAGAGCCGTTTACGGTGCACGACCTACGGCGGACTGGTTCGACTCTGCTGAACGAACTCGGCTTCAACAGCGACTGGATCGAAAAGTGCCTGGCGCATGAGGACGGCCGCTCGTCGCGCGGCGTCTATAACAAAGCCGAGTATGAGGTGCAGCGTCGGCACATGATGCAGGAATGGTCGGACATCTTGGACGCCTGGGTCGATGGCAAGAAGTACGTGCCAACGCTCATCCCGCAGTCGATGCCGATCTTGGCGCCCGATCCCGCCCTTTGACCGGGCGGGCTCGACGCTGTTTCACGTCGGGACCGGGCGCCCGGAGGATGGGTTTTGAGCGACGGGCAGCAAGCCACGCCTGAACCTCGCTCAGATCCCAAACCACGCATCGTGGGGTCAAAGCGAAGCGCCGCGGAAATTCCCCTCGCTGTTCCATTTCGTAGATCGTACTGTCCGCAAGCGGCACCATTTCGCGCAGCTGATGCCTGCGGATTGTGCGTTTCAGTCTTTCTTCATTCGATCGGGTCATCTCGTACTCCTGAGCAGTGACCCGGAATTGAAGACGATTGTGTTTGATGGGAAAAGAGCTTCAGCCTTGGAGTAGTGTCATCGGTGGTTTCGACCTGCGAAAGGGACAAGTCTAACTCGTTTCAGAATGCCGCTTTTCATCCCGGCCGGGGATGCTGAGGTCGTGACGTTGCAAGTCTGTCCGGGTGAGAGCAGGCTGCTCGGCGAGCCTGACGATGACGTCTGGTATTTCGCCAGCTTGCTCGCCGTTATGCCGAACCCAATCGACCAGAAAGCGCGTCTTCCCGCGAAGATCCGACTCCATGACACATGGCGCACTGGCAATTGCCGCCTGCAGATTCCCGGATACTGAGATCAACCCAATCATGTCGTCGTCAGGCTAGTTTTTGCCTGCGACCAGCATCTCGACTGCTGCGAACGGAGTCGCGATTGCGCGCGCAAGCGCACGCGCACGAGGGCAAATGTGATTTTGTCGTCGGCGCCGGGCACGCTACGCTGCTTCATCGATGAATGAGGAGATGAGAATGAAAACAATCCTCGCAATAGCAACAGCGCTAGGACTGTCCGTATCCGCCGCCTATGCCGATTGCCCATTTCACGAGAAGGTACAGGCATCGGTCGACACGCAGAAAACAGCGAGCGTCGAGAAGGCCGATATGTCGAAGGCTGCGGACACCCAAACTATAAAGAAAGAAGTGCCGCCAAAGACCGAATAACAGCGCGCGCTTACCGGATACCGCGCAACCTGTGTGCCGCCTCGGCCTTGCGGGCCGCGACGCGACGCGTAGCTGCATTGTCTGAGGCGCGTAAGCTAGCCGACGTCGACTCACCCTCCTTTTTACTCTTACGCCCCGCACAAAAACAGTTGTCCGGCTCCTTAGACCGGCCGAGGAAAGCCCCCGATCTTCGCCTCCTCGCAGGCCGAACTTGGCCTCAGATCACGCATCCGATCGGAAGTGCCTTGAGCTTCTCTAGCTGCGGGACATATGAAGCGCCACACGATTTCGTCCTTCCGATTTGGCACGAAACAGTGCCAAATCGGCGGCATTGACGAAATCGTTTGGCGTCTCGTTCTCGTTGGGCACCGTTGTTGCGACGCCAACGCTGATGGTCACGTGATCCGGGCCGTGGGGTATGTTCAACTCCCGCACGCTCTGGACGAGCCGCTCTGCGATCGCACTGGATTGTTCCAGTAAAGTGTCGACCAGCACGATGACGAACTCTTCGCCTCCGTACCGCGCAGCGAGGTCTGTGGATCGGCCGGAACCGCTCTGGATTACGCGGGCGATTTGCTTGAGCACCTCGTCGCCGGCCATATGGCCATAGGTATCGTTGTATCGTTTGAAGTTGTCGGCATCGATCATCAACAGCGACAATGGGGACTGTGCGCGAAAAGCGCGTTTCCATTCAGCCGCCAGATATTCGTCAAAATAGCGCCTGTTGCCGAGACCCGTTAAGCCATCGATCCGTGTCAAACGCTCAAGCTCGAGGTTTGCACCGATCAGCTGTCGCTGGCTTTCCCTTAGCGCGCGGTACGCTGCGTCTCGCTGGACGTGATCCAGATAGGCCCGCGTATGATATCGGATGCGCGCAATCAGCTCGATACGATCCGGCAGTTTGACAAGATAGTCGTTCGCTCCCGCAGCGAAGGCTTCGCCCTTGGTGGCTGGATCTTCCTTGCTCGATAGCACAATGACTGGGACCGCGCGTGTCGAAGCATGCTTCTTGTATTCTCGCACCAGATGCAGCCCATCGACCCCGGGCATGACGAGATCCTGCAGGATAACGGTTGGCTTTACCTCATCCGCGACTGTCATCGCTCTCAACGGGTCGGTGCAGAAGTGTAAGGCAATATCAGGCTCGTTGGCTAAAGCGCGCCTGACCGCCTCGCAAACCATGACCTGATCATCGATGAGCAGAACCATGGATGAATAATTATCTGCAAGTGGCGGGACCAGCTCTGGTTCTTGCGTCATCGGACGAGCCCTTTCACGTGGAGTGCTCGCAGGCTTCGATTATACGTGAGCCGATCGCACTCAAAGGAAGAATATCAACAGCCGCGCCGATGTCGGCGGCGGCCTTCGGCATGCCATAGACGGCACTGGTTGCTCTATCCTGCGCGATTGTGAGATGCCCCTTGTCGCGGAGCTGTCTCAGCCCGCGCGCACCATCCCTGCCCATGCCTGTGAGCAGGACACCAATCACCGAGCCAGGCCACCATTGCGCCGCACTTTCGAAGAACACATCTACGGACGGCCGATAAACATTGTCCTTGGGGCTGGGCGTATAGCCAAGTTGCTGAGCTGACTTGAAAACCAGATGATCCGCAGAACTGGCAACGAGAACGGTGCCCGCTTGAGGACTATCCTTTTCCCGCGCCGGACGAATCGGGAGAGGCGTATGCTGCCCCAGCCAATCAGCAAGGCCTGGAACGAACTGAGCATCAAGATGCTGGACGAGTACGATCGCGCCGCCAAAATCAATGGGAAACGCGCTCAGGACTGCGGCAACGGCAGCCGGCCCGCCGGCGGAGGCACCGATTGCAATTAGGCGTCGAGGTGTCGGCTCTGCCGCACGTGACATCCGCCTTTTTGCCTTGGTCGGCGCATCACCGATCAGCTTGCCGATCGTTGCTATCTTGTTCGTCAAAAGCCGTGCGGATTGCGAGGACGCGTTACCTTCGATGCCCACTGACGGAATATCGACTGCGTCAAGCGCGCCATGACCCATTGCTTCGTAGACGCCGGCGAGGTTGGCTTCGATGCTGGCGGTCACCAACAAGATTGAGCATGGGGTGTCCGCCATGATTCTGCGGGTCGCTTCCACGCCGTCCATCTCTGGCATTGCTAGATCCATGAGTATGAGATCCGGCAGATCACGTCTGCAGACCTCGACCGCCTCCCGCCCATTGGTCGCGATCCATGCGACCTGATGTTCGCCGGTCGACAGGACCAGTCGACGCAGAAGTTCAACCGCCATCGGCATGTCGTTGACTACGCCGATTCTCATTCGTTGGCTTCCGATTTCGATCTCATTCAGCAGCCTCCCCAATCATGTCCACGACGGCATGGATCAGCGCCTCGTCCTGAAAGCTGCTCTTGGTCAGATAATAGTCCGCACCTGCGTCGAGCCCGCGCGCGCGATCTTCTTCCCGATCCTTGTATGAAACGATCATGATGGGTGTGTTCTTGAGATGAGCGTCCTTTCTGATCAAACTCACCAGCTCGATGCCATCCATGCGAGGCATGTCGATGTCGGTGACGACGAGATCGAAAGGACCAGACCGGACGGCATTCCACCCGTCCATACCGTCGACCGCCACTTCGACCTCATAACCGTAATTGCCCAGCATCTTGCGCTGGAGTTCGCGAACCGTCAGTGAATCGTCAATCACGAGCACGCGCTTGCGCCTGCTCGCTTCGGGACCGCCCACGGCGCGCCGAAGAGCTCGAAATCGGCTGGACGACGCAAGCTTTTCCACCGATCGGATCAGATCGTCGACGTCGAAGATCAGAACAGGCGAACCGTCTTCCATCAGGGCTGCTGCGCTGATGTCCTTGATCTTGGCAAACCGTGGATCGAGAGGTCTGATCACCAACTCGCGTTCCCCGAGAAAACGGTCAACGATCAGGCCGTACGCATCGCCCCGCCCCGCATCCACGACGACGACCGAGAGTTCGTCCGGTTCCGATCCGGGCTCACCTCGATCCAGCACCTCGCGCGCGGTGACCAGCCCGATCTGTCGATCGTTCAAGCGAAAATGCGGCCGGCCCTGCAGGAGATCGATCTGCGTCCGCTGCAGTTTCAAAGTCTTGGAAATGGCAGCGAGTGGAAAAGCATAGGGCTCTCCATCAACATCGACGAGCAGCGTGCGCAGGACCGACAACGTCAGCGGCAATTGCAGTTGAAATCGGGTTCCGTGCCCAAATTCTGAGGAGACGCTTGCGACTCCCCGGACCTCCTTCGTCATGGCTTGCACTGCATCGAGCCCCACACCGCGACCGGAGACGTCGGTAAGGCCCGCTTTCATCGAAAAGCCTGGCAGAAACAGGAATGCGAGCAATTCGGTTTCGCTGAGTGTGTCAGCACTTTCCCTGGTTGCAAGCTGCCGGGCGACGACAGTCTCGCGCAGCTTCGAGAGCTCGATCCCCCTGCCGTCGTCCACCACGGCTATCTGCAGCAGCCCGGCACTATGCCTCGCTTCGAGCCTGATCAGCCCCTCTTCGGGCTTCCCCATCGCGAGGCGCTCCTCTGACGGTTCAAGCCCATGATCTACAGCGTTACGCAAAAGATGCCCCAAAGGGGCATCGAGCTGATCGAGGATATCGCGGTCGATGCCGGTCGAGCCGCCTACGATCTCCAGTCGCACCCGCTTGCCAAGGGTACGACCGAGGTCGCGGACCGTTCTCGCATAATGTCGCACGCCGTCCTCAAAAGGCCGCATCCGGCTCGCCAACGTTTCGTCGTACAATCTGTTGGCAAGATCGGTCGCTTTCCGATCCACTGAATCCAGTTCATCGAGACGCTCCGCCAGGAACGCTTGGCTCAACCGAAGCTTTCGCTGTGCTTCAGCCAGCGCCTCCACTACCGCCGCATCGTTTGAACCCGGCGGCAGCACTGCATGAAGATTGTCGAACGCACTTGCGAGGTCCGATTGAAGTCGCTTCAGCCGCAGCAGCCCGTCAGCGAATGGCCTGAGCCGCCGAGCTTCCATCAGCGACTCGCCAGCCAACCCGAGCAATCTGTTCAGGCTGTCTGCGGTCACCCGAACCATTCTATCAGTGCCGATGCTGCCATGGGCCTGCGGTACCGTCCCAACGAGGAGGTTCGCTGAAGAAGTCGTCGCCAGCTGCTCCTGGGCATGATCTGGAGTTGCGAAATCAGCTGCTGAATCTTGAGGTCTGGGCTTTGCCTCGGGGAGGGACAATTCCTCGAACTTCGCGAGAAAGGTTTCGACTTCTGCGCTCTCGCTCGATGATCCCGATGCGATCAATTTCAAAAGGTCAGAGCCTTGCAGAAGCCCATCTATATGCTCCCGTCGCACCCTGAGATGCCCACGTTGTGCGGCGACCAGGCAGTCTTCCATCGCATTTGCAACTTTGACCGCGGGCATTAGGTCGATGATGCGGGCAGCTCCCTTCAGGGAATGCGCGGCACGCATGCATGCTTCCAGGGCATCGGCGGCGACAGGATCGCGTTCGAGTGCCAGAAGCCCAGAGGTCAGAGCCTGTGACTGCGTCTCCAGTTCGGCCTGGAAGAGGCTGAGCATCGAAACCTGGCTTAAGTCTTCGTCTGTCATGCGATGCTCCGATCCAGCATCGTGAGCAGTTGTCGTGGATCGAGACAGCCAACGGCTCGTCCCTGCCAAGGCAGCACGGCAACCGTAGCGGCCGACAGTGCCTTGCCAATCATGGCCGGAACAGCGAGAGTGTCGCGTTCCTGGTACCGATGTAAGCCGTGGATCTCATCAACCGTAAAAGCAACCCGCTTGTCGCGCTCGCCCACCACGACTAGGCGGCGAAATACCTTGGTTCGTGTGCCTTGTTCCCCCTCCTTGCGCTCGTCTATCCCGAGCAGTTCGGCCAGGGACAGGCAAATAAGCAATTCACCACGGACATTCGCAATACCGAGCAGTGCACTGTTCCTGCGATGTGGAAGTGAATGAATGCGACGAGATTCAGCCACTTCATGAAAAATACCGACCGGAAGTGCCAGCCATTCCTCCCCCAAACGGAAGAGAACGGCCGTCTGCAGCGCCTCGCCGTCTGCCGGATCGATCCCTGCACGACCAGCGTTATCAGGCCATTCGTCGCGATATGCCGAGGGCGCAGCACGGTCAAGGAGGCGTCGTGCAATTTTCTTGTAGGTCGGGCAATTCCGGCAGTGGAGATGCTGCTCCAGTAGCGGACATGACTTGTCACCCCGTACGCCTATTTGCCGCCAGCAGTCATCGATTTCAATCTCCTCCACCGGCCGAGCGATCCTTGTCGAAGCCGCCATCAGCTGCCGCTCCTTTTCTGGACCCGACCCAGCCGGCCGGCCAGCGCCTCGGCGCCGTTATGGTCGCCTTGCTTGCGAAGCAGCAAAGCCAGATGGACGAGAGCTTCTCGATGATTTGGCGCGAGATAGAGCGCCTTACGATAGCTTTGCGCGGCTTGGGGTGCAGCGCCATCCGCATCCTGGACGAGGCCCAGCAAGTAGAAGATTTGCGCGGAAGGACCGAATTCCTTGAGATGGGCGAGGGCGACCTCCTGTGCCTCCTTTACCCGTCCTGCATTGGCGATCCGTTCAACCGCGATGAGGCTTTCCGAGGCCTGTGCAAGCGGCTTGGCCGGCGCCTGCTCACGGCCTTCATTGCCAATTGTCGGTCGGGGCGGAAGAAGAGGCTTGCTCTTGTTGACCTTCGGGGTTGGCACCGGGATGGCGGCCGAAACTTTCGGCGCCGGGGTCTTGACTGGCTCCGATTTCAGGAAGGCAAACGCCAATGGCCATTCAGCGGAAATAAAGCCATGCAACCTTGGAAGAGCTGCTTCCGCCGGACCGACCAGAAGAAGTCCGTCTTTGGTCAGCAGGTCCTTCAGGCAGATCAATGCGCGATCCTGCAGCTCTCGATTGAAATAGATCAGCAAATTGCGGCAAAGCACGATGTCATAGACCTCTTGCCCGAAAGACGCGCGAGAACCGAACAGGTTTCCTACCCTAAAACGAACCTGTTTCAGCACCGCAGCAATAGGCCGCAACCCGCCCTCGGCCGCTTCGAAATAGCGATCCTTGAATTCGAGATGGCTGCCGCGAAACGAGTTGCGCCCATAGATGGTGCGTTCAGCCGTCGCGATATTGCGGCTGCTGACATCCACGCCATCGATCTTGAACTCGTGCGCCTCCAAGCCGGCATCGAACATGGCCATGGCGACCGAATAGGCCTCTTCGCCGGTTGAACATGGCAGGCTCAGGACTTTTATCGGCTGAGCACGCTTGTGCACGCGCGCATGCCGCGCCAGCATTGTGAACGCTTCTCGGTCGCGAAAGAACCAGGTCTCCGGGATCACCACCGCATTGATCAGCTCCTGCAGCTCCTGCGAGGAACCGGTCAAGTGTTCCCTATAGGCCTGAGGGTTGGTTATCCGGCACGCTGCCATCCGATCTCTGACCGCTTGACCGACCACTGTCGGACCAACGCTGGCACTGTCCAGTCCGATGGTTTCCGTCAGGAGCCTTTCTATTGCGCCGGTCATTGATCACCCATCGCGGCCTGGCGGATCAATGCGGTACGAATCTCTTCCGAAAGCAGCGCTTCCACTTTGACCCACTGAATGATCTCCGAACCATCGGAAGCCACCGGCCCAAGATAGGGCGGGGTTCCTGGCTCAAGTCCGAACGGCGCGAAATCGGCAGGGTCTCGCTCGAGCGTATCGGTCACCCGTTCCGCGATCAGCCCAAGCAGGCGTTGCTCGCCATCATGCGCCGGATAGCGAGTGACAACGACCCGGGTGCTCAATAGGCGCTCCGATGGCCGGCCAAGCGCAAGAAGAGTAACATCGATGAGAGGGATGGGTATGCCGTTATAGCTGACCAGACCCACCACACCGGTTGGCGCACCCGGCAGAACTTTCACATCAATATAAGGCAGCACCTCTTCAATTTGCTGGACATCGATCAAGTAGCGATCCGGACCCATGCTGAAGGCGAGGAATAGCATTGTCACCTCCTACTGCCGGCTCGCTATGCTCGCAGCTTGAACCTTGAAATGCTACTTCGCATGCCGCCTGAGACTTGATTGAGCTCGTCGATCGCGAACGTCGATTGCTGAAGGGATTCGACTGTTTGCTGAGCTGCCTCGCTTAGCTGGGTTAGCGAGTCGCTGATCTGCCCCGCGCCGGTCGCCTGTGCTTGCATGCCTTCATTGGCGACTTCGAAACGTGGCACCAGCCCCTGAACCTGCTGAATGATCTCAAAGAGTTGCCCGCCGACCTGCTGGATTTCCTGCATACCCCGGCGGACCTGCTCGGAAAACTTGTCCATGCCCATCACCCCGGCCGCGACTGCCGACTGGATGTCCTTGACCATCTGCTCGATATCGTAGGTGGAGACAGCCGTCTGGTCCGCGAGCCTTCGGATTTCCGTCGCCACCACTGCAAAGCCCCGGCCATATTGGCCTGCCTTCTCCGCCTCGATGGAAGCGTTGAGCGACAACAGATTCGTCTGATCGGCGACTTTGGTGATGGTTGTCACCACCTGATTGATGCTGCCGGCTTTCTCACTCAAGATCGCGAGTTTGGAATTGATCGCGCCGGCCGCTTCCATGACCTGCTGCATGGTTTCTTCCATACGGGTCAGCCCCGCTTGCCCTCCGCCGGCGACGGCAGCCGTTTGCTCGGCAACTGTCGAGACCTCGTTCATCGTGCGGACCAGCTCGTTTGATGTGGCGGAGATTTCCTTGGCTGTCGCGCGGATTTCTGTTGTGGTCGCCGCGATTTCAGTCGCAGTTGCCTGCTGTTGCTTGGAGGTGGCGGCGATCTCAGTTATCGACGTGCCGACCTGTATACTGGACCTTTGAACCTGACCAATGAGGCTTGTGAGATCGTCCGCCATTGCGTTGAAGCCGTCGGCAAGCGCGCTGAATTCGTCTCGGCGCCTCAGATCGAGGCGTTCGCTGAAGTCGCCTTGCCGCATCAATTGAACCGCGTCGACCAAACGGGTGAGCGGACCTGTAACGGCGCGAAACAGCTGGTAACCCAGGAGAAGGGCTAGCCCGAGGGCTATCAACAAGCCAACGCTCAAACCGACTTCCGCCGCTCTAACGATCGAGCTGATCCGCTGCGTCGCGCTGTTTGCCTCGCCTCTGTGATCCTCGACCATGGCCTGCAGAGCGGACTGCAATTTTACGAAGATCGGCTCTACGGTGTTCTTGATGGCCGGACTTTCATTGGGAGTTTCACCTTTCGACAAGGCAGCTCGGCTTGCGTTCAGCACATCAGTTTCAGCCAGACGAAATTGGTTGGCGAGTTCTTTGACGACTGCATAATTCTGCTTGTCGATGTCGGAGACGATTGTTGCTTCATAGTCGTCCATCGACCGCTGCACTTGGTCGCGATTGGTCGCGATCGCGCTTTCAAGCGTGCTTCTATCCGACGGGTTGTCCTGAAGGGCATATTCCTGAAGCAGGCTATGGGCCGTCATCTGGCCCATCATGATCTCGGTGCTGTGATAGAGGTCTGGAAGGATGCCCTTCTCGACCTCAGTCGCCTCCTGCCCCGCCTGAAGAAACCAAGCGTACGCGATGACGGCGATCACGGACATGACCACCAGAACGGCAGCGAAACTGACGAGGATGCGGTGGCGTATTGTCAGACTCTTCATGGAACCGGTTCACCAATGGGGGCATCGTGGTCTGCGCGACAAGCGCTCGCTCCGACGTTTCGAAAAGGTGCGTCGAAAAGCAGTAGTCTGATGCTGAATGGTTTCTTTTCCGTTCAATCGCTAATGGCGAAGCGGCTTGCCAATCGGCGCCGCCAGAAGTGGTGGTCGAAGCACGTCCTGAATGTCTTCCCCTCCTGACCCAGCTACGACTTAAATCTGCCGCGACGTGGACAACTGCTTTGCGCCTCAGGACGGACAATCTGGTTAGCTTCTCTATCAACTGATTTCGGACGTTGAGGATGTTCACCTAAATCCTTGTTGAGGCTAAGCGCCACGGTGCAAATGGGTTCTTTGTATCGGCGCAGCGCTACGACAGCACCATTCCCCAGAGCGGGCGCACGCTAAGGGCGTCGTGGTTGTGAAGGGCGCGTCGCATGTCGTCATGATCTCTCATCCCGATGCGGTGGCAAAAATCATCGAGGACGCGGCGACCGCGGCTCCTTGATCCTTGCGGTAATGTGGCCCCGTCATCGGCAATGCCCGTGTCGGCTCAAATTTCACATCGGCGAGCCGCATCCTGGATGTTGCCCATGTCATGCTCCGTTTGGTTGCAATGGCTGGTCGTTCATGCCGCCGGCCGACGAAAAACGACCAGCTTGGCGGTCAGGATCTGGAGAACGTCGCCGCGCTGGTTGAGCGTTTTGCTGACGATGGTGACGATGCCGCGCTCTGGGCGCGAACGCGATGGAGCGACATCCATCACCTCGCTTTCGACGTGGAGAATGTCACCCGGGCGCGTCGGGTTCGGCCAGTTGATCTCGCCTCCTGCGCCGATAATGCCGTTAGCGAGCGGCAGGCCTGACTCCACGTTCAACCGCATGGTGATCGCGGCGGTATGCCAGCCGCTGGCCGCAAGGCCGCCGAACAGCGTCCCTTCCGCCGCCCGCCCATCGAGATGGAAAATTTGGGGATCGAACTCTTTCGCGAAAGCTTTGATCTGCTCCTCGTCGAGCGCCTGCGAACCGCTGACGAAGGTTTGACCGCGCTCGAGATCGTCCAGATACAACTGCGTCATATCACGCCCTTTCCTCAGTTCGATGCTGTTATTCCAAAGCCACCATGTTCGGAGCCTTCGAACTGCCCGAGACAGGCACCCGTTGAGGGAGTCTGTCACCCAGTTGCAGGTGGCCTGCGCCAATATACTCGGCAATCTTCCCGGAGTACCGTTCCTCGCGAAACGCCACTCCTAGGAGGAGCGGATTTTGTTCGCGCTCAGGCAAGAAATCCTGAAACCCCGCGCCACAACAGTTTCAGCGCCGTCACGACCAACAAGCCAATAACAGGCGCCATAGATCTGGCGCTTGTCCAGAGAGCGAGGCGCGCAGCGTTTCTTGCCCAGGCATCGGGGATGGGTGCCGGCCTTTCAACGATGAGATTCCGCTTGCGGGATGCGCTGAGCGCCTCAGGAATGCGCCGGTGCACGCTGCTTGAACTCAGCGGTGTGGAGCTTCACGAAGTCGCGCATGTTCGTCGGTGCTTCGGCGACGAGCTTGTACATGTCGTCCGTCATACGGTCGTAGTGGCCCTGCTTGGTCAACTGGGCCATGGCCGAGAGGTGGCTGACGAGGTGTTCAGGAAGCCTCGCCTGCCGAAGGCCCTCGCTCCACGCCGCGAGTGGGACGTCACGATATCGAATGGGCCTGCCGAGCGCCTCGGAGAAGGCGCGCGCATAGTGGTCCAGATCGGCCGATTCCGGCCCCGTCAGATTGTAGATTTGTCCGATGTGCGGTGCGGGGTCGTCGAGGATCGCCGCTACCGCACGCGCCACGTCGACCGCCGAGATCGGCGAGGTCTTGCCGCGGCCCATCGGCAGCGCCAACTCATCGGAGGCCTGCACGCCGGCGGCTGCCATGAGGAGAAAAAAGCCTTCGAGGAAGACTGTCGGCCGTACCGTGACGACCGGCAGTCCCGACCATGACAGTGCCTGTTCCGCCAGCCAGTGCAGCTTGTGTTGCGGACTGTCGGTGGTCTCGCTGATGCTCATCTGCGAGACCGTCATCTGCGACATGTTCACAAAGGCCTCGACGCCGTGGTGGCGCGCCACAGCGGCAGTGTTGATCGTGGCTTCCAGGTAGGCCGGGGAGACAGACATTCCGAAATAGATGCGCCGGCAACCTTCAATGGCGCGGTGCATCGAGGTGAGGTCTGTAAGGTCGCCCTGCATGACCTCGGCGCCAAGCCGCCGAAGCGCTTCGGCGCGCTCGTCCTCACGCCGAACCAAGGCGCGCACCTTGTGCCCTCTTGCGAGCAGGAACTCGGTGAGGTTGCGGCCGATGCCGCCAACAGCGCCGGCTGCTCCGGTCACGAGGATCGGCTTGCCGTGTTCATGTTTCGTCTTCATGTTACTGACCTTCGGGTTACATTCAAAAAGAGGAACTGGTGGCCCCGGTTTGCGCTGGGGGTCATTTGCTCGCTTCCTGGGAACAGGTTATTACTTACACGACATATAACTTATACGACGTAAAAGAAAGAGAGCCGATGCCGCGAACCGCCGATCCGGAGCTTCCTCACAGAATCTTGAAGGCCGCCGACACCCTGTGGCAGTCGGGCGGCGAGGAGGCCGTGACGATCCGCGGCGTGGCGGCGGAAGCCGCCACAACGACGCCAACGGTCTATAGCTACTACACCGACCGGGAGGCGCTACTGACGGCGTTGCGCCCGCTCGCCTTTCAGCGCTTCTCGGCCTACCTCGCAAAATCGCGAGACTTCCAGGACACCTGCGCACGACATCTCGCGTTCGGTACCAGCCACCCCCGCGACTATGAATTGCTCTATGGGCGCGGCTGGATGGAGCGTGTCACAGCGGACGCGCAGGGGGTCGAGATCGAACGATACACCACCCATCTCGTGCGCGCCGGCGTTGAAGAAAGCAGGGCCGCGCACATCGCATATCCGATCATGATGATGCTGCACGGCGTGGTGATGCATCGGCTGTTGAACAGGAAGCAAAGTCCCCTCGGCCGGGCGATCGCCGCAGCGTGTCTCGAAGCCTGTATGACGCTGCTCGAAAGCGCGCGGCAGGGGGAATAGCATTTTTGCGCGACCTCCGGGCAAAAGGGGCACGGGGGCTACGCTCCGGTCTTCACATCATTATGTTGCTGTGGTTCTCGGGGCGGCGGCCTCGGCAGCGTTGGCCGTCGCCGTCTGGTACATGGCCGCGACCAAGGCGAAGGGGACAAAACTGCGCCAGGAGATTTCCGAGGATGTAAATCCAACGGGAGATGATGGAGTTCAGTCCTAGCTGGCCGTTACCGGCTCACAGCTTGATCGAGCTGTTTTTGCTCGTATGATCCTTTTACATATCATTTATGCGCAGATTGATCCGTTAACATCTCACGTTGGTTGACAAAACCGGTCGGAGAGGATACGTTGTCGTATCAATATTCGTTGCAAAGAGCCGTAAAGGTATCTAAATGAGTTCTGAATCGGAAAGTTTGCGGCAGATAGGGGGCCTCCTCAGGAATGCAAGGCTCGCTGCTGCAATGACGCAGGAGCAGGTCTCTGACCTGGCGGGTATATCCCGTCCACGCTATCGCGACATCGAAACGGGAACCGCCGCGGCCAGGGCGACGACGCTGATCAATGTCGCCCGCGCGCTCGGTTTGGAAATGATGTTGGTTCCGCAAGCTTTCGTGCCTGCCGTTCTGGCCTTGTCGCGCCCGCACGACGACGATCTGCCCGCGTTTGTTTCCCAACCTGACGATGACGATCATGGCCCCCACATACCAGCCGCCTAGGACGATCCAGTTGCTCGATGTCCTCCTGGACAAGCGCAAGGTAGGTGCGATCGTGCGGACACCAGGCGATTTCAATGCGTTCAGCTTTGAAGAAGCCTATCGCGCGACGGGCGGCTTCCCAATCTTGAGCCTTTCGTTTCGGTCGGCGATGGGCGGGCTGCGAAAAGATCCAAAGCCTCTCGCCGGCCTCCTGCCGGCATTTTTCGCGAACCTCCTGCCCGAGGAGAAGCTGCGCGAGGCGATGGAAAGGCACCACCAAGGCAATGTACGGCCGGGCAATGATTTCGATCTCCTGGCAGCCCTCGGCGCCGATCTCCCTGGCGCGGTGCAGGTATTGCCCAGCGATGGAGCAGCTGCCGTCCCGCAGCAAGCCTTGAACGAGAACCCAAAGGCCGGCTTCTCACTCGCCGGCGTGCAGATGAAGCTGTCGGTCATGAAGAACACGGGCAAAGGTGGCGGCCTTACCTTGCCGATGGGTGACGAACAGGGCCAGTACATCGCCAAATTTCCGTCGATGGCGTTCCCGGGCGTTTCCGAGAACGAATTCGCCAACCTCGCCCTCGCAGCCGCGATCGGCATGGATGTTCCTGAACGCGAGCTGGTCGAGAGGTCCGATTTCGAAGGCATCCCAGAGGAATTCGACACGCTTTCGGAGGGCAAGGTTCTTCTGGTCAAGCGCTTCGACCGGGGCGCTGCCAGCCAGAGGATTCATATAGAAGATTTCGCCCAGGTTTTCGGCGTCTACCCTTCCCGCAAATATGAAGGGGCTGCCTATCACGATGTCGCGGCCGCTTTGAACACTGCGGTCTCACCTGCCGCGGCTCTCGAATTCGTCCGCCGGCTAACCCTGGCAGCCGTCACCGGCAATGGTGATATGCATCTCAAGAACTGGTCGCTGATCTATCCCGGAGAAGGCAACGAACCAGCACTCGCTCCAATCTATGACGTGTTGTCGACGGTGCCCTATATCCCCACGGACGCCATGGCGCTTTCACTCGCAGGAGAGCGGTCGTTCAGGGCGCTGACGGCGCCGCGGTGGAAAGCGTTCGCAAACCGCGCCAGATTACCCGAGCCGGCGGTTTTGAAGGCAGTGGTCGAGGTGGTCACACGCGTCAACGAGCAATGGTGGCATCTGCCCGAGCGCGACGTGATCCCTTCAAAGGTCCTCGATCGGATCGACGAGCACGTCAAGGTCATGACACCGATACTGGGCGCCTGCGCCGAGAAGTGAGGCACCCTGTAGTTCGCGACGTTGGGTATGCAGACCTGGTGCAAAGCACTTCGCCATCATTGCGAGATTGCCTATCACGGCCGAGCGCAGGCAGCAGGCAGGCGACCTGACTGATTCCGCTTCGCCGACGCGCTGTCGCTATCCCATCAAGCATCTGTCGGGCCGGCCGCCCGACGCGCCGGGATTTGATGCCGTCGCCCCGGCCGCCTCGGCCGCCGCCGACGTCTGGCCATGCCGCCGTTGATCGCCAAGGACGGTGCCGCCGCAGAAGCCGCCGCCGCGATCCGGCGCCCTGTTAGCGAGCGCGCAGAGGGTCTGCGTCGCTGCCAGGTTCTCGGCGAGGCCGCGGTACGCGACAGTGATTGTTTGCGCTTGTGGGCTGAACAGCGCGAGCGGTTCCTCGGGTCCGCAAATTCGGCGTCAGAGCCTGCCCTCTTGCAGCCGCCAGATACGACCATGCGGGAGGCGAGATAGGCATGGGCAATACGGGCGTCATCGACCAGTTCCTCGGCACCTTCAAGGGGTAATGCTTGCGGGCGAAAGCTTCGCCAAGGCAGCCGCCTTCGGTTCTGCCATATGGAAGCCGCTTGAAGGTATGGGCTCTTTCAGTTCGATCAGAGTCGTGTGGCTGGAATCGAATCCGAAGCGCGCAGTCCTGCGGCTTGTCGCGCTCGCTACCAAAATGGCGAATGGAAATCCGGAACAAGCGAAGCGAGCAAGCTGACGCCCTCCTTAGGCAGAGGGCGAATAGCTGCCGTAACTGACGTAGACGTTCCCCCTAGCGAAGCCATAGGCGGGGGCGTTCGGCGGGCGGTTCCGCGCCCGCCTCGCAAGGTGTCAGCAGGTAGAGCCAGGCCAACATCTCATGGGCCTCGCCGCAGCAGGGGCCGGCTATGCCCGCAGAAAGGATGCTAAGTGCTTCCCCTCGCGTCAGTGTGGTGGACGCAACCGGCGCATCAGCCTTCACATGCATGTTCGACCTCCAATGTTGACGGCGGCAGCAGGTGCCGACTGCTCGCCGGTTGTTCCGCAAGCATGGCCGCCAAAAGCTGCCTCTCGTCCTGAACGGCTGCTGATTTTTTGCTACCTGCCTACCGGCGACGCGCGCAGCGCCTTTGCCATCTGGTTCCGCCTCACCTCATCGACATCAGGTCCGTCATGAGGCCGACCCCGACCCTGACGAAGAACGTAGGTCTGCGGACCTCCTGACAGCCGATGTCCTTCAACTGATCGGACGTCAGGTCTGCCAACGCCCTGCGCCCTGCAACGGTCCGCCGCCAGGCTGTGAAGGCTGCGACTGCTGCTGCCATGCTGTTCAACGCTTTCCCAAGCAGCCAGTGTTTCGATGTGCGGGTCTCTGCGTGAGCTTCGGTGTGAGCCATTTTGCTCTCCTGTTCCAGATTACGGTCGCAGCTTGTCACGGGGGCGATTTGCGGTTGTTCAGCCGGGCGTGAACAATCGCGGGAAGTCCGACGGACCGCCGTTAAATCTGCGTTAAATCGATCGGCGAAGATGCTATTCTGCTGGCGCGTTCGAAATCTGGAGAGGGGTCGTGCGTATCCGGTTGCTTGGCGGTCTCGAAGTGATGTCCGGAGAGGGGCAGCCCGTCCGCTTCGCAACGCGCAAGTCGGCGCTGCTTTTTGCCGCCCTGGTCCTGGCGGGTCGCCGCGGCGCCACTCGCGAAAGGCTTCGCGAAGGGTTTTGGCCGGGACGAGGCGATGCGCAGTCGCGCAATAGCCTGCGCCAGGCGCTGGCCGACATCCGGCGGTGGTTTCCCGCCGCCGGCAATGCAGCCATTTCCATCGACGGGGATCAGGAAACGGCTGCGCTGACGGCCGGCCCGGACGAAGCCGACATCTGGCTCTTCGACCGGAAGCTCGCCGAAAGCGGGACGACGGACCTCGCCTTTGCCGCCGACCTCTATCGCGGTGATGTGCTCGCGGGAGAGGCCATTCCGGACGGACTGGATGAATGGTTCAGCCCATTCCAGGTCAGATACCGGCAGAAGGCGCAGCAGCTGGTGGAGCGCCTGAGCCTCGCGCCGCCCGAAGCCGGATCCGCGGACGAAGCGGCTTGCGAACGGCTCGCCGAAAGGCTGCTTGCCTCGGATCCGGCCGCCGAGCCGGCGCATCGGGCCTTGATGCGCATCCACGCTGCGAGGGGCCACGAAAATGCGGCCTTGCGTCAGTTCGAGACCTGCCGCGCGCTGCTGAAGAAGCATCTGGGCGTGGAACCCGAGGCACAGACGCTGTCACTGGCGGCGTCGCTGCAGACGCGGGGCGGAAATCGCCAGATCGCGTCGGCTCACGACACCGCCCAGCCGCCTCAGCCTATCGCCACGCCGGCGAGACCGCACGACCAGCCGTCGGTGGCAGTGATGCCTTTCGACAATCTCGGCGGGGCGGAGGACGAGTATTTTGCCGACGGCGTTGTCGAGGAGATCACCGCCGCGCTTTCCCGCATCCGGGACTTCTTCGTCATCGCGCGCCAGTCCGCCTTCACCTACAAGGGCCGCTTCGCCGACGTGCGCGAGGTCGGCCGGGAACTCAGCGTCGCCTACGTGGTCGAAGGCACCGTTCGGCGGGGCGGCAATCGGCTGCGCATTTCCGTGCAGCTGGTCGATGCCGAGACGCGGACACAATTATGGTCCGAGCGCTACGAGGGTGCGATCGAGGACGTTTTCGAGTTCCAGGACAGGATCGCGGCGCAGGTGGCGGGCGCCATCCATCCGGCCATCCGCGGCGCCGAGATCGAGCTGGCCAGGCGCAAGCCGCCGACCAGCCTCAGGGCCTATGATTTCGTCATGCGCGCCTATCCAAACATTTGGGGCCGCCGCAAGGACACCAACGACCTGGCAATAGAGCTGCTCAAGAAAGCGATCGCGGTCGATCCGGCCTATGGCCGCGCACATGCGCTTCTGGCCTGGTGCCACGCCTCGAACGCCGTGTTTCTGTGGGCCGAGCAGCCGGAAAGCGAGCTGGAAAAGGCGGTCGCGGCGGTCGAGGCAGCCGGCTCGATCGGCAACGATCCAACCGCGTTGACCGCCGCCGGCGCGGCATTGAGCATGGGCGGTGACCAGGAGCGCGCCGCCACCTTCATCGAAAAGGCGCTCACGCTCGATCCGAACAATGCTTGGGCATGGGCACGCCATGGCTGGATCGCGATCTACAGAGGCGAAGCCGCCCTGGCCCCGGACCGGTTCCAGCGAGCAATGGCGCTGAGCCCAATGGATCCGTTCGCGTTCGCCGTGAGACTGGGAATGGGCTACGCCTTGGCCAAGACGGGCTCCCTTTCCCAGGCCGTCGCGATCGCCCGTGAGGTCATCGCCGCCCACCCCGACATCATCACGTCCTATCGCTATCTCGCCGCCTGGTCGGCGATGGGCGGCGATCTGGAGACCGCCCGCTGGGCTGCGCAAAAGCTCCTAGCCGCCCAGCCGAGTTTCACGATCGAGCGATTCCGGTCGCTGCCTATCTTGCGGAACACGCCGGAATGGGCAGACCAAGTGGTCGAAGGCTTGAAGCTGGCGGGATTGCCCGAGCGCTGACTATCTTCGGCCCATCCTTGGTTTCAACTTGGATGACATGATCGCCCCCTGCGCCCCTGGCTAGGATAGCGATCCTACCGGCTCACGACCATTGCACGTCGTTTAATTAGCCACAACATCAGCACGGCGCGGAAGACCACGTTCCAGTTCGGCAGTCTATGATTGGCGAGTGCCTGAAACGGTTCGGAGAACATCTTGCGGGGCGATCAACATTTAACTAACCAAACCATCAGCAAATGCTGCCCACCAGACCATGCTGCTTCCCACATCCTCAGAATCCTCGCCGCCAGAGCCGCTTTGTCCTGGGGCAGGAAGCGACCATACTGTTTGGCCATCATTTCGTCGGGCTGGCGCCCAAGAGCATGCTCATGGCGCCCACCCTTCGGCTTTGGCGGGTCTGGAGCTCAGGATTCACGGCGACGGCGGCGATCGTCCACGACCCGCGCGAGCACTTCGGTGGGGTCGCGGTCAACTGGCAATACCAGCATATTTTCGATGTCAAAGGCGGTAACGCCGATATCGCGACGCTCGCATTCGCTCATGGCGGCAAAAGCGGCGAGGTCCCTGCGTGCCCTCCAGAAGCGCGGCAGCCACAGCAGCGCCGAAGTCACGGCGGCCAGCATCCGGAAAGGCCGCGAGGGAGAAGCATGCGACCGGCAATCGGCTGCGAGACCGATGAAAGGAACCAGCGTGGTCATGGTGTTGTCTCCATCCTCGAACTGTCCTTGAGCGACAGCAAGGATGAGATTAGTCGGCGCCCGGCCGGAGATCGTGAGGCCCAGGTGAAACTCGAGGGAAATTGTGACGAAATCGGCAGGCGGGCACCGGCCCCCGGTCGTCGACACGATATCAGTCCGGGAGGCCCGCCTCGCGCAGGCTGGCGGCGACGCGCTCCCGTGTGGCCGCCTCAAAAGGCAGTTGGTCCCAGATCGTGGCGACCGTCAGCCCCGGATGGCTTTCCAGCAGCCTGCCGCACACGCGCCGGGCTTCATCCTTGCGGCCGGCATGGACCAGCGTCATCACCAACCAGCGTAGCGCCCAGGTGGCGCCAGGGTGCCGGCTGACCCCGCGCCGCGTCATGACCAATGCTTCTTCGTAGCGCCCGGTAATGAAATGGGCGGCGCCGATGCCGAGTTCGGCCATGTAGCCCATCGGGTCGCGCGGGCTCAGCCGTTCGAAATGCTCGAACTTCTCGATCGCCGCCTCGGGCCGCTCGCGATAGACGTCAAGCCAGCCGCTGCGCAGCCAGGCCCAGGCGGAATTCGGATCGAGCGTGCGCGCCCGTGTCAGATGCATGTCGGCGACATCAAAGTCGCGGGCGAAAGAATGCGCGGCGCCGAGCACCGCAAGCACCATCGGGTCGTCGCCGGACAGCGCCGCCCCCTTCTGCGCCAGGCGCAGGCCCTCTTCCCGGGACGCGGCCGGCGTTTCGGTCCAGTGGTAGGTGACACGCTGCAGATGGCACCAGGCCAGCAGCGAAAGCGCCAGCGCATAATCAGGCTCGATCGCGGTCGCCCGTTCAAGCAGTGTCCCGGCCTCCTCGTTCTGCGCCCGCTCGAGCGACCAGGCGAGCGGAAAGGCGCGCAGCACGTAGTCGTAGGCGGCGAGGCTTTCCGGCCGCTTGCGCCGCGACCGCTCGATCTCGGCCGACAGGATGGAGGGCTGGATGGCGCCGACGACACTCTCGGCGAACCGGTCTTGCAGGTCGAACACGTCGGCCATGGTTCCGTCGTAGCGGTCGGCCCAGATCGTCTTGCCGGACGACTGATCGATGAGTTGTCCCGTAAGGCGGATGTGGTCGCCGGCCTTGCGAACGCTGCCGGTCAGCACGTAGCGCACGCCGAGCTCGGCTCCGGCCCGTTTCACGCCGTCGGCCTGCCCCTTGTAGGCGAAGCTCGAATTGCGGGCGATGACGAACAGCCAGCGCATGCGCGACAGCGCGGTGATGATCTCGTCGACCATGCCGTCGGCGAAATAGTCCTGCGCCGGGTCGCCGCTCAGGTTCTCGAAGGGCAGCACCGCGATCGACGGCGTGTCGACGGCGCCTTCCCCCGTCCCGGTCGCACCCGACGTGTCGCGATTCCCGATGCGACGAACACGATCCTCGTCGATCACATAGCCCCGCCGCATCACGGTACGGATCAGGCCGTCCGCATCCGGGCCGAGCGCCTTGCGGATATCCTTCATGCATTGGGTCAGTGAATCGTCGGAGACGGCGATGTTGGGCCAGACGGCGTCGACCAGTTCGTCCTTGCCGACGACGCGACCGGCATTCTCCAGGAGATAGGTGAGCAGCGAGAGCGATTTGGCGCGCAGGTCGACGTCGTGCCCGCCCCTTTGCAACCTGCCTTTGCGCAGGTCGAGCCTGTGACCCGAGAATTCGAACGTCGTCATGTCGCCCTCAAGGAGACGTCAAGCCCAATTCGGCTCGCGACGGGCTGGCTGTCGATCATTACCCTCGCACGCTTGAAGACACCATGACTGTCTTCTTGCATCAAGCTTTCAGCCCGCTGAAAATGGCGTGGCCGGCGAACAGCCAGGCGCAATCGACCGCGATGAAACCGGCTTCGGACAGCCAGGAAAGTTGCTCGGCCAGCGAGGACGGCTTGTCGATCGGCTCGCCGTCGGGATTGCGGAAATAGTTCCAGCCGAGGCGGTTGAACTCGGCGAAGGCGGCCAGGTCGCCGTCGATCGCGAGCGCCCGCGAACGCACCGCCTCGTCCCACTGCCGCGCCGCGATGGCGAGAGCGGCCGCGCCCGGCGGGCGCACGATGTCGGCCACCACGAGGACGCCGCCGGGGCTGAGCGCCGTCCCAAGGTCGGCAAAAAGCATCCGCTTCTGCCGCTCGTCGAGGTGGTGGATGGCGAGCGACGAGACAATCGCGTGCGGCGGCTCGGGAAAGCTCCGCCAGTCACGATGTTCCAGCTCGAACGCGGCAGTGGCCAGGCGGTCAGCGTGGTCGCGACAGGTCTCGCGCGTCTGCTCGAGCATCCGCGCCGAGCCGTCGAGCGCCAATACCCGGCAGTCCGGAAATCGCTGCAGCAAGGCGCGGCTGAGCAGGCCCTCGCCTGAACAGAGCTCGACCAGCAGGCCGCCCTGCACGGGAGGAATTAGATCGGCGATGATGCCGATCTGGCGTTCCCGTTCGGGGACGAAATAGCGCCCGTAATCGAGAAAGCTTCGGGAATTGTTCTCATCCCAATGCCTTGCGCCTCCCATGTCGGTCATGATCAATCCTTTCATCCTTTTGGTTACATTGCCGGAGGCCAGGTTGGCCGTCGTGACAACCGGATGAAATTCGGCTGAAATCTGCCTGAGCGGCGAAGTTGCCCGGCCCCGTCGAGCGGGACGGCACCATCCACGCTATGCTTTCGCGGGCCTTCCGGCCTCTACCCTGGTCAGGCCCGGAGTCGCTGTCATCGCGCGCCTAGGCCGCGATGGCCTGAGCCGCATTGTGAGCCGCCACGACTTCGAAGCCAGCTTGTTCCAAGGCCGACTCGACGTCGAGCAGGATGAGCTGCTCATCCTCCACGACCAGAACCGCGCCATTACTCATCTGGACGCTCCCCTCGGAATTGCCACGCCACGGTCTAGGCAAGCTCATACTACGGTTTCGACCCCGTTTTAGTTCCATCTCATAAATTCAACTGGATGTGAGGCCCGACCTAAGTCTTGAAACAATGAGTCAGACGATCCGCGCCTAGAGCTTCGGACGCGTTTCAATCGGCGACAGCATCCGGCGGATCTGTTCGACAATAGTGCCGTCATTATAGGGCTTGGGAAAAAAGTGACTTCCTTCAGGTAGGCGGCCCTGTTCGACGATCGACCTGCCGGAAGCGACGATCAATTTGACCGGCGGCCATCGGTTTCGGATGTGGTGAGCCAATTTGATACCATCCATGGTGCCGGGCATGCCGACGTCGGTGAACACCAGAACGATGTCCGCTCGCGCCTCCAGCAGCCGAATTGCGTCGTCGGCATTAGTGGCTTCCAGCGCCTCGTAACCGGCATGAACGACGAGGTCGACCGCGCCCATTCTGATGACGGCGTTGTCTTCGACAATCAGAATGACGGCCTTGCGGTTTGTGTTGATTTCTGCGGCCTGCGCGGGACCGACGTTCGCCTTGGGCAACGGTTGCCCTCGGTCAGCAGCTTTTGGGCTGGTCATCCGGCTATGCTGCCGCCGGCACGTCGTCGCTGACAGCAGCAATGTGAGCGACCGATACAATGGTTCCGGGCTTTCCGTCGGCTACGCTGATGTCACTTTGCAGGTTCCTGGCAAGCGCCTCTATGATACCGGTGCCAAGCCCGGCCTTTGCGGCGTCGTCGCCGGTTGGAATGCCAATGCCGTCATCCCGAACCGAAAGGGTCCAGTCCTGCCCGTCCGAACGGTAGTCGACCGAAATCCTGCCGGACCGCTCCTCCGGAAATGCGTGCTTCAGAGCGTTGATCACCAGTTCGGTCACGATAAGGCCCAAACTTATCGAAATGTCCGATTTCACAACACTATCGTCGACAGTGACAACGATAGAGAGCCGCTCCCTGTCGGAGATCATTGAGGCACCAAGGCTTTGACAAAGCTGGGTGAAGTAGGTCCGTAGCGAAACACTTTCAGCGCCGGACCGGGCGAGGTGCCGCTGCACGGCTGCGATCGACATCACCCTGTTGTGGGCGTCGGTCAGATGGCCGCGTGCCTCATCGGACTGGACCCTGCGGGCGCTCTGCATCAGCACACTCGCGATGATCTGCAAGCTGTTGGCGACCCGGTGTTGCACCTCCTGCATCAGGATTGCCTTGTCCCGGATAAGATCGTCTTTTTGCCGGGCATCGGCGCGAGCATCGGTGACGTCGGTGACAGCCACCAGGAGCCGGATACGAGAATGGTCGCCGTCGTCAAGCACGCGGGCGTTCACCACCAACTGCCGGATTTTCTGGCCCGGCCGCTTGAGGTCGATCTCGTAGGCCTCGATGTTAGCGCTGCCCGAGGCGGTCGCCTTGAGCAATGAATTCAGCTTCGGCATATCCCATTCGCCCGCGCCGAGTTCCGACAGCAATTTGCCGGCAACCGCGGCGGGGTCGATCTGAAAGGTCCGGCAAAACGACGCGCTGACAACAATAACCCGGAGATCATCAGTCAGGAACAAGAGCGGCTCGTTCGATGAAACGACCACTGCAAGAGTGCTCGCCGCTTCCAGGTGGACACGGATGCCATGACATTGGCCCTCAAGGGCCGAAAGCTCGCGAAGCGAGCCATCACTCGGCAGGAACGTCGACCGAATTCATGCTCGGCCGAAAAACATGACCCACCCTATCACATTGTGGGTCGTTAGCTATGGAATTCGGTCGTGCCTCACCCCGCGGGCCTTGGTCGCGATATGACGGCAAGACGCTCGTTCAGTTATCCTCAGGACGCTCGGCCCTTGGATCGGCATTAAGTTGCATGACCTAGTTGCCATCGTCTTCGGAAATCAGAAGCTGCATTCAGCTTTTGACTCGGGCTGCCAGGCCGCAATGCGCCTACATTCGGTCACGCGTGCCAAAGTTTCTTGCTGCTAAAAGCCGCCATTTGGTCATCTGGCCGGCGACGGCTGCACCGTCGCCTCCTGCGATACGGACAGCCCCGCGAGAAGTGGAGCGTACGCGGCGAGCCTGCGGGATACGAACTCGGTAAAGAGCCGCACGCGCTTCGTCTTGCGTGTCTCCCCCTGCGTGAGAAGCCAGAGCGTTCCGTACATGTGCAGGTCGGTACCCGGCACCCTCACCAGTAGGGGGTCGGCATCGCCAACGAAGCACGGCAGTGTCGTCATCCCGAGCCCTTGCCGTACGGCAACGATCTGCGCCTCGGCGTCCGTGGTCCTGAATGGAACCCCCGTGGCGCGAACCTCACCCTCGCTGGCCCAATCCGGAATTCCATGAATGCTTATGACGATCCAGCGGATGGGATCAGGCGCGCCCGCACGCCACGCGGCTAGTCGATCGCGAGACATGTAGACGCCGCCGAACAGCTCCGGTCCCTTCAGGCCGTGAAGATTGAGCGGCAGGGTTTTGCGGTCGTAGACGACGCGGATCGCGACGTCGGCCTCTCGGTTGGTC
>NZ_JBFUDW010000015.1:0-203973 GCF_056404515.1 Mesorhizobium sp. P2_C7 | reverse complement strand
TCCATGCCGATCAGACAGGGCGACAGCTTCGCGAAGAAGGGCAGTACCTGCCGGCGGCGCAGCGGCTTGCGGACGACAACATCGCCCACCGCATCAATACAGTGAACCTGAAAAACGCTTTTGGCCAAATCCAGGCCGATCGTGATAATATCCATGACGGGTGGCTCCCTTGGCTCGTGGTCGCTTTGACAGCATCCACACTTTGGCACTCAGATGCCGGGAGCGGGAGCCATCCACATCATCTGCTTTTCAGGCGGTGGCAAAGCTGACCTCAACGACCGACATAGGGCGCAAAGCAGCCACGGCACCTACGACGAATAAATTGCCGGCGGGCGCTTGTCCTGCGGCCTCTAACGACTGACGGCGAGCAGCCTGTCCGCCGCCCCAGCAAAAGCGCGCAGTGTCGCCTGCTCCTGTGCTACTGCCTTTTCGTAGAGCCTGTTATATGTCCGCCAATGCATTCCTCGAGGCTTGTCCGCAAGTCGTAGCGGGACGCTTGCGGTTCCTCCAAGGCGTTGCCGCAATTTCCGTGCCTTAGAGAGACATCGAAAGCGAGGATCTTCGCTCTGGGAGCGATAACTGAGATCCAAACACACACGGCAGCGAAAGCCGTTACCGTCGTAAAGAACTGCGCATCTACGATTGCAGGACGGGCAAATGAACCAGCGCCGCTCACCGCCGAAATGTTGATCCGCGGAATCAAGAGCGATGACCTCGAGCACGCGCTGCCACTCTTGGGCTGGCCCTAGACGGCGATAGGTCAATTCCAAGCTGTCTTCGCGCGTGAAAATTTCGATCGAACGAAAAGGTCGACCGCCGACAGTCCACTCCAAATTCCCTCGGCGCCCGGGCGACAGCAGCCCGCCCTTGCTCAAATCCGAGATGCGAAGATCCAGCAGATCCTCGCACTTGCGGCGAGCTCCGGTTCGCCACCTATTTCCCGATCCTGGGCCACCCATCGATTCCTTGGGATTGGCGAGCGGCGAACGCCGACAAGGTCGAGACAGTGGCCGATCAGTCCACCGGGATCTTTGGCCTGCTTGGGAGCGGCTGCAGCATCAAAGGGAATATTAGCATCAATACCGGCGAGCGGATCTATCACGTCCCAGGCCAAGAATACTACAGCCAGACAGTGATCACGCCAAGCAAGGGCGAGCGCTGGTTTTGCTCTGAGGAAGAGGCGCGCGCCGCCGGCTGGAGGAAGGCAAGACGATGAAGCTCGTCTGTCTGGCAGCACTATTTGTGACGTCGGGTCTACCTTCTCACGCCGATGGCGAGCGCTCGAGCATGGCACCGGCGTGCGAGTCGGCAGTCAGCATGGAGTCGGCACTGCGGCTCCGGGCGCCTGGCTCATAGGAAGGGAGGCATTCATGGCCCAGCATAGCGGGAGGACGGCTTATCCGAAGATCGGCGTCTGGTACGACGGCGACAAGGAGATCCATCTCAGCATTGAGGGCCAGGGTCTTTCGACCCTAAACGCAAGGGCATCGAGCGAAAGAGGTAACCCCCACCTGTTCAAAAAACTGGCAAAACATCTGCGCAATGCAGGCTTGCCGGCGCCCGATCTAGACAAGTTGAATACGGAGAAATTTCTGCAAGAAGACGCAGCGTTGAAGGGTGTCAAATGGGCATCGGAATTGACGCATGCCCTAGAAGCAGCACGAGAAATGGGCCTTCCGATGGTCGTTCAGGTGGATGATATTTCCATAGGCGGTCGAATGCATACACAGGTCTTGGCTAGGCTGCTGATCGAGTGAGGGCTGAGTCAACTGCCTGTTGCCAAAATCCCGCTAGCATCGCTAGGCATGGAATCAATTATCGACGATCTCTCGCGGAAGAAAGACCGCTCAGCGGTGGATAGCAGCAACCGGCCGCACGGCATCCATCCTATCTGATCAGCACGTCTACCATTTGGTTGGCTGAGCATCCTTAGAGATATCTATTCCTGACCTGATCCGATGAGTGCGCACAGCGGTGCGGCGCGTTGGGTGGGCTTCATGTAAAATCCTAGTGAAAACGTCGAAGACAGGTTGCCAATTGCGCGGGCGGGCGCACTGTCTCCGAATGGTGGCTACGCATGTTGAAATGGTGCTGTTCGAACAGTCGCTTGGCGATGTCGACGGGATGCATCTACCGTTTGGCGATCGGGTGGCTGACGCTGCGCAGAAAACCTCAGGGTCGGTGCTATTCGACGTCCGTATCGAAGGTGACACCCACATCCAGCGGATGGCAGCTATCGGCTACGGCGAAGCGGGCATAGCAGTTGTTTTGATGCAGAAGGATGGTCAACTTCGGTGCGCGTCAGTAAACGGCGAGACCGACCTTCTGGTCGCGGAATTGGCAGCCTGGGAGGCGTCTCCGCTCAGTGAGCATGCCCGTGTTGAATACGGCGGAACGGCAACGATGCTCATTGCTAAGCTTCGCAGCTCGGGGCATTTCGGGCGATAAGTCCAAACTTGCTCCCAGACCAGCGCGTGGGCGCGTTGGGTGGTGTTGGGCATGTTGGTGGGTTTCCTAAAATGAAAAGGCCGCCTCGATGGGCGGCCAGAGTTCGCTCTAGGGTATTTAAGTTAGGTCACTCAGCCTCAAATGCGGCGCCTAATACAACTTCTTCATCATCGTCTGTAAATTGCTCATCCTCAGCTACTTGAAGATTGCGCGGCCTGTCCAACCACCAGCGCTCTCCCTCGCGCCTTAAATCGCCAATCAACGTAATAGCATTTTTGGTGTCATGCGCGGCAAGTGCGTCCGAATAATCATCTGGGCTTAATATGGTCCTGACGTATACTGGCTTCCCGTCGATAAACGTTTTTACGGTGATTTGGCCCTGCACGTCTGTTGGTTTGCGGGAAGTGCCAGTGACATAACCTTCTATATACTCGTCCGGTCTCGGCTCCCGCGCACGCAACTGTCTGGCAGCCTCCTGAAACACCTCGCCGTCCCCCCGAGTGAACTGCACTCGCCTGCGAGCCTCTGGAGTTGGGCGAGTGCGTGCCCAAGTGATCGACACATCCAAGCCCTCACCACGCTCAATTAATGACGCAAGTGCTTCGCACAGATTTGCACTCACGCCATCTTTCACAGCCCGCTGAAATGGTTCCAAGCCGTCGCCTCTAATCGCCTCTTCTGCTGCCCTTCTCGCAGACTCCAAACCGTCTGCCAGGCGTCGCGTAACTTGACGATCAAATGGCTCCTCCTCAGGGAAGGGCCAAAGATCTTGCTGAGCAGGCGCCTGCAATGACGGCGGGACAGGCGCAAGCAAAGTCACCACAAAACTCCCGTGCTCGGTCTGACCAAGACGCACACGATCCATGTAGTTTGACGCAACCTTATTCCCTCCCGCTCGATAAGCGGGACGAGGTTCAGTTGCTGCACAGGCGGCAGAAAGCAGGAGATCCCTGGCATGGAGAAAGATGTCCACACCGGCATCAACGCGGACCGATCCATCCTCGTCAGCCTCAGGTGCGCGAACGCGTATTACGTCGCGATCCGCGCCTGATAAATCGCGATAGACTTGAAGTTCAGACCGTCCTTCGTGATTGGCGATCGTCCTGATGATCTCAGAAACGACATCGGGGTAATCGCCCAATTTCGCGGTTCCCGGTATGATCAATTCAGGCGCGTTCTCCTTCGTGAAGACATCGCTGTGCTGGCCGAATCTTTCCGCTCGAGTCCACCCTTGGCCTCTGACATAAGCGGATAAGGCTTGAGGGGTCAGTGCAAGGAGCACGTCACGGTCATCGGTGAGCGACTTGATCATGCGAGGCTCCCTGTCCGGGATTTTTCCATCAATTTTCTGAGGGTTTCCGTATCAAACGTATTCGTCACAGGGATGTCCACGGTCGTACTTGTCCGGTTTTCCGTTGCCGGAAAACCCGCCAGAGACACCCAGAAAGCGCAATTTCGTAGAATCAAATTCTCCGGCGTAAGTGTTAACCATTCACCCTTGCTTTGCGGCAATCGGAGGACCACGAGGATGCGCGGTGTCTGCGTTTCTATCCGGAGCAGGTCGTAGTTTCGCTGCTTGCAAGCGTATCTAAAGCTGTCACCTACCTTGTCCAGGTTGATGGTGGCTTTCAGCTGAACATCAAGCTTGGGGCGAAACGTATCGCCGGCCTCGATGGTCAAATCAACTCCGTCACGGTCGAAAGTTCTTAAAGCGACGACGTACCCGGCGCTGGCGGCGACGGCGTGTGCATACACGGCGGAATAAGCCTCCTCGATGTCCGAGTCTGCGAGCAGCGAATCCATGCACCCGTCCTGCCAATATAGCTCCGTTCGGGGTGTATCACATGACGAGGCCGGTGCCATCCGTCGGATCCGCGTAGACCAGTTCACCTAAAATACTTCTCTGCCGAGATAGGCGGTGATCGATAGGATCGACCGATGGCTGGAATTGAGCCATGGCATCGCATCCGCCATTTCCTCCCAAGCTTCCTTCGCATAGTCGGATAGCCAGTCAAACGGATCGCCAATTGGCCAAGGCTGCCGTTGCTAGGCTGGTTATGTGTTTTGCCAAACCGCGCTGGATGGCTCTTTGTGTAGCCTGTAAGTACCGCTTTCTCGTACGGAATTCGGGGGCTGGGCATAGGCTGAAATCCCCTTAGCGGTCATATTCTGAATAGGTTTTCTCTGCGTAAAGCGGCCGGAGCGGTAGGCGGAAGGCCATCTCTGGAGCGATCGTCTATGCCCCCCGGGGGGTGTCGACAGGTTGCCGGTGAACGGCCAACGGACCGCCCGCATCGCACAGCGATAGCCGTAATACAGAAAAACCTAACTCACGCGCCCGCACGCGTAACGCGCGCGCGCGAGGGCAAAAGTGATTTTGCCGTCGGCCGCAAGCAGGTTACGTTGCGTCATCAACGAAAGAGGCGATGACGATGAAAACTTTCCTCGCAACAGCCACAGCGTTCTGCCTGTCCGTATCCGCCGCCTATGCCAATTGCCCGTTTCACGAGAAGGTGCAGGCGTCGGTCGACACGCAGAAAACAGCGAGCGTCGAGAAGGCCGACATGTCGAAGGCTGCGGACACTCAAACTATAAAGAAAGAAGTGCCCGCAAAGACCGAATAGCGGCGCGCTTGCCGCAGGCAGTGTGCAGCCTCGGCCAAGCGCACCGCTTCGGTCATCTTTAGCGCGTGCTCGGCACTCTCGGCCGGCTGCATATTTTTGTGCGCGGCGAGCATTTCGCGGGTCGTTGTCATATGAAATTCTCCGAAATTGTTACGGGCAAAAATCCCACAAAAAACTTTATTTCTACCGCTTTTGCACAGGTAACTCCCACATCGGTCGCAAAGGTAAGGCTGGTTTTTGAGCTTACACCCCGTTACCCCCTCGCACGCGCGTTCGTGCGCGTCTCGGCTTCGCCAACGATTGCACCATCCCTCCGCTGGTTATCGTTCGCAGGCTTCAGGTCTGACCTGATCTTCCAAAACTCGTTCCAGCTTACGCGACGTATCTGCACGCTGCCGTCGGCAAGCGCGATCGTTCGGGAAGTGCTCATTCCGTATCTTCGGGAAAAGGCGCTCTAGGCGCGGTTCCGGCGAGGCCGGTCTTCATCAGCGCCACCGCGGCGCTGGTCTTCTCTCATACTATCTAGGGGCGAAACCGCCCTGCAAACACTAACATAAGATTCTCGGGCGAATTATTCCACTTCAGGCGCAGTCAGCATGGCTCATAAAAGGCGGCTGGTTCGTGGGCGTAAAAGATTCTCGGGCGGCGCGCGCCAGGGCAAGATGAACATTAGGTGTGAGGGAGGCTTTGGGCGTCGTGTAGCAGTCGCTCGAGCCTCACTATGGTATCGCGAATTAGATCGTGCGCGCGGCTGCTTTCCCCAAGGCGCATGGCAGCCTCGCATTCATTTAGCACGGCGACGGCATTCTGAATCTCTCGCTTGAGATCATCGGTTTTTTTGCCCATCAGTCATCGTCCTTCAAGGCCTTTGCTTCGTCTTTCAATTTCGGCCAGTCAGCGCCGTGCTTGCGAAGTAGCTCGCGTGCTTGTTTGGCCGTGACATCCGTCACCTCCGTCAGGTGCTCAACCTCAAGTTCTGCACCTTTCTTAAGGCGGCTGGTATCGGTCGATTTCTTTGCGGCCATATTTGCGTTCTCCTCCTGCATACCAGTCAGATGAACGAGCATTTGATGTGCCTGGTTCCAGTCTATGGAACAATCTGCCGACTGCGTGGGTTTCTCTGCCGAAGGAGACTTCCATGATCCGTTGGCTGATCAGAATCGGGGCACTCTACGTGGCTTACAAGTTTGGGGAAGAGGTCGGACGCGCGCAGGCCCGCGTCGAGTTGAACCCGCAATCTCCCCTTGACTATGAGCGCATCCCGTCAGACCGAAACGAGGATGAATTCGGCGAGTTGTAAGCCGGTTCGTTATCTTTGGCGGCCGGCCGCAAGTCCGGCCCGAGTTTCCAGAGCGACTGCCACGATATGCGGCGAACCTGAACCCTTCATCAACAGTGATGGTCTGGGCTGTAGTGACCATGAGCGACCCCGTAGTTGTGCGGCACCACGTCGATTTGCGGCACCTTGGATTTTCTACACACAGCAGCGTGCGGCACTATCCCCACAAGGGGTATAGGTGCCGCGCCGCAGTGTTTTGCGTCACTAGCGGCACCCCCTTTGCGGCACCTCTTTTTTAAGGTGCCGCAGCCGGTTTTATGTGCGGTTTTGGGTGCCTATAGGCGTCCTGAATTTCAACGATTTCCAGTTCGCCAGCATCTATCCATGCGGCCAGCATCGTCTTGATCTGCTCACAATCGGCCTTCGGATCGAGACCAAAAATTTCAGCCACCAACTTGCCGGCCCAATTCTTAGCCTGCGCCGATTCCTTATAGTGGCTCGCGTGCAGCCTCACCTTCAATCCGGCAAGCATGTCTTCGGGCACGTCTGCCACGGCGGCACGTCGAGTTTCTGCCACTCGCTCAGCCAACACGTACGACGAAGGCCACCGCCACGGCACGACAACGCCGATGCTATCGCCTTGGCTTAGCATTCCACTGCCGTTACCGAGGCTGACGGACTCGAAGCGACGCCACTGGCTTCGTGCCGATTTGGTCATGTTCACCTTGCCGAGGTCGATACGGAAGTACTCGCGGCGATCCTCGACACCCGCCTTAGTGGCCTCGGCCTGCGTCATACCGTTTATCGTTCGGACGGAACGTGCCTTGTCCTTCAGCGCACCGCCACCGCGGCCGGAATCTGCTGTCACCTCCTCAGCGCCTTTGACGATGTGGTGGATCACTTCAACGCAGCAATCGCCGCGCTCAGCTACAAGCTGCCATGCCTTTGCCACGCGCTGAATGGCGCTGTTGTCATTCTCAGGAACCTCATGCGTTGAGACGAAAGGATCCACTATTACTACGTCGATCGCATTCGCTTTGATCTCGGCGACCATTGCTCTTACGAGCGGGGTGCAGACCTTAAAGTCCTTTCCGACCTGGCGCATAATGACGAACTCATGATCTCGCCCGGAATCAGTGAACAGCCGTCCGCCAATCTGCTCGTTGGTGATTCCGAAGTGCATGGCTGCTCCAGCGAAGCGGCGCTCGATTTCGTCGCGCGGATCCTCCACATTGATATACCAAACGCGGAGCTTCCTTCCCAAGGGGCCGTCCGGGTCTAACAGCGGCCTGCCTGTGACCATAGCCAGAACTTCCGAAACGGCATGGGCGGACTTGCCGCCGCCGCCAGCGCCAACAGTCGATGTCAGGTATTTGCGGATGTAGTGGCTTGCGAATAGCCACTGGCGAGGCGGGATAGCCGAAGGGTCGCCCAGCAAAAATGGGCTTGCCTTGATCGGCTTGGGAGTTTGACTGTCGTCGTATTGCTCCTGCTGATCTTTCTCAGGCGCATCCGGCGGTCGCACTTTAAGCGGCTCGTCATCAATGATTGCATCCATAATGACGTCCAGCGCTGCGCCGCACGGCTCTCCGTCTATCTGTCGAATGATTGGGGTGCCTTCGCGCCAAAGCGTGACCACCGACACGCCTTCAACATCGTCCAAAAATCGAGCGAAGCCATCCGTGAGAATGCCGAGACGGGGCACGTCTTCCGGCTCGAGTTCAGTCCAATGGCCTGCAAACTTTTCGATCGTGTCGCGTGTGGTTTTGGCCCAATCAGCCTCACCGACGTCGAAAGGCACCAGAACAATGTCGCCGAACAGGATGTCTGCATAATCGGCCAGGCAGTCCAACGCGTGTTCTCGCGGATCTATGCCGACCAAAGCCACGGCAGGCTTAAAGTCGTCATCCTTGCCGAATCCGTCCGGCAGAACGAACGGCGTCATTTCATTAAGAAGGGACATTGGCTACACGGCCTCCCAGTGCATCCCAGGCAGCCGCCGCCAGAAGGCGGGCATAGGTGCCGTCAAACTGTGCGAGGCGCTGTCCGCCCTTTGATGGTGCGAACACGAACTTCTTCCCGTCGTTAGTGACGGCTAGCTTCAAGCCGATGATGCGGAGACCGTCGACCACTTCTGCGTCAAATAACGCGACGTTGCGGAACCGCCCGCCGCCATGGTGGGCGGCAGGCCTGCAATTTACAATTTTCAACTTGGAATTCCCGTTTTTGGAAGATTGCCGCCGTTGGTTCGGCGGTGGGTTTTTGAAATAGTGTGGGGCGCTAGGCCGCCCTCGCCTCTTGTTCCTGTATCCATCGGGTCAGCGTCGACTTCCGAGCGCATACAGTTTCGCCGAGCCGGAAGTGCGGCAATCCGTTCCTGCTGACCAAGTGATAAATAGCCCGACGAGGGAAGCCGAGATGCTTGGCTATGGCGTTGGCGCCGCGCAGGATGTCTGCGGCAAGCGGTGTATTGTCGTTGTCAGTCATTTGAAATTCCCCGTTGCAACCGACACCATAAGGCGCGGAAATCCACACGCGCCGACGCGCGTTCCAAAAACTGAAAATGTGAAGAGGGGTTAGGGCCGCCGTTCGGTTGGGCGGGAGAAGCGAGTCGCGGCTACAAGCGCCGACTTACCAATTCAATAGGCGTTTTCACATTTTTTGTCAAGCTGTACGGGTAACGAGGTGAGTTGCGGCGTGTTGCAAATAATTCCGTGTTGCATAGAAACCGATGGTCATATACCGTCACCTCTCAAAGGAGACGAACATGGCTACAATCCGCAAGCGCGAACTCCCCTCCGGCAAGATAGTCTGGCAGGCCGACTACCGCGATGGAGGTGGTAGTCGGCGGCACAAGCAGTTTGCCACGAGGAAGGCTGCTGACGACTTCCTATTGACTGCACGCGGCCAGGTACGTGCCGGGACGCACGTGGCGGATAGCGCAAGCATCACTGTCGACAAAGCCGCAAAGCTCTGGCTAGCGCAGGCGGAGAAAAATGGCAGGGAACGCGCAACGGTAGCGCGGTACAAGTCGACCTACGAGTTGTACGTAAAACCAAGATTCGGCGCCACGAAACTGGCCGCTCTGTCCGCCCCTTCAATTCAAACCTTTATCGATGATCTAACTGGCACAATGTCGGCTTCATCGTTGGCGAAGGTGCACGGTGCCCTCACCTCAATTTTCAAGCATGCAGTCTCACGCGGTCACGCAGCCACAAACCCTGCCCGCGATATACAGATGCCATCGGCCACGCGCGACAAGCGCCGGCTAGATATGCCAACCAAGGATGAGCTTCGCGCCATCCTGAGGCATACCCCAGCGCGGTGGATCCCCTTCATTCGGGTTGCAATGCTGACGGGAATGCGCGCCAGCGAGCTTCGCGGTCTCCAGTGGCGCGACGTTGACATAGAAGTCGGCACCATCCATGTTCGCCGCCGCGTCGATCGTTACAACGAATTTGGGCAGCCCAAGTCTGACGCTGGCACGCGCGATATACCGATCTCTGATAGCACCGTCGCCATGCTTAAGGCATGGCGCAAAGAATGCCCAAAGGGCGAGAACGACCTAGTATTCCCCAATGGCGAGGGAAATATCGAAGGCCACGCCAATCTTCTGCACCGCGTCTTCTGGCCAGCGCAGATCGCGGCGGGCGTCACGGTAGAGACAGACGAGAAAGACGAGAACGGCAAGCCGATCCTCGATGCCAAATATAGCTTGCACGCCTTGCGCCATGCTGCTGCCGCACTGTTCATCGAACGGGGATTTCCGCCCAAGAAAGTTCAATCCCTCATGGGGCACGCATCGCTTGCGATGACGTACGATGTTTACGGATATCTCTTCAAATCCGAAGACGACGACAGAGCCAAAATTGCCGAGATGGAAACCGCCCTACTGGGTTGATTCCGCGTGTTAACACGGAGTCCGTGCAACACGGATGCAACACGGAAGCGAATAACTTAATATAATCAATATCAGCATGCGGTTTTGTAAACCGAAGGTCGGCGGTTCGATTCCGTCCGGGGGCACCAGTTTCCACCCGACAATCCCCAGAAATCAAGGAACTCAAGGGTTTCAACGTCCCCCGAGGTACACCAAAAGGTACACCGAGGGGTACACGAAGGATGAAAATGGCACTGGAGCATGTCCAGCCACGCGGCAATCGGAAGGTCTATCGAAGGAAGGTGCCTAAGGCACTCCAAGGCATTCTTGGCAAGACTGAGATGGTGCTTCGCCTCGGCAAAACCGACGCCGAGGTGCGCAAGCAGTATGACGCCACCCACGCCGAGGCAGAGCAAATCTTCGCCAAAGCATGGGACGAGTTGCATGGAGTGAAGGCGCCGGCAGCGAAGCTCACAGCGCGCGAACTGTTCGACCAAGCGACCAAGCGACTTCGGGACCTCGGCTTCAACCCGTATCGCGCCGGCAGCGGCGATCCTGATGATCCTGAGGAACTATCCGAATGGATTGCTCGCGATGTCGTCGCTGAGCAGATCGCTAAAGGCTATCCGAGGGACGAAGAGACCGACCACCCCGTTGGCGTCTCTGACGAGGACCGGGCACTGCTGACGCTACTGACCTCCTCAAATAAGCCCGTCGGTCCCTCGCCCACCCTAGAGGACGCCAAGCGGCTTTATTTGAAGGACCGCTTCACCAAGACCAATCCTTCCGAGAAATCGAAGAAGCGGGAYGAGCAACAAGCCGACCGCGTGGTCGGACATGTCATAGCGGCTCTGGGTTATGATCCCGTGCTGGCGGACATGAAGCGTGCCGATGCCAGAGCTGTTGTCGACGCCATGTTGAAGGTCATTACAAAGGCCGCGACCGTGGACCGTTATCTCAACGTAGTGCGCGCCATCATCACCCACGGCATTCGAGAGTTTGACCTTGTCGGGGTGAAAAACCAGTTTGAGAAGCTCGACGTTGCGGATAGCGCTAGAGAACCTGATAAGCGTAAGAGGCTCCCTTTCTCCCCAGAACAGCTGGCAGCGACACGGGCGCGCGTCATGGATCGTGCTGCCGAGGACCTCCAACAGATTTGGCGGCTCCTAGAAGGCACCGGCTGCCGGCTATCCGAGATTAGCGGGCTTCGGGTCAGCGACGTTATGCTGGAGGTTCAACACCCGCACATCGATGTTGAGTGGCACGACGAGCGCCGGGTGAAGACCGAAGTATCGCGCCGGAAGGTCCCCCTCGTTGGTGACGCCCTCCAGGCGGCGCGGGAGGCCGTCAATGCTGCCGGTGACAACAAGATGCTGTTTGCCCGTTACGGTCATGAAGGCGGCGGTGACAAAGCGTCGGCAGCGCTCGGAAAGCACGTCAGAGCTGCCGTCACGGACAGGAAGGTCACCACCCACTCGCTGCGGCACCGCATGGAGGACTTGCTGGTAATCGCTTGGGTCCCCGAGAAGCTCAAGCGGTCGATCATGGGTCACTCAGGGGGTGGCGCTGGGGACAACTACGGGGGCGAAGAGGCGCGGCTGAAGGTGGCGACTGAGGCCATGCTGAAGGCGCTCGCAGCCGTCAAGGAGTAGAGTGCGACAGAAGCCTCATTACTCCGCTAACAACTTGGACGAGGTTGAACGAGAGCAGCAAGGCGAACCCGGCCAACCCAATGACACCACCCAGCGGAATGGCAAATGAGAGTTGCCGAATTGCCCACCATTCAGATTTCGCGAAATTGTCCCCAATTTCCCGACAGAGTGCGGTAGTCAACTTCACTAGTCGAAAAAGCAAATAGAAACCAAACAAGCAAGGAACGATAAGAAAGCGGTATAGGCCGGAAGGAAATGCTTCCGGATCGGCATTAGGCGTCCCAATGAGCAGCCAGGTGACGCCCAAGCCGGTCCAGTAGGCAATTACGGCGAGGAGATTTCTGGTGTATTCAAAAGCCGGTTTCTCGGTATCCATGATTGATTGAAGTGATTTGAGTAGCATAGTATTCCCCCAAGTTGCCTATCAATCCCAACGGGCACGCTATCTTCCTGCAATCCAGTGTGCGTGCAACCTTCATGACCACGACCCGGCGGAAGTTCGGGTGAGGCGATAAGGTCGTGCCGAACTTGTAGGACGCTGGGTTGGCAGAACGGGGCATGGACAATGACGGCAGAAGAAATCGAAACCAATGAGAAGATCACCGCGATCTTTAACCCCTCGATGGTTCGAGCAAGGGACGACCTTTTCAGAAACTCTCACAAGCTGGTCCACTACACGTCGGCTGAGGTAGCCATCGAGATCATTCGGCACAGCAGAGTTTGGATGCGTAGCACCCTCTGCATGAACGATTTGAGCGAGGTGCGACACGGAATGCAGATGATGCGCCGGTTCTTCGCTCCGGTGGACCCCGAACGGTCCCCAGACCTCGGCCAGATTGCGTTCTTTCGAGCCCTCGACGAAGTACATCCCGAGGCAGGCGCAAAATCCCTCGAACTCCTCAATGGGTGGGCCAATACGATAGAGGTCGGAACCTTTATCACATGCATCTCCGAACACCCGTCATCTGAAGACGCTCATGGCCGCCTTTCGATGTGGCGTGCTTATGGCAAAGGCTCTGTTGGCGTGGCAATGGTGCTTAATCCTGAGCCGTTTCGAGCTACATCGGATGTCCTGAAGGCTTATGCGGCTCCCGTGAGTTATCTGAGTGCGGTTCAATTTCTGGCTATCATGCAGGAAGTCACTTCCAACATTGGACGTGACAAGGATTTCCTGAGAACAGTCGATTTATCTGCAGTTGTTGGAGCTGTATTTAATTTGTTTCTTTTTGGAGTGACCTGCACAAAGCACCCCGGTTTCGGTGAGGAGCGGGAATGGCGGTTGATACACGTTCCAGCCATGCACCAGTCGCCCGTTCTTGAGCGCTCTATCAAGAACGTCGGGGGCGTGCCTCAGCCAGTGTACGAGATACCCCTGAAAAACCGGCCCGAAGAGGGCCTAGTAGGTATTGAAATTCCGGAATTGATCGAGCGGGTGATAATTGGCCCCACTGAGTTCCCGGTGGCCGTGCGAGACGCGCTCATAACTGAACTTGCGGCCGCCAATGTTCCGAATGCAGCACAAAAGGTGTCCGTTTCCGCTATTCCATTGAGGCCGCAGAGCCGTTGAGTTTCATAAATGTGCAACCTCTACAACATCACCACGTCGCAGGAGGCAATCCGCCAGTGGACCGGCGCATTGCGGGACATCTTGGGCAACCTCGAGCCGTCCCTTGACATCTATCCCAACCGACCTGGCCCCGTGGTCCGAAACGCTCTGGACGGGGGGCGAGAGTTGGCCAATCTCCTGTGGGGAATGCCGTCCCCACCCGAGCGAGTGAAAGGCAAGGCCGACTACGGAACCACCAACATTCGCAAGACCAATTACTTTCACTGGCAGCAGTATCTCGGGGTCGAGCATCGTTGCGTGGTGCCGGTGACCAGTTTCGCGGAGCCGAGCCCGGAGGAGAACGACAAGGACCCCGAGACTGGCATTCAACGGAACTACTGGTTTGCCCTGAACAACGACCGTCCGCTGTTCTTCTTTGCGGGGTTGTGGACGCCCTGGCATGGAGTGCGGAAGGTGAAGGACGGCCCCAGCGACCACGAGGTTTATGGGTTCTTGACGACCGAGCCTAACGCCCTCATCAAGCCGATCCACGAGAAGGCCATGCCCGTGATCCTGAGGACACAAGAGGAAACCGAGATGTGGCTTACGGCGCCATGGTCGGAAGTGAAGGGTCTACAGCGCCCGGCGCCAGACGCCGCCCTTGTGATCGTCGAGAAGCCAGCGACACAGATCAAGATCCCGCAGGGTTCCGCCGACGCCAAGGGCCAACTGCCCTTGCTGTAGCAGGGCAACCCTCATGCCGGCTGGGACAGGTCGGGGAAGTCTCGATCATGCCATCCTCCAACGTAGCAGCAATAGCGACCTTTGAAACCGATCTCGCTAAGGAGTATGCGGGTGATAAGTTCGCGAACAAGAATGATCCAGTCCCAAATGTCGACGTCGTCCGGCAGCACGCCGGTATGCACGATTGTGTTCCTCAACCTCACGAGAGACACTATCGTCTCTAGGGGGAAATCGCGTCGCGAAATCCGATAGTGATCGAATACCGCATCGATCTTGGCGGAAAGGGGCTTTTGGTTGATGCCTTTGACACGCTCCCTGAAAATCTCCCGCTGATCAGAGGTCAGGTCTCGGTCGTGATCGACCACGTCAATGAGTTTCTGTCGAACAATCTTGAACTTGGCTTTAGGGACTATTGTTCCCCTTTTTTCTGGCAGCTGGCTTTCTATGATCGTTTCCAGTGCTGTCATCGCGGTAAGAAAGCGGACTTCGTCGACACTCGTACCGCTTTGCATCCATCGCAGCCCGATCCAGACGACCTCTGGCACAGGCCCTTGGTCAAAATAGCGACGCACCAACGCTGCGATGATAGGGTCATGATCTAGGGAGTGCTGGACGGCGAACTCCTGTCGGTTACCCGAACCGGCGTAGAAGGTAGCGGTGAAGGTGTTGCCCTCTGCATGATCCAGCCTTGGCGTTTGGAGACGAGCGCCATGAGCGAACGCGAGACCTTGGTGCATGTGGCGCAGAAACTGATCGGCTTGGATGATCCAATCGGCGCCCGGCGTCGCGCTTGGAGCCGTAATCGTCACGCAACCAGACATCTCATCCGCCGAGGATGATCCCTTTGTGGCTCCCCAAACCGCCAAGGTTCCCAGAGGAGTTTCAACTGGTGAGTTGCGAAAGGACGAAAAACCACGAAACCACAGCTTAAGGATGGGTTTCGGTGCCATCTCCTTCATGACGTTTGTGACCGTCACGGATAGATAGTTCACCTCGATGAGGTGGCCCTTGTGGTTGTGCCGGTATGCTGCCAGCGACAACGTATCGGAGGTAATGCGATCGCCAGCTTTGCTGTTCGCGTCCACGGCAAAGTGTTCAATAGCTTGCCCTGGCTTACCCATAGTCTTCGCGAGGCGCACGAAGCTGCCCCCGTCTACAGCATCGAACTCAAAACGCAGCCGGCAGTCTGCCCTAGCGGAAAGTGAGAAGCGGACAGCAATGGCGTCTTCGCCGACCACTAGGTTGCCGCGATAGCGCTTCTTCTTCAGCACTGCAGATTGATCGGCACGTCTCTTTCGTTGCCGGGCCGGTTGTGTGTCTTTGGCCATGTTTCTCCCCCAGCCTTCTACCACTCGTGATCCTAGTTCGTCTCATCCCTCCAAACGACCCGCCGTACGGTTCTGATTTCGGCAAGCCGCCGAACCCGAATGCCCTGCCTCTCCCGGGCAGCTGGGTTTTGCGTCTCGGCATGCATGTAGTCGTTCTTGCCGCATCGTTCGCAACTCATTTTGCTGCCCACCAAATCGGCCTCGACGTCCCCGAAGATTTCCTTGAGGTCACTGGGCAGATACCAGCGCTTGACGTTGCACAGACCGCAACGGACCAGCACAAGCTGCCCAATCTCATGGGCATTGCTGAGCTTCCATTCGCCGCCGCGCTTTCGCTTCCACCAGTGTCAGGCATGGAACCAAGATAGGAACGCATTCCTCCTCCGGTCAATTCGTCCTTGACATTTATGTTCTCTTTTTGTTCACTGCCGGTATGAAGCGTTTTGGAGCAATCGCCATGGACCACATCGTGACGCTCGACAGCCGCCAAGAGGCTGCTCTTCAAGCCGTCGCCGACAATTYCGTTGCCGTCCATAAGGGCGACGTGATGAAGGCACTCAAGGAAATGATCGTCCTCAACGGGCGCCTTCAGCAACAACTTGACGCGCGCTCGGGACCGCGCCCCGCAAGGAGGAATGAGGGTGAGCATCTTGCATTTGTACGCTGAAGCCAAAGCCGAACTGCATTCGGAAGCAGTGAAGCTGATCGCTCTATACGAGAGCCCGCTTGAGACCGTGAAAGCGCTCATGGTCTACAATTGTGAGCTTGAGACCAAGATACTCGCCATCGCTCACCGGCATCCGGGGGTGGCGACCGTCAGCTATGACGATACCCCGGTAATGCTGGGATGACGGCGGACGTGAGCGACGAAATCAGGCTTCCAAGCCCCGAACACGTCACAGCGCCCGGTATCCAGCATCATTATTGCGAGCGTCCTGGCTGCGGCAAGGATGCCGGATGGGGTTTCGCGAAGCCAAAGCGGGAACCGCACTGGTTCTGTTTCGAGCATCGCGGCGATGGTGAGAAATACCTGTGAGACCGAGCAATGCCAGCCGAGCAACAGCAAGTCGATCCAAACGCGATGGACTGGGAGCTTGCCGCTGATCAGGCCATAGCGACCTGCGGCGGGGATGCCCGAGAGGCAGTGAAGGCACTTCTTGTCGCCAACGCCTCATTGGAGCGCGAGGTAGCCCTATGGGCACCCGCCGTGAGCTTTGGGTTCAGCCGGGGGTGGCATCGACGCCAGCGCGATGGGGCCGATTAACGAACCTCCAACGAAGGGCAGCAGCATGTCAGACAACATCCTTCCGCAACCGAAGATGCCCAAGCTGATAGTCGTCACCGCCTTCGACCGCGATGAGACCGGCGACCTTCAGCCCGTCTTTGGGCCAGCCGAGCAGCAGACCGAGGACCGGGCGATAAGAACCGCGAAGGGTTTGGCCGGGAAACATGCCGGGGTCATTGCGTGGTCGCGTGACGCCAACCCATCGCTTGGAGAGTACGGTGAGCCGACCACGCTCTTTGTTGGCGGCGACGTGCCCGACATGGAGTGACGACTGGACGGTCAGGCTGCCTAAGCAGGTGGGAGGAACATGCTCTCTTCCTTGGCCGCTGCCTCGAATGCCCTGCGGGCGTCCTGAGAAGGCACCTGTCCTTCAATTGCTGCCATGCAGGTCTCCACGGCATGTTGCCACTTAGGGCCACGCTTGGTCCACTTCAGGAGTTGCTCGGCGGCACCCTCGACGTGGCTGACCCCGAAGCGGATGCCAGGGCGGTCAGTCCTGACGTAGATCGGAGGGTTGAACCAATGGAGTGCCATAGAGCTTTATGCTGTGGACCCACCGTTGATACAAGCCGCAACCGCGTTGGTCAGCTCAGAGTGCCCATTGGGCTTGGAGACCCAACGTCCCTTTAGAAAAATGGGAGCTTCATCACGGGCGGTCTCGGAAGAGCTTCCGGTGTGAACAACAAACGGAATGTTCCGATCATGAAGCAGGCTGGCTATTGCCGCGCAGTTCCCGTCCCGAAGCTCAATGTCGAGGACGGCGACATCTGGGGAGTTTGTCTCAAGCCACTTATGGGCGTCGGCGCAAGACGAGATAACTGCCAAGACCTTGAACCCTGCATCACGCAAGGCCTCTTCAACGTCAAGCGCAATAAGCGCCTCATCTTCCAAAACGACAACCGACAACACCGATTGGCTGTCCATCGTCATCACCCAATTGAGGGCGGGGGGTTAAAGTCCCTTCCCACTCGCCAGCGCCCACAACTTCAGCCAGCGACACCGCGGAATGAACCTCCCTTAAAGCCCGTCGTCAAGAGTTTTTTTGCGGTTTGCGTAGACCGTATCGTGAACCAATGCAGTGCCGTCGGGTCAGTGCTTGCGTCTGCCCTCAATCTCGTCAAGCAGAGATTGGTGCTCCTGGGGCAGCTTGGGCTCTACAGGCAGCTTCAGCAATTCACGAAGGTAACCTCGGATTGTCTCTGAGGTGATCCACTTACGAATGAGCCTCGAGATAGCTTCCTGCTGCGCTTTATTCAGTTCCTTCATAGTCGGCCTACACGAGTATTCTGAAGCCGAACTCCTGGGTGTCTTAAAGGTTCCTCTGAAGTGGTCGGAATGTTCGGTACAAAAATCTGAGCGGCTGATCGGATAACAGGCACGCGCGCCGGCCCCCCGTACCCCTCCGCTTCCCGCACGTCGACCCACAGTTGCCCCTCAAGACACTCCCTTCGAACCAAACAGGTTCGTCCAGCGTCCGGTCTTGTGCGGTCTGTCAGGCACAACGAACGTTGACATTGGACAAGAGCCTCGGCTACCTACCTTGTCAGGCACAACGCTTGAACAGGACAAAGCCGTGAAGCAGTACGTCATCTACACCCGCGTCTCGACCGACGAGCAAGGCAAGAGTGGCCTCGGGATAGAAGCACAGCAGCGGGACATCGACATCTTCCTGAACAGCTATTCTGAGGTGCCGTGCGAAATCGCCGGGTCATTTTGTGACATTCTGTCAGGCAAGACTGACAATCGCCCCGAGCTTGAAAAGGCGCTTGCCCTCGTCCGGAAGACCGGCGCCGAGTTGCTGGTCGCCAAGTTGGACAGGCTGAGCCGCAAGGTCGCCTTCATCGCCAACATCATGGAAGACCGAAAGGTGCGCTTGCGGGTAGCCCAAATGCCTCACGCCGACAACTTCCAACTTCACATCTATGCCGCCCTGGCTGAGCAGGAGCGCCACTTCATTTCCCAGCGGACCATAGCGGCCTTAAAAGTTGCGAAGGCGAGACATTTGGAAAGGGCAAGGCTGGACCCGACCTACACGAAGCGCATTGGCGGGTTGAGGGACAGGACCATGAAGCGGAACGATGCAATTCAGGAGAAGGCGCGAGCAGAGGGAGAGAGGGCGATGCGAGTGATTGGACCGCTCAAGGCAGCCGGTCAGAGCCTCAGCGCTATTGCCGCCAATCTCAATGACATGAACGTTGCGACCTCTCGGGGCGGGCGCTGGACGGCCAAGCAGGTTTCGAGGGTTCTGGAGCGCACGGCGCGCTGACAGTTGATCTGCAGGGCCTCACCCACACCAAGGGCGTGGCGTTGGCGGACAGCTTGTAGAGCCGCAGACGAACGGCACGGCCAACCCCTCAGACACCAATACGTCGCCCACATCTTGGCCATCGGCGAAGAGGTGACCCCAGCTTCGCCCGTAGTTGCACTTGCCCGTCCCCTCAGTGCCCGGCGGGCAAGAACACGGGATCATCTTCAGCTCCAGCTTCCCTGTAGCAACCAACTCTTTGAGGCGCGCCTTCGCTCGACGCCCAAGGTCTGCCTCAGCGTCGCACCTTGGCTCGATGCTTTCGGGCGCGTTGAAACCGACCAGCCGGGTCCCTTTCGCGGCACCGATGAGCCTGATGGTGTCCCCGTCCGTGATCGTGAACTGGCTCCTCGTCAATGGCGTGGCGGTGGTGGTGTCGGCCTCTGGCGACCCGAAGGCCCAACCGCTTGAAGAAGGAATGTGGAGGTGTCCTGTAGCGTAGGAGTAGATCAGGCCCCCCACGACTACTGCCAGTGCGAAGCCAAAGGCTCTGGCAAATCGACCGGCCAGATAGCGGGCCTCACGCGCAAGTGGGCTCCGTCGGCGGCGCGGCCTCCACGGGGTCGACCGAGGGCCAGTAGAGCGCGGCTGCGGTGCTTGGCTGACTGGTGGGGCGTAGCCGATGGCCTCGAAGAGCTTGGCGCGCTGCTTGTCCGTCAACCTCGTCTCGGGGCCGTACTTCACAAGACGGGCGTGAATGTCGACGAGGAAGTGTCTTTGCCATTGGCTGAGACGACCGCCAGCCAGGGCAATCTCGATGCGGACTTTCAACTCCTCGGGTTCCACAGTGAATGCCCCCCGGCCTCACAAGACAAACCAACTTCGCTGAATAGGTACTCCACTAGGACTTCCGAGGGAATGACCCACCCACTAGCACTACGAAACATCCTTTCGTCCCATAAGGCCTCCACTAGCACTAGGAAGGCGTGAATAGGTTGCCCACTAGCACTGAGAAGGCGAATACCCGCACCACTAGCACTGCGAAGGTGGTCCAATAGGGACACCACTAGCACTGTGGAGGCGTTAGGGTGACCACTAGGACATGAGGGCGATAAGGCCCCCACTAGCACTACCGAGGCGAATACCCGGACCACTAGCACTACAAAACGCTCCTCCCCCAAGCTGCCCCGTGCAGTCCCCTGTTGCGACTGCCTGTTGCCCTGTCCTTTGGGGCAACGGGACGTGGCGCTCGGCGGGGCAGCTTTGGCGAGGTGCGTGTGTCGCTCTATCTGTTCTGAGAACCGCTTTTGTATGAAACTGCCAACCATGAACTCGATTTGTATGAGGCACTGCCATTGACCATCAGTATCAAGGAACCAGCATGACTTCATTCGATCCCGTCGAGGTGAACTTCTCCAAGGTCTCGGCGGACTGGACTGCAGCGATTGAGGCGTTCCGCGAGAAAGGCCCCCGGTGGACAACCCAACGCTACCAAGACGCCACCCGCAAGGACACTGGACGAGCACCGGAGTTCAACCATAAAGCCGCCCTCGTGCTACGCGCTGAGGGCTTCTCTCAGCCCGCATCAGCGAAGGTGCTGGGGATCACCGACCGTGCTGTCCAGTCTCACCTAGCGCGCCCCTGTGAGGCTCTGGATGCTGATCGCAAGGGGATCGCTTGGCGTGCCCGTGTGCAGCGCCATGAGGTGACCAAGCGCGGGCGCGCTCCGTTCGATGTCTGGGCATACCTGAAGGCGACTGACGTTCCCATTGTCGCCGACTTTCTCGGCTTCGACCCGTGGACCGCAGAGGGCATCGGGACCAGCACCCGCGAGAAGGTTGCCTTCTACCTCGTGGATGGATGGCCTCAAACCGAGGTGGCGGCGCTGCTCGGCATCTCCAAGCAGGCGGTGTCAAAGCATGTCGCTGCAATCCAGGCGCAGATCGCGTCGCGCAAACGCAAAGCCCAAAGATCATTAGTGTACAAATCAACCCGGAAGTTGTGAGGGCAACGAAGTCTTATTTCTCAATCATAACAACAAGATAGACGGTTGACTACCGCATATAGGCACAACTCCCCTCAGGGACTTTCCCTTCGGGTTTACCTTGGTCAGCCCTTCGGGTTTCCTATCGACGATAGGTTTGTCCGAAGATGACACCAAGGTTCTCCTGAGCTGCACAGGGACATAAGATAGCCCTCTAGAAGCCCTCTGCAACAAGAGACAGCCTAGAAATACCCTTATTTCTGAATTGTCCTTGGTCGCTTCGCTCCGAAGACCATGGAATGTGTCTCCTGAGTACCTGATCAACCTCAGCACAACTTCACTCACAGTTTTGGTCTACTCTCTGGATCTCCCTTGTTCCAAGGTCCTAGCCAGAAGGAACCTAAAGAACCCGTGAAGTCTGGCCACCCGATGCTTGGATGCCGGATGGTCTCCCATCAGTAGGTCTTCACCCCCACGTCAACCAGAGGCGTCCCTTTAAGGGAAGCTCTCGAATGTCGCCACGAACTAACCACCCGAAAGGATCACAACGGATGAACATCACCACGGGAGCCGACCCCTATCATGTCGACTGAGGCCGACCGCATTGCATGGCGGATACATGGTCGAGAGTGGCGCGCAGCGAACCCGGAACGCGCCAAGCAAATCAGCCGGGAATGGTATCACCGCAACAAGGCCAAGGTTGCCGAGGTACGGAAGATGAAGCGAGAGGCCGCGCGTCTGGTCGAGGAGGCAGCCAATGGCTGAGACAATCCGCCAGATCACCCCAGCAATCCGCGTTATCGAGACCACCCGTGAATGGATCGTCCAGACGGCCGAAATGAAGCGGACCCGCCGGCAGGGTGTTCACTCGACCGGCAAATGGATCGACCGCTCATACATCACCAGCCGGTCAATGCTCAACATGGAGCTGAAGCGACTGGTCGGCAAAGGAGCGATCAAGGCTGGTATTCGCCGGCATGTCGAAGAGGACGCGCTGGCTTGGCTGAACAGGCTGCCCGTGTGGCACCCGTCACGTGCTAGTCAGCTACTCTCCGTGCTGGACATGCTGGAGGCGTCGACGGCAGGTAGTGAGCATGGGGAAACCTTCCATGACCATCTGCCCCTGATCGTGAAGCACGGGCCGCTAAGGTGGCGCAACTACCGGAATGCCCGCTTTGAGCCCTGACCAAATCAAGCGACGGGACTGGGTAGCGACCTATCCCACGCGGGAAGCGGCTCTTGCCTTGGTCGAGTGGATTAAGGCGGACGACTGGGAAACCACGTCCGATCTGGACCGCAGGCTTCCCAGCATTGGCATCGAATGGACCGAAGATTTCTGCGTGGCTGCCGAGCGATGTTTCGAGGTGTACGGATACCCTGTATTAGAAGCAGGGTATTGCGCCCGACGCATCGCCGAGGTGTCGATGAGACCCAACGGGCCAACAATTAGTTATCCCCTCGGGTCATCGCCGCGCGGAGGGGTCGCCGGAGGCAGCGAAGGGCTTTCCCGACCATCAACCCCAGCCACGCCTAGCGCGCGTCCTGAAGGCCTGCAGACGACGTCTTATGGGTTCACGCCACGGCGCTGACACCAAGTCTCACGGAAACTCCACGAGACATTAGCCACCACCATCACAACCAAACCTATCCGCACCCGGAGCAATGACGCGCCGGGGCGATCAACCGTGACCAAATTGAAGGAACGAACATCATGAACGATTTCAACAAGGCCAGCGGCCTCATCACCACGGGCACGACTGACATCCGCGCACAGGAAGCGAGGGACCGTCAGTCTCTCGAAGACCGTGTGGATCAGATGCGGCGCGACCATGAGCAGGCCGAGAAGGACCGCAAGGAAACTGCTTTCAACGAGCGGATCGCGGCCCAGACGGAGGCCGGCCTTCGGGCAAATCAACAGCTTCAGGCTAAGCGCCTTGGCATCAACACCGGGCAGGCCCTGACCGAAGGCCAGAAGGCCCAGATAGCAGCAGCTAAGCCCATGAACGGCTCCGCACCGCAGGCCCTTGTGGGTCAGCTTGCGGTGACCGTTGGTGGCATCCAGTTGGGACCCCAGCAAGCCAAGGACATGGCGGCACGTGGGGAGATCAGCCAGGGCGATTACGTTGCGGCTGTGAACGCGGCTCTGGTCCCCTACGGCTATTCTTTCGGGTAGCCACGGGGGCCGAGAGTGACGACGGGGCCTCGGCCCCTGAGTTGCCCACCGTGGACGACCAGACCGACGACGAGGAACTGACAGCCGACCAGAAGGACGAGAAGCAGCATGCCGAGTTTGTGCGCATGGCCGACCAGAGCCTTGACCGCTTCAGGGACACGCACAGCGAGGCCCAGCAGCAATTCATCGTGGACGCCTATGTGGACACCGGAGAAATCCTTACCGGCGAAGCCTACGGCATCGACCCGGTGGAGGCGGCTGTGGTCGAGACTGCATTTAGCCAGCACCTCGACCGCAACGTTTTGCGCCAGCATGGGCTGAGCCTTCAGACCTACTTCGAGCATGTCGACGAGGCCGACTACCCGGCGCTTCGCAGGGCTGCGGCCAAGGGCGAATGGCAGGTCTTCCACGGGCATGCCCAAGCCATAGCAGCAGCGCGAAAGGCGCACGGCCTCTAACCCACTGACCACCTTTCCTGCCCCCGATGCATCGCCCCAAGAGGTGTGTCGGGGGTGGGGTTCTAACCCCATGCGCTTCCACCATGCAAATACTGAGAACGCGGAGTGCATGTCTGCTAACATGACATGGGTTTCGAGAGGTGACGTATGTCCGAAGCGCGACGCCGAATGGCGCTGACTGCAGATTTGGTCGAGCGCGCCTATCGGGCGATTGAGAACACCGGCCCGGCCCCGGATATGGTACCCAACACCGAAACCGAGTGGAACACCACCGTTCGGGAGATGCTAGGGTCGCGTCCTGCAGGACAGGCTGTGTGGATCTTCGCGTATGGCTCACTTCTCTGGAAGCCGGCTGTGGAGCACGTGGAGGAGCGTCCGGGCGTCGTGCCGGGTTGGCACCGTTCGTTCTGCATTCGCATGAAAGATTGGCGCGGAACCGTCGACCAGCCGGGCCTCATGATGGGGCTCGACAGGGGCGGGCAGTGCCGGGGGATGGTTTTGCGGCTGGCCGAGGGTACCGTTGAGGCCCAGCTCGGAAGACTTGTCCGGCGCGAAATGCCCGTGAGGCCCTCCAGCAAGCCGATCACCCAAACCTCGCGATGGGTGCAGGTACACACGACCCAAGGGCGCATTCGAGCACTTGCCTTCGTCGTCAATCGAAAGGGGGTCAACTATGCGGGAGGCCTTACGCCGGATGAGACGGCGGGCATTTTGGCCAACGCATGTGGCCATGGAGGGTCGTGCGCAGAATATCTCTACAACACAATTTCGCAATTGGAGGCTTTAGGCATTCGGGATCGCAACTTGTGGCACCTACAGTCGCTTGTCGCAGACAAGCTTGCTCCATCGCATCCGTGACAGGTCGCTGGCGGCCTATGACAGTTGACAGAAGGTACACCGCTCGGGCACAAAGAGGTACACCGAGCTTAACCGCTTCGGGGGAAGAGCCCCTTCTACCCCCTTGATTTTTAACGGTAAGTTCGGGTGGAACGCCTCAGTTGGATTTGGCATTTAGCGCCGTCCGGGGGCACCAGCTTCCTGGCAACATGTCAATTAATTTAATAGTTTCAGAACCTTAGGCATCACCGCTTTAGGCCGCCGTTCTTGCACCAGCACCTCAATCAAGGCCTGCGCCCCATTGGTGGCCCGACTTGTGGCGTGTAGTCTACGTGCCAATGCGGCCCGCCGGTTGCATCTCCTTCCAGGATGACGTGTGCACCCCAATTTTGCAGCGCGCGCTGCACTTCGGCTTGCTCGTGAGGATTTCCATGTGGAATGGAAATATCGCGGGCGCGGTCATCCAGATGGTTGCTAACCGTAGCCCCGCGTCCGCGGGCGCGGTGTATTATCTGTTCGAACGCCTCGGTGGTTTGCGATCGGGTAGCGCGAGGATGTTGAACGACCCACGCGTCCATCTCGGTAATATGCTGGGCTTGACGATATACCCTCAGGAACTGCGCCCGGTTCGAAAGCCGCCGCTCCGCCATCAACTCAGCCTGGCGGCGGACTGTCCGCACTCCGCCGGTAGCATGTATGGCCATGTGGGGAAATTGGCGCTGGAGTTCGCGAATAAGGCCCGCAAGGGTCGTCGGCGGCGAGACACGTTCCCATGTTTCGAGGCTCGGCCGTTGAACACCGTGTCGAATATGGCCGCCGCCAAAATCGGGACGAACCTCAACCGGCGCACGGGTTGACCCGCCGTGGAGAAGAGTTCCCGAAATTCTAAGCATTGATGAAATGGCAGCACGGTTTGACTGCTGCTTATGCTAGCATTTTGTGGCGGGATCAGCGAGCGGTTTCAGGAATGACCGAGAGCGCTCGCGCTCCAAAATATTCGAATTGCCCCGCTTCTATGCCGCGTTCGCGACCTGGGCGGATGCTTTCACTCTGGTGAACGTGTTGCGCACCCTGACCGACCTGTAGACGTAGGCGACCCAGAGTCCGACCAGGACAAACGAGGTTATGGACGTAGCAAGCGCCTCTCCGGTGACCACTTGCCCAACCGGGACGCCGAAAACCGTGGAAACCCAGATCGCGTCCAGGATGAATACCACCGGGATTGCTAGCCATTGGGTGAGGAAGAGCTGCTTGAACCTTAGGCTCCGCCTCAGCATGGCAACGAGCACGACCACTTGAAGCACCAGAAATGCCAGCACCAGCCCAACCTCGCCGTAGACCACCATGGGTCCGTTCGGCACCAGCATGAGCTGGTTGTAACCATCGCTCGAGGAACCCAATGTGGCGAGCGTACGCAATGGAGCCATGGCCTGACCAATCGCGAGAAGCATCAGCCACCCTCCAATTCCGACGAGTTCCGCCGGATTCTGGACGGGCTTGTAGGCAGATCGAACCGCAAAGAAGACAGGCACTCCGATCAACAACAGAAGTATTGCCCAATGCCAGATGGAAAACTGCATTCACCCCTCCCCTAGAAATACACTCATGGGTTGTAGCAGATTTCAGATTCGACTCAAGGGGGTTGAGCCGCGGCTTGTTCCAAAAATCGATTCTGCTGCCTGCTCCTGACAATCAGACCGCAATCGCCGCCACCAGAATCCGGTTCTGCCGGCGTATCGCGGCGCGCAATTCCGATATCCTCGCCTCGTCGCGTTTCACGAACTCGATGAACATCATGTTCATGTTGTTGAAGATCAGTTCGCCGAGTGCTGCCCCGTCAATGTCCTGCCGCACCAGGCCGAGCGCCTGCAGGCGGGCGATCAGCGCGCGGATCTGTTCGGTCAGCGAACGGTCGAGCGCGGTGTAGGCCTGGCCGAACGGGCTGTCTGGCAGTTGCGTCGAGATCGCCATTGCCTGCCGCCACATCTCCTTGCTGAGATAGTGCAGCGAGTGTTCGATATAGATGCCGATCAGCGTGTCCAGCGCGTCGCCGACATTGGCCGGCGGCTTGGCGACGACACCTTGCCCGGCGTTCAGCACCTCGTTGACTTCCAGCGAGACGATGGCGCCGAGGATGTCGCCCTTGTTCTGGTAGTAATTGTAGATCGTGCCGACCGAGACTTCCGCCTGCGCGGCGATCGCCTCGATCTTGGCGCCTTCATAGCCGGCCTCGCGGAAAAGCTCTGCCGCCGCCTCGATGATGCGCCTGTGGCGATCCGCCTTTTGCCTTGCCCGCAATCCGCTCATATCAGCCTCTTGCCACAAAAACAGAATTGACTCAATTTTAGAATTGGTTCAATTTTTTGCAAGAAGCCACAAAGGCAGGGGAGAACACTCGATGTCCGCAAAGTCCGCATCCAGGAATCTGCTTTCCACCCTGAAGCGCCATCTGCACGCCGCGTGCGCCGCCACGGCGCTGCTGCTCGGCGCGGGTAGCTTCGCCCAAGCCGCCGATCTCAACGCGCTGATCTGGTGCGACCATTCCGATCCCGCACTTCTGCAGCCGTTCGAGGAGGCCAACAACGTCAAGGTCAACGTCAAGGAGTTCGAGGGCACCGGCGCCGGGCTCGCCATCGTCGAGCAGTCGCAGCCAGGCGACTGGGACGTGATGGTGATCGACTCGATCGACGTGCCGCGCGGCGTCGAAAAGGGCCTGTTCGAGCCGCTGCCCGACGACAAGCTGCCCCTGGCAGACATGTTTCCCCAGGTGAAGATGGACGGCTCCACCGTGGTCGGCGGCAAGCGCTACGGCATCACCGAAAAGTTCGGCTACAACACGATCGGCTACAACAAGACCAAGGTCGACCCGGCCGACATGCAGTCGATGGCGGCGCTGACCGGCGACAAATACAAGGGCAAGGTCGCCATCTACGATTATTATCTGCCGGTCATCGGCATGGCCGCACTCGCCATCGGCAAGAAGACGGCTGATCTGACCGAAGCCGACCTGCCCGCCCTCAAGGAGGAGCTTCTCAAGATGAAGGCCAATGCCAAGCTGGTCGGCGAGGTAACCGCCAGCCAGACGGCGCTGGCGACCGGCGAAGTCGATATCCTGGTCGGCGGCGGCGAATGGGTGACGGCCGGGCTGGCCAAGGAGAACCCGGCGCTGGACTTCTCGATCCCCAAGGAAGGTGCTGTGCTGTGGTCGCAGTCGCTGGCCATGTTCAAGGATTCCAAGAACAAGGACATGGCGCTGAAATTCATCCAGTACATCATGAGCCCGGAGGGCCAGGCGCGGCTTGCCACCTCGTCCTGCTACTGGGGCATGCCGGCGAACACCAAGGCGGCTTTGACCGACGACCAGAAGAAGATCCTGCGCTTCGACGAACAGCCGGGCTTCCTCGCCCGCGCCCAGGCCTACCCGGCGCCGAACGCCGACCTCGACAAGAAGATGCAGGATATGTGGACCGAAATGCTGCAGGCGAAATGAGCTGATACCGCCGATGACCGCCGCAAACGACGGGCGTGCCCCGCCACGGGGTGGCCGCGCCCTGCCCTGGGCGCTGGTCACGCCGGCACTCGGCTGGACGCTTTTGTTCTTCGTGCTGCCTTTCATCGCCATGGGGCTGTCCAGCCTGACGGCGCATGAGGGCGGCGGCTTCACGGTGTCCAACTACAGCCAGTTCTTCACCAACCCTTCCTACTGGCAGGCGATGGTGAATTCGCTCGAGGTGACGGCGATCGTCACAGTCGTCTCGGTGCTGCTCGCCTACCCCTTCGCCTGGATCCTGGCCGAACAGGTGCCGGAGCGCTGGCAAAGGCTGGCGCTTATGCTGGCCGTGCTGCCGTTCTGGACGTCCTATGTCGTCCGCTCCTATTCCTGGCTGCTGGTGCTGGCGCAGAATGGCGTCATCAACCGGACGCTGACGGGCATTGGCGTGGTTTCCGAGCCCCTGCAACTCGCCAACACACGTTTCGCCACCGTCACGGGCTTCGTGCATTTCTTCGTTATGCTTTTGACGCTGACGATCTTCGCCAACCTGAAGCAGTTGAGCCCGAGCTATCGCAAGGCGGCCGCCGATCTCGGCGCCGGGCCGGTGCGCACCTTCCTGCATGTCATCCTGCCGCTGACCTTGCCCGGCATCATGGTCGGCGCCTTCCTCACCTTCGTGCTGTGCATCGGTGACTACATCACGCCGCAGATCCTCGGCGGCAACAACGAGCTTCTGATGCCGCAGCTGGTGATGATGCAGATCGGCCGGCGCGGCGACTTTCCGCTTGCGTCGGCGCTGTCGATCATCCTGATGGCGGTGGTCACCATCGCCTATCTTGCCTGCGCCCGCTGGCTCAAGATCGAGCGGGCGTGAGATGCGCAGGATTGTCCGCATCGTATCCTGGCTCTATGCGCTTGCCGTCTACGGCTTCATCTTCCTGCCTGTGGTCGTGCTGGTCCTGTTCTCGCTCCAGTCGACCTCCTTTCCGATCCCGCCCTTCACCGGCCCGTCGCTGCGCTGGTACGACGCGGTTCTCTCGGACACACGGCTGACCTCGGCGCTGGTCAATTCGCTGCTGGTGGCCTCCATCTCGTCGCTGGCCGCTGTCACGCTCGGCTTCCTTTCCGCCTGGGGCTTTGCCCGCTTCGTCCTGCCCGGCTCCGGCCTGCTGCGCGGGCTGATCACGCTGCCCCTGACGGTCAGCTATCTCATCATCGGCATGGGGCTGCTGGTGCTGTTCAACTGGGCCGGCGTGCCGAAATCATTGCTTGCCGCCGGCATCGGCCATGTCGTGATCAACCTGCCGCTGTGCTTTGCCATCATCTACAGCCAGATGGGCGACCACCAGATAAACATCGAACGCGCCGCGCGCGACCTCGGTGCGCCGGAATGGAAGGTGCTGCTCCTGATCACCGTGCCGGTCATGGCACCGGCCATATTCGCCGGCTTCTTCCTGTCGATGACCTTCTCATGGGACGAGTTCGTCATCTCCTTCCTTTTGACCCGCTTCGACACGACCTTGCCCGTGGAAATCTGGAACCTGCTGCGCTCCGGCCTCAATCCCAAGACCAACGCCGTCGGCTCGCTGGTCTTTGCTGTCTCCATTGTGCTGGTCGTGCTGTTCGAACTGACATTGCTGCGCAGGAGACGAGCATGACCGCGCCTTTGGTCGACATAGACTCGGTCTCGCATCGCTTCGGCCAACAGACGGTGCTCAAGAGCGTTTCGCTCAAGATCGAACCGGGCAGCTACACCATCCTGCTCGGACCGTCAGGCTCGGGCAAGACGACGCTGCTGTCCATTCTCGGCGGCTTCGTCACCCCGAGCGAAGGCAAGGTTTTCATCCGCGGCTTGGACTGCACCTCGGTGCCGCCGGCAAAGCGCCCGACGACGACGGTGTTCCAGGATTACGCGCTGTTCCCGCATATGAGCGTCGGCAGCAATGTCGGCTTCGGCCTGCGCATGCAGGGCGTCGATGGCGCGACGCGGGCCGCACGGGCGCGCGAGGCGCTGGCGCTGGTCGGCCTCGCCTCTTCTTTCGACAAGAAACCGCACCAACTCTCCGGCGGCCAGCGGCAGCGCGTGGCGCTGGCGCGTGCGCTGGTCATCGAACCGGCGGTGCTTTTGCTCGACGAGCCGCTTGGCGCGCTCGATCTGAAATTGCGGCGCCAGATGCAGGACGAGCTGAAGGCGATCCAGAAGCGCGTCGGCACCGCCTTCATCCATGTTACGCACGACCAGGAAGAGGCGATGGCGCTGGCCGACCATTGCGTGGTGATGAATGATGGGCGCATCGAGGACGAAGGGCCACCTGAACGTGTCTACGCCAGGCCGGCGACGCGCTTTTCCGCCACCTTCATGGGCGAAAGCACGATCCTGGCCGGCACCGTCACGGAGGCCAGTGACAGGACCAGCACTGTCGTGACGCCGGTCGGGCCGGTTTCCCTGCCGAGCGCCTTGCCTTTGGGCTCGGCCGTCGGGCTCGCCATTCGGCCAGAGCACCTTGTCATCGGCGCGGCTGGCGGCGGTGTCAGGCTTGGCAGCGCCGAAGTCAGCGACGTCGTCTTCCAGGGGAGCTTCAAGCGCGTGCTGGCGGTTTCCGTCGAAGACCCCTCGCTGCAGTTCATCGCCAGGCTTCCGGCATCGGCGGCAGTCCAGCCGAGCGACACGGTTGCGGTTTCGTGCGATATCGACCAGATCATCCTGTTGACGGACTGAACATGGGCACGCTTCCGGTCATCGGCGCTCCGGACTGGTACGAGACCATCCGCATGAGCGATGGCGTGACGCTGATCCATGAGCCGTGGATCAAGCCGTTCTTCCGCTGCAACATGTGGCATGTGCGCGGCCGCGACCGTGATCTTCTGTTTGATACCGGTCTCGGCCATTTCAGCCTCAGGTGCCATGTGCCTCTGGTGACGGAGCGCAAGCTGACCTGCGTCGCCAGCCACACGCATTTCGATCATATCGGCTGCCATCACGAAATCCCGACCGCTGCGTGCACGCCGCCGAGGCGGAAATCCTCGCCGATCCGCGCAACGAATGGACGGCCGCCGGCACTTATGCGACCGACGAGATGTTCGACGGTATGCCGCAAGGCTGGGACACCGCGCGCTACAGCATCCAGCCCGCGCCGGCCGACCGTTTGCTCGCGCATGGTGATGTCGTCGATCTCGGCGACCGTGCCTTCGAGGTGATCCACACGCCCGGCCATTCACCCGGAGGCATCGCGCTCCACGAGAAGAAGACCGGCATCCTGCTTTCCGGCGACATCATCTATGATGGCCCGCTGATCGACGACGTCTACCACTCCGATATTTCCGACTACATGGCGTCGCTGCTCGCCATGCGCGACCTCGATGTCGCGGTCGTGCATGGCGGCCATTTTCCGAGCTTCGGCAAGGTGCGTTACCGCCAGCTTGTCGACGAATATCTGGCGCAGAAGCGGCAGGCCGGCTGCCATCTGCGGCAGCCGTAGGAAACGAGTTAGCGCATCAATTCGAAATGTCGCGGAAACGACTGATGCAGCAGCATCAGCATGGTCTTCCTCAGCACATCGGAATTGCCCGCCGGGGGATTGAGATGATCCCAGATCCATGCGCCATGGACGAGATAGTTGAGGCTTTCAGCCAATGTATCGGGGTCGACATCGGTGTAGCCGCCGCTGCGCTTGATTTCGATGAGCAGGTCGCGCGCCTCGGCGTTGTAGCTGAGATCGCTCGGCAGGCCGATCTCGTTGTAGATCTGCATGCTCTTGCGGTCGCTGGAGAACACGACAAAGACCGAGACCCATTTCGGATGCTGTCGCGCGAATCTTTGCGCGCATTCGACCGCGCCCATGAGCCGCTCGACCGGCGATAGGCCGGGCACGCGCACCAGCGTCGCCCACAATTCATCGTACTGATCGCTGAGATACTGCAGCACGGCGCGAAACAGGTTCTCCTTGCTGCGAAAGTGGAAAACCACCAGTGCGTTGGAGGATCCGACATGCTCGGCGATGCGCTGCATGGTGACGCTCGCCAGGCCTTCGTCGGCGATGAGATCGATGGTGGCGTCGATGATGCGCTGGATGCTGGCTTCGCCGCGCTCGCGCCGGCGATCCCTGGGAGCGGGATCGAGCCGCTCGTCGCCACCCTCTGCGATCACTGCCCTGGGTGTCCTCTGTGCTGCGGCTGCCTTGCGTTGCGCCATTCCTGTCCAGCCTTTCAAACCTCGCGGCGGAGCTTTCCAGCTCCGCGCGCCGGCTCACCATAACCGAAGCCGGAGATCAAGCACCAGCGTTGCAAGGGCCACATGGCTATCACAGCGACGGTCGCGTTTCGGCGTTTGTGTACCACTGTCCCTGAGCCGTCTCATAGGCCTGCGCCGCCCGGAAGACATCGGCGTCGCAATAGGTGCGACCGACAATCTGGATGCCGGTCGGCACGCCATTTGTCGCGCGGCCCGACGGCATGGACAGAACCGGGCAACGGCTCAGCATGTTGAACGGTGTCGTCATCACCCAGCCAAGCGAAGGGTTCACCTGCTTTCCGTTGATCTCGACGGTGTCCCTGGTGTGGTCGAACTCCGCCGCCACAGAGGGAAGCGCATTGGTCGGGCAGATCAGCACATCATATGTCTCCAGCAACGGTCCGAGCGTCTGGTACATCCTGGCCGCCACGTCGAGGGTAGCGACAAAATCCGTGGCCTTCGACTTTTGCCCATCTTCGGCAAATTGCCGTGCATAGCTGGTCATATCCCCGCCGTGCTGCTTGAGCAGTTGCGCCAGCGAAGCGCCGAAGAGGTGCTCCAGATAGGCAATGCCGGCCTTGAGCACCTCGTCGCCCCAGCCCAGATCGACCTCCTCGACGGTGGCGCCAAGTGAGCGGAACACGTCGCAGGCAGCGAGTGTGTTTTTGCGCACCTCCGCATCCACTTCGAAGGAGCCGAGGTCCATCGAGAGAGCAATCTTCCAGCCCTTGATCGGCTTGTAGTCGAGTGGCAGGCGCAATTTCGGACGCAGCGTGGCGATGTCGAGCGGACTTGGTCCCGCCATGACATTCTGCAACAGGATCGCATCCCCGACGTTTCGCGCCAGCGGCCCGGTGTGGCAATAGAAGTCGAGATTGAACGGCGGCTCGTCCGGGTTGCGGCCATAAGGCGGCTTGAAGCCGACGAGACCGCAAGCGGACGCCGGAATGCGGATCGAGCCTGCAATGTCCGAACCGGTGGCGATCGCCGATGTGCCCGAGGCCAGCGTTGCCGCCGCGCCGCCGGACGAACCACCCGGCGTGAAGTCCGGGTTCCACGGATTGCGCGTGACGCCCCAGCGCCTCGACCAGGTATAGCCGGCGCAGCTGAATTCGGGCGTTGCCGTGCGTGCATGGACGATGCCTCCGGCCTTGATGATGCGCTCGTTCATCGTCGAAGTGTGGCCGCCAATGGCATCCTTCGACAATAGCGAGCCGTGCGATGTCGGCTTGCCCTTGATGTAGCTCTCGTCCTTGATGCCGATCGGCAGGCCCTCGAGCGCGCCGGTCCTGGCGCCCCTGGCGTATTTCGCCTCGGCTTTCTTGGCCAGCTCCATCGCCTCGTCGAAATGCGTGAAGGTGAAGCAGTTGATCGCCGCTTTAGTCGCCTCAGCGCGGTCGATGGTCGCCTGCATCAATTCGACAGGCGAAAGCTTCTTCGCCTTGAACAGCCGCAGCGCCTCGCTGGCCGGCATGTAGCAAAGGTCGAGATCAGTCATGGGAAGTCTCCTGCGATCGCCGGATCGCCTTTGGCATGGACGGGAGGTGGCCGCGCCGCGATATCGCGGCGCGAGAAACCGGGTCGGGCTATTTCTGGAGATCGGTCCAGATTTTCGTGTAGAGCGCCTGCACATCAGGCGGACAGGCCGGCATGAACTGTCCCTTGGCAGCGAATTCAGCCGGAACGTTCACTTCCGGCGCGTTCTTCATGTCGTCCGGCATGAAGGCTTCCGAGCCTTTGATGCCGTTCGAATAGCGCGCGAAGGCCGAGATCAGTGCGGCGTTCTGCGGGTCCATGATGAAGTTCTGGAAGAGCTTGGCGTTCTCGACGTTCCTGGCGTCCTTGAGGACGGCGACGTTGTCCATCCAGATCGGGTAGCCCTCCTTGGGATACCCATAGACGATCTTGTCGTTTTGCAGCCGCTGGCGGAGCGAAATGCCGTTCCAGTTGACGCCGGCGGCAACGTCGCCCTTGCCGAGGCCGTCGACGGCGCCATAGTCGAAGGACAGCCATTTCGCCTTGGCCTCGACCAGCTTGTCGCGCACCTTCTTCAGCACGACCTTGTCGTCAGTGCAGTATTGGCCGCCTTCGTAGGCGATGGCGAGGAACATGACGTCACCCATTTCGGGAACGACATTGATCTTGCCGACGAGTTCGGGCGGCGGATCGAGGAAGATCGCGGACGTGTTCACGTCACCCGAATAGACCGACTTGTTGACCGACACGCCTGTCGTGCCCCACTGCCACGGAACAGTGTATTTGCGACCCGGATCGAAGGGGACATCGATCCATTTGGGATCGACGTTCTTGAAATTCTCCATCTGGTCCGGGCGCGATTCAAGCAGCAGCCCCTCGCTGATCCAGATCGGAACGACGCTTGCCGAAGGCACGACGATGTCGAAACCGGCACCCCCCTGGCGGATCTTGGCGAGTGCTGTATCGTTGGAATCGAAGTCGGTGACGGTGACCTTGACCTTGTAGGTCTCCTCGAACTTCTTGATGAGATCGGGGTTGGTGTAATTGCCCCAATTGTAGATGTTGAGCTCACCCTCGGCGCGAGCGGCACCCGTCACGGCCAGCAGCGACAGCCCGATCGCCGTCGCGGTCAGTTTCCAGTTCATGCTCCATGCTCCCATTGTTGGGACCGTCGGCGTTGCCGCCTCAGGTCCGTTTCCTGCTGATGAAAAAGAAAGCCGTGACGATGCCGATCGACAGCACGAGGAAGGCCGTCGAGATCGCATTGACTTCCGGTGTGACGGTACGCCGGAGCTGGCCGAGCATGTAGGTCGGCAGCGTGTCCTGCCCGCCCGATTTGACGAATTCGGTGATGACGACGTCATCCAGCGAGACGACGAAGGCGAGCATCAGTCCGGCGAGAATGCCCGGCCAGAGCAATGGCAAGGTCACGTGCAGGAATGTCTTCCACTTCGTTGCGTAGAGATCGGCCGCCGCGGTCTCGAGTGCCAGGTCCATGCTTTCAAGCCTCGCTCGGATCGGCAGATAGGCGAACGGGATGCAGAAGGCGGTGTGCGCGGCGACGAGGTAGCCGAGCCCGGAATACCCAGTCCAGATCTTGATGCGCGAGAACACGATCAGCAGCGCCACCGCGGTGACGATCTCCGGCACCATCAGCGGCTGGTTGATGAAGGCGTATTTGAGGGTCAGCCCCGGATATGGTTTGGTCCTGGTCGTCGCCAACGCCGCCATCGTGGCGGTGATCGTCGCCAGCATGGCGGCGACAGCGGCGATCTGGAACGAGCGGATCGACGCCTCGATGACCAGCCCATTGTTCCAGGCGATGTGGAACCAGCGCAGCGAAAAGCCTTTCCAGATCACAATGGAATCATTGTCGTTGAAGGCGTAGACCACGAGCGTGGCGATCGGCAGGTAAAGCAGGAAGAAACACAGCATCGCCACGCTGACGAAGCCATTCTGCCGCCGGACGTCGAAGCGATTAGACATGGGCGCCATCCGACCTGGTCGTGTTGCGGACATAGAACAGCAGCGCCACCATGACGATCGCCATCAAGGTGATCGACAGCGCCGCACCGAGGGGCCAGTTTCTGCCCTGGCCAAACTGCAGCTCGATCAGGTTGCCGATCATCAGATTGGTGCCGCCGCCGAGCACCCTCGGCGTCACATAGGCGCCGAGCGAGGGGATGAAGACGAGGATCGAGCCGGCGACGATGCCCGGCGTGACGAGCGGGACGATGATGCGCCTCAAAATCTCGAACCGCGTCGCGTAGAGGTCGTAGCCCGCCTCGACCAGGCGGAAGTCGATCTTCTCCATGCTGGCGTATAGCGGCAGCACCATCAGCGGCAGGAACACGTAGACCATGCCGGCCAGGACGGCGAAATTGGTGTACATGAGCTGGACAGGATGGTCGGTGATCCCAAGCAGCTGCAGCACCGAATTGATGATGCCGTCATTGCGCAGCACCTGTTGCATGGCGAAGGTGCGGATCAGAAGGTTGGTCCAGAACGGGATGGTGATCAGGAATAGCCAGATGTCGCGCCGGTGATCCGGCCGTGTGGCAATGAAATAGGCGGTGGGGAAGCCGAGGATCAAGGTCAGCACAGTGGTTGCCAGCGACAGCGACACCGAGCGCCAGAAGATCGACAGATAGGCGGTGGCCAACGACAGCGTATCGTCGAAGACGTCACGCTCGAACAGCACGCTCACCCAGGCATCGGTCGAGAACTGCCATTTCACATCGCCGTAATTGCCTGGCGTCAGGAAGGAATAGACGACCACGATCAGCAGCGGCCCCAGGGCCGCGACGAAGACGATCAGCAGCGCCGGGGTGGAAAGCAGCCAGCGTGACCTGATATCGTCACGTTCAGCCTTTTCGGCTACCTCTATCGCGGTCGCCATGGCCCTAGTCCTTCAGCACTTGGGCAGCGTCGTCGCCGATCGATATGCCGACCTTGTCGCCGTTTTCGAAGCCGCAGCTGGCGCTGCGCGAGTTCTGCTGGCGCACCATGAAGACGTTGCCTTCATCCAGCCGGACATGGATGTGCGTGTCGGTGCCGAAATAGACGATGGTCTCGATCGTGCCGGTCAAGTCGCCGCGGCCTTCGACGAGCTTGGCATGCTCAGGCCGGACCATCAGCGTTGCGTTTCCGCCTGCGCGGAAATCCGCGGCGGCGGTCGCGCAGATCTTCGCACCCGAGCGCAAGGCAATCCGCGCCCGGCCATCGCCTGCACTTTCGACCATGCCGGTCAGGAAGTTCGTCTCGCCGATAAAGTCGGCGACGAACCGTTCCGCCGGGTGGTCATAGACGTCCCAGGGCGTGCCGACCTGCAGGATGTTTCCCGCCGACATCACCGCGATGCGGTCCGACATCGTCAGCGCTTCCTCCTGGTCGTGGGTGACGAAGATGAAGGTGATGCCGGTCTCATGCTGCAGACGCTTCAGCTCGATCTGCATTTCCTTGCGCAGCTTGTAGTCGAGCGCCGACAAGGGTTCGTCGAGCAGCAGCACCTTCGGCTGCGGTGCGAGCGCCCTGGCGAGCGCCACACGCTGCTGCTGGCCGCCGGAGATCTGGCTGGTGCGGCGATTTTTGAGCGCCTGCATGTGGACGAGCTTCAGCATCGCGTCGACACGCGCCTCTATCTCGGCCTTCGGCCTGCCCAGCATCTTCAGGCCAAAACCGATGTTGTCGGCGACCGTCATGTGCGGAAACAGCGCATAGGACTGGAAGACGGTGTTGACCGGCCGCTTGAACGGCGGCAGCGGCGCGATGTCCTGGCCATAGAGCAGGATTTCGCCGTCAGTCGGATAGTCGAAGCCGGCAATCAGCCGCAGCAGCGTCGTCTTTCCGCAGCCCGACGGGCCGAGCAGCGTGAAGAATTCATTTTCGCGGATCGCGACGGAGACGTTGTCGAGTGCTCTGACCTGGTCCTGACCGGTTCCCCGAAAGATCCTGGTGACGCCCTTCGCCTCAACGGCGGGCCGTATGGCTGTCAAGATATTCCCCTCTCCTCCGTGGTCATTCACCAGCGCAAACCGGCTGACCAACTTGATCCTCACCACTAGGGATAACTATGACTAAACATACAGTCAATATCTTTTTGCGACCGCGAGCAGGGCATCAACCGTTGAGGATGCGGCCGATGCGTCGGTGAACCCATCATGATATGCTCGGGACGAGGCCGTTGATGAATTTGGGGCAAGTCGTGGCGTGACCGCTGCGGCCTGCAGGGTTTGGATCAAGCTCATGCGCCTGTTTCTGGCGGCCGTGCTGCTGATGACCATAGCGCTCTTTTCCGCTGCGCGCGGCGAGGAGCGTATTGCGTTGGTTGTCGCCAGTCATGCCTATGAAGGCGTCACGCCCTGGTCGCGGCGATCTGTTGGCGAAACCACTCGAACGTCCGCTCGATACCCTCCTGGTAGCCGGTTTTTGCGTCCCAACCAGGAAGGACATGCCTCGCCAAAGTCAGGTCCGGACATCGGTTGGTTGGATCCTGGGGAACCGGAGGCTGGTGCTCGATGCGGCTGCCAGGGACAAGCGAGCTGACGAACTCAGCGATGCGCAGAACCGAAACCTCTTGATTGTTGCCGATGTTCAGCGGACCGCGGTGCGAGATGCTGTCGCGCCAGAAGAAACGTTCCAGTCCCTCGACGATGTCGTCGACATAACCCCAGCTGCGTGATTGGGAGCCGTCGCCGTAAACCGTCAGGACCCCTGTCGTCAGAGCCTGGATGACAAAGTTCGAAATGGCGCGGCCGTCGTCCATCCGTGTTCGCGGCCCATAGGTGTTGAAAATCCTGACGACACGAACATCAAGCCCGCTGACCCGCTGCTGCTCGAACAGCAATGCCTCGGTGCAGCGCTTGCTTTCATCATAGGCGGCCCTGGGACCTGTGCAGTCCACCGATCCCCTGTAACTTTCGGATTGCGGGGAAACCTGGGGATCGCCGTAAATCTCCGAGGTCGAGGCAAAGCAGAAACGACCGCCGGGCTTGAGCAGCGTCAGAAGATTGAGAGCACCACCTATGTTGGCCTTGATCGTGCGTATCGGCTCGCGCATGTACCAAATCGGCGAAGCGGGCGACGCGAGATGGATGATCTCGTCAAAGCGCTGACTGGATGAAAAGCTTTCGGCGTCGGCAACCTGGAGGCTGAAACGCGGGTCGGTGACATGCGCAATGTTGTCTCGCGTGCCGGTCCATAGATTGTCGACGACGACCAGTCTTTCCAGATCGCTTCGCCGCAGCAGACGGTCGATCAGATGTGAGCCCAAGAAACCGCAGCCACCTGAAACCAACACGCTGCGCGACATGGAAAATTCCCGCTCCAGACACCCGGCCAGTCAACGCGCCGCAGGGCTTGTTTCCCAAGAACATCGGATAGCTGGCTACCGCCACCGACCCAAAGTTCATCCGCCAATCAAGGTTCTCATCTACGTCGCGAAGGGCCGCAGGCGCAACGAGCAAGCTTTGTCGCACGCCATCGACGCGCGCGGGCCACCGGCCTCGGCTCAGGGAGAACAACAATATGTCTTCGGGGGTTACAGCGCCCGTTGCGGGCATGGCGTTCCGGCTGCGTCGCCGCAGCGCGACGCCGTGGGCTGAGGCCGGAAGCTCATCTCTTCGGACTGGCGCACCAGTGCGGCGAAGACAAGAGCGAAACTTCCCAGCATCAGGAAGACGATGATAAGGCGTGCTACCGGCAATATGTCGGCCTCGACTGGCTAGGCCCCCGCCACCATCCACTGTCGGCTACCATGACCGATGCGGCTTTACGATAGTTTAACCTTCGTCTTAACCATCACATTCGCGTTGCCTTTGACATGATGCGCGAACGGCAGATCTGCATTTCGCCGTTTTGCGATCGCCTGCCGGCCGGAACAACGGCTCTCTTTGCAGACGTACCCTGCCCATGCTACCCCGGCGCTGGCGCGGCCCCGGTAACCGGCTGCCGCCAATCGGTCGTCATCGGGGAGCCATGAGCCAAACCGCCAGCCGCATCGCCTTCGTCTCGTCCGACACCGCTGACGCCAAGACGGCGCTGGAAAGCCTGTCGGCGCGCTATGGACAATCCTCCATCGAGGATGCCGGGATCGTCGTCGCCCTTGGCGGCGACGGCTTCCTGCTGCAGACCCTGCGCGACACGATGGGGACGGGCAAGAAGGTCTACGGCATGAACCGTGGCACCATCGGTTTCCTGATGAACGAATATCGCTCCGGTGGACTTACCGAGCGTCTCGCGGCCGCCGTCGCCGAAACGATCCGCCCGCTGGAGATGCTGGCGGTGACCTCGGAAGGCGAAACGGTTTCGGCACTGGCGATCAACGAGGTGGCGCTTTGGCGCCAATCCTATCAGACGGCCAAGATCCGCATCACCGTCGACGAGCAGGTACGGCTCGAGGAACTGAGCTGCGACGGCGTGATGATCGCGACGCCTGCCGGGTCCACCGCCTACAATCTTTCCGCGCATGGGCCGATCCTGCCGCTAGACGCGCCGCTGCTGGCGCTGACCCCGGTCAGCCCATTTCGCCCGCGCCGCTGGCGCGGCGCACTGCTCTCCAACAAGGCGACCGTGCGCTTCGACATCCTCGAGCCGGAAAAGCGGCCGGTGAACGCCGCCGCCGACCATACCGAGGTCAAGGCGGTGACCTCGGTCACGGTGCGGGAATCACCAACCGCGACGGCAACGTTGCTGTTCGATCCCAATCATTCCTGGAACGAACGCATTCTCGCCGAGCAGTTCCGCTATTGAGCTAGCGCAGTGATCAACCCCTCGATTAAGCATCGCGATTAAGGTTACAACTTCACAATCGTGCCATTCCCGCCCGTTTCTGTTGACAAATCGTGGGCTTGCGCCTAATCGCAATACCAATCTTGCAGGCGCGTGGCGCTTGCCGCGACACACATGCTGTTGCGCTTCCCCGAACCAGCCAAAGACAACAACACTTGTCCTCAGACACCACGACCGCTCCAGAAGCGTTGACCTTTTCAGACCTAGGCCTGTCGCCGAAGGTCCTTTCCGCAGTCACCGATGCCGGCTACACCCAGCCGACGCCGATCCAGGCCGGCGCCATCCCGCACGCGCTTCTCGGCAAGGACGTACTGGGCATCGCCCAGACCGGCACCGGCAAGACGGCATCCTTCGTGCTGCCAATGCTCACAAGGCTGGAAAAGGGCCGCGCACGCGCCCGCATGCCGCGCACCCTCATTCTAGAGCCGACGCGTGAACTCGCCGCGCAGGTCGAGGAAAACTTCGTCAAATACGGCAAGAACCACAAGCTCAACATCGCGCTCTTGATCGGCGGCGTCTCGTTCGACGAACAGGACAAGAAGCTGGAGCGCGGGGCCGACGTGCTGATCGCCACGCCCGGCCGCCTGCTCGACCACCGCGAGCGTGGCAAGCTGCTGCTCAACGGCGTCGAGATCCTCGTCATCGACGAAGCGGACCGGATGCTCGACATGGGCTTCATCCCCGACATCGAGCGCATCTGCGAGATGATCCCGTTCACCAGGCAGACGCTGTTCTTCTCGGCGACGATGCCGCCGGAAATCACCAAGCTCACCGAGAAATTCCTGCACGCGCCAGTGCGCGTCGAGGTCTCGAAGGCCGCGTCGGCCGCCACCAACATCATCCAGCGCCTGGTCAAATCCGGCTCCAAGCCGTGGGACAAGCGCGAGACGCTGCGCAACCTGATCAAGGCCGAGGACGCGGAGCTGAAGAACGCCATCATCTTCTGCAACCGCAAGGTCGAGGTGTCGGAGCTGTTCCGCTCGCTGCTGAAGTATGATTTCGATGCCGGCGCGCTGCATGGCGACATGGACCAGCGTGCGCGCATGCAGATGCTGGCCAATTTCCGCGATGGCAAGCTGCGCTATCTCGTTGCTTCCGACGTCGCCGCACGTGGCCTCGACATCCCCGACGTCAGCCACGTCTTCAACTACGATGTGCCGATCCATGCCGAAGACTACGTCCATCGTATCGGCCGCACCGGCCGCGCCGGGCGCTCGGGCAAATCCTTCACCATCGCGACCAAGTCGGACACCAAGTATATCGACGCCATCGAGCGGCTGATCGGCAACAAGATCGAGTGGCATGATGGCGACCTGTCGACAGTGGTCGCCAGCGAAGGCGGCGAGGACGATGCTCCGCGCCGTGGCAAAGGCGCGCCGCGCCGTGCCGGTCGCAAGGACGACGATCGCAAGGACAGGGGCGAGCGCAAGAGGGGCGGCGAACGCCGCTCCAAACACAGCGAGCAAGACGCCCCGGCCGTCATTGCGCAGCAGGACGAACAGCCTGACGTGGCAGAGACCGCGGTCGCCGACATCGGCGAACGGCGTGCGCGCAAGGAAGCGATCCGCTCGGAAAACACCGAGCGCAAATCATCCGATCGCAACGAACCGCGCGCTCCGGAACGTGGCGACACCAGGCCGCAGCGCGACAGCAACCGCCCAGCCCGCCACCGCCAGGAAGACAACGACGCCACTGTCGGCTTCGGCGACGACATGCCGGCCTTCATGCGGATCGTCGCCAAGGTCTGATCCCCAAGAGCCGCGCGTCCCGAGGATGCGCGGCAACCGCAAAACCGGCTCGATCTGCCCGGTCGCTCCTGACCTGGGAACCTTAAAACAGCCCGTCGATGCTACAGGCCTTTGAGTTCCAGGCGGGATGCCAATAAATCCAGAAACGCGCGAACCTTGGCCGAAGATGACCGGCCTTCCTGCCACAAGGCATGGATCGGCACCAACGCCGGCTCGAATTCCGTCAAAACCAGCTCGACGCGACCATCGTCCACCAGATGGTTTATCTGCCAAAGCGGCGAGAAGCCCAAACCCAGTCCGTGGACTGCGGCAGCATAGACCGAGGTCATCAGATTGGAGCGAAAAGCGCCCGAGACCTTCACGGCCCGGGGTTTCCCGTCGACCTGAAACGTCCATTCACCTGGGCGCTCGTTGACGGTTCTGACGATGCAACTGTGCTCACTCAGTTCGAAGGGATGAGTCGGCCGGCCGCACCGCGCAAAATAGGAAGGCGCGCCGAACACAACGCGCCGCAACGCTCCCAGGCGTTTGGCTTTCAAGCTGGAATCCGGCAAGTCGCCGATGCGTATTGCCAGATCGAGACCTTCAGCACCAAGATCGGCAAATCCATCGGAAAGTTGAAGATCGACCTCGACCCGGGGAAACGTCCGCATGTATTCGGCGATGACAGGCATCAGGACGTTCGGCCCAAACAGAACCGGCGCCCCGATGCGCAGGACGCCCGATGGTTCCGATCGTTGATTGATCGCTTGAAGACTTGCGTCGTTTATCTCGTCGACCGCGGGTTTGATCCGGTTGAAAAAGGCTGCCCCGACTTCACTTGGTGTCGAGCGACGCGTTGTTCTGTGGACCAACTCGACGCCGACTGATTCCTCCAATGCAGCCAAGGATCGGCTGACCGACTGCAGCGAGCGGTTCAGCCGGCGCGCGGCAGCCGTCAGACTTCCAAGCTCGATGATCGCGATGAAAGCCTCGAAATCGTCTATCCGGCTCATGCATTCTCCCGGTGATCGATATAATCTATCACAAAATCGGACAATTGTAACGCCGTTTGCGACATCGTACCTCTCTGCAAGTTGTCCCGCGAGGACAGGCTTGATGGAAGGGAGTTGTCATGCAAGCACCCAATCCAACCGTACTGGTTGTTGGCGCCAGCGGCCGATTTGCCGGATTGGTCGTGCCCGAACTTGTGCGCCGCAATGCCACGGTTCGCGCGCTCGTCCATGATCCGGCGAACGCCGAGAAGGCCCGAATGCTAGGGGCATCCGAGGTCGCCACTGGCGATTTACGCAATCGCCGGAGCCTCGAAAGCGCTGTCGAGGGCGTTGCCGGGGTCTTCCATATTGGACCGGCCTTTGCCCCCGATGAAGCCGCCATGGGGGTTGCCATGGTTGAAGCCGCTGCGCAGGCGGGCGTTCAGAAATTCGTCTTCTCGTCGGTGATCCAGCCGACCAATACGAAGCTGAAAAACCATGCAAGCAAGGTGCCAGTCGAGAACGCTCTCTACTCGACGACGATGGAATATACGATCCTGCACCCTGCCAATTTCATGCAGAATATCGCAGCGGCCTGGCCGTCGGTCGTTGAGCACGGTGTTTTCTCGGAACCTTTTCCAAAGACGGCGAAGGTGGCGCGTGTCGATTACCGCGATGTTGCTGAAGTGGCAGCGATCGCCTTGACCGAAGCGCGACTGTCCTATGCGACGATCGAGCTCTGCGCGGGTATGCACAACCGGGAAGAGATCGCGTCAATAATGGGAGAGGAACTTGGCCGCCCGGTCATCGCGGGCGAGCCGACATTTGCCGAGTGGGCTGCGAATGTCCGCCTCCCCTACAGCGACCTCCAGATCCAATCGTTGGCCAGGGTATATGGCCACTACGCCCTCCATGGCCTTGGCGGGAACAGTGTGACATTGCGCGCCGCCCTGGGTCGCGAACCGCGTTCGTTGCGCAGCTTCATTCGCAACCTGGCCCTGCAAACGGCACACGCCACCTGATCGCGCTCAGCCGCGCATGCGTCCACTTTCTGAACAGGAGATACTTGATGCGAGCGTCATCGGACAAAGTTCTGAAATCGAGGAAACTACCGCCCTCCTACAATGCGCTGGTAATGCCATTCGTTCTTTCCATCTTGATGTCGAGCATTGTTTCGGCAGTATCGACGCTGATCAATGCGGGCTGGACAACCAGTTTCGTGGCGACCTGGCCGTATGCATGGGGAGCATCATGGCTTGTGGCGTTTCCGAGTCTGCTGCTGGTCTTGCCGATCGTTCGCCGGATAGTGGCGGCAATTGTCGATCAGCCGACCTCGTCCTGATGGCGTCGCCAGGGTCTGATCCCCAACCGCGTTCGAGGGCAAGCCAGCCATCGGCTTGCCCTGCCGGTAAGCTCCTACCGGTTCATCGTTTCACGGAAAGGCCGAACCGCTCCAAGTCTTGCTTTGACGCAGTTCCCTGAGGGAAAGCGCTATGCGCTTTCCCGGGAAAACCGTCTCACACTTCTCCGGGGAATTGCCACTTTGTTTGGACGCAATTCCGGACGGAAAACTTTTCCTGGAATTGCTCCCAGCCTGGCTCACCCGTCACATCGGGCCAGGCATCATCTTGGTCGGTTTCTCCAGCATCGGAAACTCGGCCTTGTTGCATTTCACCTTCGGGTTCGTCGGACTGAACAGGCCGTTCGGATTGTCCACGAACCAGGCGTGGAGATCGTAGTGGACGAACTCCCTCGGGATGAGCGGATAGTGTCCCTCCATCGGGCCCATGAAGGTTTGGCCAAACAGCTTCGGCGGCGCTTTGATGTCCGGCGTCAGTGGCACCAGCCATTCGGCCCCGACCAGGCGCAGGCCTTTTCTCGTCGGTTCGTAGATCAGCACATTGGGGTGCATTGGATCGAGTTTTTGGCCGACACTTGGGACGTTGACGAAATGGATACCCATGGCGCCTTTCGGGTAGTCCATCGTGCCCGGTATCTTTTCTCCGCTGTAGTAGACGCAACCGACTGTCGACAGATAGAGGTCGCGGACGGCGGCGGTGTAGTCTTCATATTTGGCAAGCGACTTCTTCAAGGCATCTATGTCGGCCTTGCCGGCATCCTCGGCCTGAGCCGTGGCGACGCCCAACCATGCGCCCACAAGACTGGTTAAAGCGAGGACGCCGCAGCGCCCAAGGCTGGCTGTTCTTGTCATGCATTCCTCCCAGATTTTCTGAATCTGGCCGTGCAAGACCGAGGCGGGAAAAAATGCTGATTGCGCGGCCAGTTGTATCCGCCTCATCCCCTCCGGAACGCGGTCGATGCTATCCCTTTCCGTGGTTGCGGGAAACTAGTTAGTTAGAACTAGCTAATTCTCTGAGAGCCAATCTGCGCCGGCATCCGCTCAAACAAGAACGGCCCCATATATGGGGCCGTTTTGCATTCGCTTGGCGGACAGATCAGGTGAGCGGCGACAGCTGGATCTCGACGCGGCGGTTCTGGGCGCGGCCTTCGGCCGTCGCATTGGATGCGATCGGCCGTGTCTTGCCGAAACCGGTGACGGCGAAGCGGCGCTGATCGACACCCTGACCGGACAGGTAGTTGGCGACCGCCAGCGCGCGCCGCTGCGACAGATCGAAATTGTGCTGGTCGCCACCGGTCGAATCGGTGTGGCCGAAAACGTCGACCGTGGTCTGCTTGAACTTCTTCAGCACCAGCGCGACCGAATTCAGCACCTGGTAGAAGCCGGGCTTCACAGCATCCTGATCCGTGTTGAAGGTGATGTCGGAGGGCATGTTGAGGATGATCTGGTCGCCGCTGCGGGTGACGCTGACACCGGTGCCCTGAAGCTGCCGGCGCAGTTCGGCCTCGTTCTGGTCCATGGTGGCACCGATGGCGCCGCCGGCAAGCGCGCCAATACCCGCGCCGATCAGTGCGTTGCGGCGGTCGTTGCCGCCGGCAAGCAGGCCGAGGCTGGCACCTGCCAGGGCGCCAAGACCGGCGCCCGCGGCGGTGTTGGAAATCTTCTGGTCGCCCGTGTATGGATCAGTGGTGGTGCATGCGCTCACAAGCAAAGCCGTCGCCACAACGACGAGCACAGTCTTTTTCATAGGATCGTCCCTCTCCAGGTCACGCCACTGCGATGGCGCCAAATCAGCCCTTCCCGCGACTTGTAACATGAAATGCGGCGAAAAGCGGAACGGCAAAAGCTACCGCAACGGCTTTTCCCCGACGCCGATTGGCCGGTCGCCCCATGGCGAGCTACCAGAGATTCTTGCCGTCGATGACGACCACTTCGACCTTGTCGAGATCGAAATCATCGAACAGCCGCGAATTGACACTGATCTTGGGATTGTCGAAATCCGGCTCGCCAGTCGACCAATCCGGCGTTTCCGTGAAGGTGCCGCACCCGCATGTGGCGCAAAAACCGTGCTTTACGGTTTTTGACCCCCATTGGTAGACGGAAACATTCTCCGGCGGGCTGGTGAGCTTGAATTGCGACGGGACGTAATACGCCCAGAGCGAGCCGCGTTTCGAGCAGAACGAGCAGGTGCATTGCGTCACCGTCTGCGGTGCCTGCGAAACCTCGAATGTCGTCCCCTTGCAATGACAGCTTGCCTTGATGGTCATCAACGAACTCCTCTTGTCGCCCGCCGCCTCGAGCGGCAAGGGCAGCATAAAGAGGCGCTCCTGACAACTCTCTGTCAGCAGAGACGCCAGACGGCGCGCCGTCTGAACCTTCCGGCCTGGATCCTGGACGGGAAGGTCTAGAAGGACGACGGCGGCACGAACAGGCAGATGGTCTTGCCGGCATCGAGCCCGGCTTCATGCGCGCACCAATGGAATTCGCCGTCGGGCGAATCCTTGATTCGTCTGTCGCTGTAGGCCAGCACCTCCCCGGTGTCCTTGATGACATAACCTTCCGGGCGCTCGCTGATCGAGGTTTGCGACACTTCGTGGCAATCGTAATTGGCGCAGCAGGCGAACGGATAGCTCCAGCCTTGCGGCTTGGCCGCGGTCGGCTTGGCATCATGTGCCAACGCCGGGGACGACAGCATTGCTATCATTGGAATTGCAAGCAGGGAAAACAGGAGTCGGCCGGCCGGTCGAACGGCTTTGGCCGATCTGGGTGTGGCAGACATGGAAACGTTCCTTTCAAACGAGCCATCAAGCGTTTCGCTTGCCCGTTCCCTGAACGTCTCGTCCCAGCGGCCGGATCGTCAGCTAGCAGATATGCCGCGCCCAGCCATAAATGCTTTTGTCTCCCCTCAATGCGGTGATGGTGAGCGCAAATGTGAGTCGGCGCAAGAAATTGCTACGTGGCAGACCGACGCCTATTCGTCGACAGATCCGGCAATCACGTGCTCTTGATATTGCGGCAGGTCGTCGGTGATGGCGAACCAGCCCGCCTTGGAGCCCACGAAGATATGGGCGGACGGGCGGATCGACGGATCGTCGGCAAGGGTTCCCATCGCCACGTGGACGAAAGCCCCTTCGCGAACCAGCGAATAGAGCAATGAGCCGCACAGCCCGCAATGCGCATCATGGCCGCTTTGATCGCCGAAGATCAGAAGCTTGTCCTCGCCCCCGCTCAAGGCAAATTTTTCGCGCTCGATACCGGCGAACGGCTTGAAGGCCGAACCCGTGGTTCGTCGGCAATTGGAACAGTGGCAGTTGGCCGCGTAAACAAACTCGTCCCGAACGGCGTATTGCACAGCGCCGCACAGACATTTTCCGACAAGCTTGCGAGCCATCGTCCTATCCAGGTCTATGTGGGCCCGCGGTACTGGACCCGATTTCGGGATCATGCTGCCAGGACTAATCCAGATCCGCCACCGCTTCACCCGCACCGCCCTCGATGCGCTGCGACAAGGAGGCTTCCATGAAATCGTCGAGGTCGCCATCGAGCACGCTCGACGGGCTGGTGCTCTCGACGCCGGTGCGAAGATCCTTCACCAACTGGTAGGGCTGCAGCACATAGGAGCGGATCTGGTGACCCCAGCCGATATCGCTCTTTGACGCTTCGGTGGCGTTGGCAACCGCCTCGCGCTTCTTCAGCTCTTCCTCGTAGAGGCGCGAGCGCAACATCTCCCAGGCCTTGGCCTTGTTCTTGTGCTGCGACCGTTCGGCCTGGCAGGCGACCGCGATGCCGGTGGCAAGGTGGGTGATACGCACCGCCGAATCGGTGGTGTTGACGTGCTGGCCGCCCGAGCCGGACGAGCGGTAGGTGTCGATGCGGACATCGGATTCGGACACGTCGATCTCGATCGTGTCGTCGATGACCGGATAGACCCAGATGCTGGCGAACGATGTGTGACGGCGCGCATTGCTGTCATAGGGCGAAATGCGCACCAGGCGATGAACGCCCGATTCCGTCTTCAGCCAGCCATAGGCGTTGTGGCCCTTGATTAGCAGCGTGGCGGACTTGATGCCGGCCTCTTCGCCGTCATGCACTTCCAGCACCTCGACCTTGAAGCGGCGCCGCTCGGCCCAGCGCGTGTACATGCGCAAGAGCATCGAGGCCCAGTCCTGGCTTTCGGTGCCGCCCGCGCCGGCATGGACTTCCAGGTAGGTGTCATTGGCGTCGGCCTCGCCCGACAGCAACGTCTCGACCTGGCGGGCCTTCGCTTCGCCCTGCATCGAACGGAGCGCGGCTTCCGCCTCGGCGATGACGCCCTCGTCGCCCTCTTCCTCACCGAGTTCGATCAGCCCGATATTGTCTTCCAGCGCCTGCGTCAGGCCTTTCACCGAGGCGATACCTTCCTCGAGGCCCTGCCGTTCGCGCATCAACTTCTGTGCTTCCAGCGGTTCGTTCCAGAGGCTGGCGTCCTCGGCGCGCACGTTGAGATATTCAAGCCGCTTTATGGCCTGATCCCAGTCAAAGATGCCTCCTCAGCAGGGTAATCGCCTGCCTGATCTCGTCGACAATATTCTGCGTTTCCGCGCGCATGGCTGGCTGTTCTGTCCTGTTTGATGAAATCGGTCGGCGCGATACATAGGGAGGCCGCCGCCGGCTGTAAAGCAAAATGGGCCGGCGCGAGGCCAGCCCATCCGCTCATGAAAATCGTCAGTAGAGGCCGCCGCCGCCGGACTGGATGGCCTGGTTGGCCTGCGGCGACAGTGCACCGCCGGTGGCATTGGAGCCGTCGGCGCCCATGCCGATCACCCAATAGCTGTCGGCAGGCCCGGTACCCGGCTTGAAGGCTTCGATGATGGTGCCGGGATCGCCTGAAGCGGCACGCATGCCGGTCTTGCGATTGATGGCGATCAGATTCATGCCTTCCGGCACCTTGAAGTCGACATTGGGCGTGCCATCCAGCGCCACCCGCATGAAGTCCTTGAAGATAGGTGCCGCGAGACCACCACCGGTAGCGCCATGGCCAAGGCCGCGCGGCGTGTCGTAGCCCATATAGAGGCCAACGACGAGGTTGGGCGTAAAACCGATGAACCATGCGTCCTTTTCGTCGTTCGTCGTCCCGGTCTTGCCGGCGATGTGGCGGCCGAGTTCGCCGATGGTGGCGCCGGTGCCGCGCTGCACGACACCTTCCATCATCGAGGTGATCTGATAGGCGGTCATCGGATCGAGCACCTGCTCGGAATTGTCGACCAGTTCCGGTTCCGGCTGGTTCTGCCATTCGGGCGCATTGCAGCCCTGGCAGCCACGTTCGTCCTGCTTGAACACCGTCTTGCCGTAGCGGTCCTGGATGCGGTCGATCAGCGACGGCTTGATCGACTTGCCGCCGTTGGCCATGATCGAATAGGCCGACACCATGCGCATCACGGTCGTTTCGCCGGAGCCCAGCGCCATCGGCAGATACGGCGCCAGATGGTCGTAGACACCAAAGCGCTCGGCATACTCGACGACCAGTTTCATGCCCATATCGTTGGCAAGCCGCACCGTCATCAAATTGCGCGACTTCTCGATGCCGGAGCGCAGGGTTGCGGGACCAGCAACGGTGCCGTCATAGTTCTTCGGCGTCCATGTCGTGTTGCCGCTCTGGATGGTGATCGGCCCGTCCATGATCACCGAGGCCGGCGTATAGCCGTTGTCGAGCGCGGCCGAATAGACGATCGGCTTGAAGGAGGAGCCTGGCTGGCGCATGGCTTGCGTCGCGCGATTGAATTCGGACTGCGCGTAGGAGAAGCCGCCGACCATGGCCAGCACGCGGCCGGTATGCGGATCCATGGCGATCAGGCCGCCCTCCACCTCGGGAACCTGGCGCAGGCTGTAGGCGCCATCGGCGCCATCGTTCTTCTGCACGAAGATGACGTCGCCCGGCTTCAACACGTCCGCCGGCGACTTGGCCTTGACGGTCTTGCCGTCGACCAGATGGCGCATGGCGAAGCCCATGTCGTCCTTGCTGACGGTGCCTTCGACGCGTTCCTTGACGATCTCGCCCGACGCCTGGCGCGCCGGCTGCAGGCCAATCGACAGGCCGGTCTCCGAACTGTCGAGCACGACGGCCAGCGACCATTCGGGGACATCCTCCAGCCCCTTGACGTTGCCCAGCGGCACGCCCCAGTCGCCGGACACGTCGATGGTCGTCACCGGTCCGCGATAACCGCGCAGCGTGTCGTATTTCATCAACCCGTTCTGCATCGCCTTGCGGGCAATGAGCTGAACCTTCGGATCAAGCGTCGTGCGGACGGAAAGGCCGCCTTCGTAAAGCGCATTCTCGCCGTAACGGGCGATGATCTGGCGGCGCACCTCCTCGGTGAAGTACTCGCCGGCGAAAAGATAGGTGCCGTTGCGGCGCGGCGTCACGCCCAGCGGCTCGGCCTTGGCCTTGGCGCCTTCCTCACGCGTCACGTAGCCATTCTCGACCATCTGGTCGATGACCCAGTTCCGGCGCTCCAGCGCGCGATCGGCATGCTTGAAGGGATGGTAGTTGTTCGGTCCCTTCGGCAGCGAAGCCAAATAGGCGGCCTCGGCCACGGTCAGCTCGTTGACCGACTTGTCGAAATAAGTCAGCGCCGCACCGGCGACGCCATAGGCTCCGAAGCCGAAGAAGATTTCGTTGAGGTAGAGCTCGAGAATACGATCCTTGGGATAGGCCTGCTCGATGCGGAAGGCGAGGATCATCTCCTTGATCTTGCGCTCATAGGTTTGGTCCGAGGACAACAGGAAGTTCTTCGCCACCTGCTGGGTGATCGTCGAGGCGCCGACCTGGCGCTTGCCTGAGCCAAAATTCTGCAGGTTGACGATGATGGCGCGGCCAAGGCCGGTCACGTCGATGCCGGGATGATTGTAGAAGTTCTTGTCTTCGGCGGACAGGAAGGCTGCCTTGACGCGATCCGGTATGGCCTGGATCGGCAGGTACAGGCGTCGCTCACGGGCATATTCGGCCATCAGCGCGCCGTCCGACGCATGGATGCGGGTGGTCACCGGCGGCTCGTATTTGGCCAGCACCTCGTAGTCGGGCAGGTCCTTCGACAAATGGCCGATGTAGATCGCAACGCCCGCCGCGACCAAAAGGGCCAGCGTCGTGCCGATGCCGAAAAAATAGCCAATGAGACGAATCATACCCGCTCCAGTCCTTGGTTCGGGAATTTCCTAAACGAAGCCGCCTTCCGCGCAAGCTTTCGAGCCGGTCCCAATCCGCAATCGAAAACTCATGTCGCCACCATGTGGACAAAATACGGCAATGCCTGAATTCGTGACCGCAGGCCGTAAATAAAGGCAACAGCTGTTGTCGCCGCGCAACGCTGCCCCTGGTTGTGGGCGACCCGGAGCATGTCAGCCTCCGGTTCCGGCTCCGGTCTTGGCTGACGCGAAAAGTGCGACGGCATTGGTTATACTCTGAGCCGCCTTGCCGCGCCAGTCGGCGTTGAGCAGCTGCGCCTCGTCCTTGGCATTCGAGAGATAACCCAGTTCGACCAGCACGGATGGCACGTCGGGTGCTTTCAGCACCTTGAACCCCGCCGAACGCTGCGGATTGTTGATGAGGCCGACGCTGGTCGAAAGCTGGCCGACCAGCGTGTGGGCGAAGCTCATCGAGAAATTGTGCGTTTCGCGGCGGATCAGGTCGATCAGGATATCGGTGACTTCCTTGCTGTCGTTCTTGATTTCCATGCCGGCGAACTGGTCGGAGAGATTTTCGCGGTCGGCAAGCGCCTGCGCCTCGGGATCCGAAGCCTTGTCGGAAACGGTGTAGACGGTGGCGCCGCGAATGCCTTTGACACTGATCGTGTCGGCATGAATGGAAATCAGCAAATCGGCCTCGTGCTGCCGGGCAATGCGCACGCGGTCATCCAGCCGCAGGAACTCGTCGGTATCGCGCGTCATGAACACATCGTAGTTACCGACGGCCGCCAGCTTGTCGCGCAACTCGGTGGCGAAGGCGAGCGTGACGTTCTTCTCGATGGTGCCGTTCAGGCCCTCGGCGCCGCCGTCGATGCCGCCATGGCCTGGATCGATGACGACAGTGAAGCGATGGCCCGGATTGGACACCGGTCCGGTGCCGACCCGCGCTCCCTTGTCGGTCGAGACCGTCGATCCGGTGGTCAGCGCCTGATTGGCAAGTGCCGCGTCGAACTCGCGAGCGGACGCTGCCGAGATGTCGATGGCGATGCGGTAGCCGGTTCCGTCCTCGTTCTTGAGCACATCGAGCTTGTCGACGGCGAACGGTCCCTTGCCGGTGAGGATCAGCCGCGAAACGCCCTCGCCTAGCGCGCCCAGGCGCACGCCCCTGACCAGGCCGCGCGCCTTCAAGTCCTTGGCGTTAATGGCGAATCGCGTATTCGCAAGATCGATGACAAGGCGATTAGGACCGCGCAGCAGGAACCATTTGACATCGGGTTCGCGGTCGAAATCCATGACGATGCGCATCTTGGTGGCATCGCCCGCCATCTTGTAGCCTTTTGCCACCAGCGGTGCGTCGGCGGCATTGGCAACGGAGGAGGAGGCGGAAGAGATCGCCAGCAACAGCAAGAGGCAGAAGGCACCGATGATCCGGCCGCCAACACGACATCCCTTGTCTGTGAAGTCTGCCAGTCCCATCTGTCTTCCAGTCGCTCCCGGTTTGGCGCCAGGCGCCCGTCGTTTCGTCGAAGTGCCGGTTAGGCCGCGAACTCGATTAACGATTGGTATCCAGAGAAGGTTAACCAAGCCTTTTCATGCAAGGGTCGGAGCCTGTTCTTACGTTACGGAACTGCTTTTTGCCGGCATCGGAAATCGGGGTTGCCTTCCACCCCGCCAAATCATAAAAGCGATACTGGATCACTGCAATCCTGGAACCGCCCTCCTCCGCAGCTTCCTGCTACAGGGTTAGATGAAAGGCGGCTCCTTTCGCTTCATGCGAAAAGGGTTCAGGTGATCGCGACGAAATTTCGCAGGTGTGCGCCCGTGGCGGGGGAATCGCCTGCGTGAGGAAAACGGCCGGGTTTGTTCCCGCGCCGGCTCTGTATGAGCAAACAAGCTGGTCCGGTTCGTCCGGGCTTTGGTTCAAAAGGTTCTGCTGGTGACGATGGCTTCAAGCGCAATCATGGAAAGGTCCGCATCAAACCGCGCCAATATGGCTGCGGGCGGCACCGCCATGGCGCTCAAGCGGCGGCCGGCGGACGTTCAATTATCCGGCACCCACACTCCAGACACGCAGCAGCGGGCTTTGCCTCGCAAGCTGCGGCTGACGGCTGCCGGGGGGAAACGAAATAATGCCCAACAAAATGCTGATAGACGCCTCCCACCCGGAGGAAACACGCGTTGTCGTCGTTCGCGGTAACCGTATTGAAGAATTCGACTTTGAATCCCAGGACAAGAAGCAGCTCAAAGGAAACATCTACCTAGCCCGCGTAACGCGCGTAGAGCCCTCCCTTCAGGCAGCCTTTGTCGAATATGGCGGCAACCGTCACGGTTTCCTCGCCTTCAGTGAAATACACCCCGACTACTACCAGATTCCGGTCGCCGACCGTCAGGCACTGCTGCGCGCCGAAGCGCAGGAGGCCGAAGACGAGGAGGACGAGGATGGCGACGGCGATGATCGCCAGAGCCGCGATCGCGGGCGGCGCGGACGCCGGCGCGGTGGCAAGAGCCGCGACCGTGGTGAACACAGACGCGACGCAGGCGCTGCCGGCGAGGGCGAAGGCTCCGGCGAGGCAGGCGAAGGCGGCGACAATGGCGGCGATGTCGTTGTCGAGGAGATCTCTCACACTTCGGAGATCATCGAACACGCGGCCGATGCGTCCGAACATTTCGATACGGCCGAACATGTGGATACGACTGAACATGCCGATGCGTCCGGGCATGACGAAGGTTCTGCCGAGCAGGACGAAACCGAAACGCGCAACGGCGGCCCGACGTCGATCGCCGCCTCGGTCGAAGCCGATGTGATTTCCGAAGCCGTCCCGCAAGCGGAAGGCAGCGAAGCGACGTCAGGCGACAATGATCGCGGCATGCTCGAGGAGGTGCAATCCTCGCACCCGGACGACCATGAGGTCGAATCGGTTGGCGCCGAGGATGCGTTGGAAGAAGTGCGCAACCGCCGCAAGCCTGTGCGCCGCCAGTACAAGATCCAGGAAGTGATCAAGCGCCGCCAGATCCTGCTGGTGCAGGTCGTCAAGGAAGAGCGCGGCAACAAGGGTGCTGCCCTCACCACCTACCTGTCGCTTGCCGGCCGCTATTCGGTGCTGATGCCGAACACGGCGCGCGGCGGCGGCATTTCGCGCAAGATCACCAGCGCGGTCGACCGCAAGCGCCTCAAGGAGGTCGTTGCCGATCTCGAAGTGCCGCAGGGCATGGGCGTCATCCTGCGCACCGCCGGCGAGAGCCGCACCAAGGCCGAGATCAAGCGCGACTACGAATATCTGATGCGGCTTTGGGAAAATGTCCGCAGTCTCACCTTGCAATCGACGGCACCTGCCCTCGTCTATGAGGAAGGCAGCCTGATCAAGCGCTCGGTGCGCGACCTCTACAACAAGGATATCGACGAGATCCTTGTCTCCGGCGAGGAAGGCTACCGCGAAGCCAAGGACTTCATGCGCATGCTCATGCCGAGCCACGCCAAGGTGGTTCAGCCGTTCCGCGACACGACGCCGATCTTCGTGCGCAATGGCATCGAGGCGCAACTCGACCGCATGCTGCAGCCGCAAGTGACGCTGAAGAGCGGCGGCTACATCATCATCAACCAGACCGAGGCGCTGGTCGCCATCGACGTCAATTCGGGCCGTTCCACCAAGGAACACTCGATTGAGGACACCGCGCTCCACACCAATCTGGAAGCGGCCGAGGAAGTCGCCCGCCAGCTCAGGCTGCGCGATCTCGCCGGGCTGATCGTCATCGACTTCATCGACATGGAGGAGAACCGCAACAACCGCTCCGTCGAGAAGCGGTTGAAGGATCACCTCAAGAACGACCGTGCGCGCATCCAGGTCGGCCGCATCTCGCATTTCGGCCTGATGGAGATGTCACGCCAGCGCATCCGCGCCAGCGTGCTGGAATCGACCATGAAGCCCTGCCCGCATTGCGGCGGCACGGGCCATGTGCGGTCCGATTCGTCGGTCGCGCTGATGGTGGTGCGGGCGATCGAGGAATTCCTGCTCAAGGATTCGCGTAGCCACATCACGGTGCGGACGCCGGCGGCGACCGCGCTCTACGTGCTCAACCACAAGCGCGGCACGCTGGTGGAACTGGAAAGCCGCTTCGGCCTGACCATCACCGTGGAGGCCGACGATTCGGTTGGCGCGCAGCACTATGCGATCTTCCGCGGCGCGCTGGCGGAAAAGCCGGAAGGCTTTGTCGAGGTGCGTAGCCTGCCGGCCTATGTTGAACCGGATGAGCCCGAGGACGAGATCGTCGTCATCGAGGAAGACGACGAGGCGCCGGTACAGGCCGAACAGCCACGCCAGCAGCAGCCGCAGCAACAACAGCCACGGCCTGCCGCCGGTGGCGAAGAAGGCGAAGGCCGTGACCGCAAGCGCCGCAAGCGCCGGCGGCGTCGTGGCGGCAAGGACCGCGACCGCGAACACGGCGCACCTGCGGACGGGTCTTCCGTCTCCGCACCGGCCGCTGAGTTCTCCGGCTCGGCAGCCACTGCCAGCGACAGCGACGCGGAAACAGACGACGACGCTCCTCTCGGTGTTGCCGAAACGTCCGAAACGGTTGAGGCGTCGGATGAAGGCCAAGGCAAGAAGCGCCGGCGTGGCAAGCGCGGCGGCAAGCGCAACCGTCGCGAAGACGGTGAAGGCGAGGCCGAGGCAAGCGCTGGCGAAACGACCGAGCCTTCCGAAGCTGGCGCTTCCGAAAGCGAGCCTCTGTCGATCGAGCCGGTAGTTGCCGCACCGGCCGAAGAGCCAGTGGCGCTTGCTCCGGCCAATGACGACGCGCCGAGCACGGAAAAGCCGAAGAAGCCACGTCGTGCCGCCAAGCCGAAGAAGGCCGCGGTCGAGGTCGTCGCCGAGGAGCCGGCTGCTGCCGAAGCGGTCGCGGAGGTACTGGCCGAGACGCCGGCCACGGCGTCCGACGAGGCAGCGGCAGCGACTGTCGAGGAGGCGCCGAAGGTCCGCCCGTCACGGCGCAAGCCGGCGGCCGTGGATGCGCCGGTCGTGCCGGTGGTGTCTTCGACGGTTGCCGACGAACCGGCGGCCAAGACCGAGGACAAGCCGAAGCGCGCCGGATGGTGGCAGCGGAAGGGCTTTTTCTAAGCCTTTCAGCCGCTTGACTTGATTTCTTGACAAAAAAGAATCCCGCGCCAGTCGGAAGACGGCGCGGGATTTTTCATATCTGGCGTTCCGGCTGGTCGCGAGGACGGGAAAGCCAATCAAACTGTGAAACCGCGGCGCAGAGAGTTATCGTCGACGGAAACCGAAGTGCCTTCTGACCTTACACCACGACGAAATCGGCGTTGGTCAGCGCCAGGTTCGCGGCCAGTGTGGCAAAATGGGTCGAGCCGCCGGCGGCACTGCCGTTGCTGTCATAGGTGAGCCAGCCGGTGTCGGTCTCGTAGATGATGTGGTCGTTGCCGTCACCGGCAAGGCCAGTTGTGTTCTTGACGAACTGGTCGGCCGTCAGCGTGCCGTTGCCGCCAAGCGCTGCGAAGATGGCATTATCGACCCGGATGGTGTCGTCGACCACCGAGAAGTCGGTGATGCGGTCGACATTGGTCGAGGCATTGAGCGCAGTGGTGAAGACGAAGATGTCCTGGCCGGTGCTGCCGGACATCGTGTCGTTGCCGCCCCTGCCGTCCAGCACGTTGTTGCCGGAATTGCCGGTCAGCGTGTTGGCCAGGCTGTTGCCGGTGGCGTTGATCGAGGCCGCGCTGCGCAGTGCGACGTTCTCGATGTTGCCCGTGAAGTGGTTGCCATCGCCAAGGTTGATCGAGATGTAGCCATTGACGGTGTCGGTGCCGTTGGCGCCGGCGGTGCTTTCACTGACGATATCGCCGGCATTGTCGACGAAGTAGGTGTCGTTGCCGGCCCCGCCTTCCAAACGGTCGGCACCTTCCTTGCCGTCCAGCGTATCGTTGCCGCCAAGGCCGATCAGCGTGTTGACGCCGGAATTGCCGGTCAGCGCGTTGGCCAGGCTGTTGCCGGTGGCGTTGATCGAGGCCGCACTGCGCAGTGCGACGTTCTCGATGTTGCCCGTGAAATGGTTGCCATCGCTAAGGCTGATCGAGATGTAACTGTTGACGATATCGTTGCCATTGGCGCCGGCGGTGCTTTCACTGACGATATCGCCGGCATTGTCGACGAAGTATGTGTCGTTGCCGATGCCACCTTGCATCGTATCGGCGCCCTCCTTGCCATCCAGCGTATCGCTGCCGTCAAGGCCGATCAGCGTGTTGACGGCAGAATTGCCGGTGACGACATTGGCGAAGGAATTGCCGGTGCCGTTGATGCTTGCAACGCCAGTCAGCGTCAGGTTTTCCAGTTCCTGGCCGGAGAGATTGAAAGAGATGGAGCTGTTGACCGTATCGGTGCCCTGACCATTAACCTCGATCACATGATCCCCGGCATTGTCGACGATGTAGGTGTCGTTGCCTTGCGCTCCGCTCATCGTGTCGGCGCCGCCGAGCCCGTCGATGACGTTGTTGCCGGAGTTGCCGGTGATCACATTGGCGATCGAGTTGCCGGTGCCATTGACATTGCCGCTGCCGATCAGCGTCAGTTTCTCCAACTCCTGGCCCGAGAGGTTGAAGGAGATGGTGCTGTTGACTGTATCGATGCCCTGACCATTCACCTCGACCACATGGTCTCCGGCATTGTCAACGAAGTAGGTGTCGTCGCCGGTACCGCCGCTCATCAGATCGGCGCCGGCATCGCCGCTGATCGTATCATTGCCGCCAAGGCCCGACAGTGTGTCGTTGGCGTCGCCGCCATTGATGTGGTCGGCGAAGACATTGCTGCCTTGCCAGATGTCATCGGCGGCGGTGCCGACAAAGACGGTCGGGTCGAAGATCGCGGCGCGGACCCAAGAGCCGCCGTCGCCGCCATCATAGGAGTCCCAGGTGAACACGAGGCGGCCATCGGCCAGCGCCGTGATTGCCGGGTAAAACTGGCTGTTCGCTGCCGTCGAATTGACGATGAAGTCGCTGCCGGCCGCTGAACCGTCGGCGTTGTAGACGCGGGCGCGGATGCAGCTGCTATCGCCGTCGCCGGCATCATAGGAATACCAGGTGGCCACAAAGCGGCCGTCGGCCAGCGCCGTGATTGCGGGGCTAAGCTGGGCGTCGGTTATCGTCGAATTGACGATGAAGTCGTTGCCAACCGCCGAACCGTTGGCGTTGTAGAGACGGGCGTGGATGCCGCTATCGTCGCCGGTGTCGTAGGACTGCCAGATGGCCACGAAGCGGCCATCGGCCAGCGCCGTGATGTCGGGGGCACTATGGACACTATAGCTGTTGGTTATCGTCGAATTGACTATGAATTCGTTGCCGGCCGCAGAACCGTCGGCGTTGTAGACGCGGGCACGGATGCCGTTGGCGCTACCGTCGCCACTGTCGTAGGACTGCCAGGTGACCACGAAGCGGCCATCGGCCAGCGCCGTGATCGCGGGGACAAACTCGGTGTATGTTGCTGTCGTCGAATTGACGATGAAGTCGTTGCCGGCCGCTGAACCGTCGGCGTTATAGAGGCGGGCGTAGATGTAACTGCCGCGGATGCTACTGCCCTCGCCGAGGTCATAGGACTCCCAGGTGGCCACGAAGCGGCCATCGGCCAACGCCGTGATATCGGGGGAATTCCCACCACTCGTTGCCGCCGAATTGACGATGAAGTCGTTGCCGGCCGCAGTACCGTCGGCGTTGTAGATTCGGGCGCGGATGCAATTGCCGATGCCGTCGCCGTGATCTTCTGACTGCCAGGTGGCCACAAAGCGGCCGCCGTCCAGCGCCGTGATTGCAGGGCTATACTGATCGCCCGTTGCTGTCGAATTGACGATGAAGTCGTTGCCGGCCGCTGAACCGTCGGCGTTGTAGAGGCGGGCACGGATGCACAAGCCATCGCCATCGCCGGGGTCATAGGACATCCAGGTGCCTACGAAGCGGCCGTCGGACAGCGCCGTGATCGCGGGGCCAAACTGACTGCCCATTGTCGTCGAATTGACGATGAAGTCCTGTCCGATACGTCCAATGGGCATGACTCGTTCTCTTTCGCTGCAGGCAGGGTTTAAAATGGCCAGCCGCCAGCATGGCATTGGCTGCACCTAAAGGTTGCATCAGAGTATCCCGTCCTGGTCAAGGACTGGTGGTACTTCTGACCTTACACCACGACGAAATCGGCGTTGGTCAGCGCCAGGTTTGCGGCCAGTGTGGCGAAATGGGTTGAGCCGCCGGCGGCACTGCCATTGCTGTCATAGTAGAGCCAGCCGGTGTCGGTCTCGTAGATGATGTGGTCGCTGCCGTCACCGGCAAGGCCGGTGGTGTTCTTGACGAACTGGTCCGCCGTCAGCGTGCCGTTGCCGCCAAGCGCGGCAAAGATGGCGTTGTCGACCCGGATGGTGTCATCGGCAACCGAGAAGTCGGTCATGCGGTCGACATTGGTCGAGGCATTGAGCGCCGTGGTGAAGACGAAGATGTCCTGGCCGGTGCTGCCGGACATCGTGTCGTTGCCGCCCCTGCCGTCCAGCACGTTGTTACCGGAATTGCCGGTCAGCGTATTGGCCAGGCTGTTGCCGGTGGCGTTGATCGAGGCCGCGCTGCGCAGTGCGACGTTCTCGATGTTGCCCGTGAAGTGGTTGCCATCGCCAAGGTTGATCGAGATGTAGCCATTGACGGTGTCGGTGCCGTTGGCGCCGGCGGTGCTTTCACTGACGATATCGCCGGCATTGTCGACATAGTAGCCATCATTGCCCTGAGCACCTCTCATCGTGTCGGCGCCACCTTTGCCGTCTAGCTGATTGTTTCCGGAATTGCCGGTCAGCGTGTTGGCCAGGCTGTTGCCGGTGGCGTTGATCGAGGCCGCACCGAGCAGCGCGACGTTCTCGATATTGCCCGTGAAATGGTTGCCGTCGCCAAGGTTGATCGAGATAAAGCCATTGACGGTGTCGGTGCCGTTGGCGCCGGCGGTGCTCTCACTGACGATATCGCCCGCATTGTCGACATAGTAGCTGTCGTTGCCCTGAGCGCCTCTCATCGTGTCGGCGCCACCCATGCCATCCAGCACATTGTTGCCGGAATTGCCGGTCAGCGTGTTGGCCAGGCTGTTGCCGGTGGCGTTGATCGCGACCGCACCGAGCAGCGCGACATTCTCGATATTGCCCTTGAAGTGGGCGGCATCGCCAAGGTTGATCGAGATGTAGCCATTGACGATATCGGTGCCGTTGGCGCCGGCAGTACTCTCATCGACGATATCCCCGGCATTGTCGACGTAGTAGGTGTCGTCGCCGAGGCCGCCTTGCATGGTGTCGGCGCCGCCCTTGCCATCCAGCGTGTCGTTGCCACCAAGCCCGATTAGCGTGTTGATGCCTGAATTGCCTGACATGATGTTGGCAATCGAGTTGCCGGTGCCGTTGATATCACCCGTGCCCGTCAGCGTCAGGTTTTCCAGTTCCTGGCCGGAGAGATTGAAGGACACGGTACTGTTGACTGTATCGGTGCCCTCGCCATTGGCCTCAGTGACATGATCGCCGGCATTGTCGACCCAGTAGGTATCGTTGCCGATGCCGCCTTTCATTGTATCGGCGCCGGCACCACCGTTGAGGACGTCGTTGCCCGCATCGCCGCTGATCGTATCATTGCCGCCAAGACCCGACAGCGTGTCGGCGCCGTCGCCGCCGTTGATGTGGTCGGCGAAGACATTGCTGCCTTGCCAGACGTCAACTGCGGAGGTGCCGACAAAGATGGTAGGATCGAAGATTTGAGCACGAATGCAGCCGCTGCTGCCATCACCACTGTCTAATGACTGCCAAGTGACCAAGAAGCGGCCATCGGCCAGTGGCGTGATCGCTGGGGTGTACTGATCACTGCTTGCCGTCAAATTGACGATGAAGTCGCTGCCGGCCGCTATGCCGTCGGCATTGTAGACGCGGGCGCGGATACAGGTGCCAGAGCCGTCGCCGGTGTCATCGGACTGCCAAGCGGCCACGAAACGGCCATCGGCCAACGCCGTAATTGCTGGGTTAACCTGATAGCCCGTTGTTGTCGAATTGACGATGAAGTCGCTCCCGGCCGCACTGCCGTCGACATTGTAGATTCGGGCGCGGATGCAGGCGCCGCTGCCGTCGCCAATGTCATCGGACACCCAAGAGGCCAAGAAGCGGCCATCCGCCAGCGTCGTGGTTACTTGGGCATTCTGATAGCCCGTTGTCGTCGAGTTGACGACGAAGTCGCTCCCGGCCGCGCTGCCGTCGACATTGTAGATTCGGGCGCGGATACAGGAACCAGAGCCGTCGCCGATATCAAAGGAAGTCCAGGTGGCCACGAAGCGGCCATCGGCCAGCGCCGTGATCTCTGGTTCGACCTGATAGTCGTGCGTTGCCGTCGAATTGACGACGAAGTCGCTCCCGGCCGCGCTGCCGTCGACATTGTAGATTCGGGCGCGGACGCAGGCGCCGATGTCGGTATCAGTGTCAGTTGACTCCCAAGTGACCACAAAGCGTCCGTCACCCAGCACCGTGATCGCTGGGTTAAGCTGATTGCCCGCCGCTGTCGAATTGACGATGAAGTCGTTGCCGACCGCATTGCCGTCGACATTGTAGATCCGTCCGCGGATGCAGAGGCCATCGCCATCGCCGGTGTCATAAGACTGCCAGGTGGCCACGAAGCGGCCATCGGCCAGCCCCGCGATCGCTGGGGCATTCTGATAGCCCGTTGCCGTCGAATTGACGATGAAGTCGCTGCCTATCGCCTTGCCGTCGACACTGTAAATTCGTCCGCGGATGCAGATGCTATCGCCGTCGCCGGTGTCATAAGACTGCCAGGTGGCCACGAAGCGGCCATCGGCCAGTTCCGTGATCGCTGGGCTAACCTGACCGCCGGTTGCCGTCGAATTGACGATGAATTCCTGTCCTACGCGTCCGATGGCCATGACTCGTTCTCTTTCGCTGCAGACAGGGTTTGAAACAGAAGACTGCGTCAGGGGACCCGTCTTGTTCAAGGACTGGTGCTACCCATTTGCAGTCGTCACCAACAAGAACGGACGACATTACTGTAGTCAAGGCAATTTTTGCAGATTTACCCGGTGGGCATGAAGTTTATCGGTCGAGCGGCGTTTCCGTGAACAATAGACCGCTCTACGGCGCGAAGATCGACCAGTTCATCATCCTGGCCAGCTTTTCCAGCGCGATCGAGCCCAGCTTGGAATTGCCGTTGGCGTTGAGGCCGGGCGACCAGACGGCGAGCGAGGCTACGCCCGGCACGATGCCCAGTATGCCGCCGCCGACGCCGCTCTTACCGGGAATGCCGACGCGGAAGGCAAAGTCGCCCGAGCCGTCATAATGGCCGCAGGTCAGCATCATGGCGCCGATGCGGCGCGCCCGTTCGGCCGACACAACGGAATGCCCGGTCGCCGGGTTCTTGCCGCCATTGGCGAGGAAGCGGCCGGCAAGCGCCAATTGCCGGCAGCTCATGGCGATGGCGCAGTGGTGGAAATAGACACCCAGCGCCAGCTCCGGCGCATGGTTGAGATTGCCGAAGGATTTCATGTAGTTGGCAAGCGCAAAGTTGCGATAGCCGGTGGCGCGTTCGGAGGCCGCGACCTCGCGGTCGATGATGATGGTCTCGTCGTCGGCCAGGAACTGGATGAAGCGCAGGATTTCGCCGATAGCCTCGCGTGGCTGGTGACCGGCAAGCAGGATGTCGGAAACGACGATGGCGCCGGCATTGATGAACGGATTGCGCGGGATGCCGTTCTCATGCTCGAGCTGGACGATCGAGTTGAACGGATTGCCCGACGGCTCGCGTCCGACCCGCTGCCACAGCGCATCGCCGACATTGCCGAGCGCCAGCGTCAGGGTGAAGACTTTCGAGATGCTCTGGATCGAAAAGGCCTGATCGGCGTCACCCGCCATCAGCACGCGACCGTCATTGGTGACGGCGGCAATGCCGAACTTCTTGGGATCGACCTTGCCGAGCTGCGGAATGTAGGTGGCAACATCGCCGCGATCGGTGCGTTCGGCCATTTCGGCGGCGACTTCGGCGAGCGCCTGTTCGAGTTCCGGCATGGTGCTACCTCAACCAGCGTTCAATGCGCGCCATCGCCTCGACCATCTCGTCGTGGCTGCCGGCATAGGAGAAACGCATCGTGCGGTGCCCCGCCTGGGTGTCGAAGTCGCGGCCGGGCGTCGCCGCGACATGTGCCTGCGCCAGCATCTTTCGCGCGAAGGCCATGCTGTCGTTGGTGTGCCTGGTGACATCGCAAAAGGCATAGAAGGCGCCGTCCATCGGCGCCGCCAGCGGAAAGCCGAGTTCCGGCAGGCGTTTCATCAACAGCTCGCGATTCCAGGCGTAGCGGCCTTTCACCGCTTCCAGCTCCTCAGTCGCCTTGAACGCCTCGATCGCGGCGATCTGCGACAGTTCCGGCGGCGAGATGTAGAGGCTTTGGGCGACGCGCTCGACCGGCCGCACCAGTTCTTCGGGCAACACCATCCAGCCGATGCGCCAGCCGGTCATGCAATAATATTTCGAGAAGGAATTGATCACCGTCACGTCGCCGCCATAGGCAAGTGCGGTGGTGTCGGGGGCGGCATAGGCCAGCCGATGGTAGATTTCATCTGATATCACGGCGATGCCAAGTTCCTGCGCCGTCCTCACCAGGGCCGCTAGTTCATCGGCCGGTATGACCGCGCCGGTCGGATTGGCCGGACTTGCAAACAGCACGCCTTTCAGCGGCTTTTCGCGATGCGCGGTTTCAAGATGGCCGGCATGCAGGTAGGCGGCGTCGCCGAGTTCGATCTCGACCACGTCGATGCCGAGCGCGGCCATGATGTTGCGATAGGCGGGATAGCCGGGCGCGGCGATTGCGACGCGGTCGCCCGGATCGAACATCGCGAGGAAGGCAAGGTTGAAGGCGGCCGACGATCCGGTGGTCACCGCGATCCGGCTCGGTGAAATATCGAGGCCATAGTGATCGGCGTAGTGTTCGGCGATCGCCTTGCGCAGCGCGGCGAGGCCGAGCGTGTCGGTGTAGCCGATGCGTCCGTCCTGCAAGGCCTTGGCCGCCGCCGCGCGAACGCCGATCGGCGCAGGGTCGGAGGGCTGGCCGACGGCCATGGAAACGACCGGTACGCCCTGGGCCTTCAGGCGGTTTGCCTCGGCCAGAATGTCCATAGCATGGAAGGGCTCGACATTGCCACGACGTGAGAGCGAAACGACCATTTAACCAGTATTCCCGATGGTTGAAGGCGCCAAACTCGGGCGCATGCGCCGCACAAATGCCCGATTGATGTGAGGATCACAAGTTGAGGAAGTTTCCGGCGCCGACTTTTCATCTTTCGCCCGCTCGTCTACCAGTGGAACCATCATGTTGAGCCGACCCAGATCGACGATTGCCCGGACAGCGCGCGTCTTTGCGACGCTTTCGCTTGGCGTTGCCGTCGCGTTGGCGGATTCGGTCAGCGCCTTCGCCCAGAACGTGCCTGTGGTACGCGACGCCGAGATCGAGGCGCTGGTGCGCGACTACGCGCGGCCGATCTTCAAGGCCGCTGGGCTGGCGAACGACGGCATCGACATTGTGCTGGTCAATGACCAGAGTTTCAACGCCTTCGTCACCGGGCGCCGGCTGTTCATCAACACCGGCGCGCTGATGACGGCCGAGACACCCAACGAGATCATCGGCGTCATTGCCCACGAAGCCGGCCATATCGCCGGCGGCCACCAGCAGAAGCTGCGCGAACAGCTCGAACGTGCCAAGACTATGGCCATCATCGCCACATTGCTAGGCGCCGGCGCCATGGTCGCCGGTGCCACCACCAACAGCCGCGGCCTTGCTGGCGCCGGTATCGGCATGGCGGCGGGCGGCGGCGAGATGGCGCAGCGAAGCATCCTCGCCTATCAGCGCACCGAGGAGATAACCGCCGACCGCTCGGCGATCACCTATCTCAACGCCACCGGCCAGTCCGGCATGGGCATGCTGAAGACGTTCCACCGTTTCCAGACGGCGCTGTCGCTGTCGGGCGCCCAGGTCGATCCCTACCGGATCAGCCATCCGATGCCGCAGGACCGCATCGCCAATCTCGAAGTGCTGGTGAAACAGAGCCCCAATGTCGACAAGGTCGACCCGCCGGCGCTGCAGCAGCGGCACGACATGATGCGCATGAAGATCGCCGTCTATATGGAAGGCCAGGCGGGGTTGGCGCGGCTGATGCGCAAGATGCCCGGCAGCCTTGCCGCACAATATGGCGATGCCGAGTCGACGTACCTGTTCGGCAACATAGCCGCAGCGCTCGCCAAGACCAATGCACTGATCAAGGCGCAGCCGAAGAATGCATATTTCCAGGAACTGCGCGGCGACATCCTGATGAAGGCGAACAGGCCCAAGGAGGCCGCGGATGCCTATGCCAAGGCGGTCAGCCTCGACCCGGCGCGGTCGGGATTGCTGCCTGTCTCCCTTGGCCAGGCGCTGATGGCCGTCGGTACGCCTGAATCCCTCAAGAAAGCCGTCGTGCAGATCAACAATGGTCTGCAGCGAGACAAGGAAAATGCGGCCGGTTACCGCTACCTTGCACAGGCCTATGGCGAACTGAGTGACATACCGGGCGCAGAACTTGCCACCGCCGAAGGTCATTTCTATTCCGGCAACTATAAGGATGCTAAGATCTTCGCCATGCGGGCACAGCAGCAGATGAAGCGCGGCGAACCGCGATGGCTTCGCGCCCAGGACATCATAAACTACGCACCATCGACCAAGATCAAGTGAACCTTCCGGCGGCACGCTGCGACACAGTCAGACGAACGGGCCGGAAAAACAGGTAGAAGGAACAGGAACGATGAAAAAGGCACTGCTGCTGGGCACCACGGGGGCCGTGGCCGCCCTGGCCATGCTGGCTTTCGGATTCGTGGCCGGAAACCCACAGATTGCCAAGGCCGGTACGGCGCAGCCGGCCCAGACGGCAGAGGCCGACACCAAGATCGACCGCACCGAGGTCGAAGGCATCATCCGCGACTATCTGTTGAAGAACCCGGAAGTCCTTCTGGAGGTTCAGGACGCGCTCGAAGCCAAGCAGAAGGAAGAGCAGCGCATCGCCCATATGGGTGTCATCAAGGATGCCAAGGACCAGATCTTCAACTCGGCCTTCGACGGCGTCGTCGGCAACCCGAACGGCAAGGTTACCATCGTCGAGTTCTACGACTACAATTGCGGCTTCTGCAAACGCGCCATCGACGACATGCGGGCGCTGACCAAGTCCGATCCGGACCTGCGCTTCGTGCTCAAGGAATTCCCGATCCTCGGACCGGATTCGCAGAAGGCGAGCGTGGTTTCGATGGCGTTCCACCTGATGAAGCCGGAAAAGTATGGCGAGTTCCACAACGCACTGCTCGGCGGCCAGGGACGCGCCACCGAGGCGGCGGCGATCAAGATCGCGCTTTCGCTCGGCGCCGACGAAGCGACGCTGCGCGAGAAGATGAAGGACCCGTCGATCAACGAGGCCTTCTCCAAGACCTACGATCTTGCCAACAAGCTGGCGATCACCGGAACGCCGTCTTATGTGGTCGGCAACGAGGTGGTGTTCGGGGCGCTTGGACAGGAAGTGCTGGCTGAAAAGATCGAGGCGGCGAAAGCCGCGCTCTGATCTTGCTCACGAGCGCATTCTCACGGGCACATTCCGCGCGTTGTGGACAGTGAAAGAACGCACTTGCGCTCTTTTCGCAGGCGTCTATGCCCATTATAGAGGGCCCAGCGCGCCGGCTTGATGTCGGCGCCGGGAAAGGTCGGCTTTTTTGAAAACGGTTTTCGTCCTGAACGGTCCCAATCTCAACGCGCTCGGCAAGCGCGAGCCGGGCATCTATGGCGGCAAGACGCTTGCCGCGATCGCCGAGGACTGCAAACAGGCCGGCACAGCACTTGGGCTCGAGATCGATTTCCGCCAGTCGAATCACGAGGGCGACCTTGTCGACTGGATCCAGGAAGCTGGCGACAAGGCCGCCGGCATCGTCATCAATCCAGGCGCCTACAGCCACACCTCGATCGCCATCCACGACGCCATCCGCGCCATCGCGCCGCTGCCCGTCGCTGAAGTCCATCTTTCCAACATCCATGCGCGGGAACCATTCCGCCACGTGTCCATGGTCGCGCCGGTTGCCGTCGGCATGATCTGTGGCTTTGGGCCGCTCGGCTACACGCTGGCCCTGCAGGCGCTGGCCGCACGCCTATGACCGGCCAACAAACAGAAGGCTCGAAAATGTCGATAAAGAAGACCGGTGTTGACCAGCAGCTGATCCGCGATCTGGCGGGCATACTGAACGACACCAACCTCACCGAGATCGAGGTTGAACTGGGCGACCTGAAGGTGCGTGTCTCGCGGCAGGCCCCGGCCGTGCACGCGATAGCGGCACCGCAGCCGGCCTATGCGCCGTCAGCCGCCCAGCCCATTGCCGCGGCAGCCCCGGCAGTGGTCGACGTGGCGAAGAACGCGATCACCTCGCCGATGGTCGGCACCGCTTATCTGGCGCCATCGCCAGACGCGAAGGCGTTCATCGAAGTCGGCCAAAAGGTCAAGGAAGGCCAGACGCTGCTGATCATCGAGGCGATGAAGACGATGAACCAGATTCCTTCGCCGCGCTCCGGCACGGTGACGGCGATCCTGTTCGAGGATGCGACGCCGGTCGAATACGGCATGCCGCTCGTCGTGATCGAGTAGAGCGGGCCGGATGTTCCAGAAGATCCTCATCGCCAATCGCGGCGAAATCGCGCTTCGGGTGCTGCGTGCCTGCAAGGAACTCGGCATCCAGACGGTGGTGGTGCATTCGACCGCCGACGCCGATGCCATGCATGTTCGGCTCGCCGACGAAAGCGTCTGCATCGGGCCGCCGCCATCGCGCGACAGCTACCTCAACATCCATCAGATCGTCGCGGCCTGCGAGATCACCGGCGCCGATGCCGTGCATCCGGGCTATGGCTTCCTGTCGGAAAACGCCAAGTTCGCGGACATCCTGGCCGCCCACAACATCACCTTCATCGGCCCGTCCGGCGACCATATCCGCATCATGGGCGACAAGATCGAGGCCAAGCGCACCGCAAAACGGCTCGGCATTCCGGTGGTGCCCGGTTCGGACGGTGCGGTCACCGATGAAAAAGAGGCCAAGCGCATTGCCGGCGAGATCGGCTATCCCGTGATCATCAAGGCGTCGGCCGGCGGCGGCGGACGCGGCATGAAGGTGGCGCATACCGAAGCCGACCTCGAGGTCGCCCTGCAGACGGCGCGCTCGGAGGCCGGTGCTGCCTTTGGCGACGATGCCGTCTACATCGAGAAATATCTGGAGAAGCCGCGCCACATCGAGGTGCAGGTGTTCGGTGACGGTTTTGGCCGCGGCGTGCATTTCGGCGAGCGCGATTGTTCGCTGCAGCGCCGCCACCAGAAGGTCTGGGAAGAGGCGCCCTCGCCGGCCCTCAATGCCGAGGAGCGCGCGCGCATCGGCGGCGTCTGCGCCAAGGCCATCGCCGACCTCGGCTATTCCGGCGCCGGCACGATCGAGTTCCTCTACGAGAATGGCGAGTTCTATTTCATCGAGATGAACACGCGCCTGCAGGTCGAGCATCCGGTGACCGAAGCGATCACCGGCATCGACCTCGTGCACGAGCAGATCCGCGTCGCCTCGGGCGGCGGACTTTCGGTCAAGCAGGAAGACATCAAGTTCAACGGCCACGCCATCGAATGCCGTATCAACGCCGAGGATCCGCGCACCTTCACCCCCTCGCCCGGCACGATCACCCACTTCCATACGCCGGGCGGTCTCGGCATCCGCGTCGATTCCGGCGTTTACTCCGGCTACAAGATCCCGCCCTACTACGACAGCCTGATCGGCAAGCTGATCGTGCATGGGCGCAACCGCGTCGAGTGCATGATGCGGCTGCGGCGCGCGCTGGATGAATTCGTCGTCGACGGCATCAAGACGACGTTGCCGCTGTTTCGCGATCTCGTCGGCAATGCCGACATCGCCAATGGCGACTATGATATCCACTGGCTGGAAAAATATCTGGCCAAGGAAGAGTAGTTCGGGGACGCGATGACCCGCCCCTTCGCGCCCGGCTATCGCATCCCGACCGACCTTTTGCTCAAGGCCTACGCCTCGGGCGTGTTCCCGATGGCCGAAAGTGCCAGCGATCCGGAGGTGTTCTGGGTGCGGCCGGAAACGCGCGGCATCATCCCGCTTGACGGTTTTCACACGCCGAAAAGCCTCAGGAAAACGATCAAGAAGCATCCTTTCGACATCCGTTTCGATTTCGATTTCGAAGCGACGATCGACGGCTGCGCCGAAAGGCGCGAGGAGCGCCGCTCGACCTGGATCAATGCGCCGATCCGCGAAGCCTATGTCCAGCTGCACCGGATAGGGCATTGTCATTCGGTCGAGGCTTGGCGCGAGGACCGGCTGGTCGGCGGCCTCTACGGCGTATCGCTTGGCCGGGTGTTCTTTGGCGAAAGCATGTTCGCCAGGGAGACGGACGCTTCCAAGACCTGCCTTTATTATCTTGTCGAGCGGTTGAAGGCGCGCGGATTCGCTCTGCTTGATACGCAATTCACCACCGAGCACCTCAAGCGCTTCGGCGCGGTCGACGTGCCGCGCGGAAAATACGAGAAAATGCTGGCCGACGCGCTGAAGGGCGAGGCCGTATTCTACCCCTGACGATCGGCCTCTTACTTCCCGGCCGCGGCTTCCAGCGGCGTCTGCGAATGGAACATCATCTTCCAGCCATTGACGCGATGGACGTAGCCGGTACTGACCAGCGCCGCGTAGGGCTCGCCGTTCTCACGCGTAGCATGCGCCTCGTAGGTCAGCATTACGATATCGCTGCCCGGCTCAATTATTCCCTTGAGCTCGATGTCGAGATCGCGCCAACGGTTGGGCTTGGTTGCGGTCTTGGCGAGATCGGCATTGTCCATGGCCTGTGCCATCTGCGGAAACGCCACTAGGCACTCGGTGTCGGCATTGGCCGCGTAGTAGGCCGCGTCACCCGTCCAGAACCCTTTTTCGAGTTCGAGCAATTCCGCCTTGCCGGCGGTGATCCGCTTGCTGTCTGACATCGGAATATCCTCCATGCGCATGAATGCGCGGTCGTCCGTGGTCCAACGCATGGTGGCCACGACGGTTCCAGAGGATCAGTTGGCTTCGGTGGTATCCGGTTCCGTGGTATCCGGTTCCGTGATAGCCGGCTCCGTGGCATCGGGCTGTACCACGTCCGGAGTGGCGGCAGGCTTCGGCTTGGCCGCGGCAGACTTCGACACGTCGGCTTTGGTCGCGTCAGCCTTGGCGGCGTCGGGCGCCGGCACATCCGACTTCTGCTTGCATTCCTTTAGCCAGACGTCATAGACGGCATGCTCGACGGCGTTGAGGCCAGGGCTTTCGGCAAACATCCAGCCGGTGAAGATGCGGCGGATCTTTCGGTCGAGCGTGATCTCGTCGACTTCGACGAAGGAATCGGTCTTTGGCTCTTCGGTCTGTGGCCGCGAATAGCAAACGCGCGGCGTCACCTGCAAAGCACCGAACTGCACCGTCTCGTCGATATAGACATCGAAGGTGATGATGCGGCCGGTGATCTTGTCGATGCCGGCAAACTCGGCGATGGGATTGGTGACCCGGTCCGATCCTGCGGGTGCCGTCGGCGCCGGTGCAGCGGGTGCCGGTTCAGGCGAAGCGGCAAAGGCCGCGGTGCTGACGGCAAGACTGGCGGCTAGCGCCAGGCCGCCCGTCGATATTCGGTTGAAAAAGCTCATCTAGGGGTACCGGTGGTTCGCGCCCGGGTGATTCTGTCGATCGCCAAGGCTAGTCGCCGTTTTCTGATCAGCAAGCAGCTAAACACCAATTGTGGCGACAAAGGACCGGCCTTCACCTTGCGCGGTTACAAGTCGGGGCCGTTACGATCCGGGTGTCCAGGCGTCATAGTCGCCGGTGACCTGCGGGCGATGCTGGTTGGTCAGCACCGAGCCTTTCGGGCGGTAGGCCGCCGGGGTGCCGGTCAGATTGGGCTGATGCGGCTTCTGCCAGTCGCGGGGCTTGTAGGTCTCGCTGGCCGGAGCGACATCGACACGGTGATGCATCCAGCCATGCCAGCCGGGCGGTATTGCGGAGGCTTCCGAATAGTTGCGGTAGATGACCCAGCGGCGCGTGCGGCCTTCCGAATCGATGCCGCCTTCGTAATAGACATTGCCCGTCTCGTCCTGGCCGACCTTCTTGCCGTGCCGCCAAGTGTGCAGGCGCGTTCCCAGCGTCTGGCTGTTCCACCAGGTGAAAAACTGCGTAAGGAAAGTCTTCATCTCAGAACCCTCGCGCCGGCAGCGCCCGTTTCCTGCTTATGGCGTCAGGCCTTCGGGAAGGCAAGGGTTTTGCCACAAGGTGCACGCAAATGGCTTGCCGGAAACCCGACACAAGCCCGTGATCTTCTCGACCGCGCGATGCGCGCTTGCCAAGCCTTTGCGGTCTTTCTAAAGCTTTGCGCGCCAAGGCCGGTATCCGACCCGCTGCAGGCTGACGGAGGTGACGATTGGCCACGGAAATGCCGACCACCGACATTCGCATCAGCGCAAACGCGATTCGGCGCTGCAAGGGCGGCACACCGATTGTCTGCCTCACCGCTTACACCTATCCCATCGCCCGCCTGCTCGACGACCATGTCGACCTGCTCCTGGTCGGTGATAGCGTCGCCATGGTGCTGCACGGCCACGAGACGACACTGGGTGCCTCGCTCGAGATGATGATCGCGCATGGGCAAGCGGTGATGCGTGGCGCGGCAAAGGCCTGCGTCGTCGTCGACATGCCGGCTGGCACCTATGAGGATTCGGCGGCGCTAGCCGTTGCTTCGGCGCGGCGGATGATCGACGAAACCGGCTGCCAGGCGGTGAAACTCGAAGGCGGCGTCGACATGGCCAGGCAGATCGCCGCAATCGTCGCGGCCGGCATTCCAGTGATGGGACATATCGGCCTCCAGCCGCAATCTGTCGAGAAAGACGGCGGCTACAAGATCAAGGGCCGCACCGAGGAGGCCGTCGCGGCCTTGGTTCGCGACGCACACGCGGTCGAAAGCGCCGGTGCGTTCTCAGTGGTCATCGAAGGCACGGTCGAGACCGTCGCCGCCGACATCACCCGCCGCATCGCCATTCCAACCATCGGCATCGGCGCCAGCAGCGACTGCGACGGCCAGATCCTGGTCATCGACGACATGGTCGGGCTGACCGTCGACCGCGTGCCGAAATTCGTAAAGGAATATGCCGACCTGCGCAGCGTCATCTCACACGCCGCCGAACGCTACGCTGCGGAGGTGCGAAGCCGGGCATTTCCCGGCCCCGGCCACGTCTTTTCGGCGACAAAGCACGGGGATGACGCATGAGCCGGCCCGTCATCGTCGACAGCGTAGCCGCACTGCGCGCGCAAATCCGCGACTGGCGGCGCGACGGCCTTCGTGTCGCCATGGTGCCGACCATGGGCGCATTGCATGACGGGCACATCTCGCTGGTCAGGATCGCACTCGAAAAGGCCGATCGCTGCGTCGTGTCGATCTTCGTCAATCCGACGCAGTTCGCGCCGACGGAAGACCTCGACAAGTACCCGCGCCAGCTCGCCCACGACCTCGATCGGCTGAAAGCGGCCAAGGCCAACCTTGCCTTCACACCGACGGTTGGCGAGATGTATCCCGCCGGCTTTGCCACCAAAATCTCGGTGGGCGGCCCTTCCGCCGGGCTCGAATCGGACTTTCGGCCAACGTTTTTCGACGGTGTCGCCACCGTCGTGGCAAAGCTCTTCCTGCAGGCAACGCCTGACTGCGCGATCTTCGGCGAGAAGGACTACCAGCAGCTTTGCGTCGTCAGGCAGCTCTGCCGCGACCTCGACCTGCCGGTCGAGATCATCGGTGCACCGACGATCCGCGACGCACATGGTCTCGCCATGTCGTCACGCAACGCCTATCTCGATGAAGCCGAACTCAAGATCGCCCGCCAACTCAATGTGATATTGCGCGACACGGCGGTGGCTTTGACGGCAGGTGCCGACCAAAACGACGCAACCGAGGAGGCCAGCCGTGCCCTGGTCGCGGCCGGCTTCCGCAAGGTCGACTACGTCGAGGCCCGTGAAAGCCTGACGCTTGCGCCATGGCGTCGCGATCGTGAAGGACGCGTGCTTGCGGCCGCCTGGCTCGGCAAGACGAGGCTGATCGACAATGTGGACGTTCGCTCCACCTAGCGCCGTGGGTTGCTGCCGCGCGCCTACCTCTCTCCCATTCGTCCGCTGGGCCTGACGAACAGTTGCCCCACAAAGATCCCAACAATTCCGGCTGATGCTTTCACGAATGCATCGGCAAACTGCGCGTGGCGACCAGGATCAATGATCTGAAGCAGTTCCAGGACGCCGGCGGTCACAATCACGAAAATCGCAGCTTGATACAGACGGTTGGGGAAGCCGAGCGCCAGGACGAAGCCCAAGAGCACATAAGCCAAGGCGCGCTCAACATTCGCCTCGGCTATGTGTGGCCGCATCTGGATCGGCGACAGGGTTGAGAAAATGATGATGGCGAGCAGCACCAGCGCTGCAATGCGGGACAGTTTGGTCATGTTCCTGCATATCCGTCGTGAGCCGGCGCAGCAAACGCCGAGATGACGCATGGCCGTGTGCGGAACCGATGACGGCCAGCAATGCCGGTGGAGCGTAATGTCAGCGCAGGTCGCCCCGGCTCCCGCGCCGGAGCACTGCCCCCAAACCTACGAAGATCGCGAACCATCTGATCGCCGCCTATTCCTCGGTCGGCATGTGCAGATACATCGACTGGATGCCGACCCGGCCCGGCCGGTGAAGCGGTTGACGATGAAATTCATGTTGGCGCCGAAGAAGCCGCTCGACAGGCGATCGATCTTGGTCTCCATCCTGACCGAGACATCCTTGAACAGCCAGCCGCCGGGCTCGATGTCGATGGTTTCGCCGGCGGCGAGCGTTTTCTCGAAGACGTTGCCGTAGCCGTGCAGCCAGACGATGCCATCGCCGGCATCGCCGCGAAAGCGCTCGATGAAGAAGCCACTCTGGCCAAACAGCATCGTCGCCAGGCCGCGCACGCGCTCGAAAGTGTACTCGACATTGCCGGTGGCGGCGAGAAACTGGTGCTCGCGCACCTGGATCTCCTCGCCACGCCTGAGATGGATCGGCACGATATGGCCGGGCCCATCGCGGCTGAAGGCAATGATCCCTGCTCCGGACGCTTCAGTGACGAAGATCTGCATGCCGGCCATCATGCGCTTCAGCGCACCCTTCAGCGATTTCAGGCCGATGTTGATGGTCGAGTTCTTCCACAGCAGGATGTGATGCTCGAAATAGACCGGCATGCGCGTCACATCGACCGAAAGCACGGGCACCAGTTCGCCGGCGATATGATAGGTGACGCCGCCAAAGGTTTCGTCCGACACCTGTGTCGGCATCAGTTCCGGTAAGCTCGGCATGAAAATCCCCCCGACGCCGCCCAACACAAGCGTCCGTCTGTTCTGGCTTCCAGCAGGGTCAGCTGAAGGAGCTTTGCTGCGGGACTTTCAAGCCGTCAAACGAAAATAGGGCTTTGTCGTGGTGCTCGCGCGAAGGTGATCGAGATACGCCGGCAGATACGTCAGCCAGCAAGAGTCCTGATGTAGACGAGCGTCGGATGTCCCAAGGCACCTGCGTGTTCGCCGACATCGGCGGATCGCAAGAAGCCGTTTGCCTCGTAGAAGGCGATGGCTCGGATGTTCTGTTCCTCCACCTCCAGACGGACGGCGCGGGCCTCTGGGAAGCTTTCGATGACCTCATCGAGCAGCATGCCGCCGATGCCTCGCCCCTGCAGGCTGGGCAGCACGTAGAGCTGCTTGAGCATGGTCAGTTCGGCGCCTTCGGCAAATGCCATACCGCCGATCCGCCTGCCATCATCGGCCACCAGGAATTCCGAGTTCGGCCGCGTCAGCCGCGACCGCAGCGAGGAAATCGAGTGCCAGTCGTCGGTGATCTCGGTCACCTTGGTAGCGCCGTAGATTGCGTCATAGGTCGCATGCCAGGTTTCGACCAGCAGCGCACGGACGGCAACAAGATCGCGCTCGCTGGCGGTGCGGACGAACATGGATCCTCTCCCGCTTATCTCGCAACCGGCTTGCGCCGGAAGTCGACCACGGCAAGCAGCACCACCCAGACCAGAAGCACCATGCTGCCCGGCATGTTGGCCGCCATGGCGGTGCCGGAGAAACCGGTTGCAGCGGTCGCGAAACCACCGACCAGAACACCCACGGCGCCGACGCCGCCGAGCAACGACAGCCACAATGGACAGCGCTTGGCCTGGCGCAGGGCGACATTGGCAAGCAGAACCGTCAAGCCAAGCAGCATGGCGCTGATCGCGGCAAAACCGACTTCGATCTGGCGTACGGCGAAGGCGGCGCTGAACAGCGATGGCTTTGTCGCCGCATCGGCCATCGCCCAGGCATTGATTACCGCTTTCAGCGCAATGCCATCGACGGCCTGCAAGGCAGCTGCCGCCGCCAGCGACGCCGCGCCGAACAGGATCGTCAGAAGAGCCCAGCCGCGTGGCGGGCCGTCCGACAGACGGCCAAGGATCAGCACCAGGCCTGCAACCATCGACAGGACGCCGGCGAGCTGTGCCATGTGGCTGAACAACCAGATGTGGTCGGCGGCATATTCACCGAAGGCGGCAAGCGCGTCATTCGGGTCTTCATGCATCGGATGCAGCGACGTGCCGACAAAAAGCAGCACGGCGCCGGCAATCAAAAGGGCCGACGAGACGCTGGCCGGGTTGCCGGGCTTCGCGTCTCCGCTCATTGATCCGCGATGCCGAGCTTGGCCTTGACGAGGTCGTTGACGGCTTGCGGGTTGGCCTTGCCGCCGGTCGCCTTCATCACCTGGCCGACGAACCAGCCGGCCATGCTCGGCTTGGCGCGGGCCTGCTCGACCTTGTCGGGGTTGGCGGCGATCACCTCATCCACGGCCTTCTCGATGGCGCCGGTGTCGGTGACCTGCTTCATGCCACGGCTTTCGACCAGCTGGCGCGGATCGCCACCCTCGGTCCAGACGATCTCGAACAGGTCCTTGGCGATCTTGCCGGAAATGGTGCCATCCTTGATCAGATCGATGACCGCGCCGAGTTGGTCGGGCGAAACCGGAGCGTTTTCAATATCCTTGCCGGCCTTGTTCAATTGCCCAAGCAGGTCGTTGATGACCCAGTTGGCGGCAAGCTTGCCGTCGCGGCCGGCGGCCACCTTCTCGAAATAGTCGGCGATCGGCTTTTCCGAGACCAGGATCGACGCATCATAGGTCGACAGGCCGAGCGAAGCGATCAGCCGCGCCTTCTTGTCATCCGGCAATTCCGGCAATTTCCCAGCCAGCGCGTCGACATAGGCCTGATCGAATTCCAGCGGCAAAAGGTCGGGATCGGGGAAATAGCGGTAGTCGTGCGCCTCTTCCTTGGTGCGCATCGAGCGCGTCTCGCCCTTGACGGCGTCGAACAGCCGCGTTTCCTGGTCGATCTTGCCGCCATCCTCGAGAATAGCGATCTGCCGGCGTGCCTCATAGTCGATGGCCTGGCCGATGAAGCGGATCGAGTTGACGTTCTTGATCTCGCAGCGCGTGCCGAACTCGCCACCCGGCTTGCGCACCGAAACGTTGACGTCGGCGCGCATCGAGCCTTCATCCATGTTGCCGTCGCAGGTGCCGAGATAGCGCACGATGGTGCGCAGCTTGGTGACATAGGCCTTGGCTTCATCGGCCGAGCGCATGTCCGGTTTGGAGACGATCTCCATCAGCGCCACGCCCGAGCGGTTGAGGTCGACATAGGACATGGTCGGATGCTGGTCGTGCATCGACTTGCCGGCATCCTGCTCCAGGTGCAGGCGCTCAATGCCGACCTCGATGTCCTCGAACTCGCCCTGGCGGTCCGGACCGACCGAGACGGTCACCGTGCCCTCGCCGACGATCGGCTGCTTGAACTGCGAGATCTGATAGCCCTGTGGCAGATCCGGATAGAAATAGTTCTTCCGGTCGAAGACGGACTTGTGGTTGATCTGCGCCTTCAGGCCAAGGCCGGTGCGGATCGCCTGCTTGACGCATTCCTCGTTGATGACAGGCAGCATGCCCGGCATGGCCGCATCGACGAGGCTGACATTGGCATTGGGCGCTGCACCGAAAGCGGTCGAGGCGCTGGAAAACAGCTTTGCCTCCGAGGTGATCTGAGCGTGGACCTCGAGCCCGATGATGATCTCCCAGTCGCCAGTGGCGCCGGGGATCAGGCGTTTTGCATGGGGGGTACGGGTGTCGATGAGGGTCATGATGGCCTGCGACTTGCGGTGACTGAACTCACATTTGAACGTGAATTTCACGTCGAACGTGGAAGTCATTCGCTAGTGCAAACCGCCAAAAGAGACAAGCGTAAAGCCACAACCTGGCCTTTTCAGCCGCCTCGAACCCGAGCGGGATCGACCACAGCCAGACCGCGGCTCCGCCGGTCGGTTCGCCGGCCGGCGGTTTCCGTTCACCGCTCAAGCGGTGGCGATGTAGGCCCTGATCTCGTCGGCCTCGCGCTCGACGTCCTCGATGCGGCGCTTGACCACGTCGCCGATGGACACGATGCCATCGAGCATACCGTCCTTTTCCACCGGCAGATGGCGGAAGCGGCCCTTGGTCATGATCTCCATCACCTCGTTGACGGTGTGGTTCTCATTGCAGATCTTCACCTTCGGCGTCATCGCCGAGCGCACGGCGATATCGAGCGCGGCTCCACCTTCCCTGGCGACCACCCGCACGATGTCGCGCTCCGAAAGAATGCCGACGATCTTGCGATCGCCATTGGTGATGACCAGCGCGCCAATCTTGTGTTCGGCCAGGATGCGGATGGCTTCGCTCAGCTTTTCGTTCGGCCCGAGCGTCAACACGTCATGGCCTTTCTTCTCGAGAATTGCCTTAACCGTCATGGCGTCCTCCTCCTCTGCTTTGCCTGCCGGTTCCTGCCCTGACCGGCTTCACATAAGAGTGAACATGGTGCGCCGTCATCGGTTGCATTTCAAGTGCGGCGGTCGGTGGTGTCCCATTCAGGCGCCTGCCATGGTCGGTCGAACCAGCGCAGGCCGAAGAAGCCGGCGACAAAGCCGCCAATATGGGCCTCCCAGGCGATCTGGCCGTCAATTCCGGGGGCAAAGCCGAGAAGGCCAGTGGCTAGGTTGATGATCATCCACACGGCAAGGAAGATCACGACGCCGCGCGAGCGCAGGACGATGGCGATTGGCAGCACGGGGCCGGCGAAGGCAGCCTTGCCGGCCGACGAGCGCTGGGTGTGGAAACCGAAACGCGCGGCAGCGCCCATCATGCCGGAAATAGCGCCCGATGCCCCGACCAGCGGCGCTTCTCCGTACGGATGCATGGCCCAGAAAAGCGCAACCGAAGCCAGCCCGGTCACCGCAAAGAACAGCGCGAACCGAAGCGGCCCCAGGCGATTTGCCAATGGCGAACCGAAAGCGGCGAGCCAGACCATGTTGATGGCAATATGGGCAAAGCTGCCATGCAGGAAGGCGTAGGTGAACGGGCGAGTGAAAAGGAACCAGTCGAAGCCGTATTTGCCGGTGTAGAGAACAGGGATGAAGGCCCCGTCGTAGAGCAGCGTCAGTTGCTGTTCCTGGGTTAGCACGTACTGCTGCAACAGGTAGACGACCGCGCATATGCCCATCACCGCCAGGACGACAGGTGGCAGATTGAACACCGGCTCTCGCCGTTGTTCGGGTCCATCCTCGATCGGCTCGATTTCCGAGGGGCCTTCCGGTTCGCTCATATGAAATTGCACTCAAGCAGGGATTCGGGTTCGAGCATCTAGATCACCCCCGAACGAACCGCAAACGGCGAATCGCCTCATCGCGAATCAAAAAAAAGCCGCTCAAGGTTTCCCTTGAACGGCCGGTCGAGCCCCCTGCTCCCCCTAAAACTCTTAACTGAAGTGCTGCCGATCGTCGCGAAACGACCGCTTCTGGAGTGGTTTTTGTGTGCCATAGGGGCCGCCTCGCTGCAACGTCAACCAGTTGTTAACCTTAACGGCCCCGACCCGTGAACAAGTGTTAACGACGCTGGCACGCTTCCTGCTCCGCAACGCATGTAGGTCATCGGAGGGCGCCCTTTCTGTTCACCGATGGGACATCAGACGACAGATTGCGCGGAGCAGAATAGCATGAACCAGAACGGATCGATCACGCTGTTCCAATATTGGAACCGCCTGCGTGACGGACGCCCCGCCCCGAAGCGTTCGGAGGTCGAGCCGGCCGACATCAAGTCGCTGCTGGCCGATACGTTCATCCTGGAAAGGGACACGCGCGGACAAGCCGTCTTCCGGCTCGCCGGCACCAGGCTTTGCGCCTATTATGGCCGTGAGCTCAAGGGGTTTTCCTTTCCGTCGCTGTGGCGCGAGAAGGATCAGCGGCTCGTCTCGAGGCTGATCCATGGCGTCTTCGACCAGAAGTCGGTCGTGCTCATCGCCTTCGAGGGTTTCAGCCGCAACGGCCGTACCAACAAGTTCGAACTGCTCGCCTTGCCGCTTGACGGCGGTGTTGAAAATCCGCGCTGCCTGGGCGTGATAAGCGCCGTGGAGAAGCCCTTCTGGCTGGGTGCCGATCCGATCACCGACGCGTTGATCGATTCGGTTCGCGTCATCGATCCGGAGAAGGAACTCCTCAACAACCGTCCGGCGATCGATGTTCCTTCGCTCGTTCCCGACGAACTCGCGACACCCGAGACGATATCAGCGTTAGGCCGCGCGCGCCGCATCCGCCATCTCGTCGTCTTCGATGGCGGACGCGAGGAATAGGGGCCAAATCTCGCCGCAACGGGGCCTGCTTTTCCCCTTTGTTAACCCTTATTGTTGTACTTCTCCGATGAAGTTCCTCGCATCGACGCGCGGGATGCCAAACGAGGTGTGGCAGTCATGAGGTCAGCGGCGGTCGACTATGCGCCGTCCCAAGCTGAAAGGCGTAACTTTCAGCGCGTCCGGGTCAAGATTTACGGGCGCTTCATGCTGGAAGACCGCACCGAACACCCCTGCCAGGTCGTCGACATGTCACCGGGCAATGTAGCGCTTCGCACCGAACGCATTGGCATGCCGGGCGAAAAAGTCATCGCTTATATCGACCATATCGGCCGCATCGAAGGTGTCGTTACGCGCACCTTGCAGGACGGTTTCGCGATGACCGTCATCGCGTCCGACCGCAAGAAGGACAAGCTTGCCGCGCAGTTGACGTGGCTTGCCAACAAGCACGAACTCGACCTGCCGGAAGACCGCCGGCACGAGCGTGTCGCGCCGCGCAACCCGACCAGCGTGCTGCAGCTCACCGACGGGCGCCAGTACCAGTGCCGTATCATCGACCTATCGCTTTCCGGCGCCGCGATCGAGATCGACGTCAAGCCGGCGATCGGCGTCCAGGTCATGCTCGGCACGATGCGCGGGCAGATCGTCCGCCATTTCGAGGACGGCGTCGCCATCGAATTCGCCGTCATCCAGCGTCCCGAAACGCTCGATTCCGAATTCAACACCCCGCGCGCCTGACAAGGCCGACACAAGCACTCCAGGAAACCGGCCTTTGCGGCCGGTTTTTTATTTTTCATGCCCGGACGGAGAAGCTTCGACAGTCCGCGACCGTTCCCTGCAGGGCCAGCATGACAAGAGGCTCACCGACCGCCCCGTCGCAAAACTCCAAAAAATTCAATACTCAAATGATTCAAATTTTACGCTTATTCTACTGAGGTTTTACTCAATATCTACTTCGCACTTTTGCCCCAAATAAATCCACATGTGGCAATGTCTCCTTCGAACGGGGAGACTACCGGAATGAAGAAGACGAGGGGCAAGCTGTTGCTGGCGGCAATGGCGATGCAGCTTACCGCTTGGGGATCAGCATATGCCGCGGGACCGGCCTATATGCACACCGGCGGACGCACCACGCAGCCTGTTGGCCATTATGAATTCTGCCAGCGCATACCTGGCGAATGCAGCGAACGGACGCCCAAGGGCCCACCGGTCGAACTGACGCGCAAATTGTGGGCGACGATCGTCAGCATCAACAATTCGGTCAACACGAGGGTCAAGCCGCGCACCGACATGGAAAATTACGGTACCGAGGAATACTGGGCCTATCCCGACAATGGCTATGGCGATTGCGAAGACTACGCGCTGGAAAAGCGCCGCGAATTGATGAATGCGGGCGTGCCGGCCGGAAATCTGCTGATGACTGTCGCGCGCCAGCCGAACGGCGACGGCCACGCGGTGCTGACCGTGCGCACCAGCCTTGGGGAATTCATCCTCGACAATCTGGAAACCAAGGTGCTCGCCTGGACCGACACGGACTACACCTATCTCAAGCGCCAGTCAGACCAGAATTCCGGTGTTTGGGTGACGATCAACGATGGCCGTTCAGACGCGGTCGCCAGCGTCCGCTAATGCATGTCGCTCAAAAGCGGCCCCGGTTTTGAGATAACGACATGCATAAACTAGAGGTCAAGCGCGTCGCATGAAGGCGACCGCTTCAGGAGAAACCCGGTCGAGTCCCCACCCTCCCCGTCCCCAACGACCGGGTCAAAGGAGCCGGCCCCGTCCCCGGGCCGGCTCCGCCATTTCTGGGATAATCTTTTGAAGCCCCGATAAAGGCACAATTCCAACAGCTTAGATTTCGATTTGCGGCTTACTTCTGCTACAACGGCAGAGTAGTGAACCGCGGTTGGTGATGAGTTTCACCAGCTACAGTTCGAAACTCGAGAGTGCGTCAGCCCAGGAAGTGTCGCATGCCGACCGAACCCCGATCACCGCGCCTTGCGGTTCTTATCGACGCCGACAACGCTTCGGCCAAGATTGTCGACGGCCTGTTCGAGGAGATCGCGAAGATTGGCGAAGCCAGCGTCCGCCGCATCTACGGTGACTTTTCAAACGTCCGGTCGAAGGGATGGGCTGATGTCTTGTCAAAGCATGCGATTATCCCGCAGCAGCAGTTCGCTAACACCATCGGGAAAAACGCGTCCGATATCACACTGGTGATCGACGCCATGGACCTGCTTCACAGCGGTCGTTTCGACGGTTTCTGCCTGGTCTCTTCCGACAGTGATTTCACCCGGCTTGCTGCGCGCATACGCGAACAAGGCGTCGACGTGTTCGGGTTTGGGGAGCAGAAAACTCCAGAAAGTTTCCGGCAAGCATGTCGGCGTTTCGTCTATACCGAAAACCTTCTACGTGGCACCGCAAACACTCACGATAGTGCGCCCGCAGCCAAGCCGCTTCAAGTGCCCAGTGCCGCGATTCCCATGCTCAAGAAAGTCATGGGCCAGATGGAAGGCGAGGACGGTTGGATACATCTCGGAACCTTCGGACAACGGCTATCAAACCTGTTTTCAGATTTTGATCCCCGCAGCTACGGTTTCAGCAAACTGAGCGATCTGGTGAGGAATACAGACGCATTTGAAATCGAAGTCCAGGGCGGAGCCATGCGAATACGGACCAAGCCTACGATTGGGAAGAAGGTAAAAAAGAAGGCCGCTTAGCGATGCCTGGAGGGTCATAGGTGCCATCGACCCGCCAATCGCGTCAGAACATCAAGACCGCCTTTCCACGGGCAGGAGATCAAGGCACTATAGGCCGTTGGTTTCGCCTTCTGGATCACGGCGATGTTGGAAATCCCGGAAGATCGATGCGAGCGCCATCGCCTGTTCAAGGCGATCGACGATGCCTTCAAGGCCGGCGATTTCGAGGGCCTCGGCGTGGCCTTGGGCGGCTCGCCCTGCTGGTTCGACGAGCGTATGCCGTTCGAACTCGGCCTCGGGCATCCGCTGGAGTATGCGATCTATTGGAGCCCCTTAGGCTTCATCTCGACTTTGCTGGATGCGGGCTCGGATCCGAATTATCAGGATCACGGTGGATTTCCGGCAATCATTGCGGCGCTATCCACCGATCGGGCCGACAGACTGGAAATCGTGCGGGTGCTGATCGAGGGTGGCGCCGATCCTAACATGCGAGGCGTGAACGACTGGACGCCGCTTCACTATTCGGTGGCCATCCGGAGCGTCGAGGCGATCGGCCTGCTTTTGGCGGCAGGCGCCGACCCCGCGCTCGAAACCCGCATCGATGACTACAGGACAGCCGCCGAGGAAGCCGACATTGCCGGCTTTGAAGCCGGCGCTTCCCTGCTGCACGATGCAATGGCCAGGCGCAGTTCCAACCGACGGTGAGTTGGGGCGCGATGAAACCATCGGCAAGCGAGGTCTCGCCTCAAACCTTCTTCAGTCCCGCCTTGAAGCGCTTGCCATTGGCGACGTAGTGCGCGGCCGAGCTGCGCAATCTGGCAACAGCCGCCTCGTCCAGCACCCTCACCGCCTTGGCCGGCGAGCCGACGATCAGTGAATTGTCCGGAAATTCCTTGCCCTCGGTGACCAGCGCGCCGGCGCCAACCAGCGAGTTCCTGCCGATCCTCGCGCCGTTCAGCACGATGGCGCCCATGCCGACCAGGCTGTTGTCGCCGACCGTGCAGCCGTGCAGCAAGGCGCGGTGGCCGATGGTGCAGCCTTGCCCGATGGTCAGCGGGAAGCCCGGATCGGTGTGCATCACCGTGTGTTCCTGCACATTGGTGTCGGCACCGATGACGATCGGCTCATTGTCGCCGCGGATGACGGCGCCGAACCAGAAGCCGGCATTGCGGCCGACGCGCACGTCGCCGATCAGCGTCGCGTCGGGCGCGATCCAGTTTGAGTCCGCATCCGTGAAGCTCGGCTCCGTTCCATCGATCGCATAAAGTGGCATTTTCGGTCTCCGAATCGTCTCAGCCTGGAAGGCTGGAGCCTAGGAGACCGATCGTCCAGGAGGCAATGGCAAGCACGACGACGCCCAGCGCCAACGACCAGGCGATGGCCGTGCAGCCGCAGGACATCAGCGCCAAGGTCGAGATGCGGCGCTCACGCCGGGCGTCGAGGGCGTCGTTGACCAACATGAAGGGGCCCGCACAAGCGGTGGCGAGCAGCGAGCGCAGCAGATGCGACGGCGACACGTAGGGCTCAGTGAAGGCGACCTTGCGGCCCGACACCAGTTCCATCATCGATCCAGCTAGCCCGCAGGCTGTCATCCCGACGACAAAAGCGAATACGGTGAGTTCCAGCGTGCCCATCTTTACGTTCCATTTACCATGAAATTGCACAGTCGTTCCATGAAGGCTGCAAGAGCCGTGCCGCGCGATGTGTGCCGCCCGAGGACACCCAAGGGCGGACGGCCGATATCCGAGGACTGAGATGAAGCAGGCAGCGATCAGCGACGGCCCCCAACTCACCGTGGTCGATTCCATGCTGATGAAGCGGGTGTTCTACGCATTCGCGGCGCTGGCGCTGCTGTCGGTAGCGATCAGCCTTGCCGGCAAATGGTTCGGCCATTCGATCGCCATGGCCGGATACACCGATGACGCAACGATCCATCAGGTGGTGATCGGCAACAATGTCATCGCCGTGCCGGCCAACGTCATCCGTTTCGCCCAGGCCCGGCGCGACGGCATTGCCTCGCGGCTCGACCTCTATCTGCGCTATCCCCAGATGGACGGCTACAGCGAGCCGGCGCGCGACGATTTCAATCACATGGGAGCGAGCAGGAACATCATCTTCCTGTCCTTCGAACAGCAGATGATGTCGCGCGACATGAGCGGCCGCTTCGCGCCGATCTACAGCGCGTTGATCATCCAACCGGGCATTGCTGGCCCCGGCGGCACGACGGTGTACGGCTTCAACGAGAAATCAGGCTACCTGAACGAGGTGCTGGTTGTCGGCAAGCGCCCTGGCAAGGACCCGTTCGTGGCCCGCTGCCTGAGCGGGCCGAGTGCCGAGGAATCGCTGGCGCCCTGCGAGCGCGACGTCCAGGTCGGCGACGAACTCAGCCTCACCTATCGCTTCCCCAGGGAGTTCCTGGGTGATTGGCAGGCGCTCGACGCGGCAATCGCCGGCCAAGCCGCGCGCTTCCTGAAAAGAGGACATTAGGAGGGGAAACCGGGCTGGCCGGCCGCATTCGAAGCGGAGCCGGCCGAGCGCAGGATTACTGGCTCAGGCCAGGTCGATGTCGAGGATCGCCATCGAAAAATTGTAGTCGCCGTCGTCCTCGTCCTTGAAGACGATGCCGAGGAACTCGTCGCCGACATAGACCTCGGCCGAATCTTCCTTGCGCGGCCGTGCCTTGACCTCGAGCTTGGGGTTCTGGAAGACGCGCTTGAAATAGGCGTCCAGCTTTCTGATTTCGTCGGGCTTCAACAGTCTTCTCCGATCATCGGGCTTGCGTCGAACGCGCTTCTGGCACGTCGACAATGGCGATGTAAAGGCAAGCGGCCCGATAACACGGGAACAACCGCCCGCTCCTTCTCACGGCCGGCACCCGGCCGCAGGCAGCGGGCAGATGAAAATCAGATGTCGAAGCTGACGACCTGATCCATCGTCTGCGACGGCAGAAGCTGGTCCATCTGGCGCGACGGCTGATCGCAGCCCGTTTCGCCGACGACGCGGGCCGGCACGCCGGCAACCGTCTTGTTGTGCGGTACGGGCGACAGCACCACCGAGCCTGCCGCGATCTTCGAGCAATGGCCGATTTCGATGTTACCCAGGATCTTGGCGCCGGCGCCGATCAACACGCCGTAGCGGATCTTGGGGTGACGGTCGCCGCCGGCCTTGCCGGTGCCGCCCAGCGTCACGCCGTGCAGGATCGACACATCATCCTCGATGACCGCGGTCTCGCCGACGACGAGGCCGGTGGCGTGGTCGATGAAGATGCCCTTGCCGATGCGAGCGGCCGGGTTGATGTCGGTCTGGAAGACCGAGGACGAACGGCTCTGCAGATAGAGCGCGAAATCCTTACGGCCCTGCTTCCACAGCCAATGCGCCAGCCGATGGGTCTGGATGGCGTGAAAGCCCTTGAAATAGAGCACCGGCATGATGAAGCGGTCGCAGGCCGGATCGCGGTCGTAATAGGCCTGGATGTCCACGCGCACGGTCGTCGGCCAGTCCTTGTCGTCGGCCAGCATCGACTTGAAGGTCTGGCGGATGAGATCGGAGCCGATGTCCTGATGGTCGAGCCGCTCGGCTAGCCGATGGATGACCGCCTCTTCCAGGCTGTCCTGGTTGAGGATGGTGGAATAGAGGAACGCGGCAAGCAGAGGGTCGCGGTTGACCGCCTCCATTGCCTCGTCGCGGATCGAGCGCCAGATCGGATCGACCGGCTGCAATGCGCTCTGTCGGGAAATGCTGATGCTGTTCATCGCCGTCTCGTCCTGCCTCCTGCCGGGCTGGCCTGTTGTGCTCGCCTTGTCGGACCGCACATATAAGCCAGATCATGGCACGATTGAACTCAATTTTCCTTAGTGCAATGTCAAATGGATTTGGTTCGCGGGAATTCAAGCGGCCATGGAAAACGAACCCTTGATCGACGACGCGCCGAACAAGCGACCCTTCCGCGCTTGACCGGGCGGAAAGCATGGCGATCAGATGGCCTGCGAGCCCAAGTGAACCGCGACGTCGATGGCGCCGCGCTACCATGGCCGCTGGTCAAGTCGGCAGCGGCTTGCCGGCCTGTTCGGCCACCATGTATTCGGCATACCAGTCGGGCCAGTTTTCATCGCGCTGTCCGCCGGTCCGAGTCTCGTGCTCGCCATGAGCGGCCGCCGCACGCCGCAGCGCAGCGGCAAATTCGGTCGATGAGGTGAATGTCGTGTCGTGTGCATCCACGCGCCCAGGCAATCGCTGGGTGATCTCCTGCAGCAGCCAGCCGTTGCCGTCCGGGTCGCTGAACGAGGCAAAGGAGGAATAACTGCGCCCCTCCGGATCTCTGCCGCTGATCGGCGGCTGCCCGGGGCCTGCACGGTGAAACACTTCGCTCGCATCGACCCCGCGCGCCACCAGTTCGGCACGTGCCGCCACGATATCCGACACCACGAGATAAAGTCCCTTCGCCGAGCCTGGCGCGGCGGTCGTGAGACCCTTGCCAAAATGGATCGAGCATGGCGAACCCGGGGGCGTGAACTGTATGACGCGAAACGCATCGCCAACGATGAAGTCGGCGTCCAGCCTCCAGCCCAGGCCGCCATAGAAACGCTTGGCCCGATCGGTATCCGAAACGGAAATGATGACGGCCTCCAGCTTCATGTCGATAGTCCCCGGTCTGGAGGTCTCGGTTGCGGTGGTCATGTCAGGCTCCTTGGGTTTGAGTGCTTTGAAAATGACAACATGCGTCCGAGCGGGTGACCGTGTGGATCCTGCTCATGCCAAGCAGCTTCCCGCCATCATGCGAATTGGTCAATCGGCTGCGGCACCATTGCTCCCCCGACGCCTTCCGCTATGGCGTGTTTTGGCCCAGGATGCCGGGAGTATTTCATCGGGTGGATAGTGACGCCGTTTCTGGAAAACGAACCCTTGATCGACGACGCGCTGAAAAGTGAGCTTTCTGCGCTCTACGCCGCGCAAGACCGCCACTATCACAACCTTGCCCATATCGAGGCGATGCTGGGGCTGGCGGGCGACTATCGAGGGGTGCTCGGCGACCCCGAAGCCGTCGAAGCGGCGATCTGGTTCCACGATGCCGTTTATGACAGCAAGGCCAAGGACAATGAGATCCAAAGTGCCGCCCTTGCCGAGAAGAAGCTCGCGGGCCGGGCTGAAGCCGGGCGCCTCGACCGCATCTCGGCGATGATCGTCGCTACAGCCAACCACCAACTGCCGTCGTTTGACGACGCGACGGCAGTACGGGACGCCAATCTTTTCCTCGACATGGATCTGTCGATCCTGGGTGCTGCGCCGGATGCCTTCGATGCCTATGAATGCGCTGTGCGGCGCGAATATCACTGGGTTGAGGAGCCGATGTGGCGGGCCGGCCGCAGCGCGGTCCTGAAGAATTTCCTCGCCCGCCCGCATATCTTCCACACCGAAGAGTTTCGCCGGCGCTTCGAGCCGCAGGCCCGAGCTAACATGGCGCGCTCGTTGGCGGCCCTTACGCCCGCGCTGCCGTCCGCTCAGAGCGGATTTTCGGCATAGAACTCCAGCACGCGTTGCTTGAAGGTCTTGTCCCCGACCGCCAGCATATGGTCCCGGCCCTCGATGTGAAAGGCCCTGGCGTTCGGCATCAATGCCGCGAGTTCGTCGGGCGAACCGCCAATGTCGTCCGTCGTGCCGACGGCGATCAGCGTCGGCTGGGCAATGCGCGCAAGATCGTCCTCGCTCAGCAATTCTCTCGACCTGGCGATACAGGCGGCCAGCGCCCGGCGGTCGCTGCGGGTCTGGTCGGCGAAGGCGCGAAACGATCGCCCGCGCCGATGACTGGTTGCCGCGGGATCGTCGGCGAGCAGGGCCGCAGCGATCGGATCCCAATCGCCGACGCCGTCGATCATGCCGATGCCGAGACCGCCGAAGACCAGCGTCGCCACCTTGTCCGGATCGGACAGCGCCAGGAACGCCGCGATGCGCGCGCCCATCGAATAGCCCATGACATGGGCGCGCTCGATGCCGAGATGGCCAAGCAAGGCGGCGGCATCCGAAGCCATCTTGTCCGGCGTGTAATCGGCCTCGTCATAACTCTTCGACGACGAGCCGTGGCCGCGATTGTCGAAGGCGATGGCGCGGTAACCGGCATCGTTCAGCGTCTTGAACCAGCCCGGCGATACCCAATTGACATAGTGGGTCGAGGCAAAGCCGTGGATCATCAGCACCGGATCGCCCTCACCCGACGCCGGCTGGCGGTCGAGGAAGGCAAGATCAAAGCCGTCATGGGTGAAAACCTGCATCAGCGATCCCGCCTGCGCGCTCAACCGGCACCGCCGTTGGGCGCATCGCCATTGTCCGATGGCGGCACGCCCGGACCAGACGCCGTGCCAACGGCCGGATGGCGTAACAGGTCGCCATACTCGATGCCGTTCCTGGCGGCGGTGCCTGCTTTGAGCTCCAGCACGAAACGCACCGGCACGCCAGGCGAAATGATGGCCTCGGATTGCGGCTCGCCGTGTTTGATCGCCCGGATCTTGCCGTCCTGGCCGACAAAGATCAGATCAAGCGGCATCGGGGTGTTCTGCATCCAGAAGCCAACCTGCTGCTGGATATCGAAGACGAACAACATGCCATGGTCGTCCGCCATGTCCTGGCGGTACATCAGCCCAGCCTCGCGCTCCGCGGCGGTGTTGGCGACTTCGATGGAAAAAGAACGATCGCCGCCTTTCGTCACCACAACCAGCGGCGCCGGATCGACCGGAAGGACCATCGCCCGGCTGTCGGCCGCGGTCGGCCGGTCGGAATATAAGTAAGCACCTGCGGCCACGACCACGGCGACAATGGCGCACAACACACCCGCCGTCAGCCAGTTCCTGTAAGCCATTCAAAATCCTCGGCCGGAAATTGTCCTGGAGCACGTCGCCTCGGATCAGGCTCGTGGGCATGCCTTTGGGCGACATGCATTAGACCACGATCCCGAAAAGTGGAACCGATTTTCTCGGACAAACGGAAACCGCATGTCCAGAGATCATGGTCAAACAAAGAGGAGAAAGAGCGCCATCCCGATCTGTCGGGATGGGCCACTTTTGGGCGACTGAATTAGTGCGAGACCGGCAAGGTCCCCATGTCGGGGTGAATCTCGGCGGCCATAAGGCCTTTGTCGCCGCGCCCGAAACGAACCAGCACGACTTGCCCCGGCCGAAGCTCGGTGATGCCGTAACGGCGCAAGGTCTCCATGTGGACGAAGATGTCCTCGGTGCCCTCGCCGCGGGTCAGAAAACCAAACCCCTTGGTGCGGTTGAACCATTTCACCAAAGCGCGTTCGAGGCCGCTTTCCGGCGTCACCGCGATATGGGTGCGCTGCTCCTGCATTTCGGCAGGATGGACCGCGGTGGTGACGTCCATGGAGAGCACCCGGAAGGCCTGCAATCCGCGATCGCCCTGCTTGACGAGGCAGACCACGCGTGCGCCCTCCAGGGCCGTCTGGAAGCCGTCCTTTCGAAGACATGTCACATGGAGAAGGATGTCGCCCGAGATGCCGTCATCTGGAAGTATGAAACCGTAGCCCTTGGCCACATCGAACCACTTGATGGCGCCAGCGACTTCGAGCAGATCGGCAGCATCGCCGCCTTCGTCACGATGCAAGGCGTCGCCAAGGGTTCCGTTCCGCCCCGTGAAAGAGGCCTTTTCCCCCATAACAATGCCCCCTTATTTTTCAAGAACACCGCAACTGATTCTTGACACCAGATTAACACCGCGGCTTCCGGTGTGTGCAAGACCTGACGTGCCTTTTTTGGGGGAATACCGGATTTGTTCTTTGCCGGCATTGCGCAGTGCCGAACGATTGCCCTTTGAGCGGGTCGACCCTATGTTGCGCCGCAACGCAATTCATCGAGGAAATCACATGCGCTATCTGCACACCATGGTCCGCGTCGCCGACGTCGACGCCTCGCTCGATTTCTACTGCGCCAAGCTCGGCCTCAAGGAGGTGCGCCGCTACGAAAACGAGCAAGGCCGCTTCACGCTGATCTTCCTGGCCGCACCGGAAGACGAGGAGAGCGGCGTCAACGAAAAAGCACCGTTGGTCGAACTGACCTACAATTGGGATCCGGAAGACTACAAGGGCGGGCGTAATTTCGGCCACCTCGCCTATGAGGTCGACGACATCTACGCCACCTGCCAGCATCTGATGGACCATGGCGTCACCATCAACCGGCCGCCGCGCGATGGTAACATGGCCTTCATCAGGTCGCCGGACGGCATTTCGATCGAGCTCCTGCAAAAAGGCCCGGCCAAGGCCAAGGCCGAGCCTTGGGCTTCAATGGCGAACACCGGCAGCTGGTAGGCCTCGATCCGGGCGAAAGATCGCCCGGCAGCCTTTGGCGTTTTGCGCGACGGCACCTATCTACCCGGCTGTCGCGCCAGCCTGGCAAGCCTGGCGCCATGTCAAGCAATGGGCGCCTGCCCTCCCGGAGAGTTCACTTATGCCGACCAGCCATGCCGATGTCGCCACCGAACATGCCAGCCGCTATTTGCAGCAGTTGTGCAAGCACTGGGCGCACAAATTCCCCGTCGAGTTCGATCCGCACCATGGCACGATCGATCTCTCGCTCGGTCGCACGGTGATGGATGCCGATGCGAACGCGCTGCATATCACGGTGTCAACCGAGGAAAACGGTTCACTCGAGCGCCTGGAAAGCGTCGTCGCCGATCACATCAAGCGCTTTGCTTTTCGCGAAGAACTGACCTTCGACTGGACGCACGCCACGGCAGCGTAACCGGCCTAAGCTCCGCCTGCCTGACCGGCCATCGCCAGCAGAGCCAGCACCGAGCGCCAGTTGCGCGAGGTGCCCGGCACCTTCAGCGTGCGCGGGATCAGCCCGGCAAAAACCGATTTGCCGAGCCCGTCCGGCGCGTGCAGGTAAAGCACGTCGCCCTTGATCTCGAACCGTTCGGGACCGGTGCACTTTTCGGCCAGCCGCGCCACCTCATCGGCGGTCGGCTCGCGCTCCAGCACATAGGCGTGGAGCTTCGTGTGGTCCGCGGCCACTTCCGGATAGGGATTTTCGCTCACCAGCCGCTCGAACCAGCCGAGATCGCGCACCATGATGCGCGAATGGAATCCCCATTTCTTCTCGAAGGCTGCTTCGATCTGTTTCGTCAGCGTCGCCGCGTCACCCGTCTTTGCCCGAAACACGGCATTGCCGCTCTGCACATAGGTGGCGACATCGGAAAATCCGAGGTCCTCGAAGAACGACCGCAGCTCCGCCATCTTGACGATGCGGTTGCCGCCGACATTGATGCCGGAAAACAGCGCAACGAAACTTTTTCCCTGACCAGTCATCTGATCATCGATCACTCATATGATGAACCCGGCCAGCGTCTCGTTGTCGGTGATATCCTGGTACTGGACGCCTTCGGCCTCAAAATTCGCCTTGAGCAGGTCGAAATTGCGGCGATCCTTGGTTTCGATGCCGATCAGCACCGAACCGAAATTGCGGGCCGATTTCTTCAGATATTCGAAGCGGGCGATGTCGTCGTCGGGCCCAAGCATTTCAAGGAAATCGCGCAAGGCGCCCGGCCGCTGCGGAAAGCGGATGATGAAGTATTTCTTCAGGCCCTCGAAGCGCAGTGCCCGCTCCTTGACGTCGGGCAGACGCTCGAAATCGAAATTGCCGCCCGAAACCACGGCGACGATCGTCTTGCCCCTGATCTCCTTCCTGGAAAAATCCTTCAGCGCGTCGATCGCCAGCGCGCCGGCCGGCTCCAGCACGACGCCTTCGACATTGAGCATCTCGATCATGGTGGCGCATAGTCGGTTCTCCGGGATCAGCCGCACCATGTCGGCCGGGAAATCCTTGAGATGCCGCAATGGCTCGCGGCCAATCTCGGCGACCGCCGCGCCATCGACGAAATTATCGACCTTGGCGAGCTTCAGGCGCTTTCCGGCAATGAGGCTCTCGCGCAGGCTAGGTGCGCCGGCCGGCTCACAGAAGACGAAGCGCGCTTCGCGGCCCTGATCGGCGAAATAGTGGGTGACGCCGGCGGCGAGCCCGCCGCCGCCGACCGGCAGCATGATGATTTCGGGCATGCGGGCGCCCGGCATCTGGTCTGATATCTCATAGGCGACAGTTGCCTGGCCCTCGATGATGTCCTTGTGGTCGAAGGGCGGCACCATGTGCGCGCCGGAACTTTCGGTGAATTCGAAGGCGGCGCGGTAGCAATCGTCGAAAAAGTCGCCGACCAGCCTGATCTCGACGAAATCGCCACCGAACAGCCTGGTCTTGTCGATCTTCTGCTGCGGCGTCGTCACCGGCATGAACACGACGCCTTTCTTGCCGAAGTGGCGGCAGACGAAAGCGAAGCCCTGCGCATGGTTGCCGGCGGACGCGCAGACGAACAGTTCAGCCTCGTTGCCGGCCGCAAGCGTCTTGCGGAAGAAATTGAAGGCGCCACGGATCTTGTAGGAACGCACCGGCGACAGGTCCTCACGCTTCAGCAGCACCCGAGCCCCGGTCTTTTTCGACAGGTAGTCGTTCTCCTGCAGCGGCGTTTCCGGAAAGATCTGGCGGATCGCGGCGGCAGCGGTGGCGACACGGGAAGAGAAACTGTTCATCGGAAAACCACCTTGCACCGCCTGTTATCCGCAGACCGCTATCATCGATCGGGCCGCGCTCCGGCTGTTTGTTGCAACCGCTGCCGTCGTGCGGCCGATCCCGCCTATTGCATATCCGGGGCCCCGACGCCATTGTCCTGCCTGTCTTGCCCCTCTGCAGCGGGCATTCGCAGAATCCTTGCAAGCACTTGGAGGCGTTTGTTCATGCCTGTCGCATCGGTCGGCCTGAAATCCATGTCGCTGCCGGAATTCGGCGAGCCGACGGTGATGCCGCTGGTTGCGCGCGCCACCCACGAAGCCCGCATCGCGGCGTTGACGGCACTGGGCGCCAAGGCCGGCCTCGATGCCTTCGCCATCTATGGCGACCGCGAACACGCGGCCAATGTCGCCTATCTCTCGGGCTATGATCCGCGCTTCGAGGAAACGCTGCTGGTCATCGTTCCCGGCAAGCAGCCAAGGCTTCTCGTCGGCAATGAAGGCTGGGGCTATGCCGAACTCTGCGACGGGCCATACGAACGTGTCCTCTACCAGACGTTCTCGCTGCCGGCGCAGCCGCGCGATCGCTCGGACGCGCTGCTCGACATCCTCGCCGATAGCGGCCTGAGGCCCGGCCAGCGCATCGGCGCCATCGGCTGGAAACCGTTCGGCGCAGGCGATGCAGGTTTTGGCGAGATGGCGCTCGACCTGCCCTCCTTCATCGCCGATACGCTGCGCGCGCTTGTCGGCGACAAGGGCGCGGTCGTGAACGCGGCCAATCTGCTGATGAACCCCGCCGACGGGCTGCGCGCCATCAACGAGGCCGACCAACTGGCTGCCTTCGAATTCGCCGCAACCTTCACCTCGCAGGGGTTGCGCAATGTCCTGCAAGGCATCGAACCCGGCATGACGGAATTGCAGGCGGCCCGCTTGATGGGCATGAACGGCTTGCCGCATGGCTGTCATCCGATGCTGTCGGCGGGCAAGCGTGCCGCCTATGGCCTGCCCAGCCCGCGCCTCGACATCATCCGGCGTGGCGACCCGATCACCATGGCCTATGGCATCCAGGGTGCGCTCAATGCACGCGCCGGGTTCCTCGCCGAAGAGCCATCCGAACTTCCGCATGCCATCCGCGACTATGTCGAAAGACTGGTCGCGCCCTATTTTGCCGCTGTCGTCGACTGGTACGAAGCGATCGGCATCGGCACCACGGGAGGCACGCTGTGGAAAGCGGTGCATGACCGCATAGGCGATCCCTTCTTTGGTGTTTCACTCAATCCCGGCCATCTCGTCCATATCGACGAATGGATGCATTCGCCGGTGTTTTCCGGCTCCGACATCAGACTGCGATCGGGCATGGCGCTGCAGGTCGACGTCATCCCGGCGACCGGCAGCGCCTATTTCACCACCAATATCGAGGACGGCATCGCGCTCGCCGACGAGCCTCTGCGCGAGGAGATCGCGGCGCGCTATCCCGAGGCCTGGAGCCGCATCGAGGCGCGACGCGGCTTCATGGCGGATGTACTCGGCATCCGCCTCAAGCCGGAGGTGTTGCCCTTCTCCAACATTCCGGCGTTTCTGCCGCCGTTTTGGCTTTCGCGCAACAGTGCGATGACTGTGACCGGGCGCTGACCACATTTCGGCTGGACGCGACTTAGTTCTGCCGCACTCTGGCTGTCCGGGATGTCGCGGGGGTAGGCAGGCCTTTTGGCCGGAGTTGGAATTTCTGAGTGCCTTTGAAGAATATCTTTGCCATTGTCCTTGCCTTGCTCGTCGCCGGCTGCGCCGGTACGCAAACACAGGAACTGCTTGGTAGCGCGATCGTCGCGACGCCGGTGACGGAGATCGCCGGCAACCACAGCATCTTCATCGCGACGACGCGCAAGAAATCCGACGATCCCAACAAGGTTTTCGACGGTGAGCGCTCGGCCACGCTGAATTACGCCCGCGTCACCGTCACGGTGCCAGGCTCCCACCAGACCGGCCAGATCGAGCGCCGGTCGCGCGGCAAATCCGACGACCCGACGAAATATTTCATGGCGTCCGAAGTCGTCGGCTACGACGCACAGCCGAAGTTCTCCAGCGCGCTCGACGCTGACATCGCGGCGCGCGGCGGCCGCGTCATGGTCTTCGTCCATGGCTACAACACCGGCTTCGATGATGCCGTCTACCGCTTGACCCAGATCGTTCATGATTCCGGCTATCCGGGCACGCCGGTGCTGTTTTCCTGGGCCTCCGGCGCCAAGACCACCGACTATGTCTATGACAAGGAAAGCGCCAGCGCGGCCCGCGACCAGCTCGAAGTGACCTTGAGGATGCTTGAGCAGTCCGGAGCGCGGCGCATCGACATCGTCGCCCATTCGATGGGCACCTGGGTGACGATGGAAACGCTGCGCCAGATGGCCATCAGCGGCGACCGCGATCTCGGCGGCAAGCTCGGCGACGTGGTGCTGGCCTCGCCCGACATCGATGTCGATGTGTTCAAGAGCCAGATGAGGCGCTACGGCAAGCCTGACAAACCATTCATCCTGCTGTTGTCCGACGACGATCGGGCACTGAGGCTCTCCGGCCTGATTGCCGGCTCGCGGCCACGCGTCGGCGACTACAAGGATGCCGCCGATCTTGCCTCCTACGGCGTGACCGTGGTCGATCTTTCAAAGGTCAAGGGAAGCGATAGCTTCAACCACACCAAATTCGCCGACAATCCCGAACTGGTGAAGATGATCGGCCAGCGGCTGCGCGACGATGACGGCTTTGCCAGCGATCGTGACGTGACCGATCGCATCGGCCTGCTCGGGAAATAGACGAAATCCCACGATTTTGCCGTGCCTGTTCAGCATTGCCGACGTCTAGGCGCACTTTGAACTGGACCGCGCCGCGCTCTGGCTTTATCGGGATATCCAGCGACGTCATGCGTTTGACGTCCCCCTTTGCGGAGCCGGCGTGTGACCGTGCGTTCGAAGAGCTACCTTGTCGTCGCATTCGCGCTCGCTGTCACCGGCTGTGCCGGCCAGAAAACCCATGATCTGCTCAACAAGACGACGATCACGGTGCCCGCTTCCGACATCGCTGCGACGCATGAGATCTTCGTTGCCACCACCCGGCAGAGGGCAACAAAGAACCCGCGACAGGTCTACGACGGCGACCGTTCGCTGACCACCAGTTTTGCCCGGGTCGACGTGACCGTTCCCAAAAGCCATCAGCTCGGCGCCATCGAGCGGGTCAAGGGATCCGCAAACAGCAATCCGGCCAAGGATTTCACCGCCAAGGACGTGACCTTCTATGAAGGCGCGCCGCAATTCGCCAAGGCGGTCGGCGCCGACATCGCCATGAGCGGCGGACGTGCGCTGGTTTTCGTGCACGGCTTCAACAACGGTTTCGACGACGGCATCTATCGGCTGACGCAGATTGCCCACGACACGAAATATCCCGGCACTCCGGTGGTGTTTTCCTGGGCGTCAAGCGGCAAGACGACCGGTTATATCTACGACAAGGAAAGCGCCAACGCGGCGCGCGACGACCTCGAGGCGACGCTCAGGATGCTGGCCAAGACGCGGGTCAAGAGCATCGACATCATCGCTCACTCGATGGGAACCTGGGTGACGATGGAAGCGCTGCGGCAGCTCGCCATCACCGGCGATCGCGATCTCGGCGGCAAGCTCGGCTATGTCGTCCTGGCCTCGCCGGACATCGATGTCGATGTGTTCAAGAAGCAGATGATCCGCTACGGCAAGCCGGACAAGCCGTTCGCCATCCTGCTCTCGGGCGACGACCGCGCGCTCAAGCTGTCTTCCCTAATCTCTGGCGACAAGCCGCGCGTTGGCGATTACGGCAATGCCGCCGACCTTGCCAGCTATGGCGTGGTCGTGGTGGACCTGACCAAGACCAAGAGCGGCGACCGTTTGAACCATGCCAAATTCGCCGACAACCCGATCCTGGTGCAACTGCTCGGCGACCGGCTGCGCACACCGGCCGCTTTACGAGCGGACGAGCCCGACGCGGTGCGGTTCGATGACATCGGCCAAGGTATAGGCAAGGCCGTCGGCTCGGTCGCCGAGGTCGTGATCACCACGCCGTTCAAGGTGCTGACCGTCGGCGCTGGCGGGTGATCAGCCGAGCGCCGACGGCTGATCTCAGACGAAAAGATCGACCTTCTGGAACGTCGTCACATCGATCAGCCCGACGTCGGAAATCCTCAGTTCCGGAATGACGACCAGTGCCAGCAGCGAGTGCTGCATATAGGCGTTGTTCAACGAACAGCCCATCTTGCGCATCGCTTCGGTCAGCTTCTCGGCCTTGGCGGCGACGATTTCCGCCCGCTCGTCCGACATCAGCCCCGCGATCGGCATTTCGACCAGCGCCAGTTCCTTACCCTTGGAGAACAGCACGACGCCGCCGCCGACCTCGCCCAGTCGGTTCACGGCCAGCGCCATGTCCTGCTTATTGGTGCCGACAACGATGATGTGGTGCGAATCGTGCGCCACGCTGGAGGCCATGGCGCAATCGCCCATGTAGCCGAAGCCGGAGACGAAGGCGTTGGTGACGCCGCCTGTGCCCTTGTGGCGCTCGACCAGCGCGATCTGGCAGATATCGTTGCGGCGATCCATGGCGACCAGCCCGTCCTCGACCGGCAGATCCGCTTCCAGTGCACGCGTCGGCGCCTGGTTCTCGATGACGCCAATGACGCGCACGCGGACCTCGTTGGCGCCCTTGGGAGCCGCGATGTCGAAGTCGCCGGCCTTGAGTTTCTTGCCGAGCTTGACGGTGTTCTTGGCCGTCTTCGGGTAGTCATAGGCCGGAATGTCGATTTCGAGCTTGCCGCCCTTGGCCAGCCTGACGCCACGCGCATAGACCTCGTCGATGGTCATCGCCGAGAGATCCGAGACGATCAGCAGGTCGGCCAGCCGGCCCGGCGCGATCGAGCCGATCTCGCGTTCGAGCTTGAAATGCTGGGCGGTGTTGAGCGTCGCCATCTGGATTGCCGTTACAGGCTTCAACCCTTGCTGGATGGCGTGCCGCACCACCCGGTCCATATGGCCTTCATGGACCAGCGTACCGGAATGGCTGTCGTCCGTGCACAGGATGAAGTTGCGCGGATCGATGCCGCTCTCGGTCACCGCCTTGATCTGCGAGGCGACGTCATACCAGGCCGAGCCGAGCCGCAGCATCGCCTTCATGCCCTGGCGCACACGCGCAATGGCATCTTCGGCCCGCGTACCCTCGTGGTCGTCTTCCGGCCCGCCAGCGACATAGCCATGGAACGGCAGGCCGAGATCGCGCGAGGCATAGTGTCCGCCAACCGTTTTCCCCGCTTTCACGGTCGCCGCGATCTCACCAGACATGACCGGGTCGTTGGCGGCGACGCCGGGGAAATTCATCACTTCGCCCAGCCCGATGATGTTTTCCCAAGTCATCGCTTCGGCGACATCGGCGACCGTCAGCTCGGCGCCGGCATGTTCCAGCCCTGGTGCCGAAGGCACGCAGGACGGCATCTGAACATGCACATTGACCGGCATCGCGACGGCTTCGTCATGCATCAGCCGCACGCCGGGCAGGCCCAGCACATTGGCTATCTCGTGCGGATCGATAAACATCGAGGTGGTGCCGTGCGGAATGACGGCGCGGCAGAACTCGGTGACCGTCACCATGCCGCTCTCGACATGCATGTGCGCGTCGCAAAGGCCGGGAACCAGATAGCGCCCGCCGGCGTCGACCACCTTTGTGCCCTGGCCGATGGCATGGCTGGCGTTCGGCCCGCAATAGGCGAAGCGCCCGCCGGCAATGGCGATGTCGGTCCCGGCGATGACCTCGCCAGAATGGACGTTCACCCAGCGGCCGTTGCGGATGACGAGATCGGCGGGTTTGCGGCCCATGGCGACATCGACCAGCTGCGTTGCCATCTCGGTCCAGGGTTTGGGTTTTGTCGCATGCGCCGATGGCTTCTTGGCCATGAAAGACTCCTGTTTGCCCGACTGTGCCAAGCCGGTGTGGTTTTGACCAGCATCAAACTGGGACCTGTTGCGCCATGACAAAGGCCGTCCGGCTTTTCACCAAGGCTACTGCGCGCTGACGTCGACCGTGACTTTCGCCTTTCCGGCCGAAATTTGATCGGCGAGACGCCTGAGTTCGCCCTTGGCGAACCTGCCGTTGATCATGACCTCGCCGCCGAGGATGGGTTCGACCAGCCGCGGCGACATCACGACGTTGCCGCCAACGCTGAGATCAATCGTCTTCCCGACATTCGCCTTGGTGAAAGCGGCGAATGCACGCCCACTGTCCGGCGCCATCTTGAGGTTGAGCGCCACTTGTCCTGGCGCCGGATCGGGTACCACCACGGCCTTGGCGATTGTTAGCGTCAATGGCTCGGCCATGGCGAGGCCTCAGGCGAGCAGTCCGATGGCCGTTGCAGCAATCGGGAGAAACAGGACGCGCATCGGGAATTTTCTCCAAACCGCCGATCTTGCACGGCGACGCTGCCGCGCCAATGCCGCTTGTCTCCGGTCTGGCGGCACCGGGCTTGCGACCGGTATCGGCCAGAATAGGATTCCGTTTTGTCGTAAATCGGGTTACCCTTCCGACAAGGGCCTTTCTGAATTCGTCATTTCGGGGAGTTCGATGTGCGTCGCCTGATGGTCGCAACTGCCGGTTTTCTCGCTGCCCTGGCCGTGCCGGCTTCCGCAGCCGACCCCACCGTCGACGTCCCGATGACCGCGCCCGGCTTCGACTGGACCGGCTACTACGCCGGCCTGCAGGCTGGATATGGCTGGGGCCAGTCCGATATCAACGGGACGGGGGGCGAGCCATTTTCCGTCTCGCCCGATATCGACGGCGGTTTTGTCGGCGGCCATATCGCCGGCCTGTGGCAGTTCGACCAGGCAGTGATCGGCGCCGAGGCCGACCTCAACTATTCCTCGGTCGACGGCTCGACCGAGGCGGAGCCGGGAAACACTTTCGGCACCGACGTCAAATGGTTCGGATCAATCAACGCCAAGGCCGGCTACGCAATGGACCGGCTGCTGGTCTATGGCATCGGCGGCATCGCCTTTGCCGGCATCGAAACGTCGCAAGCGACAGGCACGGCGTTCGACAGCTCACGCACGAGTGTCGGCTGGGCAGTGGGTGCCGGCGTCGACTACGCGCTGACCGACAAGTTCGTCGTCGGCGCCCAGTATCGCTACTATGATTTCGGCTCGGAGCATTTTGACGCGTCCGGCGATTTCACCGACCGCGACCAGGATGTGAAGCTGAACACGGTGGGTATAAATTTGAGCTACAAGTTCTGAGCCTCGCCAGCGGCCTGGCGCGACCCGGCCAAGGCTGTGGCTTAAGAAGCTCTCTGGTGGAAGGGGCGGCCGACGCCCCCAGTTGGGCGGGGTGATGGGTTGGGCTGAGAAGCGCCGGCCTGGGCGGGTTTGATCCGCCGAGTAGTATCATACCAGTACCTCCGGCGCGCATAATTCCGTGATCGCACCATTCTGTTCAAACCGCCCGGTCTGGCTTCCGTATTCAGACTTGACCAGGAACACGACTGGACGGCCCGCATCCTGACATCTGAAAAAGGCCGGCCTGCGGATGTGGTAGAATTGGTAGAGGCAAGGGATCTTAGATGCGAGCTAGCCCATCCAGACGCGTCCTTCGCAGTCTTGGCCGGCCTTGTTTTCCGGGCTTTGCAGGCGCGACCTGAGCCCGACATATCTATCAATCCCTACCCTTCCCTGCTCTTCCGGTGCCAATTGCGGTGCCAAATCAAAAGCCCGCCACCTTGAGGCGGGCCGTTGGCGGCGCGGTGTACCTCATCCGGCTGTACCTCATAGAGCCATCTTGCATTTCGCGTTCTTCCCTGCACTCCATCGGGAGCGGCCCGCTTCAGGGGAACGCTCAAAGCTGGTTGACCAGGGGAGAGGTTGACCAAGATTTGTTCAAGTGCCACGAGGGATGTACCTCGTGTTTCCGCCTTGAAGAGGCCCGCCGTCGTTAGCCAGGCGGGCCAAGACGAGAAGGAGAACGAACTTGGACACCTTATTAGCGCTTGCCGCTCTGGCCGTATCTCTGGTTGCACTTGGCATGTCCGTCTTCTTCTGGAGGCGACAATTTCGCCCGATCGTAACGGCCGCGGTTAAAACTCACAGCGGCGGGAACGATGGGATCGCCTACAATCTCGTGGTGCTGAACTCTGGATCAATTCCCGCGAAAAATATCCGCCTGATCGTTCACGACCAGGCCGGCCTCAAAGCGGCGCTCGGAGTCGGTGCCAATGAGGATGCCAAAAAGCGGTGGCTGGCGTGTTTCACTCAGTCGACGGAAATTCCACTCCTCCAAAACGGCGATAAGACGACCTGCTCATTTGGGATGACACACAGCGATCCGCGGCGAAGCTTTTGGAAACCGCAAGCCCAGTTTTGGATCCGCATTGAATATGAAGGTTGGTTCGGCGCTAAGTACGATTCGGACCCGCTTAACGTTTTGCAGATCGCCGATTCGGACAGCTTCACCGGAGGGATGTGGGCACCGGTGAGAAACCCGCCACCAGGGACAGCGGGAATGTCTCAAACCGGGTCGAAACTCAGATTCCGTCCACCGTCCGGCATTCCTCGGGCATCTCCCCAGCGTCCTGTTCGCCATCCTCGATCCACGCGGTATTATCGACCTTCATCGTGAGCCGCTGATCGGTTGCTACGGTCCGGCCGAGTGATGGCTCGTCTGCACCCGTGCGGCTCGTCCAGCACGTCGCCGCCGTGCTCGTTTCCGGCTTCGCACTCGTCTTTGCTTGGGAACGTGGCGTATGCCCAGCCAAAATGCGGTTGCACGACCTTACACCCCAGCTCCCGCACTGATCGCCAGTGGGCTCGATGTGGTTGCAATCAGCCGTCGCCTAGGGCATGCGTCACCTGTGGTCACGCTGTCAGTCCACGCCCATCTGTTCACACAGTCGGACGAAGGTGTTGCAGCGGCGATTGAAACCGCAATGAGAATGGGCGCAGAACAGTAATCCGGCCTTTCAGTGCCAATCCGGTGCCAAGCGGGCTTGAATGGCTGGACCTATGTTCGCTTAAGTGCTTGTAATCGCGGCCTGCGGACGTGGCGGAATTGGTAGACGCAAGGGACTTAAAATCCCTCGATCTCTGATCGTACGGGTTCGATTCCCGTCGTCCGCACCACTCTTGGCTCACGCGCCTCCAGGCAAAAGGCTCCCTCGGACGAACCAGGGACCGCAGCCGAACGGCTGCCGGCGCGCAGTGTCACGCCAGCGGCTTAGCGAAAAGGCTGTTCGGGGCCTCTGCGGTGAGGCGAGCGCCCTTACTTGATATAAACCAGCACGTAGCGGCCCTTGTAGGGCTGGTAATACTTCGTCCCGCATTTCCAGACCACGGCGCCACCGCTGTAGGTGGTCTTCACGCATCCTTTGGGCAGGGTCGTGATGTAGATGGTCGTCCTCTGGATCACGACCGTCTTTGCTTCCGCCGAGTTGACCATGCGAAAGCCCAAAATGCCGTCAAAGCCGTCGCCGGCCACCGAAGAGATCGCGAGCACGCCACAGATGGCGACCGCGCGAAAGAACGAACTGCAACTGATCATAAGCATTCCCCTTCCCTTTACTTGCCGCTTTGGCAGCCTACCAGCAACGCGCAAAGCCTCAAAGGACTTAAAATCCCTTGCGCTTTGATCGTGCGGGTTCGATTGCCATGTTGAAAATAAACGCTCAATGGAGAAGCCCGCCACCGGTCGGGCGGCGGGCCCTTCGTCGCGCCCCTGCGATCAGGACTTCTTGTCGCCATTTGGATTTGGTGCCGGGGCCTCTCGCACGTCTCGCGGTGGCGGATCGACATGTTCAGGCTCCGGCGATGCTTCCTTGTCAGGACGACGGAGTGTCTTCTTCGTGTCAGGCTTCGGTGGCGGGTCCTTGACTTTGCTTGGCATGTCCAGTTCCTCCCATCCCCCTGAAACCGGATCCCCGCTCTCTTGTTCCGTGAGCCGGTCAAAAGGCTCGCCATGTGAGGCGCGGCTGTACCTCATCCGGGTGTACCTCATAGAGCCATCTTGCATTCGGGGTTCGTCCCTCACACTCCGTCGGCAGCGGCGCGCTTCAACCTTTCGGTGGTAGCCCTTCATGCGGATGCGCTCTGGCTCTCGCATTAGCGCGGGCGCATGCTTCGGGTCAGCCAGCACAGCGCCTCCTCGAGCCCGGACTGGTTAGGCCCAGCGGCCACCGCTGCTAGTCCCCTAGCAAGTCGCTGGGCCGCCCCGGCAAAAATCCACTCCCGTCAACGCATCACCTTCGGCGCGATCTCCTCGACCCTCACCTTGTCGCCGATCTCCCTTGCCGCCATCGCTTTGGCCCTGTCTCTGGTGGTCCAGCACGGTCCGCCAATGCGGCTTCTCGAAAACGCTCACCATCTAGATTGCGGCCGGTTTGTGCTCCACCTTTTGCTACTTCCTTCGTTCATATGGGTGTGTTCCCCTTATATTAGCAGTGGCATATATATCGTCGCCAGCCGGCGCCGCCCCAACCCGCCCCGCCGGTCAGGCCCAGCCGCCTAGCTGCCGGTCACAACTAGCAACCAGGCCGCTGGGCCGCCCCGCCCGGGTCGTGTCCACCGCAAAGTCGGTATGATCCAAACGGCAAAAATGCAGGCTCCGCGCCACTCTCCGATATCGTCAAACACGTCCCGCACCAGTTTCCCAATGCATCGACTCGCGATCCGGCCGAGCCAGTCGATCAGCGCTTGAACATCCAGCTTTGTGGACTTGCAGCACAGCGGCCAATAGCAGGGGAAAACGTCCGAACAGGCTTCTGTTGCAGGGTAGCTAATATTAGGGTTGGCTTCAGCCGGCTTGCCCCAACAAGAAGCCCCAAGCCGGTTAGGCTCGGCGGCCTCTCGTCACCCCGATCGGCTGTCGAGCCGCATGAAGGCTGATGGCTGAACGAAAAGCCTCGCCGCTCCATTTGCGAAGCGGCGAGGCCCCCACCCACCCCAATGCCGGCCCCAACACCCGGCATTGCTGACACTGCAAATCTGGTGCCAAGCGCAAGTGACCCATTACGGGACATCTGCGTGCGTCAGCTTGGGAGGCCGTGGGCAAGGATTGGTCCGGCCGGAATCGCGCGTGGGCGCAGGCGTGGCACGGTTCTTGCTCCGACAGTTTCAGACATGCCGGGCGCAAGACGCTGTTCCACATCGACACCGGCGTGTGAGGTTGGGACAATGATGTCGCGCAAGCTTCTGTTCGGCCTTCCCGCAGTGTTCCTGGTCACGGCCCTGGCGGTAGCCCTCTTGTCGTCCGAGATGTCATGGGAATTTCTGACGGCGATCCAATCCGATTCGGTCTTTTGTTCAAGCGGTCCATCACGTGAGACCGTATCGGCGTCGGCTTCAACGTCACGGACTTTGCCGTCATGTGGATAGCACAGCCAAAATTCGAAAACGAACAGCCTCCTGCGGCGGCGTCTTACCTGGATTGGGTCATGGCACGCTTGGCCTTGATCACTCGGTTGACATCGGCCTTTCGCGAATTCGTCGCACCGCGCTACCGGCCAGAACTTCACTATATGCGCGGCCCCGGGCCGGCCTCCGCGCGCCGGGCGCGCGAACGCTGAATATCCACGGCCAACGTCCTTATTCGGCCATCGATCCGAGAGCCCGCCTGGCGACAGGATGCAACGCGAGAAATCGATCAAGCAGGAATCGGATTCAGCTTCAGATGCTGGATGAGGATGATGGTCTTGGCGTCGATGATGCGGCCATCGGCAATACCGGCCAGCGCCTCGTCGAGCGGCATTTCCAGCACTTCGATGTCCTCGCCCTCTTCCGGCGCGCCGCCGCCGGCCGAGATGCGGTCGGCAGGCGAATAGCGGGCGACGAAGAACCAGAGCCGTTCGGTGACGCTGCCCGGGCTCATATAGGGTGAAAACAGCCGTTCCACGTTCTGCAGCCGGTAGCCCAATTCTTCCTCGGCCTCCTTGCGGATGCAGGTTTCCGGATCGTTTTCGTCCAACAGGCCGGCACAGGCCTCGATCAGCGGCTCGCGATGACCGGTGACGTAGGCGGGATAGCGGAACTGGCGCACCAGAAGCACGGTCGAGCGCGAGGGATCGTAAGGCAGGATCACCGCGCCGTCGCCGCGATCATAGGTCTGGCGGATCTGCGTTTCCCACTGTCCGTCACGCCGGCGGTAGTCGAGGACGGTCTTCTTCAGGACAGCCCAGTCGTCCGAGAGGATTTCCTCCGAACGGATGCGAATGCGATCTTCCATCGTGGTCTCCATGCTACCCAGTCGAGGCGTAGCCGCGAACCGGCATTTGCGCAATGCAGGCAATCGGTCCAAAAAGGGCGTGTCACCTTCTCGTGTCTGGCGCGTCTTCGATCCACTACCTAGATAGCGGTTTACCCCTCCCGGAGCCCTTTCTCATGACCGCATCGCTTTTTCAGCCAATCACCCTTGACGGCCTCACCTTCCCCAATCGCATCGCCGTCGCGCCGATGTGCCAATATTCCGCCGAAGACGGCTCGGCCAGCGACTGGCACCTCTACCACTGGATGAACCTTGCCATGTCCGGCGCCGGCATGGTCACGGTCGAGATGACCGATGTCGAACGGCGCGGGCGTATCACGCATGGCTGCCTCGGCCTTTATTCCGAAGACAATGAGGCGGCCGCCCGCCGCACACTGGATGCGGCCAGACGCGTCGCCGCTCCCGGCACGAAGTTCGGCACGCAGCTTGCCCATGCGGGCCGCAAGGCCTCCAACCGCAAGCCGTGGGAGGGCGGCGGGCCGCTGCAGCCAAACGAGGATCCCTGGCAGACGGTGTCGGCCTCGGCCATCGCCTACGACACCGGCTGGAACGTGCCGCGAGCGCTGGAGGAAGAAGAAATCCTGCAGCTCATCGAACGCTTCGCCGAGGCGGCAAGACGTGCCGAACGCGCCGGCTTCGATTTCCTCGAACTGCACGCGGCACACGGCTATCTGATCTTCCAGTTCCTGTCGCCACTGTCCAACCAGCGCACGGACCGCTGGGGCGGCTCGCTGGAAAACCGCATGCGTTTTGCCGTCGAGATCGCCAAGGCAGTGCGGAAGGCAACGCCAAATCTGATGCTCGGCGCGCGGCTGTCGGTAAAGGACTGGGTCGACGGCGGCTTCGACATCGAGGATGCGATCGAAGTGGCAAAAGCCCTCAAGGATGTCGGCGTCGCCTATCTCTGCTGCTCGAGCGGCGGCAATTCACCGTTGCAGAAACTGCCCACCGGACCGGGCTACCAGGTGCATCTGGCGGAAGCCGTGCGCAAGGGCGCCGGCATTGCGACCCGCGCGGTTGGCCTGATCGACGACCCGAAGCAGGCCGAAGCGATCGTCGCCGAGGGCCGCGCCGACATCGTGGCGCTGGCGCGCGCCTTCCTGGCCGATCCGCGCTGGGGATGGCGTGCGGCGGCCACGTTCAGCGAGACAATCCACCCGGCGCCGCAGCTTGCCCGTTCGGTGACGACGATGCAGCACTGGATGAAGGCGGCGGGCTGATCGATCGGTTCTCCTGATCCCGGCGCGGCCCGCAGTTCTGGACAGTTTGCCACGGCTTGGCTTCAATTCTGTCCGCGAACTGTTACCTTGGGTGAGGCTGCGGCGGGCGCGGTCAGGCTTGGGAGGAAATCATGTCGTTCAGGGCATTCTTGCCTGTTGCAGCACTGACAGCTGTGGCCGGACTTTGGATCGGCGCGTCGACACCGGCCAGCGCGCAATATTGCGAGGGCACGGTGCACGGCCTGTCCGGCCGCTACAATTTGGCGACCGGCAGCGGCTTTCTTGCCGTGCGGACACGGCCGAACTCGTCATCGCGGATGATCGGCCAGCTGTTCAATGGCGATCACACCGAGATCTTCGACCGCCGCGGCAACTGGTATCAGGTCGAGATCGGCGGCAGGACCGGATGGGCAAATGCACGCTGGTTGCGCAACGATTGCGGCTACTGAGACGCCCGAGCATGTCACCCAAAAGTGGATCCGGTTTGGAATGACGACATGCGTCAAACACTGACCTAGAGCGTGTCGCAAACGCGACGCGACTTTTGGGCGCAGGCTGAAGGACATGGTTGCAACCAAATTGGCTGCTTTGCGTTGCGGCCATGATGGACAACAAACCTTTTGAAGTGCCGGTCGTCGTCGAACTTGGCCACGTCGGCAAATATCGCCATATCCGCAGCGCCCAGGAAGCGGCGGAGTGCCTGATGACCGTTTGGCCGCTCAATCGCGGTCCGCGCCATCGTGATGCCCTCGACACTTGCCTCAAAGTGCTGGAAGGTTATCGTTCGACAGCAGATGCGCGCCGGGCACTGATTGAAGCCGCCAAGGAATCGGAAGTGCTGGTGCCCGACGACAGACTGCCCGACGGCCGGCTGCATTGAGCAGACGGACCTTTCAACTGGAGGTTTTGATGGCGAAGCTGACTTACAAGATCGTCGAGCATGACGGCGGCTGGGCCTATAAGGTCGGTGCGACCTTCTCGGAGACGTTTCCCACGCATCAGGACGCGCTGCGCGCCGCCGAAATCGCTTCGGCCGAGCAACAGGTGGCCGGGGCTACGGACGGCATCCAGTACGAGGACGCCGAAGGCAAATGGCACGACGAACTGGCCGACGGCCGGGACCGCCCGCAGACAGAAGTCTCCGAGTAAATTCTTGTATCCTGGTCTCAGTAATCGGGCAGGCACGGCGCCGACCGCAGACGTCTGGAGAGAAGACGTCCCGCAGCCGGCGGTTGCCCTGCGGGTTTTGTCTTTTGAGCGAGATCTTTTCCGAAAACCGATTACTCGGTTTTCGGGCTCGTGCTCCGACTATTTGCCGCAATACTGATCGTTCACGTTTCCTTGGGCATTCGCATCGGGACCGGCGGTGTCGGAGGCACAAGGGCCGATCGGGCCGGTATTGCCCAGGGTGTTCAATCCTGAGCGGTCGCTGTTGATGCTTCCGGTGGTGGTGGTATCGACGCTTGTATGGTTTCCATTGCCGAACGGCCACCAGTCGTGATTGTTGGAATAGGTGCTGTCCAACGACTGTGCCATTGCCGATGTGGCAAGACCAATCGTCAGGACGGATGCTGCCAGAAGTTTCGTGACCATTGAATTGCTCCGTGTCTTTGCCGCCTTGGGTGCGACACGGGTAAAACCGGCAGTCAGCCTGATGGTTCAGTGAAATTGTCGTGAGCCGGCGGTGATGCCCGACCGGCGAAGGCTCGATTGGCGACGCGCTCGATGAAGGCGACGATCCGCTCCGGCGCGACGAATTGCGGCATGTGCCCCATGCCCTCGACCAATTCGAAATCGAGCCCCTCGATCCTTGACCTCATCGGCGCACCCTGGGTGTGAAAGGTGGTGACGCGATCGGCATCGCCGAAGAGAATGCCGGCCGGCATGGCGATCTCGCCATAACGCTTCTCGATGCGGCCAAGGTCGCGCTCAATCGCCACGACATCGGATGACATGGCGTAGAAATGGGCCGGCCTGAGCCCGAGCCAGCCGCCGCCTCCGACCATGTAATCGCCGGGCAGGACCTGCGGCGCGAAGATGAATTCCATTGTCGGCCGCGCATATCTGAGGCTTGTCGGTATCGCCACCGTATAGCTCATGATCCAGCGCCACAGGCGTGACGGAATATAGAGTGAGCCGAACTTTTCGCGCCCGCCCGCTTCCATATGGGTCAATGGCGCCAGGAGAGCGATGCCGGAAATCGCCTCGGGATGTTCCACCGCCAGGGTCAGCGCGATGGCACCTCCCAGGGAATGACCGACCACCAACGGCTTTTCCAGCCTGAGAGCTTCAATGAAGCGTCGCACGATCTCGGCCTGTTCGGGCAGCCGCCCCGTTGCGCCGCTCGCCCGCACCGAATAGCCCGCTCCCGGTCGATCGAGCGCGATCAACCGGTAGCCCGCACCTAGCCGCCCGAACAGCCGGTAGCCCGCACCTAGCCGCCCGAACAGAGTGTGCCGGAAATGGTGGAGCTGGGCGCCAAGCCCGTGCAGGAACACGATCGGCAGCCCCTCGCCCTGGTCGACATAGTGGATGCGGTTGCCGTCTACCTCGATGAATTTTCCGACCGGCGGCACCAGCCTTTCGGCCTTGGCCGCGATCCACAGCGTCGCCAGCACCAGGCTTGTGATCCCCAGGACCGCCAGCAACAACAGTCCGGCCAGCAGCCATGACAGAATCGACAGGAGCATTGTTCACCCGCACCAGAACCGGCTTGAGCTTAGCCGCATCCGGTGCCGCTGCAACCTTGCATCGAAACCGGCCCGGTTCGATGGATATCTCGCATATCGATACAGATTGTTCGCCGCCCAGCCGGCATTGCGGCTGCTGCCGCGCCGCGCTATCTGAGGCGACTCGTCTTGCCGGAGCCTTCCATGCCCGAAATCGTAACCGCCGCCATGCTCGTCATCGGTGACGAGATCCTGTCCGGCCGCACCAAGGACAAGAACATCGGCCATCTCGCCGATATCATGACGGCGATCGGCATCGACCTGAAGGAAGTGCGCATCGTTCCGGACGAGGAAGACGAGATCGTCGCGGCGGTCAATGCCGTGCGCGCACGCTACACCTATGTGTTCACCACCGGCGGCATTGGCCCGACACATGACGACATCACGGCCGATTCGATATCCAAGGCCTTCGGCGTGCCTTGCGAATACGATGCCAAGGCCTATGCCATGCTCGAGGCAAGCTATGCCGCGCGCGGCATCGAATACACCGAGGCCCGCAAACGCATGGCGCGGATGCCGCGCGGCGCCGATCTCATCGACAACCCGGTGTCCGTTGCGCCCGGCTTCCGTATCGGCAACGTCCATGTCATGGCCGGTGTCCCGTCGATCTTCCAGGCGATGCTCGACAATGTCGTGCCAACGCTGAAGGCCGGCACCCGGATGCTGTCGGCGAGCGTGCACTGCCCATTCGGCGAAGGCCTCATCGGCGGACCGCTGGGCGACATCCAGAAAGCGCATCCGGACACGATCATCGGCTCCTATCCGAAATATGGCGATGGCAAATTCTGGACCGAACTGGTCGTGCGCGCCCGCAGCCAGGAAGCGCTTGACGCAGCGCGTGCCGATGTCGAGGCAATGGTGGCCGGGTTCGCCAGCAATCCCGGCTGATCTGGTCCAGACCGGAACCAAGCACGACGCTGCGACGTTTCCTTCTGGCGAGTTCGATCGGCCGCAATTCTATCGCTTGTAAACTGAGGGGATTACCATGCGATTCAAGACCATCGTCGCCATTTTGCAAAACGAACAGGACGCCGAGCGCGTGCTGGACTGCGCCGTTCCGCTCGCCAACCGGTTCCAGAGCCATCTGACCGGTATCCACGCCGAAACGCTTCCGGTGCCCTACACCTCGGCCACCGGCTTTCCGGACACCGAGTTCCTGCAGGTTTCGGCCGACATGAACCGGGAGCGGGCCGAGAAGCTACAGGCCATTTTTCTCCGACATATCGAGAACTCCGGACTTTCCTTCGAGTGGCGAAGCCTGGAGAGCTTTTCGGGCGACAGCGCGCTGACCGGCATTTCCAGCGTGCGCGCCGCCGATCTGATCATCGCCGCGCAGCGCGAGACGGGCGGCGACCCGAGCGCGGATGTCGATACGCTGGTCTATGATGCCGGGCGGCCGGTGCTGGTGGTGCCGCACGCCGGCCCGCTGGTCACCACCTTCAAGCATGTGCTGCTCGCCTGGAACGGCAGCAAGGAGGCCGCCCGCGCCGCCTTCGACGCGCTGCCGTTCATCATCGAAGCCGAGAAAACCGACATATTGGTCATCGACCCACCAGACTCGCTCGACGAGAGCCCGGAAGCCGCCGGCGCCGAAATCGCGTCCGCGCTGTCGCGCCATGGCGCCACCGTCAGCGTTTCGGTGCAGAGATCGGGCGGCAATTCGATCGACGATATCATCCAGACCAGAATCGCGGAAACCGGCGCGGATCTGCTGGTGCTCGGCGCCTATAGCCATTCGTGGCTGCGCCAGCTTCTGTTCGGCGGCGTGACGCGCACAGTGCTGCGCACGGCGCCGGTGGCGGCCTTCCTGTCGCGCTAGTGCATGTGGCCAAAAAGTGACCCTGGTTTTGGGAGAACGACATGCAGAAAACAAAAACTTAAAGCGCGTCGCTTGAATCCGTTCAACGCGACGCGCTTTAAGTCCACAGCGATCGCTGGCCCTGCCCTTGCCAAGGCCAAGGCTTTCCAGTTAATTCCGCGCGCATTCCCTTGTTTTCTTGCGCGCGGTCCCCGCGCGCTGCGGAGTGCGCGACATGTCCCTTCCCGAAAAAGCCTTTCCAGTCTCCTGGGACCAGTTCCATCGTGACGCCCGGGCGCTTGCCTGGCGGCTTGCGGGTGCCAACAAGGGGCAATGGAAAGCGATCGTCTGCATCACGCGCGGCGGGCTGGTTCCGGCTGCCATCATCTCGCGCGAACTCGGCATCCGTGTCATCGAGACGGTCTGCGTCGCCTCCTATCACGACTACACCAGCCAGGGGCAGTTGCAGGTTCTCAAGGAGATCACCCCCGCCCTGCTGGCCGATGACGGCGCCGGCGTGCTGATCATCGACGACCTGACCGATACCGGCAAGACGGCGGGCATTGTGCGCGCGATGATGCCGAAGGCGCATTTCGCCACTGTCTACGCCAAGCCAAAAGGCAGGCCGCTGGTCGATACGTTCGTCACCGAAGTCAGCCAGGACACCTGGATCTATTTCCCGTGGGACATGGGCTTCACCTATCAGAAGCCGATCGCCGACGATCACGCCGGCTGATTCGCGACAGCGCGTTTTTACTAAATTTGTAGCCACTCCCGGGTACCATTTGCTTTCGGAATGGGCCCACAGGGTACGATTTCCTGTGAATTCGACCTTTGTTGGCGGAAATTGGCCAGTGCATCCAAAGTTTTTACTTTTATTGCTGACCATTGGCCGTAAGATTCGTGAGGCGGCAAAACGATTCTGGAGGCTGGGGCTAGCTTCTCCGATGTTGACAAGGCCAACGACGCACAACCATCTGGCTGAAAGGGTCCGGCGACTCTTCGGCACGGCGCCGTGCCGCCTGCAGGTTGCCGCCCTGCCCTGGCGGGATGCCGGCAACGGCGTCGAGGTCATGCTGATCACCAGCCGCGATACCGGGCGCTGGGTGTTGCCCAAGGGCTGGCCGGAGGCCAGGGAGCCGCTCTGCGAGGCTGCCGCGCGCGAGGCCGGCGAGGAGGCCGGACTGCGCGGAACGGTGTCGCACCTTGAGGCCGGTCGTTATTTCTACGCCAAGGTGTTGGCTTCCGGCGAAGAAGTGCCGTGCGAAGTCCTGGTGTTTCCGCTGCACGTCGACAAGATCGCCGATCGCTGGAAGGAAAAAAACTCGCGCACCCGCAAATGGGTCAACTCCAAGGACGCGGTACGCATGATCAACGAACCCGACCTTTGCCAGATCATCGCCTATTTCTGCGCCGACCCACATAGATTTCCCTGATCGGACGTCCGGCGCCAAGGGCCCCGTCCACACCTGTCAGGCACACCGGCACGGTTTTCGATGCGACGTCATGAATGGTTTGCTAACCATTCACGGATAAGAATCGTTCGGCGTGTTATCGATGGTGAACCCTGTAGACCCACTGCCGGAAGATCCCGGCGAGCCCAAGCGCGAGCATCGTCCGCGCGTGCTCAAGGGTGGAACGATCATCACCGGGATTCAGAACTCGGAGGTCGGCTGCACGCTGCGCAATCAGCACGACAGCGGCGCCGAATTGAAGATACCGCTCGAGGCCCGGGTTCCCGATCGCTTCCTTCTCTACGTGCCGCTCGACGGCATCGCCTATCGGTGCGAGGTTCGCTGGCGCCGCAAGGACCGTGTCGGGGTGCAGTTCACCGGCACCGAGCCAAAGCCGAAAATGCATTACGGCTGATCCCTCGTGATTCAGCGGCGAAGTGGTCGCCGCGCGGCAATTCTATCCCCGTTATCCACATATGTGACACACAAGATGTTGGGGTCACAAAAGCTACGCAAACGAATCCTTGACGGCGCAAAACGAGTCGCCTTTTATAGGCCATGCGCTCCTGTTGAGAGTGCGACCGGAAAGTTCTGAGCCCGGTCTTTTTCCCGGATTATGTGCGTTTTTGCCCGCATTTCCGCCCGTTTACGAGGCCGGCGGAAGCGTTGGGGTTATGGGGCGGTTGGGGACAATAGGGAGAATTGTCGGACTGGAATAAATTGTCTGTTAACACTATATTTAGTGTTTGCAGGCAGGTTCGACGCTAGATAGTGTGAACTTCCCTCGAGTGAGGGAATCGGAAAAAAAATCAGTTTTGAGGGACCCGCGGGGTTCGTCAGCACGTTGGACAGGCACTTCGCAAGGAGTTTGACCAGCAAGGCCGGCGGAGACTGCGAAATGGAGAGCCGGCCGTTTTCGAACGCCGGCAGGCGGCGGACATGCGCGTTTCGCATTGGGGGCAGAAATCCCCTGACGAAAGCGCTATATATAGACAAAAGGGATCGGACCAATGCGCATCGAGCGTCGTTTCACCAAGCAAGGGCAATCTGCTTACGCGGAGATCGAATTCCGCAAGGCGCTTTCGGAGATCAAGAATCCGGATGGCTCGGTGGTGTTCCGTCTCGACAATATCGATGTGCCGGCGCAGTTCTCCCAGGTTGCCGCCGACATCCTGGCGCAGAAGTATTTCCGCAAGGCTGGTGTCCCTGCGCGGCTGAAGAAGATCGAGGAGAACGACGTCCCCTCCTTCCTGTGGCGCTCCGTTGCCGATGAGGCCGAGCTTGCCAAGCTGCCGGAAGCCGAGCGCTACGGTTCCGAGATCGACGCGCGCCAGGTCTTCGACCGGCTGGCCGGCACCTGGACCTACTGGGGCTGGAAGGGCGGCTACTTCAAGGCGTCGGAGGAAGACGCGCGCGCCTTCCGCGACGAGCTTGCCTACATGCTGGCCACCCAGCGCGTGGCGCCGAATTCGCCGCAATGGTTCAATACCGGCCTGCACTGGGCCTATGGCATCGACGGCCCAAGCCAGGGCCACTTCTATGTCGACCCGTTCACCGGCAAGCTGACCAAGTCGAAATCCTCCTATGAGCATCCGCAGCCGCATGCCTGCTTCATCCAGGGCGTGCAGGACGACCTCGTCAACGAGGGCGGCATCATGGACCTTTGGGTGCGTGAAGCGCGCCTGTTCAAATACGGCTCCGGCACCGGCTCCAACTTCTCGCTGCTGCGCGGCGAAGGCGAAAAACTGTCAGGCGGCGGCCGCTCGTCCGGCCTGATGAGCTTCCTCAAGATCGGCGACCGCGCGGCGGGCGCCATCAAGTCGGGCGGCACGACGCGCCGCGCCGCGAAAATGGTCATTGTCGACGCCGACCATCCGGACATCGAGGAATTCATCGACTGGAAGGTCAATGAAGAGCAGAAGGTCGCCTCGCTGGTCACCGGCTCCAAGATTGTCAAGAAGCACCTCGAAGCGATCATGAAGGCCTGCGTCAACTGTGAAGGCCATGACGACGATTGCTTCGACCCGTCGATCAACACCGCGCTGAAGCGCGAGATCAAGGCGGCCAAGAAGTCCGCTGTGCCGGAGAACTACATCTACCGTGTCATCCAGTTCGCCAAGCAGGGCTACACGTCGATGTCGTTCAAGACCTACGACACCGATTGGGATTCGGATGCCTATCTCACGGTTTCGGGCCAGAACTCGAACAATTCGGTGTCGCTGAAGGACAATTTCCTGCGCGCTGTCGAGGACGATGCCGACTGGCACCTCACCGCCCGCAAGGACGGCAAGGTGTTGAAGACGCTGAAGGCGCGGGACCTGTGGGAAAAGATCGGCTACGCCGCCTGGGCTTCGGCCGATCCGGGCCTGCATTTCAACACGACGATGAACGACTGGCACACCTGCGCTTCGGCCGGTGCGATCCGGGCGTCCAATCCGTGCTCGGAATACATGTTCCTCGACGACACGGCCTGCAACCTGGCCTCGATCAACCTCCTGCCCTACCGCAACGCCGACGGCACGATCGACATCGCTGCCTACGAGCATACGGTGCGGCTGTGGACCATCGTTCTCGAAATCTCGGTCATGATGGCGCAATTCCCGTCGAAGGAGATCGCCAAGCAGTCCTACGAATACCGCACGCTCGGTCTCGGCTACGCCAATATCGGCGGCCTGCTGATGACGTCGGGCATCCCTTACGACTCCGACGAGGGCCGCGCCATCTGCGCCGCGCTCACCGCGATCATGACCGGCACGGCCTATGCCACTTCGGCCGAGATGGCCGCCGAACTCGGCGCCTTCGCCGATTACGACCGCAACGCGCAGAACATGCTGCGCGTCATGCGCAACCATCGCCGTGCCGCCTATGGCGAGAAGCAGGGCTATGAGAAGCTCGCCGTCAACCCGGTGCCGCTGGTCGCTTCCGACCTGAAGCAGCAGGACCTTGCGTTGCACGCCAAGGCCGCCTGGGACCGCGCCATCGAACTCGGCGAGGAGCACGGCTACCGCAATGCGCAGGCAACCGTGATCGCGCCGACCGGCACGATCGGCCTGGTCATGGATTGCGACACCACCGGCATCGAGCCCGATTTCGCGCTGGTGAAGTTCAAGAAGCTGGCCGGCGGCGGCTACTTCAAGATCATCAACCGCGCCGTGCCGGAAGCGCTGCGTACGCTCAGCTACTCCGAAGCCCAGATCGGCGAGATGGAGGCCTATGCGGTCGGCCACGGCAATCTCAACCAGGCCCCCGCGATCAATCCCGGCGCGCTCAAGGCGAAGGGGTTCACGGACGACAAGATCGCGGCGCTCAACGCAGCCTTGAAGTCGGCCTTCGACATCAAGTTCGTCTTCAACCAATGGACGCTCGGCGCCGACTGGGTGAAGGAGACGTTTGGCTTCACCGACGAGCAGCTCAATGACTTCTCATTCGAGATGCTGCCGGCGCTGGGCTTCTCCAGGAAGGACATCGAGGCCGCCAACATCCATGTCTGCGGTGCGATGACCTTGGAAGGCGCGCCCTTCCTCAAGGCCGAACACCTCGCCGTGTTCGACTGCGCCAGCCCGTGCGGCAAGATCGGCAAGCGCTCGCTGTCGATCAATAGCCACATCCAGATGATGGCGGCGGCACAGCCCTTCATCTCCGGCGCCATCTCCAAGACCATCAACATGCCGAACGACGCGACGGTGGAAGACGCCAAGGGCGCCTACATGCTGTCGTGGAAGCTGGCGCTGAAGGCCAACGCGCTCTACCGCGACGGCTCGAAGCTCTCGCAGCCGCTCAACGCCTCGCTGCTCGCCGATGGCGAGGACGACGAGGACGAGGCGATCGAACAGCTGATCGCCGCCCCGGCGGCGGCGCGCGCCGCACAGATCACCGAGCGGATCGTCGAGCGCATCATCGAGCGCGTGTCGCGCGAGCAGGAAAAGCTGCCCGGCCGCCGCAAGGGCTACACGCAAAAGGCCAAGATCGGTGGCAACACCATCTTCCTGCGCACCGGCGAATATGACGATGGCCGTCTCGGCGAAATCTTCATCGACATGAACAAGGAAGGCGCGACGCTGCGTGGCCTTCTCAACAACTTCGCCATCGCCATCTCGCTCGGCCTGCAATATGGCGTGCCGCTCGACGAATATGTGCACGCCTTCACCTTCACCAAGTTCGAGCCGGCCGGCATGGTGCAAGGCAATGATGCGATCAAGAGCGCGACGTCGATCCTCGACTACGTGTTCCGGGAACTCGCGATTTCTTATCTCGGCCGCAACGACCTCGCCCATGTCGACCAGTCGGACTTTTCAAACACCGCACTTGGCCGCGGCATCAGCGAAGGCAAGACCGACGCTGTCTCCAAGGGCCTGACCCGTGGCGCCTCGCCGGTGAAGCTGGTGTCGCGGGTGAGCGGCAACGATCCGAAGGGCTTCGCGGCTCCCTCGGGCGCCCCTACCCGCTCAGCGCCGACCGCCTTCTCCGGCTCCAACGTGCTGGCGCTGAAGCCGGCCACCGACGAGGCGGTCGCGTACAAGCGCGACTATGAGGAACGGGCGAAGGAATTGGCCGAGGACATCGCTTTCGAGGAAGCGGCGGGCGCTGCTTCGGACGCCACGGCGGCACTGTTCACCGACGCCGCGGCCAATGAAGCGGCCGAGGCAAAGAAACTCGCCAACGACCGCCGCGCCAAGTCGCTGCTCCAGGGCTACACCGGCAATTCCTGCTCCGAATGCCAGAACTTTACGATGGTGCGGAACGGGACTTGCGAGAAGTGCGATACGTGCGGCGCGACGAGCGGGTGCAGCTGAGGAAATTCTGAGGCGCTAGTCTAAAACGTAACGTTGTCGGCCCGGTCGTAAGATCGGGCCGAAATATTTTAAGAGTAGCGATCAGGTGAGTCTCCCCTTCTCCCCTTGTGGGAGAAGGTGGCCGAGCGAAGCTCGGTCGGATGAGGGGTGCTGGAAGGGTCACCGCGCCCAAGCCGTAAAGATTTAAAATCATTCGATATTTTATAACGCCCAGTTTCTTCCAGCACCCCTCATCCGTCTCGACGCTGCGCGCCGATCCACCTTCTCCCACAAGGGGAGAAGGGGAGAGTCGCCCGCCCAATCCGGATCACACTCCCTACCCCGACGGCAACACCCGCAATGTCTGCTCATCGAACAACGGTTCGTCCTGGCCGATGCGGACAAACAGCACCTTGTGCGCAGCGCCCTTCGGCACCTCGAAATACTGGATGCCATCAGGCATTTCGCCCCGATCGCCGCAGGGTGGATCGGGGACTTCGTTGGGATCGGCCTTCGCTTCCAGCTCTCTTGCGTAGGCGGCGTCGGGGCTGAATGTGTAGCGTTTGACGCCGGCGGGCACCGCTCCCTCCGTGTAAGGCGCCAGCACGCAGCGGGCGCTGACGGCCTTGTCGGTCTTTTCCTGGAACAGGCGCTGCAGTGCAGCCTCTGCGGTTTCGCCGGGCTTGATGTCATACAACTCGACAAGAGGATCGGCCGCGCCGCCATCGCTGTATTTGATGGCGAGAGCGTTGCCGGTGAATTCGAAATGGATCTGGCGGAAGCCGAAATCGCAACGCTGCACCCAGGCGGCAAGCCCGACAGTTTTGTCCGTCAACTTCTCCCAGACGCATTTGTCGATGGGCGGGCGCGACGGAGCCGGCTCGTCCGCACGTGCCACGGCGGATACCGTCACGCATGCAAACAGGGCGCAGGCCCGGGTGATCGATCTCATGGCGCTATTCATCGCTGCATCCTGTCAAAGTAAAGGCGTCCCATGCCGAGCCATTGGGATTGGCATTGGCGAAATCGGCCCATTCGGTGAAAGCGGCGCCGAAATCGGGCAGCAGAAGCCCCTTCGGCGCCGGTGTCGCTTCGCTCGAATTCAACTGCTCGGCGCCGCCGCCGGTCAAGGCATAGACCTGTCCATCCCATATCCTGCACAGGCCGCTGCCATCCTGCAGGCCGGCTTCGCGGTCGTCGTCGGTGCAGGTGTGGCGGATGGTGCCGAGCGGAAACGAATTCTTGCCGTTGGTCCAGGTGATGTCGGCCGGCAGGTTTTTGTCGGCGTTGGGCACGCTCAGCGAGAACACCTGCGCCGTCAGCGCCGCCGGCTCGTTGGCGAGCGGCCGAAATTGCATGACCGCGCCCGAGCGCGGTTCCCGATAGGTGGCATGGCTCAGCAGACATTCCCCGGCGCTCGCCGTCTGCGGCGGGCCGAGCAGGCCCAGGAACGCGAAGGCCAGTTTGCGGATGATCATCAAATGTCTCTGGGAAAGCGTGGTGACAGCCAAAAACCTGTCCTCACAGCAGCCCGACCAGAAAGGCAGCGCCGCCGAGAAATCCTGCCGAACAGACCCACAGCAGCCAGAGCCCGCGCACCCGGCATTCGAGCACGGCCGAGCCGGGGTTGGCGGGATCATAGTGCACGTCGACCTTGCTGCCCTCGACATAGCGACGCGCCTGGCCACCGACGAGGCCGGGCAGCGAAGCCGTGACCGTGGCGCCGAAGGTGACGCGGTCGGCGCTGTAGCGCTGGCCGGCGACGCCATAGCTGTAGACGATGCGAGATTTGAAAACGGTGCGCCAGCGTTGATAGCTTGAATGGCTTCGCAGCGCCTGTAGACCTGACGCATCGATGCGGCCGGCGGCGACCGGCCATTTTGCCGCCTGCTCGGCAAGCGACTTCTGGGCAAAGCCCATGCGCAGGACGAACAGGCCCATAAACAGCAGCAATGCCGCGGCACCGAGGTTTTGCGGTTTGGGCAGATGCGGCCGGATCGCCTCGAGCACGCCGCCGACGGAAAACACCAGAACCGCCGTGCCGATCACCAAACCGGCCGAGAGCTGGACCATGAACTTGAAGGCACCATCCGGCATGGTGCGCTCGATTACGGCTTTGCTCGGGTCGGCTGGATTGTAGAAGACGGTCACCTCCGCGCCGCGGGGAAACTGCGCAAGGGTTTCGGGGACTTCAAAGTTCCCCAAGTTCTCCTTCACGCTGTAGCGCGAGCTTTGAAATTTCTTGCCGCCGACTTTGTATTCGAAGGTGATGGCCGGGAAATTGCGCATCTCCGTGGTATCGGTGCTGTCCGAGCCAGCGCCCGAGCTTCTGACCTCACGCGCCTCGACGCGTGACGAGATGATCTTTCCCGGCGTCGGCAACCAGCGGCTGAGGGTCTGCACCTCACGCCATTTCACGAAGGTGATGAGCGACAGCATGCCGGAGACCGCGCAGGCAAAGCCGACAAGCAGAAATTTGAGTTCCAGCTCCACCCTGATCCCCCCGGAGCGCAGGAACAGACACTAGACAGCACTGCGGCGGCAATGTCTCGCTTATTCGCAAAGGCGAGAGATGAGCGATGGGGCGTAACGCTCGCCCCTCTCCTTCTCCCCTTTGTGGGAGAAGGGAAAAGGTCCCTTCATGACGGCCTCACAGCCAGGAACGTGTTCCACTCTTCGTTGTTGCGGCCGATGTTGAAGTCGTCCCTGATAAGGACCAGCCCAGCGGCTTCGATGCGGGCGGCGAAGTCGTCCCTGCGCCAGTAGACCGTGTGATATTCGCCGCCCGTCTCGCCATCGCCATTACGCATCGACACGAGGAAGGCGCCGCCTGGCCGCAGCGACCCGGCTATCTTGGCAAGGACCTGGTCGGTCTGGTCGCGAGGCACATGGATCAGGACGCACAGGGCCAAGACTGCGTCGTAGGGGCCGCGGAGATCATCGGTGATGAGATCGAGCAGTTCACCGTGCTTGCCGCGCGCGGCCTGCAGCTCAAGAAACCGCCTTGTCGCGTCGGTGCGCCGAACCCTAGCGCCCAAGGCCTCCAGAAAGTCGGCGTCGTATCCCGCTCCCGACCCGACTTCCAGAATCTGGCCGCCTGTGCCGGCGATCGCCACGAGGCGCTTTAGCGCTGCTTGCTCTCTCGGGTTGGGAACGTGGCGCACGATTGCATCATACTGTTCCGCATAATCCTCATAGGAGGAGATCGTCTGACGGCTCTTCGCCAGGGCCTCTGCAGATACGCTCATCTTTTCCTCCTGTTGCACCAGTCAATGCACGCAAGTCAGCGGGGCACGCAAGTCAGCGGGGCACGCGAGTCAGCGGGTGCTGCCGGCAGAGGCGTGTCCGTCGAGCACGCCGATATCACGCAGGAAATGATCCGACAGCGCACGCTGGTCGAGCACGCCGCGCGTGCGGGGTCTGAACGGAGCGGTGAAGAGGTCGAGCACCGGACGACGAAGTGTGTTGTAGAGGGTCATTGCCGTGTCCTTTCGGGTTCGAGTTGATGACCAGAGTATGCCTGTTCGCGGCCTTGGCTTCCAATCGAACGTCGCGTAGCATGCATCAGGAGGATTGATGCGTCATGAGTTGGGAGCTACCACCACTGGGTGCCATTCGCGTCTTTGAAGCCGCGGCGCGGCTGGGCAGTTTCACCAAGGCGGCCGAGGAACTCGGCATGACACAGTCGGCGGCCAGCTATCAGATCAAGGTGCTGGAAGAGCGCGCCGGAACGCCGCTTTTCATAAGAAAAACAAGGCAGGTCGCTTTGACCGAAGCCGGACAGCAATTGGCGCCGCACGCAACGGGCGCATTCTCGGCCCTGGCCGACGCGTGGGTCGCCACGAAGGGTGGAGCGACTGGCGTGCTGTCCGTCACAACCTCGGAAACATTCGCATCGAACTGGCTGGCCGTGTGGCTCGGAACATTCCAGCTGATGCATCCCGATCTCGCCGTGAAGGTGAATACATCGTCCCGGCTGGTCGATTTCACACGCGAGGACATGGATATCGGGATCAGAACCGGCACCGGAAAATGGCCCGGCCTGACGGCTCATTACCTGTTCAAAGCAGACTATACGCCAATGCTCAGCCCGAAACTGGCCGAGAGCGTGGGCGGCATTCGCCACCCCGAGGATCTCTACAAGGTGGCGCTGTGCTGTGCCGACGATCCCTGGTGGAAAATCTGGTTCGAAACAGCCGGCGTACCCTTCGAGCCCGATCGCGTCATGGCCGGACCGAACTTGGGTTCGCAGGCTTACGATGCAATGGCGGCGCTGACCGACCAGGGCGCCGCGATCCTGACCCGCAACATCTACAGCGCCCTGCTGGCGAAGGGCCAGTTGATACAGCCATTTGAAGTGCTGGGATCAGATGGCGACGGCTATTGGCTCGTGCACCTGGAAAGCCGCCGCAACACGCCGAAGATCAAGGTGTTCCGGGACTGGGTGCTGGCCCAGACGGCTGACATACGCGAGCGCGAAGTACGCCGGGCCTGATAGGCTGCCTCAGTCAGCGTCGGCGACGGAAATCCGTCCGCCGGCCCAGGCGCGCCATTGCCGTTCGTCGCCATGGAAGACGTTGAGGTCGATGCGGCCGGTGACACCATGCGACAGGCCTGAGCCGGAATACTGCCAGAACAGCCATTTGCGGTCGGGGTAGACCTTCGACGGATGCCGCGCGACGGCGCGCACCCAGAACGGATAATCGAGGAACTCACCCCGAAGATTGTCGCGGTAGAAATCAGGCGCGGTGTAGATGATGGGCCGCTGGCCGTAATGGCGCTCCAGCTTGTCCATGAACACCTGCATCTTTTCCAGCACCTTTTCGCGCGACGGCCGCCGCTTGCAGCTGGATTCGCCGTTCCATTCGACGTCGATCACCGGCGGCAGTGCACCATCCATCTTAGGCACGTTGCGGATGAACCAGTCGGCCTGTTCGCCCGCCGTGCGGCACCAGTAGAAGAAGTGATAGGCGCCGCGCTTCAGGCCGGCGGCGTCGGCATTGCGCCAGTTCTTCATGAACATCGGATCGAGATGGTCGCCGCCATCGGTCGCCTTGATGTAGGCGAAGTTGGCGCCCTGCGCGCGCAGCTTTTCCCAATTGACGTTGCCTTGCCAGCGAGAGATGTCGACGCCATGCACGGCAAGGTGCCGGGGCGAGGACCGACCAAAATTGATCGGCTTGGCATCGCGAAAGCCGTAACGGGTGACCGGCCCGGCGAGCATGGGCGGCGCCGCGCGGCTCAGCAGCCTGGGCGGCGACACGAGCGCAGCCGGCTCGACCGGCGGTTCCGCGCTGTCGGGCAGCGCCGGAAATGACACTGTCTCTTCTTCCGCCAGGCCGAAAGGCCGAGCATTTTCGGCGGCGGCATTGTCGTCTTCCAGACCATTTTCAGGCAGACCATTTTCAGGCTCGGGCGCCCTTTCGGCCCTCGGCGCGCTCCTGGCCATCGCCTTCGGAGCCGCGGCGATCGGCGCGGGCGGCCGTATCACGGAACTGGTGGTTTCGTTCGACGGTTTCTGCAAATCCAGCGCGTCGACGCCGGCCGTCGATGTACAGCCGGCAAGGCATAGCGATGCGATCAAAAAACTGATGGCGCCCGGAATCCGCATCTGGACCTGTACTCAAAACACAACAGACCGAGGGCAAAACGACAGCCGACGGACAAACCAGATCGAGTTATGAACGAGAAATTACCAATAAAGTTTGAATCAAGTTTTTTTCGAGCGCGACAGGTCGCAAAATCTGGCTCCCGGTGCGAGCGATCGGCGGGGCAAGCGGGTTGGCAAAGCCGCTAGGATTTCCTGAAGACGCCGATCATCGGCCCGAGATTCCAGTAGTCGTCGTTGCGGCCGATGGCCGGCGCGAACAGGCTCGATATCGTGCCGTCGAGGAAAAGCGCGTTGTCGCAGCCGAGCGCATCGCGGAAAAGACGGGCGAAGGCATGGAAGGTCACCGTGCCGTTCGAAATGGCAAAGACGGCAACACCGTCCTTTCGCACGCCGACGCCGTCGCGCGTCTTGCGCGAGGTGCTGTCGGCCTGAAATTTCGGATGCAGCTTGCCATCGATCACCAGCATCGGCCCGGATTGCGTCGCATAATCGAGCGGCGGTCGCTTTTTCAGGAAGTCCCTGGTGGCGCGGACCGTGGCCTTGCCGTTGCTCATGTAGAAAATGCCGTTCGGCTGCAGGGAAAAATTGCCGCTTCCCGATCCCGTTTTCACCGATGCCATTTCGTTGCCGCGCTCGACATACAGACCGACCGGATCGAGGTCCGGGTGATACATGCCGGCATTGATGGCAAACAGCATGGTGCGCCCGGCCGCCTGCTCCGAGGCATTGAGATTGTGCAGCGACTGAAACGGCTTGCCCGCCGGATCTTTCCAGAACAGTTCGATCGAATACCGTTTCGGGTCGACCTCGCAGACGAGGTAGCTGGTCGCCTCAAAGGCAAAGTCGCGGCATGGCGGCAGCGAAGCGACCCAATGGCCAAATCCCATGCCGAGCGCCGCCACCGACGGCAGCGCGCCCTTGGCGAGCGCCAGCAGCAGCGGCAGCGATTGCAGGAGGGTCAAAAAGTCCATGCGTGTACCGGAATCGAAGTTCAGGAGGATCCGGTAGGGATATAGCCCGTTTCAAGCGAGACTGTGAAAGTGCCCTAGGCAAGCCATCCCATCGCCACGCATAGCAGCAGGACGACGCCAAGCACACCGCGATAGATGACGAACGGCCAGGCCGAAAAACGCTCCAGAACGCGCATCAGGCCCCATATGGCGAAGAAGGCGGAAACCGAGGCGACGACCAGTCCGACGATCAGAACCGACCAGCCATGCGCGTCGAGATGGACCTTGTGCAGTTCCCAAAGCTCCTTGAGGCCGGCCAGTGCAATCGCGGGCAGCCCAAGCAGGAACGAGAACCGCGCCGCCTCGGCCCGCTTGAAGCCGAGCCCGAGTGCGGCCGTCAGGGTCGAGCCGGAACGAGAGACACCCGGAATCAGCGCGCCGATCTGGGCGACGCCGACTAGCAGCGCGTCAGTCAGCGATGCCTCGCCGACGGTGCGCCGGTGGCTGGCAAAAATCTCGGCCAGCGCCAGAAGGATCGCCATCACGATACAGGCCCAGCCGATCACCGTCAGGCTGCGCAGCGGCGAGTTGCAGGCGTTGAGCACGCCCGACAGCGCCACGCCGGCGATGACGATCGGGATGGTCGCCAGCACGATCCACAGCGCCAGCCGGAAATGCCGGTCGCCGAAATCACGTCGCGTCAGGGCGTCGAGCGAACCAAACAGGATATCCCTGACATCGCTCCAGAAATAGCTGACCACCGCGGCCAAGGCCGCAAGCTGCATGGCGGCGGAGAAGGCGGAGCCCGGATCCTGCCAGCCGAGTACGGCCGGCACGATGCGCATATGGGCGGTCGAAGAGATCGGCAGCAATTCGGTGATGCCTTGCACCAGGCCGAGGAACGCCACCTTGGCGAATCCCAGCCCGACAAAGCCGGTGTCGACGCCTTGGGTGCAGATGTCTGCCATATCGAGCCTTTCTGTCGAACAATCGTGAGGGGCGATCCCCGCCGAGCCATAGTCTGGCGATCCCCGGAATCCAATTTACGGATTTGTAAGGCGCCGCTTGACAAGCCATGCGGTTATATTAAAATCCGCTAATCTTACACTGTAAGGCATATGACGGAGGAGAGCCATGCAGACCGCCCTGTCAGAGTTGCAGCCCCTTCCCGAACCATGCCCGCCTGTCATCGCGATCGAGGATGTCTCGCGCGACCTCAGCCGTATTATCGAGCACGCCGAGGTGAATGCCTGGCTCGACCTCTACGCCGCCGTGCCTGCCGATTTCGCCGCAAGCCAAGGCCTTTCGATAACGGAAGAAGGCGGCCTGGCCTGGACCACCTGCACGACAATTCCGTTCGTCCATTTCAACTGCGTGAAGAACTTCGGCGTCGACAGCCCGGCCACCGAAAGCCAGCTCGACGCGCTGCTGGCGCACTACCGCGCCGCCGGCATTTCGCGGCCCTGGTTCTATGTCAATCCGCACACTGAACCATCGCGCCTCAGATGCTGGCTCGAGGCGCGCGGCCTGCAGCGCCAGGGCGGCTGGGAGCGGATTTATCGCGGGGCAGAACCGCTGTCATCCGAGCCGCTCTTCACGGCTGAGGGGGTTTCAGTAGAACGTGTGATGAAAGCATCGGCAAGCGAATGGGCCCGCTTCATCGACAGCCGCTACCGGCTGCCCACCTCACCATGGCTGATGGCGTTGGTCGGCCGGAAGGGCTGGCATCACTACATGGCCAAGCGGGACGGCGCGGTGGTGGCGGTGCGCTCGCTGTTCATCGGGCCTGACGGCGCGACCTGGAGCGGCATCGACGCGCCGGTGCCCGGCGTCATGGCGCCGAGCTTCGATCTCGACGCGGTGCTTGGGGAAGCGCTGGTGCGCGACGGGATTGCGGCCGGCGCGAAACTGTTCGTCGCCGACATCGAGGCGCCGCACGAGGAGCGCGACGGCCCTGCCTATCGCAACTACGCACGCATGGGCTTCAAAATCGCCTATTTCCGCAGCCATTACAGCTATTTGCCGGCCAGCTCCAACTGACCGTACCTAAGTAAGCAGCCATTGCTGGAAACAGCTTTTGGCCACCATATGGGCCGGCGGCACCATAGGCTCGTCGACGGTAGTCCGGCGAACCCGTTCGAGCAGCATGCGCACCTGTTCGGGGCGCACACGATCGCGCTCCATCACAAGCAGGACCATCGGATCGCTCAAAAGCTCGTCCAGGGTGCTGATGCTGTCGTTCATCCGTCGTCTCCTCGAATGCCGTACCCGCGCCCCCTAAATAGGGAGACGAAGATGGCCCGCCAATGACGCTTTGCCGGCTATCTCGTGTCTCTTTCGATTAAATTTTGTTCATGCTTGAGGCTTCCTTTCTCCTTGCGGAAAAAGGGAAAAGCTTCAGCCTGGCGGTGCGCCTTCGTATTGCGGCAGGCCATCATCGAGCACCACCCAGGGCTGCTTCGAGGCCGTGAAAATATGCATTTGCGGTTTGAAAACGGTCGGATCGTCAAGCGAGCCGGTGGTGATGCCGATGATGCCAGCAGAATCGCGCCGGGAGAACATCGTCGTGCCGCAGCTTCGGCAAAAGCCGCGCTTGAGATCCGGCGAGGTGTTCACGGTCGCCAGCGGCCCCTCGATCGTCACTTCGTCGATGCGAAACAGCACGCGTGCGTTGAAGGCGGCGCCTATCACCTTCTGGCACAGCCGGCAGTGGCAGACGCGTTCGTTGATGGGGGCTGCGTCGACGCGATAGCGCACCGCCTTGCACAGGCATCCGCCCTGATATTTGGCCATCGTCCTTGATCCATAGGTGAAGAGAATAGGCGGCAAGGTAATGGCCGACCCGATTGGGTCAATTGAAAAGCTTTGATACAACGCCATCGCTTATCGTGATACAGTGGACCTGAAGCCATGACACCGGAGATCGAAACCATCGGCATTGCGGATCTGTTCGGGCCGTCCTCGCCCGCCCGTGACCGTACCGACGCCAGGATCATGGCCGCAGCTTCGGGGATCGGCTTCATGGCCGTCCGCGACTTTCCCGGCGATGACCGGCTGACGCCAGAAGGAAGAGCACAATTGCTGCGCATCTTCGCGCTTCCCGATACGGAGAAGCAGAGATTGCTGCGCTGGAATTTCGACCGCAGCAAAACGAACGTCTATCGCGGCTGGTTCCCTTTGCAGACGGCAGCCGTTTCCTACAAGGAAGGCATCGACATGGGTCCGGACCTTGCTAGTCCGGCCGATGCCTCGGTTTCCGACGATCCGTTGTGCGAGCCGACACCCCTGCCGGCCGAAGAGGTCCTGCCTGGCTGGCGCGCGGCGGCAGCCAACTACTACCGCGCCATGGAGACGGTGGGCAACGCGCTGATGCGGTCGATCGCCCGCGGACTTGGCCTGCCGGAAACGATCTTCGACGCCTATTTCGATCACGGCATCTCGACGCTGCGCCTGATCCGTTACCCCTTGCGTGACGCCAATGCCGGCGTCGACACCAGCGGACCGGAGTTTTCGGTGGTGCACAAAGGCGAGACGCGCACAATCATCGGGCGCGAGCATGCCGATTCAGGCTTCGTCACTTTGCTGGCGCAGGACGGCGTCGAAGGTCTGCAAGCAAAGAACCTCACTGGCGAATGGATCGACGTGCCGCCGGCCAACGGCACGCTGGCGGTCAATTTTGGCCAGTTGCTGGAGCGCTGGACCGGCGAACGCGTCCGCGCGACGCGACACCGGGTGATCGCGCCGAAGACGGCGCGCTTCTCGATCCCGTTCTTCTACGAGCCACGCGTCGACGCGGAGATCGCGCCGCTGCCGCTGACCGAGGCGGAGCCTTTCGAGCCGTTTCTCTACGGTGACCATCTTTGGGAATCGGCAACGAATTTCGTCGAGATGAGCGGCATCAAGCATCTCAGGCAGCCGCGCCGGGCGAAGGCTTCATAAACAAACCAACGGCCGCCTCAATCGAGACGGCCGGTGGGGACGGCAGGCAGTAATTCCGTTTCGCTGACGACCTCATCCCAGGTCTTCACCTTGGTCTCGCCGTTGAGGAACGGCAATGCGGCAGCGGTCAGTTCGGGGGCGAAGAAGACGTCGTAGTGGGTGCGGTTGGGCAGGATCGCCAGGCGGTTCTGCGAAAGGTTCTCACGCATCCAGCCGGCGTCCTTCAGCCCGCCGCCGAGCATTTGGTAGAACTTGATCTCATGCTCGGGCCTGTACATGTCGCTGTCGCCATAGGCCAGCATGACCGGCATCTTCAGCTTGGCGACGTCGGCGGAGTAATCGTAGTTCTGACGCATGAAGTTGCCGAGCGTGTCGAGGAGCCTCGGGAAGTCCTCGGGATGCGGCGCCACCGCGACGTAGGATTTGTACATCGGCGTGTCCTTCATGAAATCGGCCGCCGCCGCGCTCACCTGGGCCTGCTGGCCGCGCATCTCGGCGTAGAAACCGTCCGCGGCATAGCCGGTCGAAACCAGCACAAGGCGGCGCACCGTTTCAGGATGCTGGACCGCCATGCGGAAGGCGACGCCGCCGCCCAGCGAATAGCCCATGACGTCGACCTTGTCGTAGCCGAGCGCCTTGACGATATCAGCCATGTCGTCACYGATCGCCTCCAGGGTAAACGGCCGATCGCCGAGTGCCGTGCGGCCATGACCCTGCAGGTCGACGCCGATGACAGTGCGGTTCTCGGCAAGCTTCGGCAGAATCGGCGCGAACATGTCAGTGGTGCCAAGACCGCCATGCAGCAGAAGCAGCGGCTCGCCCTTGCCGTAGACTGCATAATAGTAGTTCAGGCCGTTGATCGGCAGCAGGCCGGATCTTTCCGGCTTCGGCAATGCGTTCGTAGCGGTCGTCATGGCAGGTTTTGCCTCCTCTGCATTGGTGGCGTCCGGTGAAGCCAGAAGCGCTGCAGCCGAAGCAAGAATGGCGAAAATCAAGGTTTTGGACATATCGATCTCCTCCTCGTCCCGACAGTATCAAAGCGTTCTGGCGAGCTCTTCGAGCTGGTCGGTGCACTGGCCCCAGCCTTCGTGAAAGCCCATCTTCTCGTGCTGCTCGCGGTCGGCGGCATTCCAGTGCCTGACCCGAGCAATGTAGCGGGTCTTGCCATTGCCCTCGTCCTCGAAGGTCAGCACGCCGGTCATGAACGGCTTTTCCGATGGCTCCCACGCCTTTGTGTAGGCGTCGGTAAAGACGATCTTCCTGCCGGGGACGACTTCGAGGAAAACGCCGGGGTTGGGGAATTCATTGCCGTCGGGGTCGGCCATGACGACAAGGCTCGAGCCGCCGGTGCGCACATCCATCTCGGCGCGCGGCGTCGTCCACGGCTTTGGCGAGAACCACTGCGTCACCAGTTTCGGGTCTGTCCAGCAGCGATAGACGTTGTCGCGTGGTGCATCGATGATGCGGGCCAGAACCAGTTCGCGGTCATTGGCGGGGGCGATGTCGAGCTTGGTGGTCATGATGGGGTCCTTGCGTGGTTTCATCTGGCTTGCGTCCCTAGGACGAACGGATGACGCGCAAGTCGACATCGCCAGCGAAAAATTCTGGGCCACCAAAAAATTCTGGGCCAGCGAAAAAATCTGGAGAATGCGCCGGCTGGATAGTGCTCACGAACGAAGGAGCCTCAGTGGCGCTTGGCTTGCACCAGATAGGCGTCGATCTCGGTCTCGCCGAGCCACTTGGCCGCCTCCAGCCGATGCAGGCCTTCGACCAGGATGTGGCGCTTGCCGTCGTGGCGGACCTGGATCGGCGTTTTCATGCCATTTTCGAGGATGTCCTCGGCCAGATGCCGGACGGTCTCGGGATGCAGCGTCTTCTTGCGTGCCGTCGGCACGTAGATGTCGTCGACCTTGACCTTCTGGATTCTCAGCATGCCGCCTCCGGTGGCGGAAAACGCCGCCCTTTGTGGAGATAGTCTTTTTGGCCACAGGGGCCAAGGGCGCGGCTAACGAATGCTGGCCCGATGGTTTCCATTTGACGCTTGACCGCCAGATCGCCGAAATGGCGCCTTTGAAACTTCAGGGCTTCATGATCAACCTTCCGACCGAATTCCCCGATTTCGGACTGACGCCGGAGCAGCGCCGCCACGCGGTACGCGGCCATTACTACGAATGGCCTGGGATGGATGGCGAGCGCGGCGAGATCTGGTGCTACAGCGACCGGTTTTCCTATCGCGCCGGCGAGACAGTGGCGTTGCATGTCAGTTCGACGGCTCCGGCATTCAACATGGCGATCGTCCGCGACGGCGGCACCGAGACCAAAGTGTTCGAGAAATCAGGCATCGCGGCGCGCTGGCAGGACTGCCCCGACCAGTGCTCGGCCGAAGGCTGCGGCTGGGAAGCCTCGTTTGAATTCCGCGTCGGGGCAGACTGGCCGTCCGGCGCCTATCGCGTGACGCTTGAAGCGGACGGCCGCGACGGCAAGCCGATCCATTGCCATCATCTCTTCATCGTCAGCCCGCAGCCCGGCAAGAAACCCGGCCGCGTGCTGCAGGTGGCGGCGACGGGCACCTGGCTCGCCTACAACACCTGGGGCGGCTCCAACCACTATCAGGGCATCACGGGGCCGGACCGCAACCAGTATTCGCCCATCGTGTCGACGCAACGCCCGTGGTGCCGCGGTTTCGTCGTGCTGCCGAAAGATGCGCCGCGTGTGCCGCTGGAAGTCGCCGTACCGCCAAAGACGGTGCCGCGATATCCACACATGGAATGGGCGCTCGCCACCGGTCATTCGAAGAAGTACGCCTCGTCCGGCTGGGCCAGCTACGACAGCCATTTCCTCCGCTTTGCCGAACGGTGCGGCTATGGCGTCGACCTCGTCAGCCAGCACGATCTGCATTTCTCACCTGAGATTCTCGACGGTTACGACTGTGCCGTCTTCGTTGGCCATGACGAATACTGGACCTGGGACATGCGCGATGCGGTCGACGCCTATGTCGAGCGCGGCGGCCATGCAGCGCGCTTTGCCGGCAATTTCATGTGGCAGACGCGGCTGGAGGACGAGGGCCGCCGGCAGGTCTGCTACAAATACCGCGCACGTGCCGAGGACCCCGCCTATCTCCACGGCGGCGACGTCACCCGCGCCACCAATTCCTGGGAAGCGCCGGAAATCGGCCGGCCGGGTTCAGCGACCTTCGGGCTCAACGCGACGCGCGGCGTCTATGCCGGCTGGGGCGGCTGCGCGCCGCGCGGCGTGCGCGGCTTTCCGGTCTACCGGCCAGAGCATTGGGCCTTTGCCGGCACCGGCGTCTATTATGGCGACCTGCTGGGCGCCGACAGCCATGTCTATGGCTATGAGGTCGATGGGCTCGACTTCGAGATACGCGGCGGCCTTCCCTACCCCACCGCGACCAGCGGTGCGCCCGACGGGTTGCAGGTTCTCGCCGTTGGCATGGCATCCCAGGTCGAGGAAAGCGCAGATATCCCGATAGAGGACCAGTTCCTTACCGACGAGGATGGCCGCTTCACCGCCGAAACGCTGTTCGGCGAGGCCAGCGACGCCAATCTGGAAAAAGTCAAACGCGGCAACGGCATGATCGTCAATTTCCCGCGCGGCAAGGGCGAGGTGTTCCATGCCGGAAGCTGCGAGTGGGTCGCCGGCCTGCTAAGACAAGACCCGATGGTCGAACGCGTCACCAGGAATGTCCTCGACCGTTACCTCGGCCGAAAAAAGAGGGGCGAATGATCGCTGTGCAGTCCGTTGAAACCGACCGCCGACCGAACCTTTTCCATTTCACACGAATCCAACGGCCAATTGTGGACCGCGCCGATGGGATCTACCTATGGGACAAGAGCGGCCGCCGCTACATCGACGGATCGAGCGGCGCGGTTAACGTCAACATAGGTCATGGTAACCGCAACGTCATCGACGCGATGACGCGGCAGCTTGATCGCGTGAGCTTCGCCTACATCTTTCAATTTGAGAACGAACAGGCCATCGAACTCGCGCGGGGGCTGGCCGATCGGCTACCGAACGGACTCGACCGCATCTATTTCGTCTCGGGCGGCTCTGAGGCGATCGAGGCCTGCCTCAAGCTTGCGCGGCAATGGGCGGTAGCAACAGGTCAGGACAAACGCTGGAAAGTCATCGGACGTATGCCCTCCTATCACGGCGTGACGATCGGCACGCTTGCCGTCACTGGCGACGACATCCTCACCAAGACTTTCGATCCGATCGGTCGGCCGATGCCTTTGGTGCCGGCCCCTTTTGTCCATCGCGATCACGACAATCTGTCGACGGAACAGCGTGGCATCCGCTACGCCGATATGCTGGAGGAAAAGATCCTGGAGGAAGGGCCGGAAAGCGTGCTCGCCTTCGTCATGGAACCGATCGGTGGTGCCGCGACCGCAGCGCTGGTGCCGCCCAACAGCTATTTTCCGCGTATCCGCGAAATCTGCGACCGCTACGGGATCCTGTTGATCCACGACGAGGTAATGACTGGCATCGGACGCACCGGAAAATTCCTGGGTGGCGACCATTGGTCCTGCCGGCCGGATATCGTCGCGCTGTCGAAGGGCCTTTCATCTGGCTATGCCCCGCTTGGGGCACTTGCCGCGACACAGAGGATCGTCGGGCCGGTTGTGGAGACCGGTGGCTTCCTGCACGGCCACACATATGGCGGCAACCCGGTCGCTTGTGCAGCGGGCGTTGCGGTGCTTGGAGAGGTCGACCGCCTTGGCCTGGTCGAGAATTCGGCCAGCATGGGCGAATTGCTGAGGGGTGAACTCAAGGCCCTGACGCGGCGCTTTCCTTTCATTGCCGACGTGCGGGGCAAGGGGCTGTTCATGGGAGCGGAGATTTACGCGGATCCGCTGGCCAAGGAGCCATTGCCACAGGGCCTCAACGCCAATTTGAGGCTCATCGATCTGGCGTTCGAGCGCGGATTGATCATCTATTCGCGGCGCGTGCGTGGCGGGCCAGTGAGCGACAATTTCATGGTCTGCCCGCCTCTGATTGTGACCCGCGATCAGATTGGTGAGATCATCGCGGTCCTTGGCGACTCGCTGCAGGCGCTGGCCGCCGAACTCGACCTGCCGGTCGAAGGCTGAGGGGCAAAGATGGCGCCGCGAAAAGTCATCATCACCTGCGCCATAACAGGCTCGGTGCACACGCCGTCGATGTCGCCCTACCTGCCGGTGACGCCGGACCAGATCGCCACCGAGGCGATCGCGGCCGCCGAAGCCGGGGCCTCGATCCTGCACCTGCACGCCCGCGATCCCGGGGATGGGCGGCCGACCGCCGATCCGGACGTGTTCATGAAGTTCCTGCCGCGCATCAAGCAGGCCACCGACGCGGTGATCAACATCACCACCGGCGGCTCGTCGCTAATGACGCTGGACCAGCGGCTGGCTGCGCCGCTCAGGGCCGAGCCAGAAATGTGCTCGCTCAACATGGGCTCGATGAACTTCGCGCTGTTTCCGATGCTCGACAAGCCCAGGGAATGGCAGCACGAGTGGGAGCCGAAGCTGCTCGAAGCCACGCGCGATACCATCTTCAAGAACACCTTCGCCGACATGGAGGGCGTGCTTGAGCGGCTGGGCAAGGGCTGCGGCACGCGCTTCGAATTCGAGTGCTACGATGTCGGGCACCTCTATTCGCTGGCACATTTCCGCGACCGCGGGCTGGTGTCGGGACCGCTGTTCATCCAGTTCGTGCTGGGCATACTGGGCGGCATCGGTGCTGACCCGGACAATCTCGTCCATATGAAGCGGATCGCCGATAAGCTGTTCGGCGATAGCTATCAGTTCTCGGTGCTGGCCGCCGGCCGCAATCAGATGCCGCTGATCTCGATCGCCGCGGCGATGGGCGGCAATGTCCGCGTCGGGCTGGAGGACAGCCTCTATGACGGCCGCCAACTGGCGAAGTCCAATGCTGATCAGGTGCGCCGCATCCGTGGCATTCTCGAGGGGCTGTCGCTGGACGTTGCCTCACCCACCGAAGCGCGCGACATGCTGGCGCTCAAGGGTGGCGACCGGGTGGCGTTCTGAGGGCGTACTGGGTGTCGAGCGGCAAGGGAGGAGCTGATATGGAAAAGGTTCTCATTTCAGCCTGCCTGCTCGGCAGCAAGGTTCGCTACAACGGCTCCTACCGGCTAAACGACCATCCCATTCTTGCGCGCTGGCAGGCGGAGGGGCGGATCGTGCAGATCTGCCCGGAGGTTGCCGCAGGCTTCTCCACGCCACGTCCTCCGGCGGAAATTCGAGGCACAGGCGACGGCCGCGCAGTGCTTCACGGTCAAGGCCGAGTGGTCGAGCAAACAGGAAACGATGTGACCGCACTTTATCTCGAAGCCGGGCAGCTCGCACTCGATCTCGCCCGAGAAACAGGGTGCCGGTATGCGGTCCTTACTGACGGCAGCCCGTCCTGCGGCAGCAGTTTCATCTATGACGGGAGTTTCAGGGGTACCCGGGTGGCTGGCCGTGGCACGACCACCGCGTTGCTGGAAGCGAACGGCATTCGCGTCTTTTCGGAAGACGGCATTGACGAGCTTGATGACCTTCTGACCAGGCCGGGCTCGGCCGGCGCCGCGGCCTGACCCATGCCAGAGAAGACCCAAGCCGGGACCACCGACACCGTTATCCGACCCGGCCGCATCGACGACGTCGACACCATCCATGCGGCGATCCTGAAACTCGGGACACACATCGGCGCGCCGGAGGAGATCATCTCGACCGCAGATGATCTCAGAGCCTACGGCTTTGGCGAAAAGCCTGCCTTCTCGACCCTTATTGCCGAAGTGGGTGGCGAATTCGCCGGCCTGTGTCTGCATTTTCCGATCTTCTCGACCTGGATGGGGCGGCCTGGCGTCTATGTGCAGGATCTCTATGTCGAGGACCGGTTCCGTGGTCGCAAGATCGGCGAGCGCCTGCTGCGGCATGTCGCGGCGCAGTGCCGGAAGGAAGGCGGCGTTTATCTGAGGCTGTCCGTCGACACCGACAATGAGGTCGCCAAGGCATTTTATGAAAGGCTGGGCATCGCCTGGTCGAGCTACGAGCAGACGCAGAAGATCATCGGTGATGCCTTTTTTGCCTTTGCCGACGCGCCGCAGAATGGGGAGCAGGAATGAAAGCCTTCTATGCCGAGGAACAGAAACGCCACGACCCCAAGGCCTTTCTTTCGAGCGGTGCCGCGAAGCCCAATCCGGAACAGCCCGAACGGGTCGAACGACTGTTGGCCGGGGCATTATCTGCCGGCTGCACGATCGAGCGGCCGCGCAATCACGGGCTTGGCCCGGTCTCGGCCGTGCACACGCCGGAATATCTCGACTTCCTCGAGCACATTTTCGAGCGCTGGCAGCGCATTGAGGGCGCTTCCGCCGAGGTCATCCCCAACATCCACCCGATCGCGCGGTCAGGCAGCTATCCCGCCTCGGCGGTCGGCCAGGCCGGCTATCATATGGCCGACACCGCTTGCCCGATCTCGGGCGAGACATGGCAGAGCGCGCTGTGGAGTGCATGGAGCGCCGTCGAAGCCGCTGAAGCCGTGACGTCAGGCGCGCCGGCCGCCTATGCGCTATGCCGCCCGCCCGGCCACCATGCCTTTGCCGATGTCGCCGGCGGTTTTTGCTTCATCAACAATTCGGCGGTCGCCGCTCAGGTTCTGCGCAAACAGGCTGCGCGCGTGGCGATCCTCGATGTCGACCTGCACCACGGCAATGGCACGCAAGGCATCTTCTATGAGCGGCCGGATGTGCTCACCGTCTCGCTGCACGCCGATCCGGTGCGCTTCTATCCGTTCTTCTGGGGCCATGCCGATGAGCGGGGCGAAGGCGCGGGCCTTGGCTACAATTTCAACCTGCCGCTGCCGCGCAAATCCGCCGATGCGGCGTTTCTCGAAGCGCTAGCGGTGGCGTTCCAGCGCATCCGCGCCTTTTCGCCGGACGCGCTGGTCGTGGCGCTCGGCCTCGACGCGTTCGAGGGCGACCCGTTCGGCGGGCTTTCGGTGACGACACCGGGCTTCTCACGCATTGGCGAGGCCATCGCCAAGCTCGGCCTGCCGACCGTCATCGTCCAGGAGGGCGGCTATCTCTGCGACGAACTCGGCGACAATTTGACGGCCTTCCTCACCGGTTTCGGTGGCAAGAAGGCGTGATTTCAAGCGGGCGTCAGGAGCGCTGCTGCCTGAGCTTGGCGATGACCCGGTGCACGCTCTCCAGCGTTTCGTCGATTTCGGCCGCCGTGTTGTAATGCGCGATGCCGATGCGCACGACCCCATGTTCGGCCGGAATGCCGAGCTGGTGGACGATCTCCCAAGCGTAGTTGTGGCCGGACCACAGGAAGATGTTTTCGGCGTTCATCTGCCGAACGATCGTCTCCGGCACAATGCCGTCGACGGTGAAGGACACTGTCGGCACACGTTCGGCCAGCCGCTTCGGATCGGTGATGCCGTGAATGGTCAGGCCTGAAATGTCCGACAGCCCGTCGATCAGCCTTTGCGCCAGCGGGTTTTCGTAGGCGATCGACACCTCGAACGCCTTGGCGATCTTGCGCCTTCGCGACCCACCCTCGCCCGCTGCCGCACCCAATCCTGAGAAATAATCGACCGCGGCTGTGAGGCCCGCCATCAGCTCGATCTGCGGCGTGCCGAGTTCGAACCGCTCCGGCAGGCCATCCGACGAACAGCGGCATTTGTAGGGTTGCAGGCCATCGATGACATCGCGCCTGCCCCACAATATGCCCATGTGCGGACCGAAGAATTTATAGGCCGAGCAGATCAGGAAATCGCAGCCGAGATCCCTGACGTCGATCAGGCCATGCGGCGCAAACTGCACGGCGTCGACATAGACCAGGGCGCCGGCATTCCGGGCGATGGCGGTCAAAGCCTTCACCCGGTTGATCGAGCCAGTGAGGTTGCTGGCGTAGTTCAGCGCGACCAGCCGGGTCTTCTCCGAAAGCAGACCCGCCAGCGTCGCCTCTTCGACCTGCCAGCTCTTTTCGTCGAACGGCAGCCAGCGCACCACCAGGCCAAGGTCCTCGGCCAGTTGCAGCCAGGGCGAGACATTACCCTCATGGTCCATGCGGGTGAGGACGATCTCGTCGCCGGGCTTCATCGTGCGGCCGAGCGTGCGCGACATGTGATAGGTCAGCGTCGTCATGTTGGCGCCGATGATGATTTCCTCAGGGGTTTCCGCACCGAGGAAATCGGCCATCGCCTGATGCGCCTCGTCGACGACGGCCTGCGCTGCGACAGTCGTTTCGAAATAGCCGCCAAGGTTGGCGTTGGTGGTCAGAAGGCAGCGCGACACGGCGTCGGCGACTGCCTGTGGCACCTGCGTGCCGGCAGGATTGTCGAGATAGATACGCCGCCGCCCCTTGTCGGTCAGGGAGAGGGCCGGAAACCTTCCACGCACTGCCTCGATCGGAAAATCCACCATTGTCTCCACCCTCTGTCATTCCTGGATAATTCTGTCCCCCATCAAGGACAGGGATTGCCGACGCGCTGATGGATCGCGTCCACCGCCTTCTGCATCTCTTCGGTCCAGACGACGTCGACCGAAGACAACGCCATGTCGAGCTGCGCAAGGGTGGTCGCGCCGACGATGTTCGAGGTGACGAAGGGCCGGCTCGAGACATAGGCATTGGCAAACAGCGCCGGTTCGAGGCCAAAGGAGCGCGCCAGCTCATTGTATTCGAGCTGTGCCTCGGCCGCGTTGGGTGTCTCGTAGCGCTGGCCGCGGTTGAAGAGCTGCGTGCGCGACCCCTGAGGGCGGGCGCCATGGTCGTATTTGCCGGTCAGATAGCCCTGCGCCAGCGGCGAGTAGGGAAGCAGCGACACCTCTTCGCGTTCGCAGACCTCGGCGAGGTTCACCTCGAAGGTGCGGTTGACGAGATTGTAGGCGTTCTGGATCGACGCGACGCGGGGACCGATGCCTTTGTCGGCCTCGGCCAGGAACCGCATCACGCCCCAGGAACTTTCGTTCGACAGGCCGAAATGGCGGATCTTGCCGACTTTCACCAGTTCGTCGAACACGGCAAGCGTCTCGGCGATCGGCGTTTCGTCGGTTGGTGCGCCCACAGAATCGGCGCGGCGCGGTACGGCGCCAACGCGCGTCGGGTTGGCGCCCCAGGGTATGTCGCGTTCCGGCCAGTGGATCTGGTAGAGGTCGAGATAGTCGGTGCCGAGCTTGGCCAGCGATTTGTCGATGGCGTCAAAGATATCGGCACGCACCAGTTGCGACGGCCTGTCGCCGCGAAACCAGCCGTTGGCGGTGCGGCCGACGACTTTTGAGGCCAGGATCACCTTGTCGCGGTTGCCGTTGGCCTTCATCCAGCTGCCGATGATCTTCTCGGTCCGCCCTTGCGTCTCCGCCTTGGGCGGGATCGGGTAGAGCTCGGCGGTGTCGATGAAATTGACGCCGCGCGAGAAAGCCAGATCCATCTGGGCGTGGCCATCTGCCTCGGTGTTCTGTTGGCCCCAGGTCATGGAGCCCAGGCAGATCTGGCTAACAAGAAGATCGGTCCGACCGAGACGGCGTTTGTGCATGGAATTCTGCTCCGGAGGGAAAGCTTGCGTGGCGGCGTGGGAAGGAAGCCGCATCTATAGGGAAAGCAGAGGCGCTCTCCAAGCCTCGCCAGCCCGACTTTTGGGTGAACCAGTGGCGTTTAGCGGCGAGCGCCGGCCAGCGCGCGGCGCTTTGCCTCGTCGATCAGCATATTGGCCACCTGCATGCGGATCATGGCGCGCTGGCGCAGGTGCGGAGCGACACGGTCCGGATGGTTGGCAAAGGCGAAGCTGCGGCGCATGCGGCCAAAATCGGCGACCTGCTTGGGCTGATTGAGGCCAAGTTCGACGGCAATGGATTCCGGATCGATCGGCGGCAGGCTTTCCTCGGGCTTCAGCTCTTCGCCGGCGAGTGCCAGTCTGGCATGCTCGAGCAAGGCGGCGAATTCGGTCGCCAGATCGGCGCCGGCCTCGCGATATTCAGTGGAAAAGCTGCTGCCCGAAACCTTGATGCGGCCGGAATGGAGTTCATCGGCCACCGAGAGATAGTCGAACGGGATGGATGGACGAGCGCCGGACTCTTCGCCCTCGATCCCGTCGAGCTTGTCCGAAGCGACGAAGAGGTCGTCGAGCAACGAAGCGAAATCCCGCTTGGCGCCAGTAGCGATGTCAGCCTCCCCCTTGCTCGACTATCCAAGCTTCGGACCATAGAACCGGCTCGTTAAAAATGCATGCCACCGATGTTAACGAATTTAGCCGTTGCCGGGACCAAAGCTGCGGTATCTGCCGTCCCAAAACAAAAAGCCGGACTGCACTTTCACGCAGTCCGGAATTCGCCAGGAGTGGCGAGGAAAAGCCGGCCATGTGCCGGCGTTCAGCCTACGGTGCGCATCGGGAAAAAGTTTCACCCGCTCGCAAAACTATGCTCGGAAAAATCATCAGGACATGGCAGGCATGCAAATGCTGCACTGCACAATTGTCACGATTCACCTATATTAGCAGCCGTGGAGGAATCAACCAGGAGCCTGAACCATGGGTTTCTTCACTGAAATGTTCGCCCGGCCGCGGCCGCAGGAACATCTGAGATACCGCTCGGCACTCGCACTGCTTCATTCGATGAGCAATGCCGACCGCGCCGACATCGGCATCAAGCCCGCCGACTTTCCGCGCATCGCCCGCGAAATGTCCATTCGCTAAACACGTACGCTCGCGAGATGTCCCGGACCCGTCCAGGACATCTCAAAAACCTCAAGTCCTTCAGCGCGCGCCGAGGAACGTCGCCTTGCCCAATGGCACGCCATTGTGACGAAGGATGTCGTAAGCGGTGGTGAGGTGGAAATAGAAGTTGGGCATGGCCACATGCAGGAGATACTGCAGGCCGGGCATCGAGCGTTCGCGCCCGCCAAGCTTCAACTCGATCACCTTGTCATCCGACCCGTCGAACTCGGCGGCTGAAAATGTCGCCAGCAGGTCCAGGGTCTTCGTGATGCGCGCCTGGATATCGGCAAAACTCGCCTCGTTGTCCTCGTAACTCGGCACTTGCCGACCGGCGAGCCGTGACGGCGCCCCCTTGGCATGGTCGGTGGCGATCTGCACCTGCCTGGTCAGCGCAAACATGTCGGGCGCCAGCCTGGAGGTCAGGAACACCTGCGGGTCGATCTTGCGCTCAAGCGCATTCTGTTCGGCTGCCGCCAGTATGGTGGAAAGGGCTTTCAGCCTCTCGGTAAACACAGGCACGGACACCTCATACATCGATATCGTCACGTCAAATCTCCTTGTCCGGCCGGAACGCCGGCGGATGGACGTAGCGCCTTCAGGCACGATTCTTCAAGCACCACCAGCGCCACGTCACCACGTTGCCGCAATCGCCATAGTAGAATCTCCCCATCGAGCGGAGATTCCCGATGAGACGCGCCCTTTTCGCAGCGACTGCCTTTCTCTCCCTTGCTACAGCAGGCCAAACAGTACTGGCCGCCAACGATACACCCGAAACGCCGTATGTCGACGATCGATCAAGCGCCGACGCCGTCGTCCGCTCACTTTACAGCGCGATCAACCGGCATGAATTCGCTCGCGCCTGGGGTTATTTCGGAGATACAAAGCCAGCAAAGGACTTCGACAGTTTCGTCAAGGGCTATGACGGCACCGACAAGGTCGAGGTCGAGACCGGTGCAATTTCAGACGAAGGCGCTGCCGGCAGCATTTTCTACAATGTCCCTGTCGCCATTCGCGCCACCGACAAGACCGGCGGCGAAAAGGTCTTTGCCGGCTGCTATACGCTGCGCCAGGTCAATGCCCAGGTCCAGGCCGCGCCGCCCTTCGATCCGATCCACATCGAAAAAGGTGCGCTGAAACCCTCCACCGCCGATTTCGAGGAGGCGCTGCCGCCAAGCTGCGGCGACGGGCCGCCACCTCCGAAGAAGGACACGGCACTGGAGCAGGCCAAGAAGGCCTTCCTGGCGACTTATGGCGACCAGTGCGACAAGCAGTTCCTGGCCGATGAGCCGACCGTTTTTTCGATCAAATACAAGGACAAGGATGCAGCGCCCGGCGACCCCGACAAGGAAACACGGCTGTTCCATTTTTCCTGCTCCGCCGCTGCCTACAATGAAAGCTCGGTCTACTACATGACCGACGAGCTATCGGCCGTGCAGCAATTGCAGTTCGCCGAACCCAAGATGGATATCCGCTACGAGAACAATAACAGCGACGGCAAATTGCTGGGCATGAGCATCGTCGGCTTCCAGACGACCGGCTGGGCGGTCAATTCCGATTATGACGAGGAAGCCCACACGATCACCACCTTCAACAAGTGGCGCGGCGTCGGCGATGCATCCGATTCGGGGACGTATCTGTTCCGCAATGGCAATTTCTCGCTGGTCCAGTACGACGTCGACGCATCCTACGACGGCGAGGAGAATCCGCAGACGGTTGTCGACTACAATACCGCGCCCTGAGGGTTAGCCCGGCTTCCCGCACCGTCGATCAAGGTGCTTTCGACAGCATCCAGTTGAGGGTGCCGCGCCAATCGGTCATGCGGATCGGCGTGCCGTGGGTGCCTGTCTCGAAACGGACGAAGCGGGTCGGATAGGGATAGGCTTTCGATTTGGCGATGATGGCACGGAAGAAGGCTTCCTGCTTTTCCACCGGGAAAACCACGTCATGGCTGCCCTGTCCGAAGAAGACCGGGACGTGACGCCTGAAGGCCGGGCTTGAGAAAAAACTCTCGTCCCATAGCGAGCCGAGCAGCAGCAGGCCGTTGATGCGCCGGCCCGTGTCGTTGCGGGCAGCAAGCTTCCAGCACAGGGACCCGCCCATCGAGCCACAGGCGATGAAAATCTTCGCGCTGGGAGATTGTTCGGCATAATGATCGATCAGCGCCGCCACCTGGGCCGCGCCCTTGTCGCCGAAATCGGGAAAGTCGGGGCTGAGATAGAGGCCGCCATTGCCGGCCATCAGGTTCTTGAGCCGGTTGAAATTGCCGCCGAAGGTGAAGTCGTCGACGCCTTGCTTGCGGCTGCCGCCCTGCCCGTGCAGGTAAAGCACGATGATGCCGGCGCCCTCGGTCTTGCCGACGGCAACGTGCCTGACATCGCCGGCATCGGTTTTCAGCAGCAGATCCTGCTGCACCTTGCGCACGCTGGTGTCGGTGTATTGGGCGCGCACCCTGCGCTCCGGCACCTCGTCACGCTGGTTGATGTCGCGTAGCTCGTGGTAGTCGAGGACGGTGTAGGCGCCGCTGGTGTCGGACGACAGCACGGCCGGATAGGCGAAGAGATCGTCCTTGAAGGGTTTTAGCGACAGCGTCTGACTTTGCGCGGCCGCCGACAACAGGGCCGTCGCGGTTACAAAGACACAGAAAAATCGGAAGCGGAAAGACATGCCAGCAGGCATGCGTTTTTCAGCTTCGGTTTGTCAATCCTGCAATACGCCGCCGGCGCCTTCCAGCGCTTCGCGGGTGTCGACATCGACGGACGCCGCTGCGCCGATCTCTACATCGATGACATCGAGCCCTTCGGCCTCGACCAGATGGCGTGCACCGGTGTCGCCTTCCAGATGGGCGATCGCCGGAAACAGCGAGCGCGGCAAAAGCACCGGGTTGCCGCGCTTGCCATCATGCGAGGCGCGCACCACCGAATTGCCGCCGGCCTTGCGGAATGCATCGATCAACCTGTCGAGGTCATCAGACGAGACGCCCGGCATGTCGCCGAGAACGATCATCACGCCGGCGGAGTCTTCGGGCAGATAGGCAATGCCGGCCTTCAGCGAGGTGGACAGGCCGTCGGCGAAATCGGGATTGTCGGCGAAAGCGACATCCAGCCCCGCCAACGCCGCCTGCACCCGCTCGCGCTGGTGGCCGGTGACGACAATTGTGCCCGAAGCCTTCGAGCCGAGCGCTCGCTCGGCGGTGCGGCGCACCAGCGGCTTGCCGTCGAACAGCGCCAAGAGCTTGTTCGGCCCGCCCATGCGGCTCGACCGGCCCGCCGCCAGAAGCACGATGCCAACCTTGAGCTTGTTTTTGGGCGGCAGCGGTTCACGCGGCTGCGGTCGGGTCGGGATTTCCATCAACAGCCCGCCGACGCCCATGCCGGCGATATCCTTGGCGGTCACGTCAAGGCCGGCGATCAACCGGTCCAGCACCCAGTCGAAGCCATTTTCCTTGGGGCTGCGGGCGCAGCCGGGTGCACCGATGACACGTTTGCCGCCGAGCGTGCCGAGCACCAGCAGATTGCCGGGGTCGACCGGCATGCCCGCGCGGATAACAGTACCACCCGCCCTCTCGATCGCCGCCGGAATGACATCGGCGAAATCGCTCATCGCCGAGGCGCCGAAGATCACCACCATGTCGTTGTCGCGCGCCAGCAAGGCCGCGGCCTCCGCCACCGGAGCGATCTCGTGCGGGGTGCGACGCTCCGCCGTCAGCCTGCCGCCGGTGCGCGCCAGCCGCGCTTCGGTGACGCGCAGCGTCTTGTCGAGCACGCTCGGCTTGATGCCCGGCAGGACGGTCTGGATGACGCCGACATGGACGGGCTGATAGGCGTTGACGGCAAAGATTTCCCCGCCGGCGCAGATTTTCGTGACCGCATCGACCAGGGCAGAGCTGACCGCGAAGGGAATGATCTTCACCGTCGCGACCATCTGGCCTTTCTCGACCGGCGCATGCTGCGCCAACGTGGCGATGGTGATGGCGGGATCGACGGCGTTGATGGCGTCGATGACAGCGGCGTTGACGGTGAAGATTCCGGCTGACCCGGCGTGGAGATTGACCCGCCCGGTCGCGGCCGGCCGGGCGTCGATGCCGCGAAAGGCCATGCTCTCGGCTATTTCCTGCGCGGCGGCGTCCTCACTGAGATCGTCGGCGGCCAGCACGGCCGCAACGACCTGGGAAATGCCGGCGCCGCGCAGCAAGGCCACGTCTTCGGCGTTCAGCCTGTGCGCCTTGCGAAAGCGCCGTTCGCCGGCCGTGGTGGCATGCGCCAGCACCGCACCTTCGGCCGCTTCGATCGGAATCGGGCCGAATTTCACGCTGCCGCGCCTTTCACTTCCAGACCGCGCGAGCGGAAGGCATGGACGACCTGCGCCAGCACCGCGACCGCGATCTCGGCTGGGCTGGCGGCACCGATGTCGAGCCCGATCGGCGCGTGAATGCGGGCGATCTCGTCGGCGCTCGCGCCAAGCGCCAGCAAGCGTTCGACACGCTTGGCGTGGGTTTTGCGGCTGCCAAGCGCGCCGACATAGAAGCAGTTGGCGTCGAGCGCTGCCTTCAGCGCAAAATCGTCGATCTTCGGATCATGGGTGACAGCGGCAAGCGCCGTGTAGCTGTCGAGCGGCTCGCGCTTCAGCACGTCCTCCGGCCATTCGGCGTGCAGGGTGACGTCGGGAAAGCGGTCTGATGTGGCAAAGGCGGTGCGGGGATCGATGATCTCCAGGGGATAGCCTGCGATCCTGGCCATCGGAGCCAGTGCCTGGCTGATGTGCACAGCGCCGACGACAACCAGCCGCGGCTGCGGCAGATGCGCGTTGAGAAAGAAGGTCCGTCCTTCGGCCTCGACCGAACCGGAATTGCCTGATCGAAACGCCCTGGCGACAGCAACGCCGAGATCGCCTGCAACCTGGTCGCCTTCGCGCACGATACGGTCGCGGCCGTCACCGAGATCGGTGACGAGGATCGCCGCGCGGCGGGCGCGGCGTTCGGCGTTCAACATCTTGAGCGCATACGGGTCCATAAAGGTCAGCCCAATCTTTCAACATAGACTTTGATGCGGCCGCCGCAGGACAGGCCGACCTGCCAGGCGGTTTCGTCGGCAACGCCGAACTCGAGCATCCTGGCCTTGCCTGTGTCGATCACATCGATCGCTTCGGTAACCACCGCGCCTTCGACGCAGCCGCCAGAGACCGAGCCGTGGAAATTGCCGTCGGCGTCGATGACCAGATGGCTGCCCACGGGACGAGGCGCCGATCCCCAGGTCTCGACCACCGTGGCGATGGCGACATCCTTGCCGTCCTTCATCCAGGCTTCCGCGATGATCAGCGGATCGCGGGCCTCGTCGAGATAAATGCTGTTTTCCATGATCGCTTCTCTTGGAGTCTGTTTATGATCTGGGCACCGCCAGTTCGCGCAAGCGGGTTCGTCGTGATCCACTTGGCGCGTGGCAAACGCATGGTCAATCAATCACCGCGAATGCGTCAACTTCGATGAGGTAGTCGGGGGACAGGCTCGCCACGCCAAGCACCACGTCAGCTGGTTTGTGATCTCCGAACAACCCTATCCGCGCCTTTTCGATGATCGGCAGGCATTCATCGCGATTGTAGTTGACGACATAGATCGTGATCCTGGTGACCTGCGTAGGCGCCGCACCGGCGGCGGCAAGTGCTCGGCCGAGATTGGCAAACACCTGGCGCGCCTGAGTCGCAAGATCACCACGGCCAACAAGCTTACCATGTAGGTCTTCGGGCTCCTGGCCCGAGATGAACACCAACTTGCTCCCTGTCGCAACGACGACCTGGCTGTACGTCTGCGGAACTGGCAGATCCTTGGGGTTGATGCTTTGGAGCGTCATTGATCGGGCCTCCTGCGCGGTGATTTCAATTTTTTCTGGGAGTCTGTTTTCCGATGGATAGACATATGGCTATGCGGCGTGCCTGACACCAGCTTCCAGCCAGCGGCGCGGATCGACCGAAGCGGCCGATTTCTTGTCCAGCGAGGCACAGAGGTCGGCGAGCGCATCGAGATTGTGCACCGAGCGGAATTCGTCGACATGCGGCAGCATCGCCTTGACGCCGCGGGCGCGCGCCTGGAAACCGTCGAAGCGCAGCAACGGGTTCAGCCAGATCAGCCGCCGGCAGGATTTGTGCAGGCGCTCCATCTCCTCCGAGAGGCCGACGACATCGTCGCGCTCCAGCCCGTCGGTGATCAAAAGCACCACCGCCCCCTGCCCCAGAACGCGGCGCGACCACAGCCGGTTGAACTCGGCCAGCGTATCGCCAATGCGCGTGCCGCCCGACCAGTCCTTGACCGCCGCCGAGCAGTCGGCCAGTGCGGCATCCGGATCGCGGTGGCGCATCTGCCGGGTCAGATTGGTCAGCCGGGTGCCGAAAACGAAAGTGTGGACACGGCGGCGCTTTTCGGTCAGCGCATGCAGGAAGTGCAGGAAGATGCGCGTGTACTGGCTCATCGAGCCGGAAATGTCGGCCAGCACCACCAGCGGCGGGTGAACTTCGCGCCGTGAGCGGAATTTCGGCAGGATCAGTTCGCCGCCGGTGCGGGCGGCCGAACGCATCATGGCGCGCGGATCAATGCGGCGGCCATGCGCATCGGCCTTGAAGCGCCGGGTCCGCACCATGTCGAAAGGCAACCGCAACTGGGCGATCGCCTTCCTGGCATCCGCCATCTCGGCTGCGTTCATCTGGGCAAAGTCCTTGCCGCGCAGCACCTCGTTGCCGGAAAAAGTAAAGCGGGCATCGACCTCGATTTCCGGGATTTCCTGCGTCGGCTGGCTCTTCTGGTGGCCCTCGAACATCGCCTGGCTGACGCGGTTTTCGGCGGCGCGTGGCTTCTGTTTTTCCCTGGTGTCGGGTGCCACCGGCGAGAACATCGCCAGCATCTTTTCAATCAGTTCGCGCGACTTCCAGAACAGCCGGAAAGCTTCGTCGAAGATGGCGTGGTCCTCGTGGCGTGACACCAGCACAGCATGCAGCGTCCAGTAGAAATCATCGCGCGAACCGATGCCGGCGACGAGCACTGCCTCGATGGCATCCTTGACCGACGCCGGTCCGACCCGCATGCCGGCCTTGCGCAAAGTGCGGGCGAAATAGACGATATTGTCGGCAATCCGACCGTCCGCTGTCGCCTCTTTCGGCTCGGGGCGCGGCATCGCCTACTCCGCCGCCGAAAGCTCAGCCTTCACCTCGTTGAGGATGCGCCGGCCTTCGCCCTGTTCGATACGGGCAATGTCGTCCTGGTATTTCAACAGCACGCCGATGGTGTCCGATACGGTTTCCGGATCAAGCGCCACCTTGTCGAGCTCCGTCAGCGCGCCGGCCCAGTCGATGGTTTCGGCGACGCCCGGCACCTTGAACAGCTCGATCTGGCGCAGCTTCTGGATGAAGGAGACCACCTCGGCCGAAAGCCGCTGGTTGGCCTGCGGCACCTTTCGGCGCACGATCTCCAGTTCGCGCTCGGCATTGGGATAGTCGACCCAGTGATAGAGACAGCGCCGCTTCAGCGCGTCGTGGATCTCGCGGGTGCGGTTGGTGGTGATGATGACGATCGGCGGTTCTTCCGCCTTGATCGTGCCGAGTTCAGGCACTGTCACCTGGAAATCGGACAGGATTTCGAGCAGGAAAGCCTCGAAGGCCTCGTCGGTGCGATCGAGTTCATCGATCAGGAAGACCGGCGCGGCGCCCGTCTTGCCGGTCAGCGCATCGAGCACAGGGCGACGGATCAGGTATTTCTCGGAGAAGACGTTACGCTCCATGTCGGAGCGGTCGACCTTGCCGGCCGCCTCCTCCATGCGGATCTCGATCATCTGCGCGGCGTAGTTCCATTCGTAGACGGCAGACGAGACATCGAGGCCTTCATAGCACTGCAAGCGGATCAACCGGCGGCCAAGTGCTTGCGCCAGCACCTTGGCGATCTCGGTCTTGCCGACACCGGCCTCGCCCTCGAGGAACAGCGGCCGTTTCATGCGCAGCGACAGGAACAGCACGGTTGCCAATGACCGGTCCGCCACATAGTCCGCACCGGTCAGGAGATCGAGCGTCTCGTCGATCGTCCGCGGCGCGGCACGCGGTTTCAGCTCGTTCATTCTTTCTCCGTGAACGCCGCCGCCCCGCTGTCCAGGACATGGTAGCCGCGGGCGTGATAGATCAGCGGCCGCAAATTATCGCCCATGCGCAGACCTGTCACCTTGCCAAAAAGCACACGATGCGTGGCCAGATCCTTGCTGTCGATCAGCTCGCAGTCGAACACCGCGAGCGCGCCCTTCAGCGTCGGCGCGCCGGTCGAAATCACGTCCCATTCGCCCAGCGCGAAGCGTTCCTCGACCGGCAGGCCGGTGATGCCGGAAAAGCCGATCGAGAGCGGCTCCTGATGCGAAGCCAGCGTGTTCAGGGCAAATCTGCCGTTTTTCACGAACGGCTCATTCTTGGGGTTTTCACGGTTGAGGCAGACGAGAATCGTCGGCGGCGTGTCCGACACCGAACAGGCCGCGATCACCGTCGCGCCGCGCTTGCCAGCCGGCCCATCGGTGGTGACCACATGGACGTGGCCGGCAAAATGGCTCATCGCGTCGCGATAGGCCTGCGGCCCAATGTCATTCTTCTTCAGCACCGGAAATTGTCCACAGCCAGAAACCTACCGCTATATATGGCGACATACGACATGCCACAAGCGAAGTGCTTGGCCCATATCGTGAAATTCGCGTGTTGCACCAAGCTCGGCCAGCCTTTAGGTCTTGGCGGGAATTGGCGGCTGCGAGATGTCGCCAGTTGGGAGGAATTCATCACCAGAATGCGCCCCGGGGTAACGATATCTGCCGCACTGGCCTGGCTGTTCATGGCCGGCGTCGCCAGCGCCCAGACGCTTCTGGTGGGCGTGGCTGCGCCCTTGTCCGGACCATCTGCCATCCTCGGCAAGCAGATCGACGCCGGCACCGGTCTCGCAGCCGAAGCGAACGGCGTCGAACTCAAGACTATCGATGACGCCTGTACCGCCGATGGCGGAGCCGCCGCGGCCAGGGAATTCGTGGCGGCCAAGGTCACTGTGGTGGTCGGTTTTCTCTGCACCGACGCGATCGAGGCGGCGATGCCGATCCTGAAAGACGCCAACATTCCGGTCATCACCGTTGGCGTACGAACCGAAAGCCTGACCGACCGGCGCGCCAAGACCGGTTGGCCAGTCTATCGTCTCGGGCCACGCGGCGACGACGAGCGCGATGCGGTCGCCGCCAACCTCACCCGCCTGTGGCAGGACGAACTGTTCGCCATCATCGATGACGGGACCATCTATGGCCGCGAAATGGCCGAGACGTTTCGGGCGGCGGCCGAACAGGCGGCGCTGAAGCCGGTTTTCGTCGATACGTTCCGGCCGCAGCTCGACAACCAGATCGGCCTGGTCGGCCGGCTGAAGAAGGCCGGCGCGACGCATGTCTTTGCGGGTGGCGACGGCGACGATGTCGCCATCATGGGCCGTGACGCGGCGCAACTCTCTGCCGGTATCGTGTTCGCCGGAGGCGAAAATCTGCGCACACCGCCCGGCGATGTGCCCTATGCGACGGGCACGCTGATGATCGCACCGCCTGATTGGGCCGATGTCGCCGATCCAAAAGTGCTGGAAAGCTTCTCCGCACGCAGGATCGTGCCCGACGGCTACACACTGCCGGCCTACGCGGCGGTCGAGATCGCCAAGGCAGCATCAGGCCTGCCCGAAACTTCAGGCAAGCCGCTGGCCGACGCGCTGACCGGGCATGATTTCACCACCGCGATCGGCCCGGTCCGCTTCGACGCGAAAGGCGACCTCAGCCAGAGCCCTTACCGCGTCTTCCGCTTCGACGGCACACGTTTTGCGCCTTTGGAAAGCAACTGATGTTTCGCACCGGCCCGCGCAATCTGATCACCGATGTTGCTGGCCTGCGGGTCGGCAACGCTTCCGACGCCAGGCTGAAGTCCGGAGTCACCACCATCCTTTGCGACGAGCCGGCGATTGCCGGCGTGCAGATCCTGGGCGGTGCACCGGGCACCCGCGAGACCGACCTGCTCGAACCACACAATTCGGTCGAGGCGGTCCACGCGGTGGTGCTTTCAGGCGGTTCGGCTTTCGGTCTCGATGCGGCATCCGGCGTGCAGGCGGCCCTGCGCGAGCGCGGCATCGGGCTTGAAGTCGGTGGCTTTCGCGTGCCGATCGTGCCGGCGGCGATCCTGTTCGACCTGCGCAATGGCGGCGACAAGGACTGGGGCCGTTATCCACCCTACCGCGACCTCGGCTATGAAGCAGCGCAAGCCGCCACTACCGATTTCCAGCTCGGCACGATCGGCGCCGGCACCGGTGCACTCACCTCCGGTTTGAAGGGCGGCCTCGGCTCGGCCTCGACGCTGCTCGACAATGGCATCACCGTCGGTGCGCTCGCCGCCGTCAACCCGACCGGCTCGGTGACCGTCGGCCGAACCCACCATTTCTGGGCGGCACCCTTCGAAATCGGCGACGAATTTGGCGGACTTGGCTACCCCTCACCGATGCCGGACGACGCGAAACGGATCCTGTTGAAATACCGCGACAAGCATGTCGACGGACAGATGGAGACCGGTGGCAACACCACCATCGCCGTTATTGCCACGGACGCGGTTCTCACCAAGGCCGCCGCAAAACGACTGGCGATAGCAGCGCATGACGGGTTCGTGCGCGCCATCTGGCCGACGCACACCCCGGCCGACGGCGACCTGGTGTTTGCGCTGGCGACGGGTACCAGTGGTGTCGAGCTTGCGGCCGATGCGGCGATCGACCTCTATGCCGCGGCCGGCGCCACGATGGCGCGCGCCATCAGCCGCGGTGTGTTTGCGTCGACGCCTGCCGATGACGACCTGTTTCCGGTCTGGTCGTCGCGCTCGGGGTGAAGCAGCCGATCAGACGGGATCGGACTTTTCTTCCTCGAAGGTCACCGCGACATCGGAATTCGCCGACAGCCACACCTTCTTGCCATCGACCTCGGCAACCAGAGCCAGGGAAATGTAGTGGTGATGGCCCTTGTGAGCGCCCTCGCCGCTGTCGGCCTTGGTCAGCTTGATCCGCTTCCCGTCGACCTTGTCGACGGTGCCGACATGCACGCCATCGGCGCCGATGACTTCCATATGCTCACGAATTTTGCTGGTGTCGGTCATGGTGGTTCTCCATTGGATTGCCGACAATAACAAATGACCGGCCGATTGGATGCATCGGCCCTCGGACTGCACGACGTTTTGATTCCGTCGTGCTAATGCATGTCGCGCAAAAGTGGTCCCGGTTTTGGGAGAACGACATGCATAGAAAGAAAGATCTAAAGCGCGTCGCCTGAATCCGTTCAACTGCGACGCGCTTGGGGGGATTGAAACGATCACGGCTGCCGGAGTGAAAACCGATGCGACTGCTCTTCCTGTTTGTCGTTGCCATGCTTGCACAATTTGCGACGTCGAACGCCGCCCATGCCGGCGATGTCGCCGAGCTTGAAATCCTCGGCTTCACCAAGGACGGCGGCGTCTTCGCCTTCGAGGAATATGGCGTCCAGGACGGCTCGGGATTCCCTTATGCCAATCGTTATTATATCGACACGAACGACGACAGCTTTCTCAAGGGAACGCCGATCAGGGTCCGGATCGACGATGAGAATGCCACGCTCGAAGCAGCCCGCCTCGAGGCCCGGCAGAAAGGCGAAGCGATCGTCAAACAGGCTGAGTTGACGGCGAACAGGGGCATCACCGCAGGCTTCAACCCGGTGACCGAGCTTTCGGCCGATCCGCACCGGATGGCGGTCAACCCACGGCCGATCTTTTCGCCCGTCGACCAGCCGCTTGAATTCCGGCTCGACGAGGTCGGCTTGAACAACACCGAAGGCTGCGAGAGCCAGGGCGAGATCAACGGCTTCCGGTTGCTGCGCATCGAGGCGCAGGATGGTGGCACGACCAAGCTGTTGCACGAGGACAAGTCGATCCCCAAGAGCCGGGGTTGCCCGAACGGCTACCGGATCGGCGCGGTGCAGACGTTTTCAATGGACAGTCTCAGCGGCTATGCGGTGCTGATCAGCGTGCGCCAATACGGCTTCGAGGGGCCGAATTTTCGCTGGATCGCAGTGACCGGCCGCCTGTGACATCGCTTGTTCAACCCGCTGTGCGCAATCGTGCCCTGAGCCGGCTTCGCCGCGCTATACCGGCGTCGCGAACAGCGCTTTTCGGCGCCTTGTTGTGGGCCGTGGCGATGGGCGCCAGCGCGCTCGTCACCCTGCTGTTGGATGGCTGGGAGACGCCTGAAAAGATCGGCACCGTCTCGCTGCTCTATGCCTGCGGCGGAGCACTTGCCTTTCCGCTTGGCCTGTTCGCGGCGCGGCTGGTCTCGCTCGGAAGGCGCTGGGAGGTTGCGTTCGCAGCCGCGTTTGTGTGCCTGCTCGGCGCAACCATCGGCCTGACCGGTGGGCTGTATGCCTTGCAATACCGCTCCTATTATGCCGAGTGGCATGCACCGGCTTTCACCCGCAACTGGGCCATCCAGTTCGTCTTCACGGTGTTGATTGCGCTCTACCAGTTCGTGGTGCTGGGCATCCGGCACTATTTTCCGCTCGGTTTCGCCGCCTTGCTTGCCGCGAGCGTCTGGTTTGCGCGGCAGCGGCGTTGAGCATTTTGCCCGCCTCTGTTAGGACGCGGGCAAACTCCTCGACAAATCAGGACTGACCGATGATCCCTCGTTATTCCCGGCCGGAAATGGTCGCCATCTGGTCGCCCGAAACCCGGTTCCGCATCTGGTTCGAGATCGAAGCTTACGCGTGCGATGCGCTGGCCGAACTCGGTGTCATCCCCAAGGAAGCGGCTAAAACCATCTGGGAAAAGGGCGGCGCGGCAAAATTCCACGTGGAAGCGATCGACGAGATCGAGCGCGTCACCAAGCATGACGTCATCGCCTTCCTCACCCATCTTGCTGAATTCGTCGGACCCGACGCCCGCTTCATCCATCAGGGCATGACCTCTTCGGACGTTCTCGACACCTGCTTTGCCGTCCAGCTTGCCCGGGCCAGCGACATCCTTCTGGCCGACATTGACGGCCTGCTTGCGGCACTCAAGCGCCGTGCCTTTGAGCACAAGGACACCGTCACGATCGGCCGCAGCCATGGCATCCATGCCGAGCCGACGACCTTCGGCATCAAGCTGGCGCAGGCCTATGCCGAGTTCTCGCGCTGCCGCGAGCGGCTGGTGCATGCGCGGGAAGACATCGCCACCTGCGCCATTTCGGGCGCGGTCGGAACCTTCGCCAACATCGACCCCTATGTAGAGGAACATGTGGCGGCAAAGCTCGGGCTGAAGCCCGAGCCGGTGTCGACGCAGGTGATCCCGCGCGACCGTCACGCCATGTTCTTCGCCACGCTCGGCGTCATCGCCTCGTCGATCGAGCGGCTGTCGATCGAGATCCGGCATTTGCAGCGCACCGAAGTGCTGGAAGCGGAAGAGTATTTCTCGCCGGGTCAAAAGGGCTCGTCGGCGATGCCGCACAAGCGCAATCCGGTCCTGACCGAAAACCTGACCGGCCTGGCCCGCATGGTGCGGTCCATGGCGCTGCCAGCGATGGAGAATGTGGCGCTCTGGCACGAGCGCGACATTTCGCACTCCTCTGTCGAACGCATGATCGGCCCGGACGCCACGGTGACGCTCGATTTCGCGCTGTCACGGCTGACCAGCGTCGTCGACAAGCTGCTCGTCTATCCCGACAACATGCTGAAGAACATGAACAAGTTCCGCGGCCTCGTGCATTCGCAGCGCGTCATGCTGGCGCTAACGCAGGCCGGCCTGTCGCGAGAGGACTCCTACCGGCTGGTGCAGCGCAATGCCATGAAGGTGTGGGAGCAAGGCGCTGATTTTCTTGAAGAACTATTGGCCGACAGGGAAGTGACCGCCGCTTTGCCCGAAGCCGAGATCCGCGAGAAATTCGACCTCGGCTATCACACCAAGCATGTCGATACGATCTTCAAGCGGGTGTTCGGCGAAGCCTGAGGCGAGCTTTGTCTTCTCCCCGTCACTATACGGGGAGAAGACGCTCTCCAAATGGCAATCAGGCCTTGCCGGGAACGGTGTTGATCACAGTCCCCCACGGGTCTTCGCGGGTTACCGGGCTGGTTGCATTGTCCGAACGCATCTCGACCCAGGCCAGACCCGCCCGGCTCGGATCGCGGCGGCTGGCGCCGGGGCTGCGCCAAGCATTGGCGCCGATGTGGTGGTGATAGCCGCCCGACGACAGGAACACCGCCTGGCCGCCATATTTCGCCACCGTGTCAAAGCCGAATTCCTGATTCCACCAGGCTTCGGCGTCCTCCGGCCTGCCAACGCGCAGATGGACATGGCCGACAATGCTGTTTTCCGGCGCGCCCTGCCAACCGGCGTCACCCGCCGGCACCTCGGCGACGATAGACGGAATGTTCAGCCGCTCGGTCGCCATGGCAATCTTGTCGCCATTCCACTTCCAGTCGTGCGGACGGCGGTCGGCGTAGATCTCGATGCCGTTGCCTTCCGGATCGGTCAGGTAAAGCGCTTCGCTGACCAGATGGTCGGAAGCCCCCTCGATGGCGATCTTGTCGGCAATGGCGTGGTTGATCCAGCGCCCGAGATCGGCGCGGCTGGGCAGCAGGAAAGCGGTGTGGAACAGGCCCGCACTTTGCGGATCATCCGGCTTTGCCGCCGCGTCCGCCTCGATGACCAGCAACGGACGGTTGCCGGCCCCGAGCGTGATCGCGCCATCGGCGCGGCTCAGTTCCTGCAGTCCGACGACGCTGCGATAATAGGCGGCAAGATTTTCGGCGTCGCGCGCCTTCAGCCCGACGCGGGCAACGCTGACGGGTGTCGTGGCGGCAAAAGGCAATTCGCTCATCAAATTCTCCGTTCGGCCGGCCTGCGGTGAAACTTCCAAGACAAGGAGCCCCGCGCCGCCAGTCATTGTACGCCGCGCATGGGAGCCCGCACACGGCTGTTTCTCTCCTCACGACAAATCGTCCATCGGCATCGTTCACACAAGACTTGAAGAAGCGAACATCGTGTTCACTATTTGTGACCAAGAGCGCGATTCATGGCCGTTGCACGAAGCGACGCCGCTCGCTATTTCAGCGCCATGAAGGTCAAGGAAGCAGATATTCTCATCGTGCCGGGTTACACCAATTCCGGCCCGGACCATTGGCAGAGCCGCTGGCAGTCGAAGCTGTCGACGGCGCGCCGCGTCGAGCAGGCGGAATGGTCCAAACCGGTGCGCGAGGACTGGACGGCGAGCGTGGCCAAGGCGGTCAACGAGGCCGAGCGGCCGGTCGTCATCGTCGCGCACTCGCTGGGTGTGGCCGCGGCAGTGCAGGCCATGCCGCAGTTCCAGAGGCCGGTCGCCGGCGCCTTCTTCGTGGCGCCGCCCGACGTCGCCAACCCCGGGATCAAGCCCCGGCACCTGATGACCTTCGGTCCTTATCCGCGCGAGCCGCTGCCCTTTCCTTCGATCGTGATCGCCAGCCGCAACGACCCGTTCTGCGCCTTCGATGTCGCCGAGGACATTGCCGGGGCCTGGGGCTCGCTTTTCATCGACGCCGGCGAGACCGGTCACCTCAACGCGGATTCGGGCTTTGGTCCGTGGCCCGAGGGCTCGATGACCTTCGCCAAGTTCCTGACCGATCTGAAACCCTGAGCTCTCTCAGGCGTCGATCGAATCCCTGACGCTCTTCAACAGGGTTTTTGCGCCGAGCCCGATCAGCGCGTGCTCCGAGCCCATGGCCAGCAGCCGGTAGCCCATCGAGACGACGCGACCGGCAATTGCCGGCTCGACAACATAGATCGCCGCATGTTTTCCCGCCTTGCGGGTGCGCTCGGCGACCGACGCCACCGTTTCCATCATGCTTTCCAGCGTCGAATTGATGGTCGCGCCGTTGCTCCAGGCGATCGAGAAATCCGACGGGCCGAGGAAGATGCCGTCGATGCCCGGCGTGTCGAGGATGCCGTCGAGCGCATCGAGAGCAGCACGCGTCTCGACCATGGCGAAGGCCATGGTGCGCTGATTTGTGTCGCGCAGCCATTCAGCCTGGTCGCCCTTGCCGTGGCGCGGAAAGGCATAGGTCGGGCCCCACGAGCGCTCACCAAGCGGCGGGTATTTCATGGCGGCGGCGAACAGTTTTGCATCGGCCACCGAGTTCACCATCGGCGCAATGACTGCCTCGGCGCCGAAGTCGAGCGCACGGCTTGCCATGTCGAAGCGGCCGACCGGAATGCGCACCAGCGCCGGCTTGTTTGCAGCGAGCACCGGCACCAGACCGCGCAGCACGCTGTCCTCATGATGGCCGCCATGCTGCATGTCGAGGGTGACCGCATCGAAGCCCTGCTTGGCGACGATCTCGACGGTCAGGGCATCCGGCACGCCGGACCATGCGGTGAACAGCGTTTCATCGGCGGCAAGGCGGGACTTCAGGGACATCTACACTTTCCTCGTTAAGGATCGCAGTTTCAGCCGGAAACCGCTGCAAGGCAAAGAAAAACCGCCCGGATAGGTCGGGCGGTCGATTGGTCCAGAGTGTGGTCGGATCAGGTGTTCTTGATCTGCTCGATCGCCTGCGCCATCAACTCGTCCATGGTGCGGCGGATCTGATGGTCCGACTGGTCGACACCGGCGTCGTCGAAATCCTTGCGGATCTTGCGGAACACGTCGTGATCGCCGGCTTCCTCGATGTCGGAGACGACCACTTGGTTGGCATAGGCGTCGGCATCGGCGCCCGACTTTCCAAGCTTTGCGGCGGCCCACAGGCCGAGCGCCTTGTTGCGGCGAGCCGAGGCCTTGAACCGAAGTTCCTCGTCGAATGCGAATTTGCGTTCAAAGCCCTCTTCGCGATCCTTCATGCTGCTCATGGCATCCCTCCGATGAAAATCGATTCGCTGGTGATGACGTATATGTGTTGGGGAAGCACAAACCAAAAGGTCGCGAGCCGGTCAATACGCTTCGTTGCATGCTGCGCTGCGGCATTTCAGTCCCGAAAGCGGTTGATTGGAAGGATTTGCCGATTGAGCAAACGATGTGATTGGGATAGACCCGGCATTGAACCCTACAGTAGCCGCACTATTTCAGGCAGACGGACAGGAAATGGTCGATTGCCGCCTGTCTGGAACCCCAGAGAAAAAATCAGATGAAAAATCGCCGCCGCATTTATGAAGGCAAGGCCAAGATCCTCTATGAGGGACCCGAGCCGGGTACGCTCATCCAGTTCTTCAAGGACGACGCAACCGCGTTCAACAAGAAGAAACATGAAGTCGTCGACGGCAAGGGTGTGCTCAACAACCGCATTTCCGAGCACATCTTCAACCATCTCAACCGGATGGGCATCCCGACCCACTTCATCCGCCGGCTCAACATGCGCGAGCAGCTGATCAAGGAAGTCGAGATCATTCCGCTCGAAGTGGTGGTGCGCAATGTCGCCGCCGGTTCGCTGTCCAAGCGCCTCGGCATCGAGGAAGGCACCGTCTTGCCGCGCTCGATCATCGAATTCTATTACAAGGCCGACGCGCTCGACGATCCGATGGTGTCGGAAGAGCACATCACGGCGTTCGGCTGGGCGAGCCCGCAGGAAATCGACGACGTCATGGCACTCGCCATTCGCGTCAACGACTTCCTCTCCGGCCTGTTCATGGGCGTCGGCATTCAGCTCGTCGATTTCAAGATCGAGTGCGGCCGCCTGTTCGAAGGCGACATGATGCGCATCGTCGTCGCCGACGAGATTTCGCCGGATTCCTGCCGTCTGTGGGACGTGGCGACGCATGACAAGCTCGACAAGGACCGTTTCCGCCGCGACATGGGCGGCCTCGTCGAAGCCTATCAGGAAGTTGCCCGCCGCCTCGGCATCATGAACGAGAACGAGCCGCCGCGCCCCACCGGCCCGGTGCTTGTCGCCTCGACCGATGGCGCCAAAGGCAAGCCGCACTGATAGCGGCTTGCGTCCCGATATTGAGAACAGGAGCATGTCCAGCGTGATCAAGGCCCGCATTACCGTCACCCTCAAGAACGGCGTGCTCGACCCGCAAGGCAAGGCAATCGAACACGCGCTGTCCGGACTGGGTTTCGGCGGCGTCGGCGCGGTGCGGCAGGGCAAGGTGTTCGACGTCGAGCTTTCCGAGACCGACAAGGCCAAGGCCGAGGCTGATCTGAAGGCCATGTGCGACAAGCTGCTGGCGAATACGGTGATTGAGAATTATAGTGTGACACTTACCTGAGGTTGTGTCGGAGGCACTATGTCGGAAGTCACGAATGAATTGATGTTCGAGCTTCTGAACCGCGTGCATCACGAAATCGGTGAGCTTCGTCAGGATGTTTCCGAGACGAAACGGGAATTGAATGTGATGCGGGGCCACATGGTGGCAACGCAAAGCGATATCCACAATGTCTACGGCATTCTAGCCCGACAAGACGAGCGTCTTGAACGCATCGACAGACGTCTCGACCTGCGCGAACTTGCCGAAGCACAAAAGCCTTATGAGCCGACGTGACACCAGTTCGGCAATTGGGGCTGAAACCGCAATGCCGCCATGCCGAACGACACACAGATTTCAAAATTCATGAGCCTGGTCCTGCGGCACGCGCCGCAGGAGGCGGGACTGTCGCTCGACGAAAACGGCTGGGCCGATTTTGGCGCCCTCTGCGCGGTCATCCAGTCGAAGTTCGGCGCATCGGTCGCCGATGTTGCACGCATCGTCGAAGAGAACCCGAAAAAACGCTTTGCCACCGACGGCAATCGCATCCGCGCCGTGCAGGGCCACAGCGTCGATATCGATCTCGGCCTGTTGCCATCGGTGCCGCCTGATATGCTCTACCACGGCACCAAGGAAGAGTTTCTTCCCAGCATTCTCCGCGAAGGCCTGACCAGCCAGTCGCGTCAGCATGTTCACTTGTCAAAGGACGTCGAAACGGCTCTGATCGTCGCACGGCGTCGCAATGGAAAAAGTGTTATCCTGCAGGTCGACTCGGCAACCATGACGAAGGACGGGGCGTTATTCTTTCTCTCCGACAACGGCGTCTGGTTGACCAACCACGTTTCACCCCGGTATCTGGTTCAGATGCTCGAACGGGAATTGCCATGAAATCCGCCGTCGTCCTTCTGCCTGGCCTCAACCGCGACCGCGACATGATCGCGGCGCTGACCAAGATTTCGGGAAAGCCGCCGGTCACCGTCTGGCAGACCGACACCGAAATCCCGGATGTCGACCTGATCGCCATTCCCGGCGGTTTTTCCTTCGGCGACTATCTGCGCTGCGGCGCCATCGCCGCGCGCATGCCGGTCATGCGGGCGGTTGCCGAACAGGCGGCCAGGGGCGTGATGGTCATCGGCGTCTGCAACGGCTTCCAGATCCTGGTCGAGGCCGGGCTGCTGCCGGGGGCGCTGATGCGCAACACCTCGCTCAAATTCGTCTGCCGGCAGGTCAAGCTGCAGATCACCAACGCCAACACCATGTTCACCCGCCGATACCAGCCGGGCCAGATCATCCGCACGCCGGTGGCACATCATGATGGCAACTATTTTGCCGACGCCGACACACTTGCCCGCCTCGAAGGCGAAGGCCAGGTGGTGTTCCGCTATGCAGACGGCACCAATCCCAACGGCTCGATCAACGACATTGCCGGCATCATCAACGAACGCGGCAATGTGCTCGGCTTGATGCCGCACCCGGAAAACCTGATCGAAGCAGCCCACGGCGGCACCGACGGCCGGGCGTTGTTCGAGGGCGCGCTTGGCATTGCTGCCTGACATCATCAAGGCGAACAGCCTGAAAACAGCCGGACATTCCAGCCCATCTTGTTGGGTAAGTCCGCTTCATGAGGGAGAGAGACGGTCATGAAACTCTATTCGCGGCCGTTGTCGCCCTACTCGTCGATCGTGCGGGCGCTGGCCTACATCAAGGATGTACCGCTCAAGATCATCGCGCCGCCGCCCGGTTTTCCGATCCCGGAAGAGTTTCGCGCCATCTCACCGCTCAACCGGATTCCGGTGCTGATCACCGGTTCGGGTGAAACGATCGTCGAATCGGTGGTCATCGCCGAATATCTCGAGGAGCGCTTTCCGGAACCGGCGCTGCTGCCGCCCGATTCCAAGGACCGCGCGCTGGTGCGCATGTTTGCCCGCATCACCGATCTCGACGTGCTGACCCCGACGATGAAGCTTTTCGAGCTTCATTTCGTGCCCAAGCGAAACAATGCCGAGATCGACGCCCAGTTCGCCCGCCTGCATCACGGGCTGGCGGCGATCGAGGAACGCATGGCGCAAGGCCCCTTTGCGCTTGGCAACGACATCAGTTTCGCCGATGCGTGGCTGACGCCGACGCGGTTCATCTTCAACAATTTCCGGGCCATGACAGGACGCCACGACCTGCTCGACGCGTATCCCAAATTCGATGCCTACGAACAGATCGCCTCGCAGCATCCGGCATTGTCGCGTGTGTGGGGCGAGATGACCGACGGGTTGAAGATTTTTCTGTCTGAACTTGAGATGGGTGCCGCTTGAGCAGGAGCAAGACGATCGCCTTGGTTGCGGCCGTAGGTTTCGCCCTGGCGTCCTGCCAATCGAGCCCGAAGAGCACACCTGTCCCCTCGGGCAAAAGTGCCTCGTTGCTGGCCATGGAACAGGTGGCGATATCGGCCCACAAATGCTGGATCGCCAGCAAGGATCCGGCCTTCAAGCAATACCAGATGGCCAATGAGTTGAATTCGTTCAGCGGCACGCCGCGTTTCCTGCTGGTGCCGGCCAAGCACTATGGCGGCAAACCGTTGCTGGTCGTTCAGGCACAAGGCAATTCCAGCCGCGTCGACGTGTTCGGACCGCTGATGAACGACCCGCTCGGCGCGCGCATCGGCTCCGACATCGCCCGCTGGCAGGCGGGCAATCCCTCCTGCGCGGCGGCCGCATAGGGCAATGGGCCGGTTCCTGCAGATCGCGGGTCTGGTCATCGGTCTGGCCGGACTTGTCCTGCAGTTCTGCATCAGCATTCCGGCGTCGATGGAAGCTGGCCGCAGCCTGCTCGGTTCCATCATCTTCCTTTTCAGCTTCTTCACCATCCTGACCAATATCGGCGCGGTGCTCGTCCACACCTCGCTGCTGTCGTCCACCGGCTATGCTTGGCTGCCTGCCTTCGCGGGATCATGGATGCGCGCGGGCATCGCCGTTTCGATCGCCCTGGTGTTCATCGTCTATGCGACGGTACTGGCGCAGCTCTGGCAGCCACAGGGCCTGTTCCTGCTCTGCGACGTCCTGCTGCACTATGTGACGCCGGTGCTGTTCGTGCTGTGGTGGCTGGTCGCAGGCGCCGACGGTAGGACCAGATGGAGCGACATCTCATGGTGGATGCTCTTTCCCGTGGCCTATCTGATCTATGCGCTGGCGCGGGCCCCGTTTGCCGGCGAGGTACCCTACCCTTTCCTCGATGTCGCCAAGAATGGCGCAGCCAGCGTCGCCATCTCGGCGGCGGCCATCACCGGGCTTTTTCTGGTGCTGTGCGTGGTCGCCGTCGTCGTCGACCACGGCGTTGCTCGCATCAGAACATCGAGCGTCCGTTAGTCAAGCTGACTCCGGTCCCGCTTGTTGGGATGGTCAGTCCCAGAACGGCCTAATGGCCTCGCGGTGGGCATCGCAGCGCGAGACACCGATATCCTTGAGCTGATCATCGGTCATCTCAAGCAATACCAGCCGGCTGCGCCGGCGCTCCAGCAGATAGTCGATCCATTTCGCCAGCGACCGGACCACATGCACCAGACGGCCGGCAAAGCCGCGCCGGCCCGATGGGCGTGTCGATTGACCCGATGATTCGGCTCTCGAATGGCTGATTGTCGCGATTGTATTCATTTTCTTTCTACCAGATTTCCAAATTGCACCCTTTTTTGGCGCCGATCTGATATGTATTGACTCACAATCCGGTGCAATATAGAAAATTGTCACCATGACAAATTGGCTTCCAGATCTCACCGCCGGCTCCGGGCCGCTGTATCAACGGCTTGCGGATTCCATCGAAACGGACATTGACCGGGGGGTGATCGATGCGGGGGCAAAGCTGCCGCCACAACGCGACCTCGCTTACGACATTGGCACCACCGTCGGCACGGTCGGCCGGGCCTACCAATTGCTGCGCGAACGCGGGCTGGTGAGCGGCGAAGTCGGGCGTGGAACCTATGTGCTCGGGCAGCGCGGCGATGATGCGAGGCCGAGCTCGCTGGCCCCAGACGTCACCGGCGAAGGCACACGCCACATCGATGCACCGCGCGGCAAGCTGCATTTCGACAGCACGGCCGCGCCCGACATCGGCCAGGGCGCCATAGTCGCCGATGTCCTGACGCGCGCGGCGCAGGATTATCCGCATGAGATTTCAAGCTACACGCGGGATTTTCCGGACCGCTGGTACGAAGCCGGCGCCCGCTGGCTGTCGCGCAATTCGTTTCGCCCGAACGCCGACGCCATCGTTCCAACGCTGGGCACACATGCCGCTGTGATGGCGGCGATCGCAGCGCTGACAACGCCCGGCGATTATGTCGCCTTCGAGCACCTCACCTACTCGCAGATTTCCCGCAGCGCCGGCCTGATCGGTCGGCGCACCGTGCTGGTGGCGTCGGACGACCAGGGCATCGACCCGGCCGATTTCGAGCGCGTCTGCGCGCAAAAGCATCCCCGAATGATCTTCCTGATGCCGACGGCGCAGAATCCCACGCTGGTGACGTTGTCGGCGGCGCGCCGCGAGGCGATCGCGCGTGTCGCACGCGAATACAATGTCGTTCTCATCGAGGACGATCTCTACGGCAACCTGACTGATGATCCGACGCCGCTGCTGGCCGAATACGCGCCCGAACGCACCATTGTCGCCGGCGGCCTGTCGAAATCGGTCGCGGCGGGTGTGCGCGGCGGCTGGCTGTCCTGCCCGCCCGCCTATCGCCATCGCATCCGCGTCGCCCACAAGATGATGACCGGCGGCATGCCTTTCCTGCTGGCGGAGGTGAATACAAGGCTCGTGCTGTCCGGCCAGGCGGACGAGATACGCAAACGCAGTATCTCCGAAATCGGCGCCCGCATCGCGATTGTGCGCGAGACCTTGGCCGGGTTCGCGTTCAAGTCACACGAAAAGGTGCCCTTTGTCTGGCTGACCCTGCCCGACCCCTGGCTTTCCGGCACCTTCAAGAACGCCTGTCTCGAACATGGCGTGCTGATCGACGACGAGGACGAATTCAAGGCCGGCCGCTCCGAGCAGGTTTTCCACGGCGTCCGCTTCGGCGTTTCACAGCCGAGGCAGCGCAAGGACATTGCCGAAGGCGTCGCGGTCATCAGGCGTCTGCTGGATGAGGGCCGCGCCGGCTACGACAGCTTCTCCTGAGCCACAAGGCGTCTTGTCGCGAGGGATCGATACCTGCTCGGGATCGGTCTGCGGCTTTGTCCGGCTTTCGCGCGTTTTTCGTCGATTCATGGGGTGTATCGGCCGCAAGGCTTGCGATAAGACGGGACTCAAATCCCAACGCTCCGGATACAAACCGCCGCCCATGACCATTTCCAATTCCGTGCCGATCACCCCCGAGCTCATCGCCGCGCATGGGCTGAAGCCCGACGAGTACCAGCGCATCCTCGACCTCGTCGGCCGTGAGCCGAGCTTCACCGAACTCGGCATCTTCTCGGCGATGTGGAACGAGCATTGCTCGTACAAATCCTCGAAGAAATGGCTGCGCACCTTGCCGACCACGGGCCCGCAGGTCATCCAGGGTCCAGGCGAGAATGCCGGCGTGGTCGACATCGGTGACGGCGACTGCGTCGTCTTCAAGATGGAGAGCCACAACCATCCCTCCTTCATCGAGCCCTACCAGGGTGCGGCGACCGGCGTCGGCGGCATATTGCGCGACGTCTTCACCATGGGCGCACGGCCGGTCGCGGCGATGAATGCACTGCGCTTCGGCGCGCCCGACCATCCCAAGACCAGGCACCTGGTCTCCGGCGTGGTTTCCGGCGTCGGCGGCTACGGCAACGCCTTCGGCGTGCCGACGGTGGGCGGCGAGGTCAATTTCGACGCCCGCTACAACGGCAACATCCTGGTCAACGCCTTTGCGGCCGGCATAGCCAAGACAGACGCCATCTTCCTGTCGGAAGCCAAGGGCGTCGGCCTGCCGGTCGTCTATCTCGGCGCCAAGACCGGCCGCGACGGCGTCGGCGGCGCCACCATGGCGTCGGCCGAATTCGACGACAAGATCGACGAGAAGCGCCCGACCGTGCAGGTCGGCGACCCCTTCACCGAAAAGTGCCTGCTGGAAGCCTGCCTCGAACTGATGGCCTCCGGCGCGGTCATCGCCATCCAGGACATGGGTGCGGCCGGCCTCACCTGCTCGGCGGTCGAGATGGGCGCCAAGGGCGATCTCGGTATCGAGCTCGACCTCGACAAGGTGCCGGTGCGCGAAGAGCGCATGAGCGCCTATGAGATGATGCTGTCGGAAAGCCAGGAGCGCATGCTGATGGTGCTGCGCCCCGAAAAGGAAAAGGAAGCCGAGGCGATCTTCCACAAATGGGGCCTCGACTTCGCCATCGTCGGCAAGACCACCGACGATCTGCGTTTTCGCGTGCTGCACCAGGGGGACGAGGTCGCCGACCTGCCGATCAAGGATCTCGGCGACAAGGCACCGGAGTATGATCGCCCCTGGGTCGAACCCAAAAAACCGGCGCCGCTTGCCGCCAGTGACGTTCCGCAGGCCGATGTCGCCGAGGCGCTTTTGAAGCTGCTCGGCGGACCGGACCTATCGTCGCGCCGCTGGGTGTGGGAGCAGTACGACACCCTGATCCAGGGTAATTCGCTGCAGCTTCCCGGCGGCGATGCCGGCGTGGTGCGCGTCGACGGCCATGCCACCAAGGCGCTCGCCTTCTCCTCCGATGTGACGCCGCGCTATTGCGAGGCCGACCCCTATGAGGGTGGCAAGCAGGCGGTGGCCGAGTGCTGGCGCAACCTGACTGCCACCGGCGCGCTGCCGCTGGCGGCCACCGACAATCTCAATTTCGGCAACCCGGAACGGCCTGAGATCATGGGCCAGTTGGTCGGCGCGGTGAAAGGCATTGGCGACGCCTGCCGCGCGCTCGGCTTCCCGATCGTCTCGGGCAATGTCTCGCTCTACAATGAGACCAACGGCCAGGGCATCCTGCCGACGCCGACCATTGGCGGTGTCGGCCTGATCGCCGACTGGTCGAAGATGGTGCGCACCGGTTTTGCGGCGCAAGGCCAGATGATCCTGCTGGTCGGCGCGCCCGCTTCCTGGGGAACGCATCTCGGCCAGTCGGTCTATCTGCGCGACATCCATGGGCGCAGCGACGGTCCCCCGCCGCCGGTCGATCTTGAGCATGAAAAGCGCGTCGGCGACCATGTGCGCGCTCTGATTGCATCCGGCATCGTCACGGCGGCGCATGACGTTTCCGACGGTGGCATCGCCGTGGCGCTGGCTGAGATGGCGATGGCGTCGGGCATCGGCGCCACGGTTCCCGGACTTGTCGGCACCGACGCGATCCCGGTCTGGTTCGGCGAGGATCAGGGCCGCTATCTCCTGACGCTGTCGATCGATCCGGATAGCGATGAATGGGACGCCATTCGCAAGCAGCAAGGCGAACTCGGCATCTTCGCGCCCTGGATCGGTTCGACCGGCGGCAGCGCGCTGAAGCTTGGCGAGGCGCGGGCGATTCCGGTCGGCGAACTGAGCGTGGCGCACGAAGGCTGGTTCCCCCGCTTCATGGATCAGGCCAGTTGAGCAGACTGGCTGCCCGGGCACTGCTTGCAGTCGTTTTCTGGCCGTCGCTGTTCTTCTTCTGGTTCCTCGGGCCGTTCGTCCTGTTCCTGCTGTCAACGACCTCGAGCGAGGTTTGCGCGCGGCTGGAAACACGTGCCGAGTTCCTCGCCGCGGCCAACGGCACCATTCCGATGCTTGCGGTACAGAACTTGATCTATGCGATTCCAATCCTGTGCCTGGTGCTATGGGATCGGCTTTTGCCAGAGCCGGCGCGAGCAAGGCATATTGTCACTTGCATCAAGCTTTTTGCCGCCGCGGTGGTCGTTGGAGCGCTGTGGGAATATGGCTCCTCGCTTGTCTGCGATGGCTACGGCCAGCCATTCTTCTCGCCCGCCTGGCAAATGACGAGCTATCTCCCCGTCGTCGGCCTGATTCTTAATGCTCCGCTCTATGTCCTGGCCTTCAGCCTTGGTCGCGCCTTTTCGACGCGCGAGGATGCTGCCGAGGACCAAGCAAGCCCGCCAGCCTAGGTCTGCTTCTGAGGCCCCAGGACCTTCCTGCCGGTGGCAAGGTCTGAACGGCTTCAATCCGGACCAGAAAGGCTTTAGGCTCACCCGACTCTTAACTTATGGCCGGCCGCCGGCCGCTCGAAACAGGATTTTGCCATGGCAATGGATGCCCACGACATCGAAAAACTGATCAAGGACGGCATTCCGGACGCCAAGGTGACGATCCGCGATCTGGCCGGTGATGGCGACCACTACGCGGCCGAGGTGGTGGCCGAGAGCTTTCGCGGCAAGAGCCGCGTCCAGCAGCACCAGATGGTCTATGACGCGCTGAAGGGCAATATGGGCGGCGTGCTGCACGCTCTGGCGCTGCAGACCAGCGTTCCCGACTAATCCGCACCAGAACAAGACCGCTTGACCGGCAGCAGCGAAGACCGCTTGGCCCAAAACGGCCCATCCTTTGCGCCATTTCAGCTACGGCACGGCTAACGTCTTGTTTCGAGCAATCGTTGGGTTTATTTGAAAGGTATGTTTCGAGCCTGACTCCCACAGGCGGGAAAGGATATTTTATGAGCGGCATCAACGACTACATCGACAATGAAGTGAAGGGCAACGACGTCGTCCTTTTCATGAAGGGCACGCCCGGCTTTCCGCAGTGCGGATTTTCCGGCCAGGTCGTCCAGATCCTCGACTATATCGGCGCTGACTACAAAGGCGTGGACGTGCTGACCTCGGCCGAGCTGCGCCAGGGCATCAAGGAATATTCCAACTGGCCGACGATCCCACAGCTTTACGTCAAGGGTGAATTCGTTGGCGGCTGCGACATCATCCGCGAGATGTTCCAGGCAGGCGAACTGCAGACGTTCCTCGTCGAGAAGGGCGTCGGCGTCAAAGGCGCCGCCTGATTTCTGTTTTTGCATGAACTGAAAATCGACGTCGATTTTCGGTTCATGCACCAGGCGCCCGGGCAGCCCACCTCGGCAATTAATATGTCCCGGATACCGGGACCAAGACGAGCCAATGCGCCGGCCCGCCGGCGCGTTTTCGTTTGAGAGATCGGACTTGCCGTGGACCAGCCAACAGCAGCGCCGCTATCGGCAAGCAAACTGCCCATTCCGCGCTGGGAGTTCATCGCGCTGTGCGCCGCGCTGATGGCGCTGAACTCGCTGGCCATCGACATCATGCTGCCGGCCCTGCAACAGATCGGCGCCTCGCTCGGCGTCGAGAATGAAAACCATCGGCAATATGTCATAACAGCCTATATTCTGGGTTTCGGCGGCGGCCAGCTCTTTTTCGGTCCGCTCTCCGATCGTTTCGGACGTCGCGCGCCGCTGGTTGCCGGGCTGGTGATCTATGTCGCCGCGGCTGCGGCGGCCGCAGTTGCGCCAAGCTTTGAAACACTTCTGCTGTGCCGCGCCGTGCAAGGCATTGGCGCTGCCGCCACACGCGTCATCGCCATCTCGATCGTGCGCGATACGTTCGACGGCCGTCGCATGGCCGAGGTGATGTCGCTGATCTTCATGGTGTTCATGGCGATACCCGTCATTGCGCCGGGGATCGGCCAGTTCATCATGCTGTTTGCAAGCTGGCACTGGATCTTCGTCACCATGGCTGTCGGCGCCCTGATCGTGTCGGCGTGGTCGCTGCTGCGCCTGCCCGAGACGCTGCATCCGGAGTATCGCAGGCCGCTGACGGTTTCATCCGTCGTTGGCGGGTTCCGCATCGTGCTGACCAACCGCATGGCGCTCTGCTACGCCTTCGCCAGCACTTTCATCGTCGGCGCCATGTTCGGCTTCATCGCTTCGGCGCAGCAGATTTATGTCGACGTCTTCAACGTCGGCGAGATGTTCCCGGTGATCTTCGCCGGTGTCGCCGGCGTGCTCGCTTTTTCCAACTATTTGAACTCACGCCTTGTCGGCCGCATCGGCATGCGCCGCCTGTCGCAGAGCGCTCTCCTGCTGTTTTTGACCATCAGCCTGGTCTGGCTGGTGGTTTCCCTGGAAATGAAGATGCCGCTCTGGCTGTTCATCACCCTTTTTGCCAGTGCCATGCTTCCGTTCGGTGCACTCGGCGCGAATTTCAATGCGCTGGCCATGGAGCCGCTCGGCCAACTGGCCGGCACGGCGTCATCCATACTGGGCTTCATGCAGACCTTTCTCGGCGGCATTCTCGGCACGCTGATCGGCCAGGCCTTCAACGGCACGGTAACGCCATTGGCCGCCGGCTTCTGCAGCGTGTCGGTGGCAGCGCTTCTGATGATCCTGATCGCCGAACGCGGCAAGATGTTTCAGCCACACAACCCGCCGGTTTGAGGCGACCCTGCCCGTTTGAGGCGACTCTGCACAGAGCGGTGCGGCTACTCAGCCCAGAGTTCGTGACGCAGGACCTGCCAGCTTTCCCTATCCGGAGCGACAAGCAGGCCACCGCCGACATGCGACGGCAGATAGGCGCTGCCGTCGAAACGCGCGGCGTGGCCGCCGGCCTCGACATGGATCAGCACACCGGCCAGATGATCCCACGGCATCAGCTTGTTGTAGACGACGAAATGGGCATGGCCGCTGGCCAAGAGGCGATATTCGTGCGCCGCGCAGCGATAGGCGAATTGCGACAGGATCTTCGTCTGGTTGCGCGCCAGCCGTGACCGCTCCGGTTCGGGCATGTATTGCCAGGAGACCGAGCCGGTCATTTCCGAGATCGGCGCAGGCGCCGCGACGTGGACCTTCTCAAGGTTGCCATGCGCATGCTGGATATGGCTGCCGGCGCCCTTGGCGCCGATCAGCCAGTCCTTGCCGACCGGATCGTGGATGATGCCGGCAACCGTCTCGCCCTTGACCACGACCGCCAGCATGACGCCGAACAGCGGCACGCCGGACGCGAAATTGAAGGTGCCGTCCACCGGGTCGATGACGAACGCCAGATCGGCATCGCCAAGACCATTGAGCAGCGCCGGATTGTCGGAACAGGCTTCTTCGCCGACCACCATCGCCGAGGGATAGCGCTTGCGCAGCGTGGCGGTGATGAGGCGCTCGGCATTGACGTCGGCCTCGGTCACCAGGTCGGCGGCCGAGGTCTTCTGCCGGATGTCGCCCTCGCCCAACTTGCGAAAGCGCGGCATGATCTCGACCTCTGCCGCCTCGGCCAGAATGCCGGCCAGCCAGTCGATCGCGGTGTCGTCAAATGTCATTGGAAATATCTTGCCTGGTGGTGAGGGTGTCGTTGAGCGCGGCGAAGTCGAACAGTTTTCTGTCGAGCAGGTGCGACGGCCTGGTATTGGACAGCGCGCGGATCATGGTGTCCTTGCGGCCGGGCATACGCTTTTCGATATCCTCGAGCATCGCCTTCATTGCGTTGCGCTGCAGGCCTTCCTGACTGCCGCAGAGATCGCAGGGAATGATCGGGAACCGCATCGCCACGGCGAACTTCTCGAGGTCGGTTTCGGCGCAATAGCTCAGCGGCCGCAGCACCATGACGTCGCCCTCGTCGTTGAGCAGTTTCGGCGGCATGGCGGCGAGACGGCCGCCATGGAACAGGTTCATGAAGAAGGTCTCCAGAATGTCCTCGCGATGGTGGCCGAGCACCAGCGCCGAGCATCCCTCTTCCCGCGCGATGCGATAGAGATGGCCGCGCCTGAGACGCGAGCAGAGCGAGCAATAGGTGCTGCCCTCGGGCAGCTTGTCGGTGACGACGGAATAGGTGTCCTGATACTCGATCCGGTACGGTATGGCGTGGCTGTCGAGATAGTCCGGCAGAATGTGTTTGGGGAAATTCGGCTGGCCCTGGTCCAGGTTGCAGGCCAGCAGATCGACAGGCAAAAGCCCGCGCCATTTGAGATCGAGCAGCACGGCGAGCAGCCCGTAGGAATCCTTGCCGCCCGACAGCGCTACGAGCCAGCGCTGGCCGGGCTTGACCATCGAGAAATCCTCGATCGCCTGACGGGTGAGACGCAGCAGCCGCTTGCGCAATTTGTTGAACTCGACCGAGGACGGCACATCGGCAAACAGCGGATGGAAGCCGCCTTCGCCGTCGGCAATCGGTTCAAGCGTTTCGATGTCTGGCAGCATGTTCATGGCATGTCGCTTTCGGTGGACACTTTGTTCGGAGTAATTCCGGGCGGAAAACCGGTTCCCACTTTTCCTGGAATTGCTCGGAGCGCCCGGATTAGCGGACATGGCAGACAAAGAAAAGGCCGCCTCGACGGGCGGCCTTTGGATGGTGTCGCAAAATGGGTTCGCTTAGCGCGAATAGAATTCGTCGCTTAGCGCGAATAGAACTCGACGACCAGGTTCGGTTCCATCTGCACGGCGAACGGAACGTCAGCCAGGCCGGGAATGCGCGAGAAGGTCGCGACCATCTTGTTGTGATCGGCTTCGATGTAGTCCGGCACGTCGCGCTCGGCCAAGCCCACCGATTCCAGAACGATGACCAGCTGCTTCGACTTTTCGCGGACTTCGACGACGTCGCCCGGCTTGCAGCGGAACGAGCCGATGTTGACGCGCTTGCCGTTGACGTTGACGTGACCGTGGTTGACGAACTGACGGGCGGCGAAAATGGTCGGCACGAACTTGGCGCGGTAGACGACCGCGTCGAGACGCGACTCGAGCAGGCCGATCAGGTTCTCGGAGGTGTCGCCCTTGCGGCGATCGGCCTCTTCATAGACCTTTCGGAACTGCTTTTCCGAAACGTCGCCATAGTGACCCTTCAGCTTCTGCTTGGCGCGCAGCTGCAGGCCGAAATCGGAAAGCTTGCCCTTGCGGCGCTGACCATGCTGGCCGGGGCCGTATTCACGCTTGTTGACCGGGGACTTCGGGCGGCCCCAGATATTTTCGCCGAGACGGCGGTCGATCTTGTACTTCGCGGATTCGCGCTTGCTCATCGCATTCCCTTTTCAAAACAACACACCCGGAACCTCATGGTCCGGGTGAAGGAAACGCGCCCTCCTCTGGCCTCCGTTTTCGAGACCTGACAGGGTTTTCCCACGCAACGCGGCGGAAAACCCACGGGACACGTCATTTCAAACAAGATCGGAAACGACTAGACATCCTGATCTTGCGCATACAAAACAAACACCGGACATCGCTGCCCGGTGGTTGTGACGGCTGGTTAAACCGAGATTCATCCGGTGTCAAGCTTGTGACTGGCATAGGGCCCGGCGACGAGATACCCGTTTTCCCGCGCAGATGCGGTGCACTTTGGTGCAGCTTCCAGACGACACGCGACCAGGGTCAGCTGTCCGACTTCTTTTCCGGCAGTCCCTTGCGCTTCGTCTCGGCGAACTCCTCGAGCTGCTTTTCGCTCATCGATTCATACATTCCCTTCGAAGCGCCTTTGAGCTCGCGCTTCTTGGTCTCGCCGCGCTTGGCCGACAAAGCGGCGCCGGCGGCTTTCTGCTGGGCTTTCGAGGTGGCTGGCATGGCTGTTTGTCCCTTTATTGCCTGGGAGAAAACGCAACGGCCCCGCCAATGTTCCTGATATCAGGCGACCGTCAGCCCGAACCCCTGCATCAGCCGGCTGGTGGCGAAATCCACCTTGCCGGAGGTGAAGACCGCAATGTCAGGCTCACCCACCGGCAATGGCCCGTCGACCGGCGCCAGCAGCGACATGGCGCGGCGGGCGATCGCTTCGGCCGGATCGATCCAGTCGACCGGCCAGGGCGCGGTCTTGCGCATGCGATTGGCCAGGAACGGATAGTGCGTGCAGCCGAGCACGACGATGTCGGTGCGGGCGCCGTCCTTCTCGACGAAGCATGGCGCGATCTCCTGGCGGACGATCTCCTCGTCGACGAACCCCTCGCGCATGTAGATTTCCGCCAGCGGCGCCAGCCGGTCCGAGCCGACAAGCCGCACATGGCATTTCTGCGCCCATTTGCTAATCAGGTCGCGCGTGTATTGACGCTTGACCGTGCCTGGTGTCGCCAGCACCGAGACGAGGCCTGAGCGCGTGCGCTCGGCGGCCGGCTTGATCGCCGGCACCGTGCCGACAAAAGGGTGACCGGGAAATTTCTCGCGCAACGCGTCGATCACCAGTGTCGATGCGGTGTTGCAGGGGATGACCGAAATCTCGGGTTGGAATTTTTCCAGCAGCGCGCCGAACAGGCCAAGGATATGGGCGTTGAGGGCCGGCTCCTCCCAGGCGCCATAGGGGAAGGCGGCATCGTCGGCGACATAGACAAAGCGGCGGTCGGGCATCAGCACGCGCGCCTCGCGCAGCACGGTGAGGCCGCCGATGCCGGAATCGAACATCAGGATCGGCCGCTCAGTCATTATCGGTTCCCTTTCCGCCGAGCGGCGGCATGTCGTCGTCCTTGCCGGTGCCGTCTGCCTTGTCCGCCAGGCGATCGCCTTCCGCCTTGCGGGCGCGCGCCACGGCCGCCGGCAATCGTCTTGGATCGTCGCCCGGTGAACCCTCGCCACGCGGCATCGCCGGTGAAAACCTGTCCAGGGACGAAATGATGCCGCGCAGCACCTTCAGCTCCGGCTCGGCGAAACCGGCACGCGTCAGCACGGCGCGCAGATTGTCGACCATCTTCGGCTTCTTCGGTGCGGGGCGGAAATAACCGCGCGCTTCCAATGCGCCTTCGAGATAGGCGAACAGGCCGTGCAGCTCTTCCTTGCTTGCCGGCTTCATTTCCGGACCCGAAAAATTGGTTTTGGTCTCGTCTTCCAGCCCGGACTTCATCCACTCGTAGGACATCAGCAAGGCCGCCTGGGCGATGTTGAGCGAGGAGAAATCGGGATCGACGGGGAAGGTGACGATCTCGTCGGCAAGGCCGACCTCGTCATTGTAGAGGCCGAAGCGCTCGCGGCCGAACAGGATGCCGGTGCGCTGCCCCATTGCATGACGGGTCCGGAGCACCCTGCCCGCTTCCACCGGGCCGCGCACGGATTTGAAGCCGTCGCGCTGTCTGGCCGTGGTTGCGAAAACAAAGTTCAGGTCGGCGAGCGCCGAGGCCAGGTCGTCGAACACCTTGACTGCGTCGATGACATGGTCGGCGCGGCTGGCGGCCGCGCGCGCCTTCTCGCTCGGCCAACCGTCGCGAGGGTTGACCAGGCGCAGTTCCGACAGGCCGAAATTGGCCATGGCACGAGCCACCATGCCGATGTTCTCACCGAGCTGCGGCTCGACGAGGATGATCGCCGGGCCAGCGGTCGTGAGGCCGTGCTGAAAGTCCGTTCCGGTCATGTTTTCCAGGTGAATGCGCCACGAAGTCTCCGCGTCGTGCCATATCGATGCGGCTTTTTGAAGAGTTATCCGCCACTTGACCGACAAATAGCCTTATACCGTCCCTTGGAAGATTGGCGGGATGCGGGGCCGCACTCGTGCTCTCAACCAAAAGACATTCGATCTCGTTTCTGCGAGATGGCTCGACCATGGCGCCTCAAACCGCCGGCAAACGGACCGGCCGGCATTCGCTGTTGCTATTGACGATATCTTCCATTTTTAGAAATCATCTACGAACCGAATGCATATTTATTTACGATGACGCATCTCGTCGGTGGAAAATCAAACTAGAAAAAGGTAATCTCCCGCCCGCTTGGGTCCAGCGTGTATTGACGAATGGTATTGAGAAGACGGAGCGTGCCTTGCACACTCCCGTCATCTATTCATGCCCCAGGCATTTCATCACGGATTTCAACGGCCGACGCAGGCGTTGGCCAAAATCTAGGAGGGGCAAATGAAAATCGTACGGTTTTTCCTTTCACTCGCCGTGTTGCTTGCAGCGTCAATCTTCCTGATCGCGCCAGCTTCCGCGCAGGCGACACGGACGTGGGTTTCGGGCGTTGGCAACGACGCCGATCCGTGCAGCCGAACCGCACCTTGCAAGACGTTTGCCGGTGCCATCTCGAAGACAGCGACGGCCGGCGAGATCAACTGTCTCGATCCGGGCGGCTTTGGCGCGGTCACCATCACCAAATCCCTCACCATCGACTGCAGAAACACTGAAGCCGGTGTGCTTTTTACGCTCGGCACGAACGGCATCATCGTCAACGCCCCCGCCGGCTCGATAGTGCATCTCCGCGGCCTCGATCTAGACGGTGTAGGCACAGGCGCCGACGCCGTGCGTATGCTTGGTCAAGGTCAACTGCATATCGAGGACTGCAACATAGAGCGGGTGACCAGCAACGGTGTCGAATTCGCCGCCAACGCGAACAGCGAACTCTACATAAGCAACACGCGGATAGCTGAGGCAGGCGCCGAAGGTGTTCTTATCAAATCGTCCGTGGCTGCTGGTATTAACGCCATCCTTTCGAAGGTGGAAATCACCAACAGCGGCAGCGGCATTCTTATCGACGGCACGGGCAACACCGTGGCCATGAACCTGACGCTGACCAACAGCCTGATCAGCGGCAACACCGGCAACGGCGTGGTGGTCAAATCCGTCGCAGCGGCATCGCCGGTGCGCGCGACGATTACCGGCAACACGATCAGCGCCAATGCCGGCGCCGGCGTCAACGCCAACGGTGCGGCTGCCAGCGGCAGCGGAAGCGCCATCGCCTTTCTCGGCGGATCGACGATCTTCGGCAATGTCACCGGGGTCAGCAATACCGGGAGCGGCGCCGTCCAGTCGTTCAAGAACAACATGATCGCCGGCAACGTAACCGACGGCACACCGCTCACCGCCTTCCCGGGCCCTGGCGGTACGCCGCTGCAATAAGCGACCACAGCCCGCGCGGTAGCGTGAACAAAGGCGATGCCGGCTGCCCCTCAAGGGATAGGCGGCATCGCCTCTTTGTTCCCGACTGCCATAGTGGGAGCCTGTCTTCCGCTGCCCGGTTGCACCGCTCGACCATGGCGCTTCAAACCGTCGACAAATGGACCCGCCCTGTGCTCGCTGTCGGCATCGGCGATATTTTCCATTTGTAAAAATCATCAACGATCCGAATGCATATTTATTTACGATGACGCGTCGCGTCACTGGAGAATCGAATTAGAAAAAGGTAATCTCCCAACCGCTTGGGTTTTCAACGTGTATCGACGGTTGGTATTTGGAAGATGGAGTGTGTCCTGCACGCTCCCGTCGTTTATTTGTGCCCCAAGCATTTCGACACCGGTTTCCATGGCCGACGAGGCGTTGGCCAAATCTAGGAGGGGCAATTGAAAATCTTACGGTTTTTCCTTTCACTCGCTGTGTTGGCTCTGGCGTCAGCCTTCCTGATTGCGCCAGCTTCCGCGCAGGCGACGCGGACGTGGGTTTCCGGCGTTGGTGACGACGCCAATCCATGCAGCCGAACCGCACCGTGCAAGACTTTTGCCGGTGCCATCTCGAAGACGGCTACGGCCGGCGAGATCAACTGCATCGACCCGGGCGGCTTTGGCGCGGTCACCATCACCAAATCCATCACCATCGACTGCAGAAACACTGAAGCTGGCGTGCTCGCGTCCCTCGTGAACGGCATCATCGTCAACACGCCGGTCGGCTCGGTGGTGCATCTTCGCGGTATCGACATAGACGGTATAGGCAATGGCCTCGACGGCGTGCGGATGGTTGGCCAGGGTCAACTGCATATCGAGGACTGCAACATAGAGCGAATGGGCGGCAACGGCGTCGAATTCGCCGCCAATGCCAACAGCGAACTCTACATAAGCAACACGCGGATAGCCGAGTCAGGCGCTGAAGGCGTTCTCATCAAATCGTCCGTGGCTGCTGGTATCAACGCCATCCTTTCGAGGGTGGAAATCACCAACAGCGCCAGTGGCATTCTTGTCGACGGCACCGGCAATACCGTTGCCATGAACCTGACACTGACCAATAGCCTTATCAGCGGCAACACCGGCAACGGCGTGGCGATCAAATCCGTCGCCGCGGCATCGCCGGTGCGTGCGACGTTGACCGGTAACACGATCAGCGCCAACGCCGGCAGCGGTGTCAACGCCAACGGTGCCGCGGCGAGCGGCAACGGAAGCGCCATCGCCTTCCTCGGCGGATCGACGATATTCGGCAACGTCACCGGGGTCAGCAATACCGGGAGCGGCGCCGTCCAGTCGTTCAAGAACAACATGATCGCCGGCAACGTAGCCGACGGCACGCCGCTCACCGCCTTCCCGGGTCCTGGTGGTGCGCCACTGCAATAAGCGACCGCCGCTTCCGCGGCAGCATGAAACAGGCGATGCCGGCTGCCCCGCGAGGGGCAGCCGGCATCGCCCTTTTTTTGTTCTCGATTGCCAGAGCGGTTCACCGTTTCACGGAAACGCCGAACCGCTCTATCTTTTTTGTTTTTGTCGCAATTCCCTGAGAGAAAGCGCCATGCGCTTTTCCCGAGAAAACCGCTTCACACTTTTCCTGGAATTGATCCGGCAGCAGGCTGCCTCGGCGTCGTCCCGGTTTGCACCACTCTGATCGCTTTGCTATAGGCGAAGTCCCTACTCTGGCGAGGTCTGCCCCGCCATCACCCAACTGTTGAACGAGGCATTCTTTCCATGGCGAAGATCAAGGTGGCGAACCCGGTCGTCGAACTCGACGGCGACGAGATGACCCGCATCATCTGGCAGTTCATCAAGGACAAGCTGATCCACCCTTATCTCGACCTCAAGCTTGAATATTACGACCTCGGCATCGAGCACCGTGACGCCACCAACGACCAGGTGACCATCGATTCGGCCAACGCCATCAAGAAATACGGCGTCGGCGTGAAATGCGCGACGATCACGCCCGACGAGCAGCGCGTCGAGGAATTCAAGCTGAAGAAGATGTGGAAGTCGCCGAACGGCACCATCCGCAACATCCTCGGCGGCACCATCTTCCGCGAGCCGATCATCATGAAGAACGTGCCGCGCCTGGTGCCGGGCTGGACCAAGCCTATCATCGTCGGCCGTCACGCCTTCGGCGACCAGTACCGCGCCACCGATTTCCGCTTTCCCGGCAAGGGCAAGCTGACGATCAAGTTCGTCGGCGAGGACGGCAAGGTCATCGAGCACGATGTCTACGATGCGCCGGGCGCCGGCGTCGCCATGGCCATGTACAATCTCGACGATTCCATCCGCGAGTTCGCCCGTGCTTCGCTGAACTACGGCCTGCTGCGCAACTATCCGGTCTATCTCTCGACCAAGAACACCATCCTCAAGGCCTATGACGGGCGCTTCAAGGACATCTTCCAAGAAGTCTACGAGGCCGAGTTCGAGGCCGAGTTCAAGTCGAAGAAGCTGTGGTACGAGCACCGGCTGATCGACGACATGGTGGCGTCCAGCCTGAAATGGTCCGGCGGCTATGTCTGGGCCTGCAAGAACTATGACGGCGACGTCCAGTCCGATACCGTTGCGCAAGGGTTCGGTTCGCTCGGCCTGATGACCTCGGTGCTGATGACACCGGACGGCAAGACGGTGGAAGCCGAAGCCGCGCACGGCACCGTCACCCGCCACTACCGGCAGCATCAGAAGGGCGAGGAGACCTCGACCAATTCGATCGCCTCGATCTTTGCCTGGACGCGCGGCCTCGCGCACCGCGCCAAGCTCGACGACAATGCCGAACTGAAGCGCTTTGCCGAGACACTGGAAAAGGTCTGCATCCAGACGGTCGAGAGCGGTTTCATGACCAAGGACCTGTCGCTGCTGATCGGCCCCGACCAGCCCTGGCTCTCGACCACCGGCTTCCTCGACAAGATCGACGAGAACCTGCAAAAGGCGATGGCCTGACCAGGCGAGACCCGGGAGGGGTACAATGGGCAAGCCCGTCGTCTACGGCGCGGACTACAGCGTCTATGTGCGCATCGTGCGGCTCGTGCTCGAGGAGAAAGGCATCGACTACGGGCTTGTGCCGGTCGATGTCTTTGCCGCCGAGGGCATTCCCGCCTGGTATTTCGAACATCACCCGTTCGGCCGCATTCCGGCCTTCGAGCATGACGGGTTTCGCCTTTTCGAGGCGAGCGCGATTGCAGGCTATGTCGACGAAGCCTTTGACGGGCCGGCGCTGCAGCCGAAGGATCCGCGCGGCCATGCGCGGATGAATCAGTTCATCGGCATGCTCGACGCCTATGCCTATCGGTCGATGGTCTGGGATGTCGCCGTCGAACGGTTGGAGAAGGAGGCGCCCGACGAGGCACTGATCGCCAAAGGGCTTTCGCAGGCGAGCAAGGCGCTTCAGACGCTCTCCTCACTGAAAGTGCCAGGGCCATGGTTGCTTGGCGACCAACTGACGTTGGTCGATCTGCATGCGGCGCCGATCATCGGCTACTTCGTCAAGGTCGCCGAGGGGCAAAAGCTGCTCGCGGAGTTCCCCGAGATCCAGGCCTGGTGGGACCGGATCGCTGCCCGTCCAAGCTTTGCCGCGAGCGGTCCTGCGGCCTGATCAGCCTGCGCCTGCTGTTCAATCCGGCCGGTTGTTCATTTCGGCCGCCGTTCATTCCGGAAGATAGATTTCCGCCTTCATGAAGGTCTTGGCGCGACCCAGGATCAGCACGCGATCGCCGGCCAGGTCACACAAGAGATGCCCGCCCCGTTGTGAGCACTGGAAGGCCGACAGGTGGGTCTTGCCGAGTTTTTCAGACCAGTACGGCACCAGCGTCGCATGAATTGAGCCGGTCACCGGATCCTCGGGAATGCCGGCTCCGGGAACGAAATAGCGGGAGACGAAGTCATGCGTTTGGCCGCGCGCGGTAATGACAAGGCCGAGCGGGGTGGAAAGCCCCTATCCTGAGCAGGTCGGGAACGAAGGACCGGACGGATTGCTCGTCGGCAAGCTCGACGAACAGGTTCTCAAAATTGCGAAAGCCCGCAACCGGATGCGGCGTCAATATCTCCTGCAGCGCCAGCATGGTTTCGCCATCGACAGGCTGCGGCGGAAAGCATGGCAGATCGAGCTGGTAGGCGCCTTGCCGCTGAGAGACCCGCAACTCGCCCACTCGCGTGGCAAAGGCCATGTCATCGGCCACATCGTGTTGCGAGGCTAGCACATGGGCGGTCGCCAGGGTGGCGTGTCCGCAGAAGTCGACTTCATGAACGGGTGTGAACCAGCGCAAGTCCCAGCCTTTGCCGTTCGGCCGCGCAAAGGCGGTTTCGGCAAGATTGTTCTCGTTTGCGATGGCCTGCATCATCTCGTCCGCCAGCCAGTCCTGCAAGATGAGGACGGCAGCGGGGTTGCCCTGAAAGGCGCGCTCGGCAAAGGCATCGACCTGGTACATGGTCAGCGTCGGCACGTCATCCTCCAAAAAGAGTGATCGCCGGCCGGGCGACCATCAGCCAAACGATCTGCAGCACTGCCGGCAAGAACAGACATGTCCGCCAAACTCGCCGACACGCCGCGTGAGACAAGAATGGAAGCGGCCTCGTCTTGCCGGATCAGGCCGATGATTCCCGAAGCAAGCCAGAATAGAGCCAGGCAGCCGAAGATGACAGGTTTTGCCAGCCAGAGGCGCGCGAACCATCGCTCCTGGACATGGGCGGGCATGGCGGCCAGCGTTGCTTCCAGCGGCTACAGCGGGTGGCCGCAAATCTGGTTCCATGGCCCGGCATTTCCGGTCACGCCACGCGCCAGCGCGGCAAGGGCTGCGCTGCGCAACGGCGATCGCCAGCTAAGGAGGCCAAGGCCATCGGCGATGGCGGCAGCAAGACGGCCGACAATGGCCGGCATCGGTACGACTTTCGCCTGCGGCAGGCCAAGCCATGCCCGAAAGGCCAGGAGAACATCGGCGAGCGGCCTGGCCTGCGCCTCGACGAGATCGACGGCAGTACGGGGCGGCAGCGATCCCGCGACCGCGCGCGAGACCGCTTCAGCAACGTCGGTGACCGCCACGGTCTGGATCGGCTGGCGCGACATGACGGCAGGGACAATACCGGGGAAGGCCGCAAGGGCGCGCAAAAGGGCTGTCCCGCCATAGGCGGCGGGCGCGATCACCAAACCCGGGCGCAGGATCGTCCACTCCAGCGAAGAGCCTGCGACAGCCCTCTCGCCCTGCGCCTTGCTGTTGAAGAATTGGTCGGCGGAGGACAGGTCGGCGCCGATCGCGGAAATCTGCGCAAAACGGCGCACGCCGGCCTGTTCGCAGGCCGCGACCAGCGCCACCACCGAATGCCGGTGGATGGCGTCGAGGCGATCGCGCGGGCCGTCCTGCAAGGCGCCTGCCGCATTGACGATTGCATCCATGCCGGTGACCACCGGCAGCCAGTGCTCAGCGGCAAGCAGCCGCGACATGTCGGTGGCGATCCAGCGCACCGCCGGCCAGCGCCGCTCGGCATCCACGACATCGCGACCAAGGCCGGCCACATGATGACCGTCGCGAAGCAGACGGCCGACGAGGGCTTCGCCGATCAGACCGTAGCCGCCAAGGACGAGCACCTTCATGCAGGGACTTTCAGGCTGCCTCCAGCGCCGCCTTGACCGCGGCGATCGCATCACTGGCTTTCGAGGCGTCCGGGCCACCGGCTTGCGCCATGTCGGGCCGCCCGCCGCCGCCCTGACCGCCCAATGCTGCGGAGGCCACGCGCACCAGATCGACGGCGCTGAAACGGCTTAGCAGATCATCGGTGACAGCGACCACGACGCTCGCCTTGTTGTCGTCGCCGGCGCCGACGAAGACGACGACGCCGGAACCGAGCGAGCTCTTGCCGGCATCGGCCAGCGGCTTCAGATCCTTCGGCGAAACACCCGAAACCGCCTTACCGAGGAAGCCGACGCCGGCGACAGTCTCGTTCTCCGACGGTGCACCCGCCGCGGCACCGCCGCCCAGCGCCAGTTTCTTGCGCGCCTCGGTCAGTTCCTTCTCGAGCTTCTTGCGCTCGTCGAGCAGCGCCTCGACACGCGCCGGCACGTCGGCCGGCGAGATCTTCAGCGTCGCGGCCACCGATTTCAAACGCCGGTCCTGCTCGTCGAGATGCTTGCGCGCGGCCTCGCCGGTCAAAGCCTCGATGCGGCGCACGCCGGCGGCGACCGCGCTGTCCGACACGACACGCACCAGACCGATATCGCCGGTCGCCCTGACATGCGTGCCGCCGCAGAGTTCGACCGAATAGGGCCGGTTGGCCTTGGCGCCATGCAGGCCCGTGCCCATCGACACGACGCGCACTTCATCGCCGTACTTCTCGCCGAACAGCGCCATGGCGCCCTCGGCAATGGCGTCGTCGACCGACATCAGGCGGGTGCTCACCGGGCTGTTCTGGACGACGATCTCGTTCGCCATGCGCTCGACCTCTTCGAGCTCCTCGAGCGAAATCGGCTTGTTGTGCGAGATGTCGAAGCGCAGGCGCTCGGGCGCAACCAGCGAGCCCTTCTGCGCGACATGGGTGCCCAGAACCTCGCGCAGCGCCTCATGGATCAGATGCGTCGCGGAATGGTTCGCACGCAGCCTGGAGCGGCGCGCATGATCAACCTTCAGCTCGACGACAGCGCCGGTCTTGACCGTGCCGCTGGCCACCTTGCCGACATGAACGAACAGCCCATCGGCCTTCTTCTGCGTATCGGAAATCTCGATCGAGAAGCCTTCGCCTGACATGATTCCGGTATCGCCCATCTGGCCGCCGGACTCGGCATAGAACGGCGTCTGGTTGACGACCACGGCAACTGCCTCGCCCTTGCTTGCGCTGTCGACGGTCTTGCCGTCCCTGACCAGCGCCTGGATGAGGCCTTCCGCCTGCTCGGTCTCGTAACCGAGGAATTCGGTGGCGCCCGCCTTCTCGCGCACCGGGAACCAGATCGTCTCTGTGGCCGCGTCGCCGGAGCCTGCCCAGTGAGCGCGCGCCTCGGCCCTCTGCCGCTCCATGGCATTGGTGAAGCCGGCCAGATCGACCGAGATGCTGCGCTGGCGCAATGCATCCTGCGTCAGATCGAGCGGGAAGCCGTAGGTATCGTAGAGCTTGAAGGCCGTCTCGCCATCCAGCATGTCGCCGGCGCCCAGTTTTTCCGTCGCCTCCGAAAGCAGGCCGAGGCCACGCACCAGCGTCTTGCGGAAACGCGTTTCCTCGAGCTTCAGGGTCTCGGTGATCAACTGCTCGCCGCGCACCAGTTCCGGATAGGCCTGGCCCATCTCGCGGACCAGGGCCGGCACCAGGCGCCACATCAAGGGATCGCGGGCACCGAGCAACTGCGCATGGCGCATGGCGCGGCGCATGATGCGGCGCAGGACATAGCCACGGCCTTCGTTCGACGGCAGCACACCGTCGGCGACCAGGAAAGACGACGAGCGCAGATGATCGGCGATGACGCGGAAGGACGCCACCGTCTCCTTGTCGGGACCGTGCCCGATGGCGGATGACGCCGCGTCGATCAGGTGACGGAACAGATCGGTCTCAAAGACGCTCTCCACCCCTTGCAGGATGGACGCCATGCGCTCCAGGCCCATGCCGGTGTCGATCGACGGGCGCGGCAGGTCGATGCGCTCCTCCTTCGTCACCTGTTCATACTGCATGAACACCAGGTTCCAGAATTCGAGGAATCGGTCGCCATCTTCCTCCGGGCTGCCGGGAGGGCCGCCCCAGATGTGTTCGCCGCGGTCGATGAAGATCTCCGAGCACGGCCCGCACGGTCCGGTGTCGCCCATCGCCCAGAAATTGTCCGAGGTCGCGATGCGAATGATGCGGTCGTCGGAAAACCCGGCGATCTTCTTCCAGAAGCCCGCCGCCTCGTCGTCCGTGTGATAGACGGTGACCAGAAGCTTGTCCTTGTTGAGCCCGAATTCCTTGGTGATCAGGTTCCAGGCAAGCTCGATGGCGCGCTCCTTGAAATAGTCGCCAAAGGAGAAATTGCCGAGCATTTCGAAGAAGGTCAGATGGCGCGCGGTGTAGCCGACATTGTCGAGGTCGTTGTGCTTGCCGCCGGCGCGAACGCTCTTCTGCGCGGTCGAGGCGCGCGAATAGGCCCGCTTCTCCAAGCCGGTGAAGACGTTCTTGAACTGCACCATGCCGGCGTTGGTGAACATCAGCGTCGGATCGTTGCGCGGCACCAGCGGGCTCGACGCGACGATCTCGTGACCCTCCTTGCGGAAGTAGTCGAGAAAAGTCGACCGGATCTCGTTCACGCCACTCATGAATGCTGCCTTTTCGAGAAAACCGCCGGCAAACCGGCGGAAAATGGGCTCTGGGTCTCAAAGCGCGTCGCGCTGAAAACGGATTCAGTCGATGCGCTTCAAGTTTTTGCTTCCATGCATGTCGTTGTCCCAAAACCGCTGCGCACTTTTGGGCGACATCCACAAAAAATAGACTTGGCCTTTTAGCGGTCGCACCGCACCCTGTCCAGAAACACGGAATTGGTCCAAATCGCGCGCTTGCCGACCATCGACGCCGGCCGCAAAACGAAAAACCGCCGGCTCGAAAGCCGGCGGTTTGGAACGCAAAAAACACTGAACTCAATTACATAAGCTTGAGATAATAGAACAGGATTATGGCCGATCTTCGGCCGGCATCCTGTGCACGAAGTTGTTACATCGCGCCGGATTCCTCCTCGAAGCCGTCGTCGCCGCTCTCGGCGCCGCCATTCTCGAGGAATTTCTCAGCGATCAACCCGGCATTCTGCCTGAGCGCCAGTTCGATCTCGCGCGCAGTGTCGGGATTGTCGCGCAGGAACAGCTTGGCATTCTCGCGGCCCTGGCCGAGACGCTGCGAATTGTAGGAGAACCAGGCGCCCGACTTCTCGACCACGCCGGCCTTGACGCCGAGGTCGACCAGTTCGCCGGTCTTGGACACGCCCTCGCCATACATGATGTCGAACTCGACCACCTTGAAGGGCGGCGCCAGCTTGTTCTTGACCACCTTGACGCGGGTCTGGTTGCCGACGACCTCGTCGCGGTCCTTGACCGAGCCGATGCGGCGGATGTCGAGGCGGACCGAGGCGTAGAATTTCAGCGCGTTGCCGCCCGTCGTGGTTTCGGGCGAACCGAACATGACGCCGATCTTCATGCGGATCTGGTTGATGAAGATGACCATGGTGTTGGAGCGCGAGATCGAGGCGGTCAGCTTGCGCAGCGCCTGGCTCATCAGGCGGGCCTGAAGGCCGGGCAGCGAATCGCCCATCTCGCCTTCGATTTCGGCGCGTGGCGTCAGCGCCGCGACTGAATCGACCACCAGCACGTCGATGGCACCGGAGCGCACCAGCGTGTCGCAGATTTCCAGAGCCTGTTCACCGGTGTCTGGCTGCGAGATCAGAAGGTTTTCCAGATCGACGCCAAGCTTGCGGGCATAGACCGGATCGAGCGCATGCTCGGCATCGACGAAGGCGCAGATGCCGCCCTTCTTCTGGGCTTCCGCAACAGTGTGCAAGGCAAGCGTCGTCTTGCCCGAGCTTTCCGGCCCGTAGATTTCGATGATGCGGCCGCGCGGCAGGCCACCGACGCCAAGCGCGATGTCGAGGCCAAGCGAGCCGGTCGGCACGGTTTCAATCTCGACGACCTGCTCGTTCGCGCCGAGCCGCATGATCGAGCCCTTGCCGAAAGCCCGCTCGATTTGCGACAGCGCCGCATCCAGAGCCTTTGATTTGTCCACCGCTTTGTCCTCTACCAGCCGCAAAGAATTCTGAGCCATGATACATCACCCCTTGGTCGTCAATGAAGGCCGGACAATCCGTAATCCCTGCCTATTTGTACCTTTTTTGTTCTCGTTTGGCAAGAGGGTTCAAGTATCTGAAAGGCAATCAATATCCGGATTTGTTCTTTTTTTGTCCCAAGAATCACATCAGGAGCGCACCTCGCATTGGGCCAGTCGGCTCGATTGTTTCGATCTGCCGAATCGCCGCCCCGCATGCGAAGCTTCTTCACGCAGCCTAGCGCTTGTGCGGCTGGAATAACAAAGGTCATATCGCCGGCATGTTGAAATCTCCAAGAATCCTGGCCGTGGGCGGCGCCCATATCGACCGCCGTGGGCAGGTGTCCGGCGCTTATGTGCCGGCCGCGTCCAATCCCGGCACGATGCGCGAGGATGTCGGCGGCGGCGTCTTCAATGCCTTGCGCAGTGCGGTCCGGCGCGGTGTTTCGGCCTCTCTGCTGTCGGTGCGCGGCGGCGATGCCGCCGCCGATACGGTTTCACGGGCCATCGCCAAGGCCGGGATCGCCGACCTGTCGGCGGTGTTCCTCGATCGCACGACGCCAAGCTATACGGCGCTGATCGACAGCGAGGGCGAGCTGATCGTCGGCTTTGCCGACATGGCGCTCTATGAGCTGGCGTTTCCCAAGCAGGTCAGGCGCTCCAAGGTGCGCGAGGTGCTCGCTGCCGCCGATGCCGTCTTCTGCGACGCCAATTTGCCGACGGCGGCGCTGGAGCGGCTCGTGGCACTCGCCGCCGGCAAACCCGTCTTCGCCATTGCCATTTCGCCGGCCAAGATCGTGCGCCTGAAGCCGGTGCTCGGCAATCTGGCGGTGGTCTTCATGAACCAGCGCGAGGCGGTCGCACTTGCCGGCCTGGACAGTGCGGCCTCCGGGCAGGACATCGTCGACGGGCTGAAACGTGCCGGGCTCAAAAGCGGCGTGGTGACAGCGGGCGGCGCTCCGATGCTGGGCTTCGATGAAGCCGGCGCCTTCTCGATCCTGCCGCCGACGCCAAGAAGGGTCGCCGATGTCACCGGCGCCGGCGATGCGCTGGCGGGGGCAACGGTCGCTGCCTCGCTGCGCGGCATGCCGTTGCGCGCAGCCCTGCGCGAAGGCATTGCCGCGGCGACGCTGGCCATCGAAAGCGCCGACGCCGTTCCCGATTTCACCGCTGCTGATTTCACCGAGGCACTGGCTCTTGTGCCGGATGCGCAGGAAATGGCATGAGACCGGCCAGTTCATAGTGTCGGAGTGTTTCCGCGCGTCCAAGTGGAGGCGCATCGCTCCGGATTGGAGATCAGGATGACACCAGAAACCGCCCGTCCCTTTATCGATATCCATGCGCCGGTTGCACAGGCCCTGGCCGCCGGGCGGCCGGTGGTGGCGCTGGAAAGCACCATCATCACCCATGGCATGCCCTACCCCGACAATGGCGCCATGGCGGCCGATGTCGAAAAGATCATCAGCGACGGCGGCGCCGTGCCGGCGACGATCGCCGTGGTTGGCGGCCGCATCAAGATCGGGCTTTCGGACGGCGAGCGCGAATCGCTCGCCATGACCGGCGACGCCATGAAGCTGTCGCGCGCCGACCTCGGCTTCGCGGTGGCGCAAGGGCGGACGGGCGGCACCACCGTCGCCGCCACAATGATCGCGGCGCATATGGTCGGCATCAAGGTGTTCGCCACCGGCGGCATCGGCGGCGTGCACAAGGGTGCGGAAAAGAGTTTCGACATTTCCGCCGACCTCGACGAGTTGGCGCGCACGCCGGTCATCGTCGTGTCGGCCGGCGCCAAGGCCATCCTCGACATCGAAAAGACGCTGGAAGTGCTGGAGACGCGCGGCGTGCCCGTGGTCGGCCATGGCTGCGAGACGATGCCGGCCTTCTGGTCGCGGCATTCGCCCTTCCGCGCGCCGCTGACCTTGCACCGACCGGAAGAGATCGCGCATTTCTACCAGACCCGGCAGGCGCTGGGGCTCGCCGGCGGCATGCTGATCGCCAATCCGGTGCCCGAAAACCACGAAATCCCCGCCGAAGAGATGGCCGGCTATATCGAGGCCGCGCAGAAGGCCGCCGAAGCGCTCAACGTGACCGGCAAGGCGGTGACGCCGTTCCTGCTGTCTAAAATCCTGGAACTGACGGGCGGCCGGAGCCTGAAGACCAACATCGCGCTGGTCGAAAACAACGCGCGGTTGGCAGCCAGGATAGCAAAAGCGCTTTAAAGCGACTGCCAAGTTCCTTCACACCCCCTCTGTCCTGCCGGACATCTCCCCCGCAAGGGGGGAGATCGGATGTCACATCGGCTTTCGCCAATCATCAATGTTGAAAGCGAGAGCCAGCGGTTGAGCTGCCAATCTCCCTCCTTGCGGGGGAGATGTCCGGCAGGACAGAGGGGGGTGCTGTCCYGCCGGCGTTTCCAACCCTGCACAGCCGCAACGCACCAAAGTCACCCGTCACTTCCCCACCCGCCGCCCTGCCTCATAGGCGCGGCGTGCCCAGAGCGTCATCTCGTCGGGATCATCAAAAGCGCTGTCGGGAATGTTCCAGTAGGGCATCGAGACCAGCTTGCCGTGCCGGGACCCGGTATAGGTCCACTGCCGGCAGCCGGCGGCCTCGAAGTCCGGCGCGCTTTGCTCGTCGGCCTTCAGCATCAGTTCGCCGCGCAGCACGACGGCGATGATGACACCGTCGAAATAGATGCCCTTGCCGCCGAACAGTTTGCGGATGCTGACCGGACCAAGGCCCTCGAACAGTTCGGCGATGCGTTCGTTGTCCATGCCGCGATCATGTCACCGGCATTTGACATTGTCATCGCGCAACCAAGATCATGCTGACAGATTGAGAACATCCGTCGGAGTCGTTTTGTCATGCCGCTTCTGCTCAAAGGGTCCTGCCGCTGCAATGCCGTCCGTTTCGAGGTGGAGAGCCACACGCCGGCGCCGTTCATGCTGTGCTACTGCTCGATCTGCCGCAAGCAGCAAGGCGGCGGCGGCTTCGCCATCAATCTCGGCGCCGACAACGAGACCCTGAAAATCAAGGGCAAGAGGAACCTCGGCGTCTACCGGGCCGAGATCGAGGACGACGAGCATCCGCGTTGCGAGATATCGACCGGCGAGCGCAATTTCTGTCGCAAATGCGGGTCGGCACTGTGGCTCTACGACCCCACCTGGCCGGAGTTGGTGCATCCCTTCGCCTCGGCGATCGACACCGACCTGCCGGAGCCGCCGAGCCGGGTGCATCTGATGCTGAAATACAAGGCCAACTGGGTCGAACCCGTGATCGGCAAGGGCGACAGGACGTTCGACGTCTATCCGGAGGAATCCATCGCCGACTGGCACAAGCGAACGGGCATGTGGGTAGACTAGCGTTCGTCGCCCTGGCGAGGGGAAATCTCAGGCCGAGGCGCGTGCTTCCGCGAGAGCCTTCAGGTCAGCCGGCTTCAGTTCGACGGATTCGCCGCAGCCGCAGGCCGAACTCTGGTTCGGGTTGTGGAAGGTGAAGCCGGTGCGCAGCGTCGTCTGCTCGAAATCCATCTCGGTGCCGAACAGGAAAAGGGCAGCCTCCGGCGCCACATAGACATGGGCGCCATCACGCTCGATATGGTCGTCCTTGGTGTTGGGTTCGGTCACCAGGTCGACCGTGTATTCCATGCCGGCGCAACCGCCCTTCTTGATGCCGAGGCGAATGCCATGCGCGTTTTCGCGGGTGGCGACGATCTCGCGCACCCGGTCGGCGGCCTTTTCGGTCATCGTGATGACGGCAAAGCGTCCCATCTGTTCTTTCTCCATTCCGTGCAGGTTCAAGGCCTGCCGAACGATTCCTCACCTAAAATGGTGAAGTTTTACCACTGGCGCAAGGGCGCCAACCTTTGTGAGGCTAGTACCAGCCGACCGCGACCTGCGCCTCTTCCGACATGCGGTCGGGTGACCATGGCGGGTCGAAGGTCATGTTGACCTCGACACCCGACACGCCTTCAACGGCGCCGACTGCATTTTCCACCCAGCCGGGCATTTCGCCGGCGACCGGGCAACCCGGCGCAGTCAGCGTCATGTCGATCTTGACGGAGCGGTCGTCCTCGATGTCGATCTTGTAGACGAGGCCAAGCTCGTAGATGTCGGCCGGGATTTCCGGGTCGTAGACCGTCTTCAGCGCCGAGACGATGTCGTCGGTCAGCCGCGCCAATTCGTCGGCGGGAATGGTCGAAGCAGACACCTCGCTGTTGGCGGCGGCTTCCGGCGTGGTTTCGGCAGCGATGCTCACATCATCCATGGTCGTCACCCAAAAAACTTGCGCGCTTTTTCAAGCGCCTCGGCCAAAGCGTCGACTTCGGCCCTGGTATTATACATGCCGAACGATGCCCTGCATGTGGAGGTTACGCCAAAGCGTTTCAACAGCGGCTGGGCGCAATGCGTGCCGGCGCGCACGGCAACGCCTTGCCTGTCTATCACCATCGACACGTCATGGGCGTGAATGCCCTGCAGTTCGAAGGAGATGATGGCGCCCTTGCCGGGCGCGTCGCCGAAGATGCGCAGCGAGTTGATGGCGCGCAGCCGCTCATGCGCATAGGCCTTGAGGTCTTCCTCGTGCGCTGCGATGCGCTCGCGGCCGATTTTTTCTATGTAGTCGAGCGCAGCACCGAGCCCGATCGCCTGCACGATCGGCGGCGTGCCGGCCTCGAAGCGATGCGGCGGCTCGTTGTAGGTGACGATGTCCTCCGTCACCTCCTCGATCATCTCGCCGCCGCCCATGAACGGCCGCATGCCAGAGAGAATGTCCTTCTTGCCGTAGAGCACGCCGATGCCCGACGGACCGTAGACCTTGTGGCCGGTGAAGACGAAGAAATCGCAGTCGAGATCCTGCACGTCTACGGCCATGTGCACGGCGCTCTGGCTGCCGTCCACGAGGACCGGAATTCCACGTGCATGCGCAATGCGCACGATCTCCTTGATCGGCGTCACCGTGCCTAGCGCATTCGACATCTGGGTGATGGCGACCAGCTTGGTGCGATCGGTCAGCCGCTTCTCGAACTCCTCGATGTGGAAGACGCCGAGATCGTCGACCGGCACCCAGACCAGTTTGGCGCCCTGCCGCTCGCGGATGAAATGCCACGGCACGATGTTGGAGTGATGCTCCATGATCGACAGCACGATCTCGTCGCCCTCGCCGATGTTGGGCATGCCATAGCCATAGGCGACCGTGTTGATCGCCGAGGTCGTGTTCGAGGTGAAGACGATGTTGTCGGTGCTTGGCGCGTTCAGGAAACGGCGCACCGTCTCGCGCGCCTTCTCATAGGCGTCGGTCGCCGCATTGGAGAGGAAATGCAGGCCACGATGGACGTTGGCGTATTCCTGGGAATAGGCATGCTGGATGGTGTCGAGCACCACCTGCGGCTTCTGCGCCGAGGCGCCATTGTCGAGATAGACCAGCGGTTTGCCGTAGACCTCGCGAGACAGAATCGGGAAGTCGCGGCGGATAGCCTCGACGTCGTAGGGGATGTTTTCGACTTTCTGGTCCATTTCGAAGTCCTTGCCGCTCTAGGCCGCGTTCCTTCCAGCACCCCTCATCCGTCTTGGCGCTTCGCGCCAATCCACCTTCCCCCACTGGGGAAGGGAGGGAGCTTACCCGTGTGTCACAAACCAGTCGTCGAGCTTCGCTTCGAGCGCGTCGACGATCGTCTCGTCGTCCAGTTCCTCGATCACCTCGGCGACGAAGGCTTTGACCAGAAGGCCGCGCGCGGTCTTCTCGTCGACGCCGCGCGCCATCAGGTAGAACAGATGGTCGTGGTCGATTTCGGTGACCGTCGCGCCATGGCCGCAGACCACGTCATCGGCGAAGATTTCAAGCTCAGGCTTGGTCGAGAACTCGCCATCGTCCGACAGCAACAGCGTGTTGCAGGCCATCTTGGCGTTGGTCTTCTGCGCGTATTGGTGGACATTGATGCGGCCCTGGAACACGCCCCGCGCCTTGCCCGTCACCACGTTGCGGATCACTTCCGTCGAGGCCGTATGCGGCACGGCGTGGTCGAGCACCATGGTCACGTCGGTATGGGTGTCGCCGGCCAGAAGATTGATGCCGCGCAGTTTGAAGTCGGCGCCTTCGCCCGTCGTCCTGACCATAACCTCCTGGCGCACCAGCCTGCCGCCGGCGTTCATGACGAACAGCGTCAGTTTCGCATTCTTGCCGATATGGGCCTTGAACTGCGCCAGATGTGTTGCCGTCTCCGGCTGCTCCTGGACGATCAGCCACGTCACCTCGGCGCCTTCGCCGAGCACGAGCTGGCTGACCGAGCTCGTCAGTGCCGCGCCCTCGCCGGCCTGACGCTCGACGATAACGGCCTTGGCGCCAGCGCCAACACGCGCCATGAGGCGCACATGGGTCTGGCCGCCGGCCTGCAGGTTCTGCAGTTCGATCGGCTTTTCCAGTTCGGCGCCGTCGGCGATGTCGACAAAATAGCCGTCGGCGACGAAGGCGGTGTTCAGCGCGCCGATGGCGTCATCGCTGCCATAGGGATCGAGCCCTGGTGCTACGCTGCCGTCGGTGAGTTTTTCCGACAGGCGCTGCACGGTGACGCCTTCGACGGCCGGCGTCTTCGCGTCGGACTTCCCGTTCAGGATCGCCAGCACGGCGGAGCCTTCCACGATCGGTGCAACAGCCTTGGTCATGGCGGCCGGATCGAAGTCCGGCACCGCGTTCAACAGCCGGCGCAGATCGGTGTAGTGCCAGGATTCGATCCGCCGTGTCGGCAGGCCGTGCTTGATCGCTTCGATGGCGTTGTCGCGCCTGAGCATCACCGCGCCGTCGCCCGGCAGCAGCGACAGCCGGTCGCCGAACGCGTCGATCAACGCTGTTTCGGCCGGTGTCCGCTGGGGCTGAGTGTGCATATTCATCAGTTTGACCTTGCCTTCTGGCATCTCACGCGGCTTCGCCGATCACGCCGGCATAGCCATTGGCTTCCAGATCGAGCGCCAGCGACTTGTCGCCGGACTTGATGACCTGGCCCCTGTAGAGCACGTGCACCGAGTCAGGCACGATGTGTTCGAGCAGGCGCTGGTAGTGGGTGATGACCAGGAACGCACGGTCGGGCGCGCGCAACGCGTTGACGCCATCCGAAACGATCTTGAGCGCATCGATATCGAGGCCGGAATCGGTCTCGTCGAGCACGCAGAGCTTCGGTTCCAGCAACTTCATCTGCAGGATCTCGGCGCGCTTCTTCTCGCCGCCGGAGAAGCCGACATTGAGCGGCCGCTTCAACATCGCCATGTCCATGCTGAGCGAGGCGGCGGCTTCCTTCACGCGCTTCAGGAATTCCGGGATCTTCAGCGGCTCTTCGCCACGCGCCTTGCGCTGCTCGTTCATCGCAACCTTCAGGAATTCCATGGTCGCTACGCCCGGTATCTCCATCGGATACTGGAAGGCGAGGAAGATGCCCGACGTGGCGCGCTCGGCCGGATCCATTTCGAGGATCGACTGGCCATTGTAGAGGATGTCGCCCTCTGTCACCTCATAGTCCTCTCGGCCGGCGAGGATATAGGACAGCGTCGATTTTCCGGAGCCGTTCGGCCCCATGATCGCGGCGACTTCACCGGCTTTCACCGTCAGGTTTAAGCCGCGGATGATCTCGGTGCCGTCATCGACGATGCGGGCGTGCAGATTTCTGATTTCAAGCATTCTTTGTTTCCTGAATATTTGTCCGGTCAGCCGACCGAGCCTTCAAGCGAGATCCCGATCAGCTTCTGCGCCTCGACGGCGAATTCCATCGGCAGTTGCTGGATGACGTCCTTGACGAAGCCGTTGACGATCAGCGCGATCGCTTCCTCTTCGGGAATGCCGCGCTGCATGACGTAGAATTTCTGGTCCTCGGAAATCTTCGACGTCGTCGCCTCATGCTCGAACTGCGCCGTCGAATTCTTGGCTTCCATGTAGGGCACGGTGTGTGCGCCGCACTGGTCGCCGATCAGCAGGGAATCGCAGTTGGTGAAGTTGCGGGCATTGGTCGCCTTGCGGTGCGCCGAGACCTGGCCGCGATAGGTGTTCTGCGAGAAGCCGGCGGCGATGCCCTTGGAGATGATGCGGCTCGACGTGTTCTTGCCGAGATGGATCATCTTGGTGCCGCTGTCGACCTGCTGGTAGCCGTTCGACACGGCGATCGAATAGAACTCGCCGCTGGAATCGTCGCCTCGCAGGATGCAGCTCGGGTACTTCCAGGTGATGGCGGAGCCGGTCTCGACCTGCGTCCACGAAATCTTCGAGCGGTCGCCGCGGCAGTCGCCGCGCTTGGTGACGAAATTGTAGATGCCGCCCTTGCCTTCGGCGTCGCCGGGGTACCAGTTCTGCACCGTCGAATATTTGATCTCGGCATCGTCGAGCGCCACCAGTTCGACGACCGCGGCGTGAAGCTGGTTCTCGTCGCGTTGCGGCGCCGTGCAGCCTTCGAGATAGGAGACGTAAGCCCCCTCCTCGGCGATGATCAGCGTGCGCTCGAACTGGCCGGTGTTCTTCTCGTTCATGCGGAAATAGGTCGACAGCTCCATCGGGCAGCGCACGCCCTTGGGCACGAAGACGAAGGAGCCGTCGGTGAACACGGCGGAATTCAGCGTGGCGTAGTAGTTGTCGGAGGTCGGCACGACCGAGCCGAGATACTTCTTCACCAGTTCCGGATGCTCGCGGATGGCTTCCGAGATCGAGCAGAAGATGACGCCGGCCTGCGCCAGCTCCTTCTTGAAGGTGGTGACGACGGAGACGGAATCGAACACGGCATCGACAGCAACGCGGCCCGATTTGTAGACATTGTCGCTGACTTCCTCGAGTTCCGAGGCGTCGGTCTTCTGCACGCCGGCGAGGATTTCCTGTTCCCTCAGCGGGATACCCAGCTTCTCGTAGACCTTCAGCAGTTCGGGATCGACATCGCTGAGCGACGTCGGGCCTGGCGTGCTCTTGGGCGCCGCGTAGAAGTAGATGTCCTGGAAATCGATCTTCGGGTAGTGAACGCGCGCCCAGGTCGGCTCGTCCAGCGTCAGCCAGCGGCGATACGCTTCCAGCCGCCATTCCAGCATCCAGGACGGTTCGTCCTTCTTCGCCGAAATGAAACGGATGATGTCTTCGCTGAGGCCCTTGGGGGCCTTGTCCATCGCGATTTCAGTCTGGAATCCGTATTTGTATTGGTCGACGTCGATCTTTCGGACCCGATCGATCGTGTCCTGCACAGCAGGCATATGCGTTCTCCATCCACGCCGGGGTCAAGGCCCGACAGTTTTCAAACTATGGCACCGCCAAATGAACGCCGAAGAGGCATTCGCGGCAGCGTAAGTTCCATATAGTGCGTTTTGACCGGAAATTCACCCGTCCAGCATAAAACGCACGGCTCTACCAGACCGAAGGCCTGTCTATATCCGGCCGCTGCTCATGCGGCCCTTTCCCTACTCGCCCGACGCGCGGCGATTGCCGCCAGCGCGGTGCGAAACAGTTCGATGTCCTCAGCGCCGGTCGGGGCACCGATCGACACGCGCAAGGCGCCAAGGCTGTCGCCGTATCCCATGGCTTTCAGCACATGGCTCGGCCCGACCTTGCCCGACGAACAGGCGGAGCCGGCCGACAGCGCCACGCCGGCCAGATCGAAGGCGATCTGCGCGGTTTCGGCTTTGATGCCCGCAATAGCGAAGAATGTCGTGTTGGCAAGCCTTGGCGCGCCGGTTCCAAAGATTTCCGCATCCGGCACCAGCATTTTCACGATGGCCTCGATTTCGTCGCGGCGCTGCCGCACCGTGTCCATCGCCCGCAGCCCTTCGAGCGCCTCGCGTGCCGCGGCGCCAAAGCCGGCGATGGCGGCAAGGTTTTCGGTGCCGCCGCGATGGCCTTTTTCCTGGCCACCGCCATTGATCAGCGGCTTCGGCATCATCAGATCGGAGGCCGCGACGATGCCGCCGACGCCCTTGGGACCGCCGATCTTGTGCGAAGACAGGATCAGATAATCGGCGTAACCCGATGATAGATCGATCGAAACGCGTCCCGCTGCCTGGACGGCATCGACGACGAGGACACCGCCCGCAGCCTTGACGACCAGGGCGATACGATCGATCGGCTGGATGACGCCGGTCTCGTTGTTGGCGGCATGGATGGCGACCAGCGGCAGGCCCTCGGCCTTGTCGTGACGGGCGAGTGCGGCTGCCAACGCGTCGAGATCGGCGATGCCGTCGGCATCGACGCCAATCCGCGTCACCTGCGCTGCCGGGAAGCGCCCGCCATTCAACAGGCAGGGATGATCGGCCTCGGACACGTAAAGACGGCTCATGCGCACGCTGCCGCGCCCCATCTGCCAGTCTGATGTCAGCAGCGTCGAGGCCGCTTCCGTCGCGCCGGAGGTGAACACGACATGCTCGGCCTTGGCGTTGACCAGTGCCGCGACATCTCGCCTTGCGGTCTCGATCAGGCGCCGTGCGGCGCGCCCTTCGGTGTGGACCGATGACGGGTTGGCGGCGACATCAAGTGCGGCGACCATAGCTTCGCGCGCCGCGGCAAGCAGCGGAGCACTGGCATTATAGTCGAGATAGGCGCGCATTCCGGCCATTTTCGTCCGTTTGGTTCCCGTCAGAAGCCATTCCGCTGTCGTATCGCGTTATTTCCTTGAAATTCCAAGGCGAGCCGTCCTATTTACGCGGCTTGCGGCGCGGGTGGCCCGGCTCGACGTCTGGCCACTCAGTTTTGAACAATTCTAAACTAGCTTCTAAGAAGACGCTCGCCCTGCGTCAAGGCCAGAGGAAGACACGTTCCGGGCGCCGCGCATTCGTATTACCCAAGTGGAGTATTTCATGCCTGAGGTCATTTTTACCGGTCCTGCCGGCCGCCTGGAGGGACGCTACCAGCCTTCCAAGGAAAAGAGCGCGCCGATTGCCATCGTCCTGCACCCGCACCCGCAATTCGGCGGCACGATGAACAACAAGATCGTCTACGACCTCTTCTACATGTTCCAGAAGCGGGATTTCACCACGCTTCGCTTCAATTTCCGCGGCATCGGCCGAAGCCAGGGCGAGTTCGACCATGGCACCGGCGAGTTGTCTGATGCGGCGGCGGCACTCGACTGGGTGCAGTCGCTGCATCCGGATTCCAAGAGCTGCTGGGTCGCCGGTTACTCGTTCGGCTCCTGGATCGGTATGCAGCTGCTGATGCGCCGGCCGGAGATCGAAGGCTTCATCTCGATCGCGCCGCAGCCCAACACCTATGATTTCTCGTTCCTGGCGCCCTGCCCGTCATCGGGGCTGATCATCCATGGCGATGCCGACAAGGTGGCGCCGCCCAAGGATGTGCAAGGCCTGGTCGACAAGCTGCACACACAGAAGGGCATCACCATCACGCAGAAGACCTTGCCCGGCGCCAACCATTTCTTCTCCAACGATGCCGACCTGCTGCTCGAGGAATGTGCCGACTATCTCGATCGCCGGCTGGCCGGCGAGCTGTCGGATCCGCGGCCGAAGCGGCTGAGATAGGCAGGGAAGCGGGCAGCGATGTACGAGCCTCCTCATTTCAGGGAAACACGGCCGGAAATCCTGCACGGGCTGATCCGGGCGCATCCGCTCGGCCTGTTGATTTGCAACGGTGCCGAGGGGCCTGTCGCCAACGCCATCCCGTTCCTGCTCGACGCAGACGTGCCGCCGAACGGCAGGCTGCGCGCCCATCTGGCGAAGGCCAATCCGCAATGGCAGCTGTTGGCCGACAATCCGGCGTCGCCGGTGCTGATCGTCTTCCAGGGCACCGATGCCTATGTGACGCCGTCCTGGTACGAGACCAAGCGCGAGACCGGCAAGGTGGTGCCGACCTGGAACTATGCCATCGTGCAGGTGCGCGGCACCGTCAAGGTGATGGATGACCAGGCCTGGCTGGCGCAGCAGATCGCCGACCTGACCGCGTCCCAGGAAGGCACCCGCGCCGCACCCTGGGCGGTGACCGACGCGCCGGCGCCCTTCATCCAGTCGCAGATCAAGGGCATCATCGGGCTGGAAATCGAGATCGCAGAAATCCACGGCAAGTGGAAGGTCAGCCAGAACCGGCCGGTCGCCGATCGCGTCGGCGTTGCGCAAGGGCTCGAAAGCGAAGGGCAGCAGTCACCCGACATGGCCCGCCTGGTCAGGTCCTACGGCGGGCTGGACAGCAACTAAGCCTCAGCAAACCCGAGCTTCACCCGGCCTTCGCTGCAACCAGCCGGAACGTGTTTTTGCGGACCGGCAACCCCGACGGCATCTGGCGAAAGATGAAGCCGAGCCGGGCAAAGACAAGCCCGCACACCAGCGCGAAGGCGCAACCGAGGCCGAAGCCGGCGACGGTGTCGCTGGGATAGTGCGCGCCGACGAAGACGCGCGTCGAGGCAATGCAGGCGGTGATCGCCAAGGCGATGTACCAGCGCCGGGGAAACAACAGCAGAGCGACCCCGAACACGGCGCCCATGGTCGTGGCATGGCCGGACGGGAAACCGGCGAAGCGCGCATCGAAGGCAAAGGGATGAAAGGCCAGCACGCCAAAATCGTCGAAATAGAGCGGGCGAGCCCGACCGATTGCATATTTCAGCACATTGACGGCAAGGCCGGACAGGCCGGCGGCGCTCAGCACCAGAAAAGCCAGGCAGGTCCAGTTGTAGACCAGTATCAGCGAGCGCCTTGAAAGGCTTCGCCAGTCCGTCAGGTTCGCAGCGACCAGCAAAAGCGCCGATGGAATGAGATACCAGCCACCGAGGCCGAACTGCGTGAAAAAATCGGCCAGGTGAACGAACCCTGGCGACCACTGGCCATGAAGCATCCCTGCCGGGGTGTCGAGGCGAACAAACGCCGCCGCCGTCAGCAAGATCCAGACCAGGCCCCAGACCGGCCACACTATGTTCGGGTATCTGGCGGGACGAGCGGCAAAGCGCTTTCTTGCGATCTGCATCGTGTCGCGAAAATTGTCGAGGGATCGGCGCCCCACCCCAAGGAGCATACCGGAAACGGAGGGGCGCGATTTCACCAGCATAGGAAATTCGAGCCTGTCATCGACGAGCCGTCATGGCGCCACACGATAGAGACCGAGCGACAGTTTGTCGCCCGACGAATAGTTGAGCCCATCGATCAGGGCAACGCGGTTCACCGATTTGCCCTGTGCCGCCAGCAGGCCAGTCAGTTTCTGCTCGTCCTCGACCGATGCCAGTGCCAGCGCGCAGGCCGGATCGGTAAACAGATGCCTGGCGACGCCCTCGACATTGGTCAGCACCGTTTTCGTGCCGACCAGGAACACCAGGCTCGGTTCCTGAAATCGCGACGAGGCCAGCACGGTGGTGTCGCAGGGCTTGTTGGCGCGCACCGCCGCCTCGATGGCCGGGCTCAGCCAGATCGGCTTCAGCGACGGCGCTATGACGCCGAACAGCAGCGCATAGGTGATGCCCGCGCAAACGGCGATGGCGCCGATGCGGCCGAGCGGCACTTGCAACTGCCGCGAAAAAGCAAAGTAGCCGGCGCCCAGCGCTGCCGCGGCGGCCGGAATGCTCCACCATGAGAACGTGCCTGTGAGGTAGATCGGCGCTCCGACGCAGACCGCCGCCAGGCCGAGGCTGACCACGCCAAGACCAAACGCCGTCGACCACCACAACCAGTCCTGCCAGCGCCTGAGCGGCGCATTCGCCTCCTGCGGCGACAGCGTCAAAAGCCAGCCGATCAGCAATGCCATGCCGGGATAGGCCGGCAGGACATAATGCGGCAGCTTGGTCGGGATCAGCTCGAACAGCAGCCAGAACGGAATGTACCAGGCGAGGCAGAAACGCAGCCTCGGATCGTCGCGCAAACGGTTCAGTGCCTGGAGCCCGGCGCCGACCGCGATCAGGCCGAAGGGCCACATGAACAGCGAATAGGTCAGCATGTAGAAGCCGGGCGGCAGGCCGTGTGATTCCTCACCCGAAGCGACCTTGCCGATCATGTCCTTGCCAACGGCCTGCTGCAGGAAGGCGCCGCCGCTCTTCCAGGTGATCAGCGCGAGCCAGGGCAGCACGATCAGCACGACGAGCGCCAGGCCGCGCCCCACCTTGAGCTTCGACAGCCAGCGCCCGTCGCGCTCGAAGGCGAACAGCACGGCGATGGTGAGTGCCGACAGCAGCGGCGCAATCGGGCCCTTGATGAGGATCGCCGCGCCCTGCGCGATCCAGAAGATCCACCAGAGATGGCCGGCCACAGGTTGGTTCCGGCGCGACGCCAGATAGATCTGCGCCAGCGCGCCTTGGGCCGCCACGCAACAGGCCAGCAGCATCGCGTCGGTCTTGGCGTCGCGGCCTTCGAAAGCGGTGGCGAAGATCGCCGCCATGACCAGGCCGGCAGCGATGCCGGCATTGGCCCCGAACAGATTGGTGCCGGTCCAGGTGATCGCCAGGACAGCAATGGCAATGCCAAGCGCCGAAACCGTGCGATAAACCCAGATCGGAGCGGCAGCGCCCTCTCCGCTCAGCGCGACGGCCGCCGATTGCAGCCAGTAGATGCCGATCGGCTTCTGATAGCGCGAGGCGTCCTGAAAGCGGATGTCGACATAGTCCCCGCTCTCGGCCATCTGCTTGGTGGCCTGGACGAAGCGCGACTCGTCGCGGTCGATCGGCGGCATCGACGCCAGCCCCGAAACCGTCATCACCAGGCTGAACAGGAAGAGAAGGATGTAATTCCTGTTCACCGCCATATCCCGGCCTCTGTGACGAATTTTGATTGATATGCCACGCTGCTCAATCGATCGCTGTTCAATCGACCTTGCTCATCGCGGTCTTGCGCTCGTTGGCGATCAGCCAGAGATTGCGGATGTAGATGAACAGGCCCATGGACTGGCCGGCGATGAACACCGGATCCTGACGCTGGATGGCATAGATCAGAAGCAGGCCGCCGCCGAACAGCGAAAAGAACCAGAAGGCGACCGGCACCACGCTGCGCTTGGCTTTTTCCGATGCCAGCCACTGCACGACGAAGCGCATGGTGAAGAAGAACTGCGCAACGAAGCCGAGCAGGATCCACGCATCGAACTGCTTGATGAAAACCTGGTGAAGCCAGGTCACCAATTCCTGAAGCACGTTAACCACGGCTGATTTCCTCTACTTTAGGCATTCTGCGGCGCCGGCGGCGCAGCCACCAGACACCGGCGAGATCGAGAACCCCCTGCAGGCCGCGATCGAATATGCCGTAATTCGACTTGCCGTGCCGGCGCGAGCGATCGATGACATCGCAGTGCACGACGCGATAGCCCTCCTGGATGACCAGGGCCGGAACGAAGCGATGGGTGCCGTCGAAGAACGGCAATTTGCGCAGGATATCGGTATGGACCGCCTTCAAGCCGCAGCCGGTGTCGCGCGTCTCGTCATGCAGGATGGCATTTCTCAGCCAGTTGGCGAAACGTGACGCCATTTGCTTGACCTTGCTGTCACGGCGCTTGAGACGCTGCCCCTGTGCGGCGCCGAAATCGGGGCCGGCCTCTACAAGCGCATCGATCAGCACCGGAATGTATTGAGGATCGTTCTGGCCGTCACCGTCGATCGTGGCGACGATGCTGCCACGCGCCGCCCAGGCGCCCGAGCGCACCGAAAGGCTCTGGCCAGCGGATTTCCGGTGGCGCAATTCCCGCACCGGAAACGGGCGAAGTGCAGCTTGCGCTGCGAGCACCGAAGCGGTGTCGTCGGTCGAGCCGTCGTTGACGATGATCAGCTCGAAGTCGCGCCCGGCCATGGTGGCCTCGATCTCGTCGATCAACAGCGGCAGATTTGCCGCCTCGTTCCTGCAAGGAATGACGATGGATATCAATGCGTCCGGCATGTCGCGTCGGGGCTCTGTCGTCGGATATGGCATTTTGTGGATGCCGTGCGGTGCCGCTTGAGGTCGTGGACTGCTAGAACCTTTGGCGCGGCGCCTCATTACGCCAGCCGAAACGATGAAGCAAGCATTGGGCCGATGGTCTCAGACTTCATCCGCGCGGACCGCAAAACCGGATTCCACTTTTGCTGATCGCGGATCTCTGCCTGACGCGCGATCGAACGCAAAACCGGATTCCACTTTTGCTGATCGCGCTTGGGTGCTAAACGCGCCCGTTCATGCACGCCACGCCCGGGCCAGATTGGCCGGACGCTTTCGGGAAACACAAAATGCCTGCCTTCAAATCGGATTTCCTGCGCACGATGAGCGAGCGCGGTTTCATCCACCAGACTTCGGATGATGCCGGCCTCGACAATCTCTTCGCCACGGAGACGGTGACGGCCTATATCGGCTTCGACGCGACCGCCAAAAGCCTGCATGCCGGTTCGCTGATCCAGATCATGATGCTGCACTGGCTGCAGCAGACCGGTCACCGGCCGATCGCGCTGATGGGCGGCGGCACCTCGATGATCGGCGACCCGTCCTTCAAGGACGAGGCACGCAAGCTCCTGACCCCGCAGGACATCGACGATAACCTCGCCGGCATCCGCCGCAACTTCATGCCGTACCTCAAATTCGGCAGCGGCCCGAACGACGCGGTCATGATCAACAACGCCGACTGGCTGATGGAGATCAACTACGTCAATTTCCTGCGCGACGTCGGCCGTCACTTTTCGGTCAACCGCATGCTCGCCTTCGATTCCGTCAAGCTGCGGCTCGATCGCGAACAGTCGCTGTCGTTCCTCGAATTCAACTACATGATCCTGCAGGCCTATGATTTCGTCGAGCTGTACAAGCGCCTCGGCTGCCGCCTGCAGATGGGCGGCTCCGACCAGTGGGGCAACATCATCAACGGTATCGATCTCGGCCGCCGCATGGAGGACGCGCAGCTCTATGCGCTGACCACGCCGCTGCTCACCACCTCATCGGGCGCCAAGATGGGCAAGTCGGCGTCGGGCGCGGTCTGGCTCGATGCGGAGATGCTGAGCCCCTACGAGTTCTGGCAGTACTGGCGCAACACCGAGGATGCCGATGTCGGCCGCTTCCTGAAACTCTACACGACGTTGCGGCTGGACGAGGTCGCGCGGCTGGAGCAGCTCGGCGGATCCGAGATCAATGAGGCCAAGAAGGTCCTCGCCACCGAGATCACGGCCTTGCTGCATGGTCGCGGGGTCGCGGAACAAGCCAGCGAGACGGCGCGCAAGACGTTCGAGGAAGGCGCGCTTGCCGAATCGCTGCCGAGCGTCGAGGTGGACAAGGCAGCGCTTGGAGTCGGCGTCGGCGTCCTGTCGCTGCTGGTGACAGCCGGACTGGCGGCGTCGAACGGCGAGGCGCGGCGGCATGTGCAGGGCGGCGCGGTGCGGTTGAACGACCAGCCCGTCAGCGACGAGCGCCGGCTGGTGACGCTTCAGGATTTGAGTCCGGAAAACATCGTAAAGCTTTCACTCGGCAGGAAAAAACACATTTTGGTGCGGCCGGTCTGAGATCAGTCACCGGTATTCGAAGATCGACCTGAAGATACCGGGTGCGATCACCGACAGCGGGTTGATATCCAGCACCGGCTTGTTGGCATTGCCCTTGAGCCGGTAGGTGACGCCGATCAGGCCGCGGTCGCGGCCATTGCCGAGAAGCGCGCCAACGATGGGCAATTCGCCGAAGATGCGATTGAGGCCATAGACCGGCATGAACGTGCCGGTCATGTCCATGTTGTTGTCCTGGTCATAGAGGGTGCCCTGGAACGTCGTGCCGATGCGGGGGCCGCGCAGCACGCCATTGGCCAGTTTCACATAGCCGCTGCCCTTGTCGATCTCGGCGTAGCCGCGCTCGAACTTGACCCGCGAGGTGTCCAGGTTGCCCTTGACCGCCTGGTTGAGGCTGCGGCTGTCGCCGGCCGGCGTGGTCGAGACGATGGAAGCCAGTTTCGGCTCATTGACCACGAAGAAGTTGCTGGTATCGACCTTGCCCCTTAGCGATCCGTCGCTCGGCCCCGCCAGCGCCAGGGTAATCGCTCCGCCTTCCATATGCTCATAGATGTTGAGGAACCGAAGGATGGCGCCAGCGTCCGCGGACTGCATGTTGAGTGTGCGCTGGCCAGCACCTGTGGTGTTGCTGATGGTTATCGCGGCGCCCGAACTTGCCGTGGCGCTGACCTTCAGGCCGTTCACCCGCGAACCGGCAGCGCTATAGTCGAGCTTCAGGTTGGACAATTGCTCGTCGTGGAAACCGGTCAGTTGATCGACATCGGCGCTGACGGAAATAGAGTCGGTGCCAGTGGTCTTGGTTGCCGTGTCGACGTCCGAGGTGAATTGCTTGATCAGTGAACGGGCATCCAGCGCGTTGCCTGATATGTCGACCGCATAGCCCTTGCCGGATCGCTTGACCGACACAGCGACATCGTCGCCCCTGTTCAAGGTCACCTTGCTGAACTTCGCGGACGACAGGGCGCCATTGACCAGCACGATGTCGCCTTCGATGGAGAAGGTTTTCCCGTCGAGATCGAAGTCGGACAGCGTCGTGGTGTCGCCGGACTTTGTCATGACGAATGTGACTTTGGCGGGAACCCCCGCCCCCTTGCTCCAGCCGGCCCAGGGAATGTCCAGCCTGGCGTTGGTCAGATCGGCCGAGACGTTCTGGTCGCCGCTGCCGCTCTTGTCGATCGCGACCTTCACCGTGCCGCCAAGCAGCGGCGTCAAACCGGGCATTGCGGCGGCACGGATCTTGTCGTCGAGCACCAACGCCACCTTGCGGCTGGGCGGCGGCCCGTCATCCCTGAGCGGTTCGATCAGGTCGAGCTCGGCCGGAATGCCGTTCAGCGATGCCTTGGCCGAGATCACCGCCTTTTCAGGGTCGACGGTGATCGACCCGTCCGCATCGGTCACGGTCTGCCCCTCGAACGGCTTGGCCAATGACATGCCGCTGTAGTCGAGCGACACCAGCCAATCGAGCTTCGAGGAGTCGACGCCGGACTGCAAAGGAATGTCAGCCCTGACATGGCCGGTGACGCTGCCCGACAGATCTTCCGGCAAAAGGCCGACATGGCGCATGGCGTTGATCGGCTCGTAGGAGGCGAGTTCGGCAACGGCGGAGGCGTCGCCCTCGACATCGA
>NZ_JBFUDW010000014.1:0-207037 GCF_056404515.1 Mesorhizobium sp. P2_C7 | reverse complement strand
CGTGGTCGAGGAGGTAGCCCCGTTGGCATCCTTGACCGTGTACGTAAACTGATCCGTCGCCGTCGCGCCCTGGGCCAGTGCATTGGTATCGGCATCGGCATTGTTGAGCGTATAGGTGTAGCTGCCATCCGACCCGATGGTGACCGAGCCGTAGGTCCCAACCACTGCCAAGCCGACATTGCCGGCGCCGCCGTTGACGGCCGAAACCGTCTTGCTGTCGCCACTGTCGACGTCGGTGTCGTTGGTCAGGACGTTGCCGATGGCGGAGGCGTCGCCTGCGAACGGCGTGTTGCCGGGGTTGACACCGGCCTCGGTGACCGCATCGCCAACATTGGTGTCGGCGACGGCGATCGGGCCGTCGTTGGTCCCGGTGACGGTGATGGTCAGCTGCGCAGTATCCGTAAGCCCGTGCGGGTCACGGACGGTGTATGTAAACACCTCTGTGACGGTGACCCCGTTCGCCAGCGCATTGGTGTCCACGTCGCTATTATTGAGGGCGTAGGTATAGGTGCCGTTGGCATTCAAGGTCAGTGAACCATAGGTGCCCACCAATGCAGATCCGACCGTGCCGGCACTTCCTGATTCGGTTTCTGCACCTGTCCGGACCGCCGACACGACCAGCGACGCCTGGCCGTCGTCGGAATCCGTGTCATTGGTCAGCACATTACCTGCCGCTGCGGCGTCACCCCCAAGGAGGGCATTCCCAGGGCCAACGCCGGCCTCGCGCACCTGGTCGGCAGCGTTGGTATCGTTGAAGCCGACGGGCGAAGTTGGATCGAGACTGACCGACACTTGCTCGATCGCGGAGACTTTGAGATTGATCGAAGTGAATGTAAATTCTGCTTGACCTGCCTGGCCAGTATTCGAGTTCGAGTTTGCGGCAATAAAGGCACGAAACTGAGCAATCTCACCGTTAAACGCCGCCATGAACGACGCATTGGAGAGTTGGTCATTGCTTAGATAGATAACGAGCGTATCGATCTCGGCAGTGCCTTTCGCAGCATTGCCGTTGCCGCCGTCGTAGACGTCGTAGCCGGAAAAGGCTGTTTGTCCGGCCGTTATCCCCGTGCCGTAGAATTGGCTGCCAATCTTGTACTGATTTTCCCACGCTCGATAGATAAGCGTGTCCGCCCCGGATCCGCCCAAGACAGTATCGAAACCACTGCCTCCATCGAGCGTATCGGCGCCTGACCCGCCATTCAGGCGGTCGCTTCCAGCGCCCCCCAAAAGCACGTCGTCTCCGCTACCGCCGACCAGATTGTCGTTGCCGATCGTGCCAATGGTCGTTGCCATGTCCTAACCCCTATTTCGCTCGTTGTTCTTGTCGGTCAAGAACTGCCGACGTCGACCTGCCACTTGTGGCGGGGTCGCTCAAAAATTGTGAAGCTGTGCAAGCAAGTTCGCCTTCGCCAACAACAAACGGGTTGATCCCGGGCGAGAGCGCCAGGACCAATGAGTTCGCGTTCAGGGCAATGACATTTGTACCGACACCAAAGGCCCACGCTGGCGAGCCCGCCGAATACCCGATGTCGGCTGAAACCTTACAATCGGCGCGCCCGGGTCTCTTTGTGTCGGCCGAGGCTGGAAACCAATCATCGATAGGGCAAAGTCCGATCCCGGCTGCATTGCTCAACGGATCGACAGAAACAGCGGCCTGCGGCGTGGAAGTGAAGATGGTCGTATTTTCGGCAAGGCCGCAGGGATCGTCTCCGGTTAGCGGAGTATTTGGAAACGATGTCGCAGTTGCGTTGGCATCTGTGCTTTGACAAGAAGCCATTAAACCCCACCCCCTTTACTCTACACCAGCACAAAACAGATGCCCCAACATCTATTTGTGTGCCGCATCCGACGGCTATCTACTCTCCATTTAAACGTGTTGAACGATCGATATGCTAGTTTTAACAAACGTCTATTGTCAGCGCATAAGTCCTCGAACGGCCAGTTATCAACATGGCGGTCCACAGACAGTCCTTGGCCAAACAATGATAGCTGCGACGACTATTCTGGCCGCGCTGCGTTCCCCTTTAGCCCCTACGGCGTCGCCATTTCCTGATTACCCGGTCAGGTCTTGTTTTAGGCAACACTTATATTAGCGCATTCTTAACGCTAACGAAGAGTAGGCGTCAACATCCAAAAAGAGGTACAGTTAACAGCCAAATGCATCAGCAGGGGAGCCGGCGCTCGCGCGGGAAAGTGGCAGCACGATCGCAAAGGACAAGTCTGATCACAACGCGGTGCGAGCCCGTCTGTGCTCTTTAGGCTGCTGCTGCTCCTTCAGGCAGCGCGGGCGAAGCGATCGACCCTGAAATCGTGGAGCGGCGTTTCGCAACGGTCGGTCATGATTAGTTCGGCCATCGCGTCGCCCACACCCGGACCAAGCTGGAAACCGTGTCCACTGAAGCCGAAGGCGTGGAACAGGCCTGGCGTCGTCGTTGAGCGTCCCATGACCGGAAGCATGTCCCGCACATAGCCCTCGCAACCGGACCAGGTGCGGATGACGGCGACATGCACGATTGCCGGCAGCAGCCGCGCGACGGCGCGCAACTGCACCGGCAGGCGCGTGGGGTCGGCGGTCGCATGGCCGGGATCCAGGTCCACCGCCAGACGGGGGGATTCTAGTCAGTATGGGACGAGGGGCAGTGCCGGTGCATTGGTCGAACGGACCATCGGCGTAGCTGGTCGATCCTCCCACACACATCGAGCCGCCTCCCGGGGAGCTTGCGGTAGGCCATCCTATCCGGCTGCGACGCGTCGTCCTGATCCTCGACCCAAATCGACCGTGGGTGCCTGCCCACATAATGTTTTCGGCACGACCACAGCAGTTTCGCGCCCGGGGATTGGAGGGACGTCAATTGTCACCCGCAGAAGCAAGACCAGGCACGATTGGCGACAATGACTTTGATAGGAAGGCCGAAGTTGCCCTGCACGCCCGCCGTACTGAGCAGCCGACCGCCGGCATCGTTCATGACCTGGGCAATCTCATCCAGGTCGCGTCTTCCGCGCTGAACCGCGTTGCGCGGGACCCGAGCATCTCAACGGCTCCGGCCCTTGAGCCCGTGATCGCGAGTGCCAGGACGGCGCTGCAACGCGCTGGCGCGCTCGTCCGAGATACAATGGGCAGAGCCTTGGAGGCTCCCAGAGAAATCGAACACACGGACTTGAGCAGCTGCCTGGCTGAGGTCGAAACTCTCATCCGAAGCGCATGGGAGCTGCAGATCCGGCTCGAGGTCCGTGTCGGATCCGATTTGCCTCCCGCGATATGCGATCGTTTGGGCCTGCAGAACGCGGTCCTGAATCTCGTGCTCAATGCGCGCGACGCGATGCCCGAGGGCGGCTCGATCTCGATAGACGCCGCATTGGCGGATAAAGGCCATGGCGCCCTTGTCGAGCTCCGCGTCGCAGACGCCGGTATCGGCATGACCCAGGAAACCATGGCTCGCGCCTTCGATCCTTTCCTTCACCACGAAGTGCCAGGGCCTGGGCGGTATCGGCTTGCCGATGGTGAAGCATTTCGCCGAGCAGTACGACGGCAGTGTCGAAATCGACAGCGCGCTCGGGTCAGGCACAACCGTAATCTTGCGGTTGCCCGCGGCGCCGGCGCGAGCGGACGGCTCGCCCGCGCAGTGAAGGCGTTCCTTCGACTTTAAGGTGGTCTCGGAACCATACGGAACGATATCACCACAAGCGCGAGGGCGAGGCGGTCGGCGTGACGGCAGACTGTTCCCTGTCCGATAACACTTTTCGTGATGACGTTCGCCATCCAACGCGGCGTGCCAGCGGCCGGCCTGCTGTTTGCTGGAACCATGTTTCTTGGCGTAGCCGCGACTCTGTCCCCTACCAAGGGTGATACATTAGCCACAGTTAATATAATTCGGAAATCCGGTCTTGCGTCATTGGCATAGATGTCCCGTAATGGGTCAATAAGTCTGGCAGCGCAATTGCATTCTCAGCAATACCGGGGTCGTGACCCCGGCATTCGGGGGGTAAACTTTGGGGGGCCCCGCCGCTTCGCAAATGGAGCGGTGGGCTCTTTAACCGCGAATTCGAAAGCCCCTCAAAAATCGCCAAAACTTTGGGTGCTGCAACTATGTATTTTCCCCAATTTCTAGTGGGCATGTTCGGGACGTCGTTCGTCGTGGCGATCTGGGCTGGTATAGAAACCGCTTCCATGTGGACGGCGCTCGTTTGGGCTGTCCTGACGCTGATTGCATTGCAGGTTGGATATTTCCTGCTGACACTAGGACTTTTCTATAAGCGATCGGCGAAAGGCACCGACGTAAAACCGGAGCCTGTCAATCCTGTTCAGCCGCTTCGTCGAGATGGTGGTGTTTCATCCCCCGGCGCCCAATAGGAGCCGATGATGGACTGGTGGTGTCGGGCCTAACGATTCTGCCTTGACCCATATGATTTGCCCACTTCTTCCAAACATTCGCCCATGTAATCTGCAGTTTGACCGTCTCAGATTGAGGGTCGCCACCATTTGCCAGCGCTTTCGCTGCAGGGTACTCTTTGCAGCAAATAGCCGGCGGTGGGGGTCGTTTCAAAAAGGGGGACGTATGGCCAGACTTGTCGCACTCTACAAGACGCCGAAAGACCTGACCGCATTCGACCGTTACTATTTTTCGACCCACATTCCGCTGGCCAAAACGATTCCCGGCTTGAGGAAATACGAGATCAGCGATGGCGGCGTCCATTCCCCAGGTGGGCCCTCAGGCTATCATCTTGTGGCTATCCTCCACTTCGGTTCCGTTGCGGACATTCAAGCCGCGTTTGCCTCTCCCGAGGGGCAGGCCACGGCGGCCGATCTTGGCAATTTCGCAGACGGCGGAGTGGAGCTTTTGCTCTTCGAGACTAGGGAAGTCTGAGCCTCGCCTACCCACCTTCGAGAGGTTTATCCGTTATCGCAGTGACGTGAAGGTGGATGCGTCCGAACGACAGGACCAAGAGTAGCGCAGACCTCCACTCGTCCGACAGGTTGGAGCGGTGGCTACGGTGAGGTTGAGGTCGGTAGCGTAACGGCTGCTTTCGGACGAGTCAGCACCAAAAGCAGATCGTCAACTTCCGGCCCCAAATCTGCCGGTCAGCAATGCGCCTCATCTCGGTCATTGAGATATTAGCAGCCGCTTTCCAAAAAGCAGACATCACAGTGACCGCGCCGTAGCTCTCCATGCGCAACGATATCAGACCCTCCAACCCGCTATTGGCAGAGATTGAATTGAAGCCGGCTGCAAGATGTTGCCCACATGCATCTCCAGGACGGCCATTGATCGCTCAGGCAAGAATTCCGGGCCGGTCCGGATCACCCCAGGTGAGATGGCGTCTGCTGGGTCGACGCTGGTGTAGTCGGCGTACGTCAACTTATATTAGGCCGCAATAACTTCGGAGAACAAGGCGGACTGCTGGCGCCGGAAGAAGCTGGGGTACTTCCACTCTGGTGCGATCCGATACTTTACATATTATGTGACCTTCAATTGGGGGCTATAGCAAATGAAAGAAGAGACCGGCGTTCAGAACTTGGTGCGCACGCTGCGTGCCCGAGCACCTGATGACGCAGCTGAATTGCTCGCCAGAGAGTCTCCCGAGTTCATCCGCGACACACTAAAGCTGTTGCCGGACGGGCACGCCCGAAAGGTGGCCGAGCATTTGCCACTGCATATGCGGCCCATCGGATCTCATGGCGGTGGCGAGGTTGTCGCGATGCCCGAGTCGCTCATCGAGTTGATGGCCCCGATTTCCGCCAGCGTTCCTGTCGGGACGACCGTTGCTGCCGCGGTTGAAGCTGTCAGACGCGCCCAGGTGCCGACCGAGCTCACTTATCTCTACATCACGGACGAGGGCAATAAACTGGTTGGCCTTGTGGTCCTACGCGATCTGATGCTGAGCGAACCAGCCGCCATTGTCGATCAGATCATGCTGCCCAGGCCGTTTGCTCTCAAGGTCGATCTCCCTTTGAGCAACGCATGCGAGGCAGCGGTCCGGCGTCACTACCCTGTCTACCCGGTGGTGGACGCGGAGAACCGGCTGCTCGGGCAGGTTCGCGGTTGGCGCTTGTTCGAGCAGCAAATCATCGAGGTTTCCGCCCAGTCTGGCCAGATGGTAGGTGTCCAGAAGGAGGAGCGCTCTTTTACGCCGATATTTTCAGCCTTCTTGAAGCGTCATCCGTGGCTGCAGTTGAACCTCCTGACGGCCTTCCTGGCCGCATTCGTGGTCAGTTCGTTCACCGGCACGATCGAGAAGATCGTCGCCCTGGCGGCGTTCCTCCCGGTCTTGGCCGGGCAGAGCGGAAACACCGGCTGCCAGGCACTGGCTATGACGCTGCGTGGCCTTGCCCTAGGGGATGTGGACAAACGACCGAAGCTGCACTTGGTGATGAGAGAGGGCGCGCTAGGGATCGCCAACGGCTTGCTCGTCGGCCTTCTTGCTGCTGCGGCGATGTGGTTCTACGCCTCGAGGCAACCGGAGTCGGCGGCCCAAGCGCCCATGTTGGCACTTGTGATCCTGCTTGCAATGTCCGGATCGTGCCTCATCTCCGGAATCTCCGGCGTGCTGATCCCGTTGGGCCTGCGCCGGGTCGGCGCCGACCCGGCGGTCGCTTCGGCGATCTTCCTCACCACCTTGACCGATATTGTAGGCATGGGCCTGATGCTGGGGCTGGCCACCGTGCTGGTGCTGTAGCAAGGTCAGTCGGAAATCTGACGTCCGGCCCTCCTCTACAGATTGATCGGAGATGCTCAGCGCCACCGAGTTCGTTTGACGACGAAAGCTGCATCGATGTCTCGTTTCACTTCTGGCCAAGGCGCACGACGCGGCGCTCCGCCGTCACGGAAGCGGTAATGGCATTCTATGACCGGGTGAGGCCAGCAGTGGCCGAGATCGCCGAAGCGCGGCTTGAAGCCAGCGAGCGGCGCGCGCGGCCTCGCGGCCTTCTGCGCATCGGTGCGCCAACCGCTTTCGCCACCAGATTCGTGGTACCGACGATTGGGGCATTGCAGCACAGGCTGTGCGAAAACTAATCTCTACGACGGAATTATCTGCGGCACCTCCCGACCACTTTAAGTCTTTCGGTCTGCTAACTGCAGCCCCTGAAAACGGACGTCGCAAGTTCTGCGCAGTATCTATCTCGGGAGCGGCCCCGCTGCGCGGTAGCTCTCGATCAATCCGTCGAAGACTGAGATGTCCGACCGACTCCGAGCGATTATTTGAGCGCCAGCTACGGCGGCATAGATCGCGCGAGCCCTTGGTTCGCTTTCGTCGGGCCCGACAATTCCCGCAGCGGTGAGATGCCGACTCAACCAAGCGACATTGACGTCGGCAAAGGTCTGCACTTCTTTCAAGACCGCTTCGGGCAGTTCGGCGTGTTCGGTTGCCATAAAGCTGGCCAGGCAAATGCGATTATCGCGCTCGAGCGACGCTCGGAAGACGCTCGGATAGCGGCGCAAGGCGTCGATCGGATCTCGAGCTTCCGCTGAGATGGCGTCCAGGTCAGCGGCAATGTCTTCCCAATAGCGCTTCGCGACTGCCTCGCCGAGGGAGGCTTTGTTTGGGAAATAGTAATTGATGCTGGCGGCCTTGATGCCGACGGTTTCCGCAAGATCGCGGAAGTTTATCCCACCGTAGCCGTACGCCATCGCCGCTTCCCGCGCGGCCAGAAGGATCGCTTCCCTCGCATTCTCTTTCATCGTCGCCGCCATTTTTCACACCTCATCTGTCATATGGCAGACAGGGGTTGACGTTGCAAGCTTCGGGTGTTAGTTGGATACCTGTCATCTGACAGGCAGGTGGCGAGCTAGTTGAAAGCGAGACATCCGATGACCGACAAGTTGAAACTCTTGGGTCTGAACACTCACTCCTCGACCGCTTAATCCGAAACCCAACCTGAAGGAGGCTACAATGCCGTTCGCACGCATCGATCTGATCCAAGGCAAAACCCCCGAGTACCGCGCCGCAGTGGCCGACATCGTTTACAGGGGCATCATCGATATCCTCAAGGCGCCCGACGGTGACCGCTTCGTGGTTGTCGGCGAACACACCGCCGAAAACCTAATTTATGATCCCAAATTCCTCGGCTTCAGTCGGTCCCCCGACTTCATGCTGATCCAGGTAACCAGCACCGTCGGAAACGAGAGAGACATTAAGTTCGCCTTCTACCGGTTCATCGCCGACGAGCTGAAAACCAAGCTGGCCATCCGTGCAGACGACATCATGATCAACATGGTCTTCGTGGACAAAGAGGACTGGTCGTTTGGCGACGGCCAGCCCTGGTGAATGGCTGAATCTGAACTGTAACGGTGAGGCGGAGGCAAAGCCTCCGTCATTCCAACAGGAGGCTCGCGTTCACACGCCTTGGTGCATGGGGGCCGCCGGGTGGGCAAAGCCTACGCAGAGACTTCCCAGCCGCAGGTTTTGGGCAGGGTTCTCATGGCCGGTTCGGGTCGTTAGCGAAGGGCGCAGCCCTTCCGCGAACCGGACCTTCGCGAGGCTCCCCGTCAAGGGTGGCGAGACCCAGAGACGCCCCAAGAACTTCGCAAAATCCAGTAAATCACCGTAGAATCAGCATGTTAAAATGGATGGAGGCGGACGGTGCGCTTCATCGAAGGCGATAGCCGAGATCAGATCAGCCTGCTGCCAGCGTGCGTCGACGACTACGTCGCGCCAGACGCCCTCGTCCGTGTCGTCGATGCATTCGTCGCCAGCCTGGACCTGGCCGACCTGGGCTTCAACCGGGCAGTCGCGGCGGCGACTGGCAGGCCAGGATTCCAGCCTGGCGACATGCTCCGCCTTTACATTTGGGGCTATCTCAACCAAGTCCGATCATCGCGGCATCTTGAGCGCGCTTGCGTTCGGGACCTCGAAGCGTTGTGGTTGATGCGCCGGCTGGCGCCGGACTACCGGACCATTGCCGCGTTCCAAATACGGCGTGCCTCGTCGTATTCGGCATCAGCGGGCCGGATTTAGTGTCCAGCCAACCCGAAAGCGAACTCATCGATAAGATCGGCGCCAATCGGCATACCACTGCGGTCTTGAAGCTCCGTCGCTGCCATATCCTCCTCCTCTCCTCTCTTCACCTCACCTCATCGCGTAAGCTCAAGCCTCGCGGCGAAAGGTAGCATAACACCGGTTGGCGGGGCTGTGATGCCGAAAACACCCTCGATCCGATCAGCGGCGCTCGGTGCGTGAGTGGCTGCTTTTGCCAACTGGATACTCGAAAGCTGCCAGTCTGCTTGCGGCCCATTGCGGTCATTCTGGAACATGGCGCCGAAGGGCCGCGTATGTTCGCAAAGGAGGCATTGGGGTTAAAGTCGACTTTATGGCGTCACGGAACCATATGACGCGGTTATCGATCGTCGCGCCACGGCGTGGCGTTGATCCTCGACACCCAGGCGCGGCTGAAGGAAGCATGATTACGAGGCGAGTCGACATTGAATGAGGATGCCACCATTTAGCGCCTGGCTCGGCAGGGCTGCGGCAACCTGTGGTCAAAAATTGTGCTACCTATTGTGATACAAATTCGCTGTCAGAATAGAAAAAAACAAACAAAAACAACAGCACTAGCAGCATGGCGGTCCCAGCCAACTGAATCACTAGAAGGTCTTCACGTCTATTGCGTTGGTGAACATAGACGATCCGCGGGATCGTGGCGATGTGGTGAGAAGAACCTATGAAGTACGTGCTTTAGCCCGCAATCGTTTGACACGCTCGCGCACTTCGGCGAGGCGTTCCTCCTTTGCCTGAAGATCCCGCATCGCCCGTTCCAGGTAATCATAGAGCGGAAGCCATGCCTCGCCTTGGTCACCGCGCGCAACGATGATCTCTGCAACACGGTCAAGTGCCCGCCCGATCCGGTCCACCGTAACCGGACGAGTGGTGGCCGAGTGCCCCCTCATGACATCGCTCTCTTGTAGACTTGCGGACTTGAATTTCCCTATTGCAAATTGCATCATGAGGAAAGCGTGAAGCCTAAAATCCCTCGAGCGCATTGTCGGTAATGTTGTGTTGTCGGCGGCCAAGTGAGGCAATCGACGGATTCCCCAGCAAAGGCGTGACGGTACTTTTCAGTTTCTGGCGACGAGGACATATCGGCACCTGAAGTCGACCGAAAAGCGCGATTGACTCCGATTGATGCTGAAACCTCAAAATATTTTTGGCGGCGAATTTCCCTTTAAAATCAAAAGCATGGCTTTTTGACGGACCATGCGTCGGTTTTCGGCGCGGCAAAAAAGAAAAAGGCCAGCTAGATCAATGACCTAGCTGGGCCAAAAACAATTGAGTGGGAGTGAGGGGTACAAACAGCGCCGTTAGCGTAGTTTCGGTGACGACTTTCGCTGTCGAAAATTGTTTTCGTGTCCGTATCTCACTTCAGCTGAACTGGCATTCTCCATCTCCGATCTGGCAAGTCCGATCTGCGCCCATATGCCCTATGAAGTAAAGATTTTTCAAAAAGGGAGAAACAGCGTAGAACGGCGTGCGCAAAGGCTGGTCTGCTTCGCGCCTCAGGCCGGTTGCGACGGCCGACTTGCCCGCTAACTTAAAGTAGACATTGCGTGTGCCGAGATCGAGGCGCATTGCCGGACGTTCGGTTGCGGCAGCGTTCGGTTTTTGGCTCCGCCGCTTCACCCGATGTCGGCAACGACGGTTCCCGAGACGGGATCGGTCACGCCGAGGTCGCCGCCGAGATCCTCCAGCATGCCGCGCATCGTATCCAGCAAACCGATCATCTGCGGTCGTGCCGCCGCTAGGCTGTGCATGTCGTTCCATTCACCGACGACGCAGAAGGTCCGGTCTCCGGTCTTGACGAGTGCGCCCTTGCAAAAGCCCTTGACGTCGAGGGTCGCCTTCTTGTGCGCATCACCTTAACGGCGTGCCTCGAGGACCATATTGAACGGTGTCTCGGTGGCGCGGCGGAACCGCTTGAACCCGCCGCCGGATACGACCTTGCGCAGCCTTGCCTCGCCGGCCTGTGCGCCGAGCCCCAGCCCAACCTCCTGCGACAGCGAGGCAGGCGTGCAGATGAAGGTCGAGGCGGCGTAGTAGATGCGGCCGACCGGATTGAGGTTCGCCGAAAGCTGGTCGTTGGCGAAGGGCTCGACGATCATCCAGGTGCCGTCCGGCTTCAGTGCCTTGTGCACATGTTTGGCCGCGCCTTCCGGATCGCCCATGTCGTGCAGGCAGTCGAAGAAGGCGACAAGATCATAGGTGCCGGGGAAATCCTTGGCCGGCGCCACCTCGAAGCTGGTGTTGCCGGCAACGCCGGCCTCCTTCGCCGCGGCCCGGGCGCGCTCGATCGACGGGGCGTGATAGTCGAAGCCGGTGAAGCGCGAGTTCGGGAAGGCCTTGGCCATCAGCACGGTCGAGGCGCCGTGGCCGCATCCGACATCGGCGACGTCTATGCCGCGCTCCAGCTTCTCGACGACACCGTCGAGCGCCGGCAGCCAGGAGCCGATCAGATTGGCGTTGTAGCCCGGCCGGAAGAAACGTTCGGTGCCGCGGAACAGGCAAGCGCTGTGATCGTGCCAGCCGAGCCCCCTGCCGGAGCGGAAGGCCTGTCTGACCTTCTCCTCATCCAGCCACAGCGTCGAGACCACCTCGAACGCGCCGGCCATGAAGGCCGGGCTGTCCTCGTTGACGAAGACCTGCTCCTGCTCGGGGCTGAGGTAGAAGCTGTCGCCGGCCTCGTCATATTCGACATAGCCGGCTGCCGCCTGCGCCGAGAGCCATTCGCGGACCAGCCGTTCCTGCGTGCCGGTCCTTTTGGCGAGCTGACCGGCGGTCATCTTGCCGCCCTCGCTCATGGCCGAGAACAGGCCAAGCCTGTCTCCCAGCAGTACCGCCGCTCCGGTGGTGATGGCGCCGAGATCGCCGACCATCTTTCCCAGCAGCGCTTCCAGTTTTTCCTGATTGGGCTGATTGTCCTTGTTGCGCTCCAGCATCGGCTTTCTCCTCCAGCTCGATCCCAAACACTCGCCACGGGCGACAAGCCTGCTCCCGTCACCAGGATGGCCTCGCCGTAACAGTCCATTGTTCGCCCCGTGGCGACCGACTGTTACAACTTCACAGCAACGTGATCGCTGCCTGGAAATTCTCAGCGAGAGCAGGACCTCAAATCGTCGGTGCATCAGAGCAAACCTGCTAGCTCAGGAACCGCGGTCGGCGTGTGGCGTCCGGACCAGTAAGCTGAACAGTGCTTCTCTCACGCCGATTTCAAGACATGGGCGTCGTCGAAGTCCGCGAGCTTCGGATAAGCGATAGTGGGGGCATGCGCGAGGCTGAGGACGCGTTCACGGTAACGATCGAGGCAGGCCCGGCGTTCGCCGTCGCTGACGCGCGCTGGTGTGTGCACAAGGCACGGCTCGATCACCGTGAAGCCGACAAAGTAGAGCATGCCGTGGTTGATCGGGAACAGGATTGCGTCGATCGGGCCGTTCAGTCCTCGGCTCGAATAGATCGGCGGCGGTCCGCCGATTGTGACGGAACACATCGCGCGCTTTCCCGCGAAGACGCCGCGATCATACCATTTGCCGCCACCATAGATCTTGCCACCCGACGCGAACACTCGGTCAACCCAGCCCTTGAGGATCGCCGGCAGCCCGAACCACCAGAGCGGAAACTGCAGGATCAAGACGTCGCACCAGAAAAGCTTGTCCATCTCCGCCTGGATGTCTGGAGCAAATCCGTCGTGGGCGGCCGCATTCGCCTCCTCAGCCTGCTGGCGGTAGTAGGTCGCGTCGCGCACGGTCGTGAAGTTGCGGCGATCTGATACTGGATTGAAGCCCATGGCGTAGAGATCGGAAACAACGACCTCGTGTCCCGCAGCAGACAACGCCCCCTGCGCCGCGCTGGTCAGGGCGCCATTGAAGCTGTTGGGCTCGGGGTGGGCGTGAACGATGAAGATGCGCACCGTGCTGTTCCCACTCGATCGAAATGTTCATTTTCTCAATGCCGAAAAGGTCCGCTCGGCGATATGGTCAAGCGAGAAGACGCCAGCCCCGCGCGTCAGCACAAGCAGCAGCAGCGACGCCCACAGCAGGTGCTCTGCCCAGTTTTCCGGATAAACGAAGATCTGGATGACAGACACGACGCCGAGCAGCATCAGCGCTGCAAGGCGCGAAAACAGCCCGAGGAAAATCAACACCGAGCCCGTGAGTTCTGCGGCCGTCGCGAGCGGCGCCGCGATCGACGGATCGATGAACGGCAGATTGTATTCATTGGCAAATAGTTGCAGCGTGACCGGCCAGGATGCCAGTTTCGACTGCGCGGATTGCCAGAAGACATGTCCGACCGCGACACGGGCCGCAAGCTGGATCAGCGAAAATGGAATGCGTTCGGGCAGCTTGATGATGCGCCGGCAGAGGCCGACCAAGCCGCTCGGGCTGGTCGAGGGATGATCTGAAATTGCGGTCATGACTGTCTCCATCAGTTTGAGAGGGAATGCACGGTGATGCGCACGTTTGTGACAAGCCCGTCAGCGAACAGACGCACGAGCGCGGACACGAGTTCGAAGTTCGGTTCGAGCGCAAGCGCGCGGCTTGCACCATGTTCGAGGCCGAGGCCGTGCTTGAGAGAATGCCGGAAGGCGAAGTCTGCTCGGTCGAGGAGAATTAGGCGGACGCTGTTCCCGGTCCGCCACAACGCCACGCGTTCGGGACGTCTCGCCCAGGTGCAATGCCGATCGACTGTTGTGCCCCGCTGGTGCGCCGTCCACACCGACAGAATCGACCAGTGTGAAACGATCAGCCTGAGCGATGGCTGCAGCAGGATATCGGGTGAAGGTCCCAGGTCGATTTTGTCATAGTCCGCAAGGCTGCGGGCTGGCAGCGAAGCCGTATCGAGCGCCTCGGCGATGGCCCATTCGAGCCGCGCCGTTTCGGCGACGATCGGCATGTCGGACAGCGTGTCGATCGTCTTCAGGAAGCGCGGGAAGCCGGCGCCGTAGCGCGACAGCCGCGTCTCCACCGGCGGATGGCGTCGGATGAATTCGCTCGCCACGAAACGGAAGAAGCGTTCGTCGACCAGGCGCACGGTGACGGGAAAGACCGCCATCAACACCGCAGTGAGCGAACTGCGCGTGTTGTTCTGGTAGATGCGCAGGCGGGCCAATGGGTCGGCCTTGCCGGCGGTCAGCATTTTCGCGGAGACCATTGGTTCGATGGCAAGCACCGAGCGCGCCATGGTGGTCTGCAGGTTTTCAAGCGGCAACATCGTATCCTCCTTCCATTGGTGTCAACGCTACCGGTATGGTTGCTCCGGCTTTTGCGGCAGCGAATGCTGCCAGCACTGGCATGCTGGTCTCCCCGCTTTCGAAGCGCGTGAGGGACATCGGTCGGGGTTTGGCTGTTTCAGCGTGTCTCGCAGCCTGCTTGCGGTTGAACATGATCGAAGCGGTGAGCATGTCGGCCCACATGGCTTCGCCAAGCAACACGTCGAGAACCGGAACGTCGGTATCCCATTCGATCAGGGTGGGGCGGGGTCCGAGCCAGCTAATGGCGTGCTGATAGAGAGACCAGACGACCGGCGGGACCCGCGAGCCGTGATCGTCGATGAGCACTGTGTCGGCTCCGACCTGATTGGTCGCATGGCCGGCAAGATGGATTTCGCCGATCGCTTCAGCCGGCAGCGCATCGATGAAGGCTTTGGCGTCATATTGCAAATTGTGTGCCGAGACCTGGACGTTGTTGACGTCCAGCAGCAGACCGCAGCCCGTCCGCGCCACGAGCTCGGCCAGGAATTCAGCCTCGTTCATCGAAGAGTCGGCAAAGGCGACGTAAGCGGACAGATTTTCGATCAGCACCTGCCGCTTCAGCGTATCCTGGACGGTCGCGACATTGCGTGCCACGATTGACAGCGCCTCTTCGTCATAGCGCAGCGGCAGCAGATCGTTGAGGTAGGCGCCGTCGGCGACGCTCCAGGCAAGATGCTCCGAAACGAGATCGGGCTGGAAGCGCTCGCACACCCTGCGCAGCCGCTCCAGATGATCCGGGTCCACTCCTCGCGCGCTACCCAGCGACAGGCCGACGCCGTGCACCGACAGCGGATAGGTCTGGCGCAGTCGTTCCAGCGCTTCGACGCCGGCGCCGTCTCCCATGTAATTCTCGGCATGAACCTCGAGCCAGCCAGCGGAAGGCCTGCGGGTCAGCATTTCACCGATGTGAGGGGAGCGAAGACCGATGCCCGCTGATGCGGGGATCGGGAGGGGCTGCAACGCACGGGACATCGGTCTGCTCCTTTCAAAGGGTTTGCGTGAGGTCTGGATGGTTCAGGCTCTCGGCTTGTCGCTGCCGCCGGTGATCTTGGCGCAACTGCCGGCGGGCACGTAGAGCCAGGAATCCGGCTGGTTGTCGGCCGTGGCGGTGCCGGCGCAAGAATGCGTCGCGGTCTGGCAGTCGTTCTGGCCGGCCTTGACGACGCCGTAGCATTTCTCGAAGGCGAAGCCGGGCTTGGCGGCGGGGCCGCTGTAGGCCGCCGTAGCGGCGAGCGAAGTGGCGGCCGCAAGGGCCGATCCGATGAGGGTTTTGGTGTTGATCACGGTCGTGTCTCCTGGTTGCGTTTCGAGTGAAAGACTGGCCTTGCGACCTGTCTGCAGGCAGTGTCCCCGATCCGGATGCCGAGCTGAAATGCTGTCTCGGCATGGATTTGATACGCGGTCACTATGCTGAAGCGGCTGCGCGCAAAAAGCCCTCCGGCGGGGGCACCGGAGGGCTTGGCACCTGCATTCGGGAGTATGCGAAGCAGGCGCGGCTAGGCGGGAGGGAGGCGCCTAGAGGTATCGGTTTTTGCCGTCGACGGCCGAGCACTCGTCTGCGACCGAATGCTCGGCGAAAAGCCATTCCCCAGCACGGTCGCGCCCCCGGTCACGCATGTCGGTCAGTTCACCCCAGTCGGTCCACGGCCGTGTGAACAGTGCCGCGCCAGCGCGGTGTTGGCGGTCGAAGATGGCGTGCGTTGGGGCGCACTTCATCGCACAAGGAGTGGCGGCGAGGCGGCGATCCGCGCACGGCGTCGTGAACAGTGCCGGCTTGCCGGTGACCACCAGCCGATGATCGGTGTCTAGCTGCAGGGCCCGCAAAGCCGAAAGGTCGCCGTCGCCCCAATAGCTGTCACCGTCGATCTCGACCGGCGGGAAGAGGAACGGGATCGTGGCGGCCGCAAGGATCGCGTCGATCGACAACTGATCGCCGGCGAAGATCTTCAACGCATCGGTGCGGGCATTGGAGGCCAGGATGCTCAACTGCAGCGGGCGGTCCTTGTTGCGGATTACCGCAATATCGATCGATTGTTCCAGGATCGATCTCAGGGGGCTTGCGGCATCGGCGGCAAAAATCGATGCGTGGCTGACGCGTCGCCAGAAGTTGGTGAGCGCCGTCCGCGCGCCGCGCCGGCCGCCCAAGGCCAGGCCATAGGCCAGAACGGCGGCCTCCATTGCACCGAAGCCGGACGCGGTGATGTTGCTAATGGAAAGGCTGGGGTCGTCAAGCAAGCGGTCGAGGACGCCCCAGACGAAGGCGCCGTGCGCGTCGCTTGCCAGGACAATGTCCACGACCCCCCGGTCATCGACTGCAGGTCTTGCAAAGACGGCTTGGTCGGTTTCGGTTCCGGTCTGGATATGCATGTTTCAGTCTCCATCCCCAAAACGCCAGACTGGGCGTTTGATGGAAAGACTGCCGCAACTCCTTCCGCTTGCGAAATGCCAAGGTGGCATGAACTCCATAGGCAGATTGCATTGGTTGCCATCACGCGCGCGTCGCAAGATTTAGTCGGCAAGCAAAGATTCCGGGATTTTGCCCCGGACCAGCATCGAGACGGCAGCCGGAGAGCGTTCAGCACACAAGGAGCAAGTCATGAGAATACGAATCGCGTGCCTGGGGCGATTGCCCTCGCTCCTATTGCCGGAGCGACTTCGGCTGACGCCTTCAGCGACCTGTCGGCCACCTTCCGCACAGACGCCGCGATGAAGACGATGAAATCGGATGCCGACTTCAAAGCAGCCTGGGACGCTATGTCGACGGACAAGCAGGGTGCCATGAAGAAGGAATGCAACGACGCAGCGCCGAGCAAGCCTCATGCAGAATTCTGCGTGAAGATACATCTGCTCGGCGGCAACAGCTGAACGTCACGCCGCTTCCAGATCAGACCCGAGCGCGATGGCGTTCAAGTTGTTCGCCATCGTCTCCTATGTCCCAGCAAAGCTACAAAGGCGCCAACCTGCGTCACCCCATGACGATATGCTATGAACTTCATAGCGGCGGTGCATTGGAACGAGGATGTCGTTTGCGGCAAGGTTCGGTTTAGCAAAAAAGGACCATACGCAACGGGGACAATCGGCATGGACATTCATCACATCCGCTATTTCCTCGCCGTGTGCGAGACACGAAATTTCACGCGGGCCGGCGAAAAGTGCAACGTCACCCAGCCGGCGTTGTCGCGCGCCATCCAGCAGCTCGAAGACGAGGTCGGCGGCCTTCTGTTCCGCCGCGAGCGAAACCTCACTCACCTGACCGACCTGGGCGCGCTGCTGCGCCCCCGGTTTCAACAGATCCTCGACGAACTGACCGGAGTGCGACAGGAGGCGTCGAGATTCTTGTGCCTGGAAAATGCCAACCTTAAGGTCGGCGTCATGTGCACCATCGGTCCGCGCCGCTTCACCGGCCTGCTGGCCGATTTCAACAGGCGCCAGCAGGGCATTCAGCTGCAGCTGGTGGAAGGTGTGCCGACCTCACTTTCGCAACTGCTCGAGTCCGGAGAAATCGACGTCGCCATCATGGCGTCCAGCAACAGTTTTCCGGAACGGTTCGATGTCACGCCGCTCTATCGCGAGCGCTTCGTCCTGGCCTTTCCAAACGGCCATCGGTTGGCCCGCAACGACAATGTCGCCATCTCCGAACTCGACGGCGAGAATTATCTGCGGCGACTGAACTGCGAGTATCGCGATCACCTCGCTGGCCTGTGCAATGACCGTGGCGTGAAGCTCAGGATCTCCTATGCGAGCGAACGCGAGGACTGGATCCAGAACATGGTTTCAGGCGGCCTCGGGATCTGCTTCATCCCGGAGTTCAGCGCGGTGATCCCTGGCTTGCAGGTCAGGCCGGTCATCGACCCCGAGGTCTGGCGGGAAGTGTCTTTGGTGGTCGTGGCGGGGCGCAGGTTTTCACCGGCGGCATCGGCCTTCGTCAACAGCGTCAAGGCGCATGGCTGGCCTGAGAGCGCCCTCGCTCAAACGATCCGCACCGCTGCCTGAAGCAAATCAAATAAATTCCAGCGCCGCACGACAGGACCTGTCGTGCGCCTTTCGTTCGTCGTGATGTCCGACCATAGTTTTCGGGTATCGAATTGAGAGCCAGTCAGCATTTCTCTTTGTTCGCCGCACCCATCACTCTCCATTCCATGCCCCGCCTCCCGCGTTTGGGCACCGACAAAGGAGAAATACTAGATGGCTACCAAGAAACTCAACTTTGCGTTGGCAATCGGCTTGCTGTCCGCAGCCGCTGCATTTTCCGCTGCGCCGGCCTTCGCCGGGGACTGCCCTGCCGGCCAGGCCGCCACGACCGACATCCAGGAACACCCCAGCAAGCCGGTCGGCGTGACCGACACGGTTCTCTCGGCGATCGATCTCAGCAGCAAGGGCGAAGCGTGGAAAGGCAATATGCTGCGCCTGCGCAAGCTCGTCGTTCAGCCGGGCGGTGTCGTGCCGTGGCATGAGCACAATGTCCGTCCCGCCAACATTCTGATCGTCGAAGGCTCGATCACCGAATATCGCAGCACCTGCAAGGTCGGCATCGAACATCCGGCTGGCGACGTGACAGCCGAATTCGGCCAGCTCGCCCATTGGTGGAAGAACAACGGCAAGGTTCCCGCAGTGCTCTATTCCGCCGACGTCCTGCCTCCTGCGATGCACGACGACCACATGATGTGAGCCGCCCATCGCGGTGAACAGATCCCGGAATCAGCGACGGAAGCGCGTCCTCAGGCGGTCCGCCCGGGGACGTGCGGCTACGGAGTCCTGTCATGACTACCACTGAACACACCGAACCGACGCGGCTCCGCATGGTTGCCGCAGACAGCTGGCGCTTCGGCCTGATTGCCCTGATCGCGTTTCTCACGCTTGTCGATCTGTTCGCCACTCAGGCCATCCTGCCTTCGCTGGTGATAAAATTCGGCGTCAGCCGCGCGACAATGGGTTTTGCCGTCAACGCCAGCACGTTCGGCATGGCTGTGGCCGGGATCGCCGTGGCGCTTTTCGGCAGAAACCTCGATCGGCGCAACGGAATCTGGATCAGCCTTGCGGTGCTGGCAATCCCGACGACGTTGCTTTCGCAGACCGACAGCATCGTGGTCTTCGCCACGCTGCGTGTCGTCCAGGGATTGTGCATGTCGACCGCGTTCACGCTGACGATGGCCTATCTCGCCGAACACTTTTCATCGAGGCAAACGACCAGTGCTCTTGCTGCCTATGTGACCGGCAATGTCGCCAGCAATTTTTTCGGACGGCTGATGTCGGCCGCCGTGGCCGACACGTTTGGCATCTCCACCAACTTCCTCACGTTCGCCGCGCTCAATCTGATTGGCGCGGCCCTTGTCTGGCTCACCCTGCAGAAGACATCGGCAATGATGCGCGCTGACGCCAAGAACGAGCCTGCCCGCACCGCATGGAAGGGCCCGTTGATGAACGTCGAGTTGCGTGCCTGCTTCACCATCGGCTTCCTGATCCTCTTCGTCTTCATAGGCACCTTCACCTATGTGAACTTCCAGCTCGTCGCCGCGCCGCTGTCGCTGTCGCCCATGGCGCTGGGGCTGGTTTATTTCGTCTTCCTGCCCTCGATGCTGACGACACCACTCGCAGGGCGGGTTGCTGCCGGGCTCGGGCCAGGGATCGGGATCGGCGCAACGCTTGCATTGGCCATCCTGGGATTGCTTCTACTTCTGGTGAGCAGCCTGCCGGTGGTGCTTGCGGGAATGGCGCTGGTCGCCATAGGCACCTTCCTGGCGCAGGCTATCGCCACCGGCCATGTCAGCCGGACCGCGTCGCGCGACCGCGCCGCCGCGAGCGGCATCTACCTAGCCTCCTACTATGCGGGCGGGCTCGCTGGCAGCTTCGTCATCGGACAGGTCTACGACCGCGTCGGCTGGACCGCCTGTGTGGCCGTGCTTGCCGCGGTCCTCGCCGGGGCAATTGCGGTCGCGCGAGCATTGAAGACGCCAACCGGCTGACGATCGCAAGTCGTCGATCGCGAAGCGCTCTCAGATATTGGACAAAGATATCAACGTAGTAGCCAAGATTCATGCAACCTGGAAAACAAAGGAGACTGACATGACCAACTACCTGAAAACCATGATTGCCGGGGGCGCCATGCTGATGGCGCTCATTCTCCCGGTCGCCGCCTCGGACGGTGTCGTCACCGTGAAGAGCGACTATTCCGTCGCCGAAACCGTCGCCCGCATCAAGAAGGACGTTCTCAAGAAGGGCATCAAGTTCTTCGGCGTCATCGACCAGGCAAGGCTTGGCAAGAATGCCGGCAACGACGTCAAGCCGTCGCGGCTGGTGATGTTCGGCAATCCGGCTCTCGGCACGACCTTCATCACCTCCAATCCCGAGGCCGGTCTCGACTGGCCCGTTCGCGTCCTGGTCTACCAGACCGCGGACGGAACGGTTTACGCCGCCTACAGCGATTTCGACTGGATCGCCAAGCGGCATGGCATCACCGACCGCGAGGCGCAGTTCAAGATGGCGACCGAAGTCATCCAGTCCGTGACCTCGACGATCAAGAAGAACTGAGTACGGATGATGTGCCGTAGATCCGCTGCCGGTGCATGCGACGCAGCCTGCTGCTCGCGACGAGGTTATTCAGCGGCAGACAACGCCTTTGCCCGCTCGCCGAACCACCGCTTCTGCGTGGCCTCGCGCACCAGCGCGCCAACTGCCGGCGAATGCCTGCGGCCGCGCACGGTGACGAGATTGACCTCGCGCCAGAATTCCGGCTCGGTGATCGGCAAGGGCACCACGCCCGGGTGCTTGGCGGTGTGTTCGGGCATGAAACCGAAGCCAAGCCCGGCAGCGATCATTGCCAGTGTCCAATCGTCACGATCGCTCCAGTAGACAGGGCTGACGGTGACGCCCTGTTCGGAGAGAATGGCATCGGCATAGCCGGCAAACTCGCAATTGTTGCGGTGGATATAGCTTTCATTGCTCATATCCTTCACCCGCACGCTTCGCTGGTTGGCGAGGCGATGGTTCAGATGGACGGCCATCACCATCTGCTCCTGAAAGAGTGGTAGCGAGTGCACGTCCTCGTCGGGCACGTTCGAAGGCAAGGCGTAGATGGCGGCCTCGAGATCGCCTTCGAGCAGCCGTCGCCGCAAGCTCTTGGCGTCTGAATCGCAAAGGTGAAGCTCGACGCCGGGGTGATGCGACCGGACGGCAGCGATGAGCTCAATGATTTCGTCTGGCGCAATCGTGCTCATGATGCCGACCTTGAGCGGCGTCTTCTTCAGATGCACATATTGCTCGGCAATCTGCTTTGCCTGGCGGGAGTTCTCGAAGACACCCTCGAGATAGGTCTCCACCATGCGACCGAGCTCGGTGAGATGGGTGAAGCGGCGCTCGCGGTGGAAAAGCGCCCCGCCGAATTCATCCTCGAGCAGCTTGATTGCGCGCGACAGCGCCGGCTGCGTGACGTTGCACTGCTCGGCAGCCCTGGTGAAATTCAGCTCCTTGGCAACGGCCAAGAAATATCTGACCTGGCTGATCTCCACGGCAACTCCCCTCGGCGGGCGGGCATATACCGCACGACCCCGTGTTGCGGCGCGATCTTACTAGCTGCCCCTACGTCAAACAACCCGGCCTGGAGATCTACATCGTCGCAGCAGCGATCAGACCGTCGGCTATCGAATCCATGTCTCAACGGCATTTCCGTCGCCTTCGGCTGCTGGCCATACTTGATCCAGAATTTCAAACCGGGGCGCGTGCAGGCCCGTTGCCCGCAGCCATTGCTCGATGGTTTTGCTGCGGCTCCAACAGAAGGAAACGACGATGCTCAAAGGAAAGACGGCGCTGATAACAGGCTCGACCAGCGGCATCGGCCAAGGCATTGCCGAAGCCTTCGCGGCAAAGGGCTGCAACATCGTTCTCAATGGCTTCGGCGATGCGGATGAGATCGAACGCTTGCGGGCGAAGCTGGCCGCCGACTACGAGGTCACCGTTCGTTACGACAATGCGGACATGAGCAAGGGGGGCGCAATCACCGCCATGATGGACAAGGCCATCGCGGAGTTCGGGGCGATCGACATCCTGGTCAACAATGCCGGCATCCAGCATGTGGCGCCGATCGACGACTTCCCGATCGAGAGATGGGAGGCGGTCGTGGCGATCGATCTGATGTCGTCATTCTACACAATCCGGCGCGCCCTGCAGGCGATGAAGGAGCGCAAATGGGGTCGCATCATCAACGTTGCGTCCGCCCATGCGCTTGTCGCTTCGCCATACAAATCCGCCTATGTCGCCGCCAAACACGGCGTCGCCGGCCTGACCAAGACGGTAGCGCTGGAAGTGGCCGAGCAGGGCATCACGGTCAATGCGGTTTGCCCCGGCTACGTGCTCACGCCACTGGTCGAAAAGCAGATACCGGACACGGCCAAGGCGCGCGGGATTACCGAACAGCAAGTGATCAAGGATGTGCTTTTGGCCGCACAGCCGACCAAGCAGTTCGTAACGGTCGAGCAGGTTGCGTCGCTCTGTCTTTTCTTGGCCTCCGACGATGCGGCCTCGATCACCGGCGCGATCTTGCCGATCGAAGGCGGCTGGACTGCCCACTGAAACCGGCAACGAGGAGCGCAAAGGCCATGAACAAGATCACCCGGAACCCCTCAACGTCGGAACCCGTGCCGGAGGCCGTTCGTATGGCTGACGGTTCGATCAAACGACAGACCGTATTGGTGCTGCAGGGCGGCGGCGCTCTCGGCGCCTATCAGGCCGGCGTCTACCAGGCGCTCGTCGAGGGCGGGGTCGAACCCGATTGGGTCATAGGCACCTCGATCGGCGCTATCAACGCGGCGCTGATCGCCGGAAACGAACCGCAAGACCGCCTGCCGAGGCTGCGCGAGTTCTGGGACGGCGTCAGCCGCAGCAGTCCGCTCGACGAGTTTTTCCGGATGATGGCTCCAAGCAACATCTTTGCCAACATGGGCACGGTGATGCGCGGCATACCGGGCTTCTTCGAACCGAACCCAAGCGCCATGTTCGGGGTCAATCGCGAAGTGGGTGTGGAGAATGCCTCCTACTACACCACCGATCCTCTCAAGCGGACGCTGGACAATCTGATCGACTTCGATTGTCTCAACCGTCGCCGCACGCGGCTGACGGTCGGCGCGGTCAACGTCAACACCAGCGAGCTCAAGTATTTTGACAGCAGCCAGATGCCGTTGTCGGTGGCGCACATCATGGCGTCGGGCGCCCTGCCGCCGGCCTTTCCGGCAGTCTGCATCGATGGCGAGCCCTATTGGGATGGCGGCATCTATTCAAACACGCCCATCGAGGTCGTGCTCGACGAGCGTCCGCGGCGCGACGCGCTGATCTTTGCCGTCAACATGTGGCAGCCGCGCGCGACGGAGCCGAAATCGATCTGGCAGGTCATGGGACGACAGAAGGATCTTCAATACGCCAGCCGCGGCCGAAGCCACGTTGCCCGCCAGGAGCAGCTGCATCGCCTGCGCCACGTCGTGCGCGAAATGGGAAAGCTGGTCCCCGAGGAGCGGCGCGAGGATCCGATGTTCAAAGAACTCGCATCCTATGGCTGCCCCTCTGTCATGCACCTCGTCCGGCTGCTTTCGCCCCGCCTGGACGGCGAAGACCACACCAAGGACATCGACTTCACGCGCTCAGGCATCCGCACGCGCTGGCAGGCCGGATACGAACATGGCCAGCGCGTCCTCTCGGAAAAGCCGTGGCAGTGCGAGGTCGACATGCTGCAGGGCATCGTGATCCACGAATCGCAGGAATAACGAACCAGCGCCTCGGAAACGATGGAGAATACCGATGCAGATCATCACTCCCGGCATGCGGCTGATCCCCGAGGCGGTGCTTGCCAACAACGCTGCCCTGTTCCGTACCATTCCGGAGACGCCTTCCCATGCGGATACGTCGCTGCATCGCGTGGTTATCGTCGGCGGCGGCGCGGGCGGACTGGAGTTGGCGACGCGCCTTGGCCGCAAGTTCGGCAAGCGGCGGCTTTCCGTCACGCTGGTCGACCGCAACCGCACCCATATCTGGAAACCCTTGCTGCATGAAGTGGCATCCGGCGCGCTGAACGCGTCGCACGATGCTGTCGAATACATCGCCCATGCCAGCCGGCACGGGTACCGATATCGCATCGGCGAGGTCGTTGGCATCGACCGTGCCAAACGCCAGATCTTTGTCGCGCCCAGCTTCGACGATGACGGCCGGCAGGTCATCCCACCGCGTGTGCTGGGCTACGACACGCTGGTCATGGCTGTCGGCAGCGTCAGCAACGATTTCGGCACGCCGGGCGCCGCGCGTCACGCCATTTCGCTGGATACCGCGGAGCAGGCTGCCCGTTTCAACAAGCGCATGATAGACGCGTGCCTGCGCGCCAACGCGCAATATGAGCAGCTTTCGCCCGGTCAGCTTCATTGTGTCATCGTCGGCGCCGGGGCCACCGGCGTGGAACTTGCCGCGGAACTGCACAAGTCGATGCGGGAGATTGCATCGCACAATCTCGACAACATCGATTTCGAACGATTGATTCGCGTCACTATCGTTGAGGCCGGGCCGCGTATCTTGCCAGCTTTGCCCGAACGCCTAGCACGCGCTTCAGCACGTCTGCTTGTTAATCTGGGCGTCCAGATACGGTGCGGGATCAAAGTTACCGAAGTGACGGAGGACGGCATCAAGCTTGGCGAGAAATTGTTTGTGCCGGCCGAACTCGTCGTCTGGTCCGCTGGGATCAAGGCCCCGGATTTCCTGAACGAGCTTGATGGCCTCGAAACGGACCGCATCAACCGGCTGGTCGTGGATGAGACACTGCAAGCCAGAGGGGACGAGAACGTTTTCGCGATCGGAGATTGCGCGAACTGCGTCCTGCCAGGCGAAGGCAATGCCCTGCCGCCACGAGCCCAGACAGCGCACCAGCAGGCAGATCATTTGGTGAAAGTCGTTTCAGCGCGCCTCGCGGGGCAGGTTGCGCCGGCGTTCCGCTACAGGGACTACGGTTCCCTCGTCTCACTGGCCGATTACGGTTCGTTCGGCAGCCTGATTGGCGGGCTGAAGATCGAAGGTCTACTCGCCCGGCTGATGTATCGCTCTCTCCACAAGCTGCATCTCAAAGCGGTGCATGGCCTTGTGAAGACCGCCCTCGACTCGATTAGCGAGATGTTTGCGAGGCGCACCCGGCCACGCATCAAGCTCCATTGAACACGTGCAGGTGGCGACTTGGAAAAGTATGGTGTCGTGATCCCGGCCTTCTCGTCGGATACCAGGAAAACGATGTCATACTGTAACGAATTGAGGACGAGCCACGAACAGAATGCGAACCCAACATGCCTCGATGCATCTTGGGCATCGAAACGATGCAAGGAAAGCATGACCCCGCCCGAGGAGCTCCAATGATAGGGTGCACGCAATCCATGAAAGTGCAGAAATGGCCGCCGACGACCAGGCAATGACATTTGAACAGTCCGTCCAGGCTGCCATTGAACTTGATGCGTCCCTGAACGAACGGCTGGCGGTGATTGCTGGGGCGGTGCGCCGCCTAGACGCGAATTTCGCCGACGCAGTGGACCGCTTGGTGGGACGATTGGAGAAACAAGGGGCGGGCGCGATGGCGCCGGTGCCGGGTGATGTCATGCCGGCGTTCCTGCTGCCTGACGACGATGGCAAGCTGGTCAGTCTGGCCGACGTGCTGCAAAGGGGGCCAGCGGTGATCACCTTTCAGCGCGGGCATTGGTGCCCCTATTGCCGTTTGAACGCGATTGGCATCGTCGAAGCCCAGCCCGAGATTGCCACCCTGGGCGGCCAGATCGTGGTGATCATGCCCGAGCGGCGCAAATTCGCGAAGGCGATGAAGACTGCCGTCGGCGCGACGTTTCCCTTCCTGACCGACATGGACAATGGCTACGCCCTGTCTCTCAATCTTGCGATCTGGGTCGGGGCGGAGATGGAGCGGCTGATGGGGCTAGGCCTCGATCTCCCCAACTATCAGGGCAACAGCAGCTGGTTCCTGCCAATCCCTGCAACCTTCATCATTGGAACCGACGGGATCATCACCGATCGCTTCGTCGATCCCGACTACCGTCGGCGGATGGACATCGACGATCTGATCGCGGCGCTCAGGCGGGCTCGCTGACGCCAAAAGAGGACCAGTCGGTCGACCGCAACAGGTTGAGCAGCGTCGTGGCCACGGGTGAGCGATGTCGGCCGGCAACCGTGTAAACGGCGACGACCCGGGAGATATCGACGTCTCGCAGCTTGAGCCTGCGGATATTTGGCGTCCGTGGTGCCGTCACGGAGACGAAGCCCACCCCGGCGTTGGCCTCCAGCAGTGCCAGCAGGTCGTGGTCGGTCTCGACTTCATGCGCGGTGCGAGGCGTCAGGCCTTTCTCTGACAGGCAACGCGAAAGATCCTCGCTCGTTTCCCAATCGATCCGGCTGAGCACGGGTTCCGCCGCCAGTTGGCTCAGCGCGACATCGGCCTCGTTGCGGCGGGCAAGTGGGTGATCGGAATTCACGACGAGCTCAATACCCTCCTGGAAGAGCGGCCAGGTGTCGAGCCGATCCCAGGCCTGCCCCAACGGACCGGCAACGGCTAGCTCAACCTCACCGTTCTTGAGAGCCTCAACGACGGCGCTCGGCGAGCCCCGGTTGATCTTGAGATGGACTCCGGGATAGGCGCGAAAAAGCTCCGTAAACGGCGATACCAGCAGCGCAATGTTGACGCTGTTGGAAATGGTGACATTAAGAGGCGCCACGTCGCTGCTTTGCACAGCCTTGGCGAGTGATTTTGCGGAAGTGGCAGCGTCGTAGCACTGTTGCAACAGAGGCAGCATACGCCTGCCGAGTTCAGTCAGGTGAGAGTGCTGGCGCTCGCGCCGAAGGAGTTCACCCCCCAACTCCTCCTCGAGCGTCTTGATCGCTCGTGTCAGCGCAGGTTGGGTAACGTTGCACTCTTCGGCTGCTCTGGTGAAATTAAGCGTGCTGGACAGGGCTAGGAAATAGCGGACTTGCTGCATCTCCATGAATCTTCGCCCCCTCAGCGAAATGATCTATCAGCGACTGCGCATGTTTGCAGGCTAGCGCATTGCAGCCGTTCCGGCAAAGTGTGGCAACGTCGCTAGGCGGGACGCTATGCAGTATGGCTTAGTCAATGTTTGCTTTGGGCCGGATCAAGTCGATGATCGCGATCGTCCTCGTCTCCCACATCCAGCCTTTGGCCTAACAGATCAGATTGGGCAAAAGCGCAGTTCCATGAAAAAGGATCACTTCAAGCGGCGCCTCAGATTTTTTCGGCACCAATGCCTTGACCTCGCAGGCATGGATGCCTGCACGTCCGTCAGTGCGTTTCGTGGTAGGGGCTCAATTTCACATAGCGATACATGGACGGCGCGGCTTCGCCATTCATCTTTTGGAACGCAGATTTCGACGGCAACCCGCCGATCCTTAGTGCGGATAGGCAAACAGAAATCGCTTCATCTAGTATGCGTTCCCCTTCCTAATTATAGAAATGGAGAGTACGGTTTAAGAAGCCATCCGGGGGGGTGAAATGCGCTTCAGGCAACTGATTGCAGCTCTTGTTCTAGTACTTTCCCACCCTTTTGGCGCACTGGCCGATGAGTTTGCCGCAGTAACGCACCCGAGCTTCTCAGCCGTAGAGCCGCGGCTGGTTTATGGGCTGATCACCTACGATTTTGCGTTTACTGGAAAGGACGGCGCTGCAAGAAGTCAATCGGCTTCGGCGTTCCTGCAATCGTTGATAAAGTCGAGATTCCAAAACAAGTCGGGAAACTACATCGTAAGTCTCGATGTGGCGATTGGCGACAAGATCATTGCCACCGAGCCGATCATGTCGGCAACGTGGGAAGAGAGCAAATTCCTCTTCGTCACGACATCCGAGAAGTCGAACATCGTCATCAACAGGAACGGTATCCTCATCGACGACATCGTCGTGGATTCTGAGACAAATACAATCTCGTTCTCGATGAAGGTCAGATATAGTTCCAATACGTCGGTGGACATGTCGTTGCTGACCGAGCTGTCGCAACTGTCTAGAACCGCCTCTCTGGCCGGTTTGTCGCCTGGTGTTCAGGCGGTTTCGGATGCCTATGCTCCGTTCGCGACCATCCTCAGCAAGCTCCTGAGCAAATACACCGACGTGTCGATCGTCGACAACACAACGGGCTCGTTCACGTTGCTGGATGACGGATTTCCCAATCAGCTGCGATATAACGGGACCAACTTCAAGGTTAACATCTACCTGAAGACGCTGAACTCGCAACTGCCGACGAACTTTTCGCCTGAAGGGTTCAAGATCTCCAATTTCGGCCTGCCGCTGACCGAGGTGAAGAGCGGTGTTGGGGCAGCACGGGCACCGGTGATCGATCTGATATCGGCAGGAACCGACAGGGTTGCCGGATTTGTAAAGGCGATCACGGACGGCGCGCCGCTTGGATCCCCCAAGCCCGCATCCGAGACGGAAATCCACGACAGTTGCGTCGCCCTCAAGAACAAACTCAACAAATTCGTCACCTCAAGGGATGCGGCATTGGTCTACTGGTCCTTCCTTCGAAGCTTCCATGCGGCGCTGGTGCAATACAAGGATGGCGTAAGCTGCGGCAGGGGCGATTTGGTTGAAGACCTGAGCGCACTGAATTTGCCGCTCAGCGCAAGCGACTGGCCTGCACAATAGGCTTCGAATAACGGGCTGCCTTGCCCAGGTCTTTGTGGGTTCTCTGGAGCGAAACGATGTTCACAGTAGGCAAGCGGCATTGCCGGGCGCTTTTGGTGGCGTTGCTTCTCTTGGTGTGTCCTCGCGTCGTATTCGCAGAGGAGCCGGGCGTGTTCGCGCTCCTTGTTGGCATAAACAGCTACGCAAAGACGCCAGGCTCCGCCTACAACGCATCGGACCTTCATGGAACCGCAAACGACGTTGCCCTCGTTAAGGACCTGCTGACCGGCACCTACGGCGTTCCCGACGACAACGATCGTTTCCGGGTTTTGCTGGACGCCCAGGCGACCCACGCCGGCATTCGAGAGGCATTTGCGGATCAACTGATCGAGAAGGCAAAAGCGCATCCGGATGCGACGTTCCTGTTTTACTTCAGCGGTCACGGCTCCCTGGCCATCGATGACAATGGCGACGAGGGCGATGGCTATGATGAGACCATCGTTGCACAGGACAGCCGTGGTCCGGGTGGCACCGACATACGCGACGATGAAATCGAGGCCTGGCTGACGCAACTCAAGCAATACTCCCATAACATCGTGCTGATCTTTGACAGCTGCCACTCAGGCACGATTTCAAAAGAGCCCACACTTGCTGCCCGCATGGCGCCGCTAGACGGTAGGCTGCTGAAGGATGCGCCTGCTGAGCGTCACGGCAAGGATGCGTCGATCGCGGATTCAGGCCGCTCATACTCGATCGTCGAAGGGTCCCGGGCCGATGAAGTGTCCAACGAGGATCTTGTCGCTACCGCATCGGGTTCGCAGTATCATGGGCTGCTGACCTACTATCTGGTCCAGACGCTCAAGCGATCTCCACAGCTGACCTATCGCGAAGCAGTGATGCAAGCCGAGAGGTATGTCCAAAAACGTGCGCCATCCCAGCATCCACAGGCGGAAGGAGACTTCGACAGGGTGGTTTTGGGCGGAATAGGAACCCGCCAGCCCCCCTTCATTTCGGTCACAAGTGTGACGCAGGACCAGATTTCGGTCGCAGTTGGCCAGGCGCAGGGGATTCAACCAGGAGCAATCATGGCCGTGTATTCCAGCAAGGCAACCAAGCTGGTCGGTGAGGACGGCAAGATCGCGAACGCGGTCGTGATTTCGTCCGACGTCGCGACTTCGGTTGCCAAACTGGTCAAAGCCCCGAACGAGCCTGTGACCACTGCGTCGAAAGTTCGAATCGTCTCGCCCTATTCCGTTGAGCAAAAGGTTGCGGTGGCTATTGCCGATCCACCTCCAGAGCTGGGCATCGCTGCGGCGGTCCTGCCGATAAAGGCAGCGCTCGCTGATCGACTTCGCGACAATGCGCTGGTACGGCCGGTGCAGGATCTAGGCCAGGCGACGATGGTGATCGCCATGGGGTGCCTGAACGGTGGCAAGCTTGTTCCGATGGAGGAACGCAAAACGCTCAGCCCCGACTGCGACAAGGTCTACTACATCACGCCGCGAGACCAGGTTGGGGCCATGCATGGCTACACGGTTTCGGCAAAGGACGACGGTGCCGCTGTCGATGGCATTACGGGCGCGCTCGAGAAGATAGCCCGACAGGAAAACCTGCGCGCGCTGACGAACAGCGTTTCCCCGCTGGCAGGTGCGGTCAGGGTTTCTCTTGTCCGTGTGACGGTTAAGACCGAGAACGGCAAGACAAGCGTGGAGAGCGAGGCTCCGGTGGTGTCATCGGGTATAGAGCCGATGAAGCAGGGAGAATATTTTCGCTTCAGCCTCACAAATACAGGATCACAAGATCTCTACTATTCAATTATCGGATTGGGGAGCAGCGGATCTGTGTATGTCTTGGGAGATGGCGGATCAGGGGACAAATTGCAGGCTGGCGTCACGATCAGCACAAAACCGCCACTGAAGGTCGGGCCGCCCGCCGGCCTTGAATCCTACCTGGTGCTTGCGACGACTTCGCCAGTCAACGTCCATTTCCTCGAGCAGCAGGGCATAGATCCCAGAGATGCCGGCCCGCTTGGCTGGCTTCTCGCTGGGCTCTCTAATCCTGGTTTCAGGGACTCCGCCCAGGTTCCGGATTTTGATCTGAATTCCTGGGCAACCATGCGGATGGATATTGAAATTCAACCTTAACTCGGCAAGTCGGAGAAGGACAGACAATGACAGTTTTCAAGAAAGCACAATCGGACAGGCAAGGGTTCAAGCGTAAGCCTTGGTCGCAGGCTGTTCTTCTGGCGTTATGCGTGACAACAGCCTCGATCGCGCACGTCCAAGCCGGTCAGGCGGTGAAAACCCTCAAGGACAAGCATGCGCCGGGCATCCTCCTGGAAGACACCAAGGATGTACTGCCGCAGGGTGTGGAATTGCGCAAGGTATACCGGCCCGGCATTGAATTGACCAAGAAATGGGAAGGGTGGGTCCCCAAGCGCTATAATGATGCCGTTGGTTACTGCACCGTCGGCTACGGCCATCTCCTGAAGAAAAAGAACTGCGACGGTACGGGTAACGAAGTGGAGTTCCTGAAAGGTATCTCGAAAAAGCGCGGTGAAGAGCTGCTTATCGAGGACATGTCGAAGGCCCAGATCACTGTGCAGCTGGCCGTGCCAAAAGATATCGACGACGGCGCCTATGCCGCGCTTGTCGATTTTACGTTCAATGTTGGCGGCAACAACTTCAAGACCTCGACCCTTCTCGCGGTCGTCAAGAAAAAGCAGTTTGATCGTGTCCCCGAACAGCTCCTCAGATGGACACGTGCGGCAGGTGTCGAACTGGTAGGATTGAAGAACCGCCGCAAAGACGAGATCAAGGTGTTCTTTGACGGAAAGCCGGTTCCGAAGCCGGCGCCCATACCGGGTGAGGATCTGTCGCCTCTCAATATCGATGTTGTTGCCGAAAAGACGGCAAACTAGGATGCATCATGCCACATCCGTGCCGATTCTGGAGGCAGTAGCGCGCAACGGGTTATAGCGAGAGCATCGTCGGCGCCCCTACGCTGCGACGCGTCGCGCGGCGTAGGGCGTGTCGATCTTCGAAGGCAAGCGACGACTGTCACCGACCCAGTTGCAAAGAGAGTTCGCGGCAAGCCGCGACAGCTTTCAATGAGGGCTGCGCATGAGACCACACCGGGTAATTTTCGAGGTCCTGTACTTTTTCCTGATTTGTTCGGTGTTGTGCGGCGTCGCCTTTGCACAGGACATCGGTAGTCGCGGCCCAGACAATTTCGCTGCCCTGGTGCCCAACCTGCGGCCGCAGGAGGCTTCGTTCGTGACGTTCTCACCCAATGGCAAGCTGCTGGCCACAGGTGGCGGGTATGGTGAGCCGGCAGCAAGGCTCTGGGACGCGGACACCGGACGTTTTTTGCGCGTTATTGACGGCAGCAACAGCAGCGCTTCGATCGGAGTGCACGTCAGTGCTTTTGGCTTCTCCGACGACGGGCTGACCGCAGTGACAGGAGACGATGAGGGGCGGCTTCTGTTGTGGGACCTGAAGGGCGGTCGAGTGCTGCAGGAATACGCGACGCAACACCAGGCGATCTATTCGATTGCGATCTCGACTGATGGAAAAGAGGTGGCCCTCGTCGAGGAGGGCGGCATTGAGATATTTGACATTGCGGTCGCAAAGCCGATCTTTTACCGCAAGACGCCCGACATAAGTTACGGCAAGATCGAACGCCATGGAACTGGATGGGCGGCCATATCATGGAGCCCCGGCAGGGTCCTGTTCCTTGACCCCAGGCTCGGCAACGACACAGAGGTTGATCTGGGGGATGACACCACCAGCGTGTCGTTCTCGGACAGTGTCGGCAAGATACTGGTAACCACGTCCCAGGACGTGTCGATCAGGGACCAGAGCAACCACGTCCTGGCCAGAGTTCCGGTTCGAAAGAACGTGCCGACGGAATCCGCAATGTCTTCCGATGGGCACTACGTGGCCCTCGGATACCGCATGGGCCTTGTTGAATTCCTGGACGCGGGCACGCTTAGGCTTCTGCGCACCGTTTCCGTCGACGGCGACCTCGATTCACTCAATTTCTCGCCTGCGCAACCATCGCTTCTGGCGGTCGGGCTGCGGTCGAACGGCTCTCCGATTTTTTTGCTGAGCGCCGGTTCCGACAAGGGCGACGAGATCGTCGGCGCATCGATCGATCCAATTGGGTCTGCGGCGTTCCGGCCCTCCAGAAACCACCTGATACTCGCTCCCGTGGCAGGCCCGGTTGCGCTATGGCGCGACGACGATGGCCGAGGCGTGTTCGAGAACCTGGGCAATGGGCCGATATATTCGGGATCCATCGCCTTGTCCTCGGACGGTAAACTCCTGGTTGTCGATTCAAAAAGCGATACGCGTCTCTGGAGCGTCGACTCAAAAATTGGTTCACGCCTTCAAAAAGGCAATCTGGACCATCACGGTGGATGCAACGGGGCTCAAGTGTTCCTTCCCAAGACCCATCAACTGGTGACGACCGACGGCGCGGGGCGCGTGTTGATATGGGATCTGGACTCTCGTGCTCGGCTTATGCTGGACGAGAGTGCCGCCGACAGACGCCGTTGTATCGCCGTCTCCACCGACGGAGCCATGATCGCAGTCTCGGACGAAACCAAGGCAACGATCTCGCTCTGGGATGCAGGAAACCGAAAGCGGATCAGAAATCTCGCTGGCTTGTCGACCAACATCGGAGGCGTGGCGTTTTCACCGGATGGTTCGAAGATTGCGGTGGTCAGTCCTGCAGAAGGTTTCAGCCTGTTGGACATACGCACGGGGGAGAAGCTCAAGAGCGTGGATATCCCGTTGCTGGGATTGACGTTTCTGCCGGACGGCAGGCGACTTGCATTCGGCAAGGATGACGGCGAGATCGCAATTTTCGACTATGTCGCCGGCAAGGTCGAGCGATCCTTCTTTGGCCACGTCGCGAGGATTTCTTCACTGAACGTGTCCGGCGACGGAACGCTGCTGGTTTCGGCAAGTGACGATGGCTCCGCGAAAATATGGGACATTCCAAGCGGCAAGCTGATGCAGACGATCGTCTTTGGCCGTGAGGGTACCTGCCGGAGCGACGTGGAGGGCAGCCACGCAGGCAATGGGCAGGCGGATCGTTCGGTCCCGACATCTTGTTGGATGAGCTTTGACGCTGACGGGCGATTTGATTCATCGGCCCTGGAGTCCATGCCGCTGGTCAGCTGGGTGGTCAGCGATGATCCCTTCAAGGCCCTTCTGCCCGAGATATTCATGCGGGATTATTACGAGCCGAACCTGCTTGGCCGGCTGCTGGCGTGCCATGGGGCTGAGGTGAGCGGAAAGAATGCGAACGCGTGCGCCGACGCGTTCAAGCCGGTACGGCCGCTGGCCTCGCTGAATCGGATCCAGCCGGATGTACGGATTGTGAGTGTGAAGGCGGGGCCGACACCTGGTGTTGCCCTGGTGGAGGTTGAGGCATCGGGCAAGGAAGATGCCTCACAGCCGAATGGCAAGACGAGCACCGGGATTTACGACGTACGGCTGTTCCGTGAAGGGCAACTGGTGGGCCAGTGGCCCGAGCCGAAGGACAATGCGGCGGTGGTCGGCGAAGATCTTGGTGCGTGGCGCAGCGCTTCGCGCGTGGCGATGACGCCGGGAAAGATCCTGGCGAGGCACGTCTTCCCGGTCCGGCTTGCAGGCGGTGACAAGGGCAAGAAGGTGACGTTCACGGCCTATGGGTTCAACGAGGACCGGGTGAAGAGCGCGACAGCCACCGACGACAGCTACACGGTGCCGCAGAGCATAGCCGTTCCGGCGAAGCCGCGGGCCTATGTGGTGACGGTCGGAGTGAACGAGTACGAGAACGAAGCACTGCGGCTGAACTTCGCTGTGGCCGACGCCAGGGCGATCGAGACGGCGCTGCGGGGAATCAAGGGCTACGACGTGGTGCCGGTGCTGCTGACCACCGACTACGCGCGCACGGAAGGGGATAAACAGATCTCCGCGGTCGACCACGCCAGCAAGGCCGACATCCAGGCGGTGCTGTATCTTCTGGCGGGCAAGGGGGAGGTGGAACGGTCGCGGCTGCGGCAGGAGATCGGCCCGGTCATCGACCATCTAGCGAAGGCGACGCCGGACGATGTTGTGATCCTTGCCTTCTCCGGTCATGGCCACAACGAGCAGGGCCGCTTCTACATCCTGCCGTCGGATTCGGGCAACGACCTGACGAAGCTGGACAGAATGATCTCGAGCGAGGAACTGACGGCGTGGCTGCGCGATGTCGATGCCGGCGAGACGGTGATGATCGTCGACGCCTGTCACTCCGCGGCGGGGGTGCCGGAAGGCTTCAAGCCTGGTCCGATGGGCGATCACGGGCTTGGTCAACTGGCCTATGACAAGGGCATGCGCATCCTTGCGGCCACCCAGGCCGACGACGTTGCCCTGGAGAGCGGTTCACTCGGCCAGGGGCTGCTGACCTATGCGCTCAAGGAGGGGTTGACGACCGGGACCAGCACGCACAAGCTTGCCGACACAGACGGCGATGGCACGGTCACCATGAAGGAATGGCTGACCTATGCCGAAACCCGGGTGCCCGGCCTCTACCAGGATGTGCTCGCCGGCAAGATCGAGAAGACCAGGGACTCCAGCCCCGATGCCAATCTTCTCGAAGACACCACCCGACACGCCCAGACACCGGCACTGTTTGATTTCGTGAGAGCGACCGCGCAAGACCCTGTGATTGCAGCCCGCTGAGGATGGCGCGGGAAAGAGCCTATTCGCTCCCTCGAAAGACACATGGCGGCCGAGAGCAGATTCCTTTTCGACCCCATCATTTCAAAACGAATGCACGACCCAACGACGCAGGTTATATTGCCCCACGGGCCAACGTCATCGAAGGGGAGGGCATGACATGCAGGCAATGCCGATAGCGCATCAAGCCGCGCAACCCGTGGTCGGGCCCGTATCCTCCTTGACCGGCTATCCGACCGCCGTCCTGTGCTGGCTGCTTTCGGCTGGGGTCTATATCGCGGCCAAATGGGTGGCGCCTGAAATGCCGCCCTGGGGCCTCTGCTTCTGGCGGCTGACGCTCGCTTGCGCAATCCTGCTGCCGATTGTGCACCATCATCACGACGCGATGATCGGGCTTTTGCGAACTCGCGCCGTGGAGGTCGTCGCCGTGGGGGCGATCGGCCTCACGCTGTGCCAGGGTATGATCTACCATGGCCTTAACGACACCGACGCCACCACGGCCGGCATCATCATGGCGCTTTCGCCTGTCATGACCATGGTGCTCGCCCGTTTCGTGCTTGGCGAGCCGCTCGGCCTCTGGAAGTCGCTTGGCGCGCTGGTTGCGCTCGCCGGGATGATTTTCATCGTTGCCCACGGGAACCTGACGGCGCTGCTGCAACTCAAGTTCAACGCAGGCGAACTATGGATCGTCGGCAGCGCGTTCAGCTGGGGCCTGTACACCGTGCTTTTGCGCCGTGCCAAATTCGGCATCGAACTCCTGCCGATGGTCGTGCTGCTGCTCGGCGCCGGTGCGCTGGTCGCATTGCCTTTCCATTTGTGGGAATTGTTCAACGACGAACGCTCCGCCATGGACGTCCACAGCATTCTCGCGCTCGCCTATCTGGCAGGTCCCGGCGGCGCCTTGATGTACTATCTCTATAACAAAAGCGTGGAAACGCTCGGCGCGAGCCGGGCGAGCATGTTGCTCTATCTGCAGACGGTGTTCGTCGCCATACTCGCCTATCTGCTGCTCGGCGAGGACTTGCACGACTACGATCTGGTCGGTGCGGCCTTCATCGTCGCCGGCATCGTACTCGCCACCGTGGTCAAACCCCGGCCGGCTCAACCACGCGTGGCGTAGAAATCGTGCGCGTGACGGCGAGGAACTGGCCTGGAGCTTGTGGAAGGGGAAGAGTCGCGACTGTTCGAGCCTTTCGGCATAGATTTAATTGCCAGGTCCCTTGGAAAACGGCCCCTTGCCATGCCTAATCTGGCAGGCCCGCCAGACGCCAGCCATCAACAAACGGCTGCGCAGTGCTCATGCTCCTAAAGGGCAAGTTCGCTGCCAACTCGCCGATCGCCCAATCTCGATTGCCAGCTAGAAAAAGACCGGCTTCCTCCTGTGCCTCAGGCAGGCGGCCGGCAAGGGCAAGCGCGGCAATCAGGTGCTCCCTCGAACCGGTCCCGTAGGTTTCTTCCCGGCTCAAGGACACAACCGCTTCTTCGTAGTGACCGGTGGAAATCTGCGCCATTCCCACGATCCAGAAATACCAACCGGGTGGATGAGGATTTAAACGGAGCGCCTCTGCACAAGCTATCAGCGCCGCTTGCGGCTTGCCTAGGTAGATTTGAAGCTCACCAATCCATGCAACCGCATCTGCATTGTTTGGATTTATCCGAATGGCAGCATCGAACTGAGATTTTGCTTCATCCCAATTGCGCTCAAAAAGCTGAACGCAGCCCAGGATCCTGCGAGCGTTGGAATCGCCGGGATCGATTTCCATGGCTCGTTGCGCATGCATCAAAGCATTTCCGCGATTGGGTATCTGTGGTTCTCCCCAATCAACCCAGCCAAATAGCAGTGCAAGCGCAAGATTACTGTGCGCTTCGCAATAGTTTGGATCGAGTGCAACGGCACGTTCCAAAGCTGAACGCGCCTCGCTGTTGTCTGATCTGGAAATACTCCATTTGCCTCGCGACCTGACACAAAGATCATAGGCTTCCAGATTTGACGGTCGGGAATGGGCAACAATATTCTTGTCACCAAGCTTACCAGAAATCGCTTCAACGACGCGTCGCGTGACCTCGTCCTGAACGTCGAAGATGTCGGCGATATCGCGATCGAAGCGCTCGGCCCACACGTGATTGCCGCCTTCGGCCGCATTGATTAGCTGCACATTGACACGCAACCGCTTGTTGGATCGCCGTGCGCTGCCCTCAAGAATATATTTGACGCCCAGATCGCGAGCGATCTGACGGACGTCGGTGGGCTTGCCCTTGTAGGCGAAGGTGGAGTTGCGGGCGATGACGAAGAAGCCGGACACGTTCGACAAATCGGTGATGATGTCCTCCGTCAGCCCGTCGGTGAAGAATTCCTGTTCGGCATCGCCACTCATGTTGACGAAGGGCAGCACGGCAATCGAAGGCTTGTCGGGCAGCGCGAGCGGGTGCGAGGATTTCTCTGGCCCGAGGGCGTCCGCCGGTGCCGCGGGCTTGGCCTTGGCGGGAACGCCGACCTGCAGCGAATAGACCCGGATCGGCTCGGCGATGTTCTTCAACTGAACCGCGCCGCGATCGTAGATTGCAATATCGAGCTTTGACTTCACTTGCCAATAGGCTTGCTCGGAAAGACAGATATTGCCGGGTTCGCAGATGCCTTCAAGGCGCGCGGCGATATTGACGCCATCGCCCATCAGGTCGCCATCGCGTTCTTGCACGACGTCGCCCAAGTGAATGCCGATCCGGAACTCGATGCGGCGATCATCCGGAACCCCGGCATTGCGCTCAAGCATGGCGTTCTGCACTTCGATCGCGCAGCGCACTGCTTCCACCACGCTGCTGAACTCGACGAGGCTCCCGTCGCCTGTGCGCTTGACGACGCGACCACGATGAACAGCGATGGTGGGATCGATGAGATCGCTGCGCAGCGCCCGCAACCGTGCCAAGATGCGATCTTCATCTGCGCCGGCTAACCGGCTGTAGCCGACCACATCCGAGACCAGGATCGCTGCAATTTTGCGGGCCTCACTCATGTCGTGCTCCCTCGATCCAGTCTGGCATTACTGCCGAGCCAAAGGAAGATAGCTCCGAGCCATTGGTCGGATGGTCCGCGTGACCGTTTGCCCGCCGGGGTGGCACGGCGCACGGTGCGGCGCTATGCAGTTGGTGAGTATAGTTGCTAAACCCAGCGATAGAACGAGGGGACGGTGTCGGTGCGACCGCGACGCTTCTGCGCCGTGCGGTGCCACGGGCAAATCGACAACGCATTCCCGCACACGTCTCGCAGTAAAGTTGGTATGCATACGCGAGGGAGAGGGTAAGAGATGAAACACAATCTTGGCTTGCCGTCCGATTCGACGCCGACGCTCCTGTTCCCGAAGACGTGATGCAAAAGCAATGTCAGATCTCATGTCTTCTCAAGATGTGACCCGCTCATCCCGCCCCGCGGGCTGGGGCTTGGCCGCAAAGCTGTTTACAACCCTCGTCCTTCTTGGCGCGACCGCGGTCCTGGTGACCGGGGTGCTCGGTTACATCCGCGCCCGCGACGCCCTCGAAAAAGCAGTCTTCGACCAACTCACGGCCGCCCGTCAGACCAAGGCGCGCCAGGTTGAAACCTACTTCCGCACGATCCAGGCGGAGCTGCGCCTGCTTGCCAGTTCCAAGATGGTGGTCGATGCGACACGCGAGTTCCGGATCGCGGTCGACCAGCTCGACCGGGCAGGCGCGCCGCCTGACCTGCGGCAGAAGGTCGGCGTTTGGTACGCTGAGAACTTCATCCCCGGAATGACGCGCACCCTAGGCAGGGAACCAGCCCTGTCGGACTACCTGCCGGTCGGTGGTGCCCCCTACTATCTGCAGTATCACTACATTGTGGAGAATCCTAACCCGCCGGAGCGGCGCAAGCTTCTCGACGACGCCGGCGACGGAAGCGAATACACTAGGCTGCATGCCATATATCATCCGTTGATGCGCGCTGCGGCGACCACGGTCGGCTTTTTCGATCTCATGATTGCCGATCCCAAATCAGGTCGCCTGATCTATACGGTCGAGAAGGAGGTGGATTTCACCACGTCCCTTCAATTGGGTCCGTACCGTCGCACCAACGTCGCGGCCGCCGTCGCCCGCTGCTCGCAGATCGCAGATCCGTCAGCCATCTGCCTCGAAGATTTCTCCTCTTATGCGCCATCTGGCGGCGCACCGATCGCCTTTATGGCAGCACCGGTGATTGCCCAGGGCGTCGTCATCGGCGCGCTGGTCGCGCAACTGTCGAATGATGAGATCGACAACGTTGTCACCGGTAACCGCCGCTGGCGGCAGGAAGGGTTCGGCGACACGGGTGAGGCCTATCTCGTCGGACCCGATTATCTGGCGCGCTCAGGCTCGCGGGCGTTCTACGAGAACCGGGAAAACTACTTCGCCGACCTCAAATTCGCCGGCGCTTCGGACGAGGAGATCGCCGCCATTCAGCGCTACGGGACACCAGTGCTGCATCAGCGCGCCGACACCAAGGCCACCCGTGCCGCGCTCGCCGGTGTCGAGGGCACGGGCGAGATCATCGGATACCGTGGCGTCCCGACGCTCGCTTCATGGGGACCGCTCGCCATTTCCGGTGTCAAGTGGGCTCTCGTCGCAAAGATCGACAGCGCCGAGGCCTTCGCACCGATCGCGGAACTCCGCCGGGATCTGCTGCTTGTCGGGGGACTGGCGCTGCTCGTGGTGGCCGCCATCGCCGCCTGGCTTTCGCGCGCGCTGCTCGTACCGCTCCGCGATCTCACTGCCGGGGTGAAACGCTTCTCTGCTGGCGACTATGCGACCAGCGTGCCGGTCCGCACGCGCGACGAGATTGGCGAACTCTGCTCGGCCTTCAATGGCATGGTTGAGGATCTGCACCAGAAGAATCTCGTGATAGAGAACAAGAACCGCGAGAACGAGCAGCTGCTGCTCAACGTCCTGCCGGCACCGATCGCCAATCGGCTGCGCGCTGGCGAGGAGAGGATCGCCGACGGCTTCGCCGAGGTCACGGTCGCCTTCGCAGACCTGGTCGGGTTCACGGCACTGACATCGGAAATGCCGCCGCACGATGTCGTGATGTTTCTCAACGGACTCTTCACGCGCTTCGACGTTGCCGCCAATGATCTCGGCATCGAAAAGATCAAGACGGTGGGCGACTCCTATATGGCGGTGTGCGGCCTACCCGTACCGGTAGCCAACCACGCCGAGCGCATGGTCCGCATGGCCATCCGCATGGTCCACATTACCCGCGAGCACGCGATGGAACACAACGTCTCGATGAAACTCAGGGTTGGCGTCAACAGCGGGCCAGTGGTCGCCGGCGTCATTGGGAAGAGTAAGTACATCTATGATTTATGGGGTGACACAGTGAACTTGGCGAGCCGCATGGAGTCTGCCGGAGTTCCCGACTCTGTTCAGGTGACGCGCCCCGTCTACGAACAGCTCAAGGACCAATTCGTCTTCGAGCCGCGCGGCGCTATCGAAGTCAAAGGCAAGGGAAAAGTGGAAGCCTGGGTATTGAGATTTTAGGCGCTGGGGGCACCTCCGATGCCGGCTTGCCCTCCACCTATACGCCGTCAATGGATTTCGCCGCGGGCGCGACTGGCCGCCTTCATGCGGTTCGAAGGTCTCGACGAAGCGCATCGGGCCGAAAAGATCGACGCCCTCTATGTGCTCTTCTGATGTCCTGGATCCGGATATCGCACCGCCTTCGCGGATCGCTCAGCACAAATACGACGTCGGGGTCGGACCAGGTCCCGTCTCCGCTCGTCTTGTATTGCTCGACGAGACAAACGGAGCGCTGGCCACGAAACACGATATATGAAGCGATGAGTCCAAATTATCGGGTTCCGGCCCATGAGGCGTCAACCGCACGTGCGAAGGACCCAGCGCGTACCGTCCGAATAGAGACGAATCAAGGAAATTGGCGGGGTATCGATTCGCCAGTATGAAGTTAGCGGTGCCGCCAATATGTGGATCATGGCTGTCCGCACCACCGCCGGGTGAGTAACCGCTATCAGTTGTCCGCCTGCCGACAGCATTGAATCTAGGAACCCTGCAGTTCGGGTGGCCACTTCCGTCAGCGCTTCACCGCCTCCGGGACTATAAGCGGGATCGGCTCGCCATGCGGCAAGCGAACCGGGCTGGGCGGCTTCAATCTCATCTGGCGTCTTGCCCTCCCAGACGCCGTAGTTCTGGTCTCGCAAGCCGTCGTGAACCGTTGCGCGGAGACCCATGAGATGGGCTGTTTGCTGGGCGCGTAGCGATGGAGCCACCAACGCGCGGTTCGTGTTCGAAAGCTGCCGACCAAAAGCGCGAGCGAGCTCAACCGAGCGCTTTTCCAGTGTCTCGTCAAACAGCGGGAACCCCGCTTTGCGCATTCTCTGCGTGATGCCGCTGCAAACCAGCGTCAGGCGTGTCGCTCTCATACCGCGCGTCCGCATTTCGGTTCGATGATAGCTGTCTTCGCGGCCAAAGCCTGCAGCAACCAACCTAACAGGTAATAATCGTTTTCCTTACAGCCGCCGCGACGGAATATTTCGGGTCGACAAAATTGCCCAGCCGCACGATGCCGCATTGGCTCAGCAGCATGTAGGCGTCCCATTTGTCGAAGCCGAACTCAGCGACCATCCAGCGGATCAGTTCGCGGTAAGCGATGCGTGTTGCATCCTCAAGGGGTCTGGCACTGCCGATCGCCATAATGAGATCGGCGGTCTCGAGCCGAGGCCAATCGATTGTCCAGCCCTTGATCAAGTCGACACGGATGGTGACGGTCGCCGAATACTCGACCGCCACACCGCAAACCTCGCCGTCGCCCTGGCAGGCATGCGCATCACCTATGAACACGCGAGCGCCGGGCGAGCGAACGGGCAGGTACGTCACGCTGCCAGGCCCCATGTCCGGCAGGTCCATGTTGCCGCCGTGGTTGTCGGGCGTCAGCGAGTTGATGGAATCGATCTCTGGTGAGCAGCTCAGCGTCCCGATATGAGGCTTGTAAGGGAGCGTGACCCGATCGCTCCAGTAAACATGCTCCTCGTCGAGGTTGATCTTGCGGACCACCTCGGGCAGCGGCTCGTTGAGCATGGCCGTGTACGTCGTACCGGTCAGGGCACCGAACTCCTCGATCATGCAGCACGTGCCGCGTGGGTTCTGGCCGCGTGGCACCATCGACTCTATGTAGACCGCAACGGTGTCGCCTTTTTCCGCCCCTTCGACCATGATCGGTCCGTTCTGAGGATTGAGAAACGGCATTCGCAAGAGTTGCGAAGGCTTGTCGGTTTCGTGCCGGATGGCACCCTCGAAGGCGTCACGGGTTTCGACGACGATCCTGTCGCCGGGAGAAATCTTGAGGACCGGCTTGGAATATGGTCCCATCGTATAGTGAAATTTGCCCTGCTTTTCCTCGGTCAGGTGGTGCGTGTTTCGTGCCTCGCCGCGCCCGACCCCGCGCGTTGCCATGATCGATCCCTCGACCCATGCATGCGTGAATGGCAAGGCTGGCTTTGCGGTCTGCGTATTCATCTTTTTCTCCTCTAAAAGACAAAGCCGCGCGAGCGCCGCTTTCGCTGGCGTTCGCACGGCGCTGTGCGTATTCAATTTCGATATTGAGGCTCAGCCCTGCCGCCTATTTGCGGGCGGCGGATCTGCTGATTTCGGGAATTGTCGACAGAAAGCTGTCTGCTTGTGCTTCGAGTTCGTGGCAGCATGCTTCGACGGAGATGCGCCGGCGCATACTCTCGTCCCGAATTACGTGAAATGCCGCGTCGTCATCGATGCCCAACACACTCATGATGCGCAGGATCGTGTGAACCACCAGCGGGCGGCATCGCAGCCGTTCGCGCAGGTCGGCGACCTCGCGCTGAAGGTCGGTACGGTCATTATGGTTGTGGAACGCCGTGACCAGTGCCTGAAACACACCTTTCGAACCTATGGGCGTAATGAGGTAGGCGCTTGGATTCTGGCTGATGGCCCAGGCAAGCCGGCCCGGCGTTTCCGAGCCGATGATGGCGATCAGCGGGATCGGCGCCTGCGACCACGGGAACATGCCGTCGAACCCGTTGTCGACGTCGAAGAACACGATATCGACAGGGCCAAAATCCTTGGTTCGCGGCGGCCATTGGCATTTGGCTTCGATGTTGAACCTGCGGAGCTGGCTCAACAGGGCGTCCACGTTGCTATCCGCCCTGTGGATGATCAGCGCCGTTTTGTTGCTGAAGTTTGGGATCACTTGCTTGGTCACGACACGACCCTCAGCTTCAGTTGCTGCCGGTCACCTGGCGGCTGATCCTGGTCGCGAGAATCCAGCATGAAAGCCGCCCCTTTCAGCGAAGCCAGAAACGGATCGGGCTTGATAGGCTTTTGCGCAGCCGCGACGATAGTGAACTCCGCACCGGCGCTCGATACGCCGATGCGCGGCGTCAGGTAACAATGGTTGTTTTCCGTGTCGATGCGGATCCGTCCTTGCGGTGCATCGTAAACACAGTCGCCGAGTACGGCGAGTATGTCGGATGCTTTCGTCGAGGCTGCAGACCGAAGCGCGAGTGCAAGCATGTGAACGGAATTGTACGAAGCTTCGGCGTCTGCCGAGGTCACCTTCTGCTGGCCGAAACGCGTTCTGTAATTTTCGACAAAGGCATGATTTTGCGGGTTGTCCAGCGACTGGAAGTAGACACTGGAGGTAATATGGCCGAGCGCTGCGGGATCGCCGATCGTGCGAAGTTCCGGTTCGGAGAGCGTGCAACTGGCGATGGGAATGGAAACGTCGCCTGGAGATTGGGTTCCTAGTCCAGCTTCACGAAAAGCACGCAAGAATGCGTAGCTGGATTCGCCGATAAGCGTGTTGAACACGAAATCGGGCCGCAGGAGACGGATTTCCTCAACGAGCCCGGTAACCTCGGTCGATCCGACAGCCAGATAGCGCTCAGCGAGCACCTCGCCGCCAAAATTCTCGGCGATTTCGCGCATGACGCGATTGCTTTCCCAAGGCCAAATATAGTCCGAGCCGCAACAATAGACGCGAGCGCCGAACCTTGAGGCCATATATTGCGCCAGGGGCACTATGTGCTGGTTCGGCGACGCACCAAGATAGACGACATTGTCGCTGCTTTCGAAGCCTTCGTAGTGCGAGGGATACCAAAGCAGCGCATCGTATTTCTCAACGACGGGTACGATCGCCTTGCGGCTGGAAGAGGTGTAGCAGCCGACGATGTGCGCAACATCGGAGTTGATGATGAGATCCCGGCAGATCGAAGCGTACTGAGCCGTTTCGCCTCCAGGATTTCGAACAAGCGGTGCCAGCTCGAAATCGAAGTCCGGCGATCTGTTGACTTCCTCGACGGCGAGCAGCGTTCCATTGAGCATCGCCTCGCCGACCGTGGCGTATGGCCCGGTCGTGGAAAACAGCACGCCGACCGGGATTTTCGCTTTTTCGCCCAAAGTGGCTCAGCCCCAAAAAATAAGCCCTGAGGCCTCGGAAGGCGTCAGGGCTTCGTTGCCGCGAAGGATCGTCCTGATCCCTCAATTTTTAGTTCAAACCGGCTAGCCGGCAAATCCAATCAAATCGTCCGTCAGATCGGCAAAAATGTCAAATTCTATTTCCGACGGCTTGTCGCGGCGCTACTTACATCACTTAAGTATCTGTTTTGTTTCACAAAAATCAGGTGACTTGTTGATTTTGCAAAATTCGCATGAATAACGGTTGACAAAAAAAAACTCCTCAGCGACGCTAAATAGGAACAAAAAGCGAGCGCCCAAAAGAGGCGCGGCATGAACAGATAAAGCTCGTGAGAATGCGAGCTTATGGCGATGAGGCCCGCTCACCGGTAACGGTGGCGGGCCTTTTTAGTTCTGAAAAAAGACAATGGGGAACCCGGCAATGAAACCTGTCATAGCAACGGCTCTGAGCGTTGGCGTCCTCGGCGCGATCTGCACCTGGGCGTTTCTTTCCATCGGCACAATTCTGGTCTGGGCGGCTTTTGTCGCCTGGGCCTGCTTCTTCCAGTCGGGCGGCGACGAAGCCGCGCTCAAGAGCACGATCGTCTCGAATATCTTCGGCTGTTTCATGGGCTGGCTAGGCGCTGTCATGATCCTCGGCCTGCCTATCGGCAACTTTGTTGGGCCCCAAATCTGGCCTGCCATCGTGGTGTTCATCACGGTTGTGATCTACATCCTGGCATCGCAGGTTCCGGCCCTGGCTTCCGTGCCGGGCACGACGTTCGGCTATGCCTGCACATTCGCGTTCCTGCTGCAGACGCCTGACCGGCTCGCTTTGGCGAAACTGCTCTCGGCGTCTTTCGAGAACTCGCTGGTTGTGGTTCCGGTATCGATGATCGGCGGCGCCCTGTTCGGTTTCGCATCGGCCAAGCTCGCCGCCGCCTTGACCAAGCCGGCGCTGGCCGTCGCCTGACCGAAAGCTGCCATCCCAGACGGAAATCTTCGAACAATATCAGTGAGGTAAGTCATGAAAAACAACAGTCACACTCATGCTAACGTGCTGATCCCCGAGGTCGGCCTGCGCGTCAAAGCGCTGGAATCTCTGCTCGCCGAGAAGAAGGCGATAGATCCTGCGACCCTCGATCTGATCGTCGAAACCTTCGAGACGCAGATGGGACCTAAGAACGGTGCGAAGGTCGTCGCCAAGGCGTGGACCGATCCACAATACAGGAATTGGCTGCTGGAGGACGGCACCGCCGCCATCAAGAGCCTTGGTTATATCGGCGTGCAGGGCGAGAACATGGTTGTCCTTGAGAACACGCCAAAGGTGCACAACGTCGTCGTCTGTACGCTCTGCTCCTGCTATCCTTGGCCGACGCTCGGCTTGCCTCCCATCTGGTTCAAATCGGCGCCCTACCGGGCACGGGTGGTGATCGAACCGCGAAGCGTCCTCAAGGAATTCGGGCTCGATATCGCCGATGATGTCGAGGTGCGGGTCTGGGACAGCACGGCCGAGCTCCGCTACCTGGTGCTGCCGATGCGTCCAGCAGGCACCGAAAGCCTGACCGAACAGGAATTGGCCGCTCACGTTACCCGCGATTCCATGATCGGAACCGGCGTAGCGCAATCACCTTCGCATTAGGCTCTGGCAAAAGGATCAGACCATGAATGGAATTCATGACGTTGGCGGCAAGCACGGCTTCGGTCCGGTGCTGGTTGAACAGAACGAACCCTATTTCCACGAGGAATGGGAGGGGCGGATGCTATCGATGATGATCGCGTGCTTCGCAGCCGGCATCTACAACGTGGACCAGTTCCGGCATCCGATCGAGAAGATGGATCCGCGCCATTACCTGATGTCGAGCTACTACGAGAAGTGGCTCTGCACCGTCGAACAGAACTGCATCGATGCCGGCATCGTTACCCGCGAGGAAGTCGATGCCCGCCATGCCCAGCTCATGAAAGGAGAAGCAGCATGAACATGCTCACCCCCGATATGGTGCCGACGGTTCTGGCCACAGGCGATCCGGCCCGCGTCGATGCAAACGTCCCGCCGAAGTTCAAGGCCGGCGACCGGGTAACGGTCGTCAATTTGAACCAGGTCGCGCACAACCGGCTGCCTGCCTATATCAGGGGCAAGGCCGGAACCGTTACTTTCGATCACGGCGTGTTCGTGTTCCCGGACACCAGCGCCCACCGGAATGGCCCCAAGCCACAGCACGTCTACACGGTGGTCTTCACGGCTCGCGAGTTGTGGGGCGACGCCGGCCATCCGCAGGACCGAATGTATGTCGACGCCTGGGACGATTACCTCGAGAGCGCGGACTAGCGCGCTTTCCAACTTCTCATCCACTCCGGCTTGAAGAGGATCTTTCCATGGACCAGAATAGCAGCCTCGATCAGCTTCCCGGCCTTCCACGCAATGAAGGCGGACCGCTCTTTGCCGAGCCTTGGCAACTCACCGCGTTCGGGATCGTTCTCGCGCTTCACCGCAACGGCTATTTCCAGTGGCGGGAATGGGTGAACTACATCAGCGCCGAAATCGAACTCGGCAAGACCTATGGCCTCGACCCGGAAAGCCACAACGGGATCTACTACCATCAATGGCTTGCCGCGCTCGAGAAACTGGTGACCGACAAGAAGCTGTCAAGCTTCGATGAGCTGATGGCGCGCAAGGAACAATGGCGTCACGCTGACGAACATCGCAGCTTTGGCGAACCGCTCAGCCTTGACGGACATGATCATGGTCATTCTCACCACCACCATCATCATCATCACGATCATTCTCATGACCACGATCACAGTTGCCGCGCGCCAGCGACCCGGCTGGCGTGAACCACAAGCCGGCAGCAGCGCCGCAATCGCAGAGTGGGGGCGGACGAACATTTCGTTGCCAAGTCATTCCAACAAACACCGTTCAGGAGAACTTCCATGTCCGAAATCGCTCTTAAACCCGTTGCCCTGCCGGCACCCATTCCGGTTCGCGAGCTTCTGCCCTGGGCCATCTTTGGCGGGCTGATGCTGATGCTAGCGATCTATTTCATCGGTGCCGAAGAGGGCGCGACGTCGCTGATCCGTGGCATGTACGTCCACGAATTCGTCCACGACGGCCGCCATCTGCTCGGCTTTCCCTGCCACTAGCCAAGGAACACTGACATGGTTGGGAGTCTTTTGGTGCGGGGCATGCTGGTTGGCATCATAGCCGGCCTGCTTGCATTCGGTTTCGCCCGTGCGTTCGGCGAGCCGCAGGTCGATCACGCGATCGCTTTCGAGGAACAGCAGGCGCAGGCCGCAGGCGAGGCGCCGGAGCCCGAACTCGTCAGTCGCTCTACCCAGGCCGGTATCGGCCTGCTCACTGGCATTCTCGTCTATGGCGCATCCATAGGCGGGCTTTTCGCGCTGGTCTTCTCCTATGTCCAGGGACGGGTCAGTGGCTTTGGACCGCGCGGCACGGCAGCACTAATCGCGCTGGCCGGATTCGTCGCGATCATCCTGGTGCCGCAGTTCAAATATCCGGCCAACCCACCTTCCGTGGGTGATCCCGAAACGATCCAGGCGCGCACCCAGCTCTTCTTTGTACTGCTGACCGTGTCGATCTTGGCGGCAGTGGCCTCGATCGGCCTCGCCAGACACTTGGCATCACGATACGGAACCTGGAATGCCTGGATAGCGGCGGGGGGTGCCTATTTTCTCGTGATGTCTCTTGCCGAATATGCGCTGCCGCCGATCAATGAAGTTCCGGAGCAGTTTTCTGCCGCTGTACTGTGGAATTTCCGCCTTGCCTCACTCGGTATCCAGACGGTTCTTTGGACTGCGATCGGCGTGCTTTTCGGAGTGGTCGCCAAGCGCAGGCTGGTCGAGCGTCGCGACGGTCGACCGGTGGCAAGCGTGGCGGTCCGCTAGGCCATTCCGGGATGCCGCGGAGCATCCGGGTGTCCACGCGCGCCGCGGCATGGTGTTTCTGTCTTTTGCTGCTCTCGATGATTGCGGAATCGGCGCAGGCGCATCGCCAGAAGTCAGACCTGGACAGATCAGGTCTTCAAATCCCAGCTTTAACTCACGGCCAAATGGCCGTGATCGCCAACTATCGCAGCGAAGTTCTTGATCTGGCGGCCAACCAAGATCGTACGGATCAAAAGTTTCGCAGGCTGCTGAATTTCGCCAATCTGCAGTATGCCACCTGTCTTTGGGGACTGATGCCCGGCAGCATTGGAGATGAAACAAGCCCGTTCAATGAATGCAGCCATGCCTATCTGTCCGCGATGCAGGCAGCGCTGACGCATCTGCGCGAGATGTCGGCAGATAAACCGGCCGTCGAGGCGCTGATATCACGGATCGACGCAGACATGGTGCAGAACCGCGCGTCGTTCGTCATGTGTCAGTTCAGCGGCGAGACCTTCAATACGGCGTCGCTGGTCATCCCGAACTGGGGGAACATCCTCTGGCACCTGCCCAGCCTGGTTGCAGTAGGCATCATCTTTTTGGCGACGATGGCAGGTGTCCTGTTTCCAATTCGCACCTTGCGGCAACGGGTTGGGAAAACCGAGCGGCACCCCATTCCCGGGGACGTCTGAACACCGAAACCTGAAGAGTGGATAACGCGGCAGCCAGTCGAGCGCTCGCTGCCGGCCAACGCGAGGTGTTGTCAGCTTCGCACTCGCCACGACCCAAATGCCTTTGTCCTATCCACCAATCATGATCAGTCGGTTCGCGCTGTCGGTGGCTCAGCTAAATCCCGACGACCAGTGCACCGCCGCTGAGACCCGCACCCGCTGCCGCAAGGAGAATTTTCTCGCCCGGCCGGAACGGCTCGGTCAGATGAGCGAGCGACAGTGAGAGCGGGATCGTCGCGGCCGAAGAGTTGCCGTAGTCGGCGATTGTCTTGACGATTGCTTCATCTGCAATGCCGAGGCTCCTCCCGACCGCATCGAAAATGCGGGCATTGGCCTGGTGCGGCACGAACCGATCGATGTCCTGCGGCTGCGTTCGGGCTGCGGCGAGCGCGTCCTTTGAACATGCAGTCATCATGTCCACGGCCCTGGCGAACACTTCGCGGCCGTCGGTCATCGTCATTCGGGTTTGCCCGAGATCCAGGCCACTTTGGAACGGGACGTTGCTTCCGCCCGCCGGGATCTGGATCAGCCCGTAGCGCGAGCCGTCGGAATCCACCGAGGCACCGAGAATGCCCCGATCAGGATCCTCGCACGGACCGATCACCAGGGCGCCGGCGGCATCGGCGAAAAGGACCGAGCTTGCGCGCTCGGCCGGATTGATGCGACGGCTGAGGATGTTGGCGGCGATGACCAAAGCTGATTTACCATGCAGGCGGGTGAAGCCGTCCGCGAACATCAGCGCATAGATGAAGCCGGCGCAGGCGCCGGTCAGATCGATCGCACCTGCTCGTCCAAGTCCCAGCTTGTGCGCGACGAGGGGGGCGCTGGGCGGCAGAAGGTGGTCGGGCGTCGAGGTGGCAAGCAACAGGAGACCGATGTCGCTGCGATCAATAGCGGCGTTCGCCAGCGCCATCTCGCCTGCACGCACAGCAAGGCCGGACAGCGTGTCTTCGTCTGTCGCCCAGAAGCGCGAACGAATTCCGGTGCGCCGCTCGATCCAGCCTGGCTCGAGCCCGAGACGATCTTCGATCTCCTGATTCTCGACCTTGCGCGCCGGCGCATGATGGCCGAACCCGAGAATGCGCGACGACCTGCTCATGGCCCCGAACCGAAGCGTTCACTGGCCTCCTCGATGGCGTCATAGAGACCGTCCAGTTCCTCGCTGGTGATGCAATAGGGCGGCAGAAGATAGAGGACATTGCCAAGCGGACGCACGAGCAGGCCGCGCTCGAGGAAAAAAGCCCGTAGTTTTGGCCCGATCTCGGCCAGATAGCCAGCGGAGCCGGTGCGCAGATCGAGAGCCGTGATCGTCCCGGTCGCCCGGCTGTCGGTGAAGCGAGGGTTATCGCGAAAGCGTTGAAGCCCGGCGGCCTGCTTTGCACTCAGGGCCGCGACCCGCTCGGCTACCGGCTCGTCGCGCCAGATCTCGACATTGGCGAGTGCGGCCGCGCAGGCAATCGGATTGGCGGTGTAGGAACTCGAGTGGAAGAAGGTCTTCTTGCGGTCGTCGGAAAAATGGGCCCGGAAGATGGCCTCGGTGGCGAGCGTCGCCGCCAGCGGGATGGCGCCTCCGGTCAAGCCCTTCGAGGTGCACAGGATGTCCGGAGAGATGGATGCCTGCTCGCAGGCGAACATGGTTCCGGTGCGGCCCCAGCCGGTCATCACCTCGTCGGCGATCAGCAGCGTGCCCGAAGCTTCGGCGATCTTCTTCAGTTCGGTCAGAACCGAGGCCGGATACATCAGCATACCGCCGGCGCCAAGCACCAGCGGCTCGACGATCAGCGCGGCGGCGTGCCGGTCGCGGCTGACGGCCTCGAACCGATCAAGCGTCTCCTGCTCTCGCCCGGCGGCCGGGAAGGGGATGGTATCGACCTCGAACAGCAACCGCTCGTAGGCAGCGTTGAACACACCGCGGGCGCCGACGCTCATCGTGCCGATGGTGTCGCCATGATAGCTGTGCTCCATGACGACGATACGCGTGCGCGGTGCGCCGATGTTGCGGAAATAGCCGAGCGCCATCTTCAGCGCGACCTCGACGCAGGTCGAGCCGCTGTCGGAGTAGAACACCCAGTCAAGGCCGGCCGGAGCGAGGCCGACAAGCGCCCTGGCCAGGCGTTCGGCCGGCTCGTGGGTGAAGCCGGCGAAGATGATCTGGTCCAGGCTCGCCGCGGTCGTTTCGATGGCCTTCATGATATGGGGATGGCGGTGGCCGTGGGTGACGACCCACCAGGAGGAAATGGCATCCAGGATGCGCGTGCCGTCGGCCTTGTGGATATAGGCGCCGTCCGTCCGGACGATTTCAGGGATCGTCGGTTCGAGCGCGTGCTGTGTGAACGGATGCCACACACGGGACTGCGACATCATTCGCCCCCTGCGATCGCTGTGAGGTCGAAGCCGGCAACGATGGCTTCTCTCAGCGTTTCACTCGTCAGCGGATCGATGCGCGGCAGTCTGCCAAGCTGGCGCACACCGCTGAACTCCACGATGGTTCTTTGCGTATCGGCCACCTCATCACCGATGAAGGCAATGCCGATGAGCGGGATGGAACGGGCCCTGAGCGCCTCGATCGACAGCAGGGTGTGGTTGATCGTGCCGAGCGTGGTACGGGCGCACAGGATAACCGGCATCCGCCATTGCGCGAATATGTCAATGAACCTTGTCTGTCGGTTGAGTGGCACCATCAGCCCGCCAGCGCCTTCGATGACAAGCGGACCCGGCAAGGCTGGAAGCGAGAGCTTTGCCGCCTCGATCGCAACGCCGTCGATTTCCGCTGAACGATGCGGCGACAGCGGCGTTCTCAGACGGTAAACTTCCGGCAGGACGCGCCCGGCCGGCAAACCGGAAAGCCGGGCAACAACCTCGCTGTCGGTTTCGCCGTCGAGTCCCGATTGCACCGGCTTCCAGTAGAAGCCGTCGAGCTGGCCGGCGAGCCCGGCCGAAAACACCGTCTTGCCGATGCCGGTATCCGTTCCGGTGATGACGATGCGCTTGGTCATGCCGAGGCCAACACCTCGACGAGCGCCTCGACCATGGCCGAAATGTCGGCTTCGTCGACGTTGAGCGTCAGCGAAATGCGCAGACGCGACGTGCCCTCGGGTACGGTCGGCGGACGAATGCCGCGTATGTCGAAGCCGCGTGCCTGGAGCGCTGTCGCCACCGCCATGGTGCGCCTGACGTCGCCGATGACAAAGGGCTGGATCTGCGAGCCGCTGGGTGCGACGCCGCAGCGCCCGGCCAATTGGCGGCCCGCGAAGGCAACGCGCTCCTGCAACTGGACACGGCGCATAGGCTCATCGGACAGCATGGCAATCGCCTCGCGCGCTGCCACGGCCATCAGCGGTGATGGCGCGGTGGCGTAGATGAATGGCCGGCACCGGTTGACGAGATAGTCGCACAGCGTTCGTGGAGCGGTGACTAGCGCGCCCGACGCTCCGAGCGCCTTGCCGCAAGTGTGGAGTGCGATGATGTTGTCGCGGCCCTCGAAACCGGCGGCAAGGCCGCGGCCCTCCGGTCCCCATACGCCGGTGGCATGCGCCTCGTCGACGACGATGAACGCCTCGTGCCGATCGGCAAGCGCGACCAGGCTTTCCAGCGGCGCGCGGTCGCCATCCATGCTGTAAAGGCTTTCGACCGCGATCCAGACGCGCCCGGTGCCGCCTTCGGCGCGCCAGCGCGTGATCGCGTCCTCGACAGCATCGACGTCGTTGTGCGCGGCGAGCTTGAACTCAGCGCGGCCAGCGCGAGCCCCCTCATGCATGCTGGCATGGGCGAGTTCGTCGAGGACCAAAAGGTCACCCTTCTGCGGCAGCGCGGTCAGAAGAGCGAAATTGGCGATGTAGCCGCTACCGAAGAACAGCGCGCGTTCAGCTCCGAAAAACGCCGCCGCGTCCGCCTCCAGAGCCTCGTGTTCCGGCGCGTTGCCGCGCAGCAGCCGCGACCCGGTGGCGCCGACCGGCGTGCCCTGCGCGATTGCCGCCGCAACCGCGTCGCCTAGCCTTTTCGAAGCGGCAAGCCCGAGATAGTCGTTCGACGAGAAGTCGAGGCCGGCGCGCGGCGACAGCGTCCGCAGCCGGTCCTTGCGCGCCAGCCCCTGCAGGGTCGCGTCATAGCGGGCAAGCGGTATCCCGCTCATTGCGTCTCGAGGTCCATCGGCTCGATGCCGAGACGCCGGAACAGCAGACTATCCTTGTCCTCGCGGGGATTGTCCGCCGTCAGCAGCGTGTCGCCGACGAAGATCGAGTTGGCGCCGGCAAAGAAGCACAGCGCCTGCATCTCGTCGGTCATGGCGGTGCGGCCGGCCGAAAGCCGGACATGCGATTTCGGCATCATGATGCGCGCCAGTGCGATCACGCGCACGAATTCGATCGGCTCGATCGGCCTGGCGTCGGCAAGCGGGGTACCGGCGATCGGGATCAGCATGTTGATCGGAACGCTTTGCGGATGTTCCGGTAGATTGGCCAGTGTCACCAGCATGTCGATCCGGTCCACCGGCTCTTCGCCCATGCCGACAATACCGCCGCAGCAGACCTTGATGCCGGATTGGCGAACCTGTTCGAGCGTATCGAGCCGGTCGGCAAAGCTGCGCGTGCTGATAATCTCGCTGTAGTAGCGTTCCGACGTATCGATGTTGTGGTTGTAGTAGTCGAGACCAGCCTGTTTCAGGCGAGTTGTCTGCTCGAGATCGAGCATGCCGAGTGTCATGCAGGTTTCCATGCCGAGCGCCTTGACCCCTTCGATCATAGCCACCACCGCATCCATGTCGCGCGCCTTGGGGTTTCGCCACGCGGCACCCATGCAATAGCGGGTGGCGCCGGCGTCGCGCGCCTTGGTTGCCTCGGCGATGACGCGCCTGACCTCCATCAGCTTCGACGCCTTCAGGCCGGTTTCGTGATGCGCCGACTGACTGCAATAGCCGCAATCCTCCGGGCATCCGCCTGTCTTGATGCTGAGAAGCCGGCTGAGCTGGACCTTGTTCGGATCGAAATTCTGACGGTGAACGGTCTGCGCCTGAAACAGCAGATCATTGAAAGGGGCATCATGCAGCGCCCGAGCCTCTTCAAGGGTCCACGTCCGGTCGCCGTCGAAGGATCGAGCCTCAGGCATGGTCTTTTCCGATATCGCTGTATGCATTTCCATGCTGTTCCTTGCGTTGTGCGACACAGGCGCCTTTGAAATGGCGGACACGGTCGAAAGAAGCTGGGTAGGCTGGATGGTCAGCCCCGACGGTTAAGGCTCACGATAGTCGAGACCGATATCGAGGATCGGCGCGCTGTGAGTCAACCAGCCGATGGAAATCAAATCGATGCCGGTTGCGGCAACGGCTGGCGCAATCGCGGTGGTGATCCTGCCCGACGCCTCGGTTGTGGCCCGGCCGGCAACCATGGCTACCGCCTGGCGAAGCTCGTCGACCGACATATTGTCGAGCAGCACGGCGTCGGGGGCCAGAGCAAGCACCTCTTCCAGCTGGGCCAGCGTATCGACCTCGACTTCGATCTTGACGAGATGGCCGGCGCTGCTTCGCGCCCGCTCGATTGCTGTACGAATTCCACCGGCCAAGGCAATATGATTGTCCTTGATCAGGATCGCGTCGTCGAGGCCGAAGCGGTGATTGGAGCCGCCACCGGCGCGCACGGCATATTTTTCGATAGCCCGCAAGCCGGGGGTCGTCTTGCGCGTGCAGACGATCTTTGCGCCGTGGCCGCGAACCGCGGTGACGACCGACGCCGTCGCCGTGGCGATGCCACTCAGATGGCACAGGAAATTGAGCGCCGTCCGCTCCGCCGTGAGTATGGCCCGGGCCGGACCGCTCACCGATGCAATGATTTCCCCTTGCACGACCTCGCTGCCGTCTGAACGATGCACGGTCATTTCCACATTCTGGTCGATAAGCCGGAAGGCGAGCATCGCCAGATCGAGCCCGGCGACAGTTCCAGCCTGGCGTGCCGAAAGGACGGTCGTTGCCCAAAGGTTCTTCGGTACGATGGCATCGGTGGTCACGTCGCCGGCCCTGCCGAGGTCTTCGAGCAGAGCTGCACGCACAAGGGGTTCGAGCATGATTGCGGGAAGTGGTGAGAGGTTCATCACGCGACGCTTTCCAGCATTGGGGAGGATTCGAATTCCAGCGCTGCGGCAATGGCCGCGTCGAGCGTAATCTGGGAGCGGCGGGCGACGGCGGCATCGTGGGGGAAGTCCGTCCGGAAATGAGCGCCGCGGCTTTCCCGGCGCAGCAAGGCGGCAACTGTGATCATCAGCCCGACGGCGGCGGGATCCGACGCCGTTTCGTGTCGCTGCGACAGCGCCAGCAGGGTCCGGGCAGCCTGCTCCAACCCTTTGCCGTCCCGCGTGACGCCGAGGGCATGTGACAGGAGGGGGCGCACAGGCCCTGGATCTGGCGCGGGCAGGCCAGAGGCCATCGCTGGCTTTCCGCGGTGCTCAGGCGAAGCGGCTACACTCTCGGCAACCCAGCGCGCGCAAACGATGGCTTCGGTCAGCGAGTTGCTGGCAAGCCGGTTGGCCCCGTGCAGGCCGGTCGAGGCAACCTCTCCGCAAGCCCAAAGTCCCGGAATTGATGTGCGCCCGGCCAGATCCACGGCGACACCACCCATATGATAGTGCTGGGCCGGCCGGATAGGGATGAGATCCCGCGCCGGATCGATACCGGCCTTGCCGCAGGCCGAAGCGATCGTTGGAAAATGCTGCGCGAATGTCGCGCCCGGCTTTTCGCGCGCATCGAGGAAGACGCGATGGCCGTCGGCAAGATGCCGCCAGACGGCGCGCGCGACGATGTCGCGCGGTGCGAGTTCCGCCCCGGGCACGCCATCGAGGAAACGTCGGCCTGTCTCGTCAACGATTGTCGCGCCTTCGCCGCGAACCGCCTCGCTGATCAGCGGCATCGGACGGCAGGGCCCGTCAAGCGCGGTCGGGTGGAACTGGATGAACTCGAGGTCGGCAAAAATTGCACCGGCGCGTGCGGCGAGTGCCAGGCCTTGTCCGCAGCTGCCGAGCGGGTTTGTCGTGTCGTGGAACAGGCCGCCGATCCCGCCTGTGGCGAGAACGACCCGTCCTGTGGCGACGAACACCGGACCCGTAGAACAACCCGCCAGCACCCCGGTGACCCTGCCGTCTGCCACGATCAGCCGGCGCGCTTCGATGCCCTCGACGACCACAATCGACGGCGTGGAGCGCACGGCGGCGACAAGGGCGCGCATAATCTCGCGACCGCTGCCGTCACCCCCGGCATGAACGATGCGCCGCCGGCCATGCGCGGCCTCCAGCCCGAGACGTAGCGCGCCTTCGGGTGTCCGATCGAAGCGAACTCCAAGGCGCGACAGATCCTCGGTCGCGGCCGGCGCCGCGTACACGATGCGCCTTGCTGCTTCCGAATCGCAAAGGCCGTCGCCTGCGGCGAGCGTGTCGGAAAGATGAAGCGCCGGTTCATCATCGTCGCCTAGGCTCGCGGCCAACCCGCCCTGGGCCCACGCACTCGACGCATCCGCGCCAAGCGGCGATCTCGACAGCAGAAGCACCGGCTCCGGTGCCAGATGCAGCGCAGTCATCAGCCCGGCTATGCCGCCGCCGATGATGACCGGCCGGTCGGCGAGATTGCGGACGTCCATGCTCATACCGCCAGCATCCGCTCGACGGCCAGACGGGCGCGCCCGGCGATCTCGGGCGCGATGGTTACCACATGGCGGTTCTGCTCGAGCGCGGTACGGATGTTGGCGAGCGTTATCCGCTTCATGTGCGGGCACAGATTGCAGGGGCGGATGAATTCCACATCGGGATGGTCGACCGCGACATTGTCGCTCATCGAACATTCCGTCATCAGCACGACGCGGGGCGGCTTTTGTCGCCCGACATAGTCGGACATCGCCGCGGTCGAGCCGGAAAAATCTGCCTCGGCCACCACTTCTGGCGGGCACTCGGGATGTGCCAAAACCGTCACACCCGGATGGTCCTCGCGCAGCTGGCGGATGTCGGCAGGCGTGAAGCGCTCATGCACCTCGCAATGCCCTTTCCAGGCGATGATCTGCACGTCGGTCTGAGTGGCGATGTTCTGGGCCAAATATTCGTCCGGCAGCATGATCACCTGGGGAACGCCAAGCGACTCGACGACAGCCTTCGCATTGCCGGAGGTGCAGCAGATGTCGGACTCGGCTTTCACCTCGACCGAGGTGTTGACATAGGTGACGACCGGCACACCGGGATAGCGCTGCCGAAGCAGGCGGACATCCTCGGCGGTAATCGAGTCGGCCAGCGAACAGCCCGCCCGCAGGTCGGGAATGAGCACCGTCTTTTGCGGATTGAGCAGCTTCGCCGTCTCGGCCATGAAATGCACGCCTGCCAGCACGATGACATCGGCTTCGGCCGTCATCGCCTTGCGCGCAAGCGCCAGACTGTCGCCGACGATGTCGGCCACACAGTGGAAGATCTCCGGCGTCTGGTAGTTGTGCGCCAGGATGACGGCATTTCGCTGCCGCTTCAGATCGAGAATAGCGTCGATATCATCCGCAAATGCCGGCCATTCGATGGGCGGAATGACTCGCCGTACCCGGTCGTAGAGTGCGGAGCTCAGCGTCATTCTTGTCCCTCACATATGCTCGCTTTGAGTATATATGGGGCATATGCTTATATGGAGCATAAGGATTGTCAAGCACGCGAAAGTGGCAATTTCGTCCCTGCGACCGCCCGCTCGGCCAGAACGCCGTGCCGGAAGCGAAACAGCTTGGCCGGTCGGCCGCCTGTGTCGGTTGTTGATGATCCGGTCTCTTCGACAAGTTCCTGCTGCTCTACCAGCCGCCTGAAATTCTGCTTGTGGACGAGCCGACCGGCGAGCGCCTCGACGCTGCGCTGGAGTTGCAGGAGCGTGAAGACCGACGGCATGAGTTCGAAGACGACGGGACGATATTTGATCTTGGCGCGCAACCTGGCGATGCCGGTGGCCAGGATACGGCGGTGATCGGCCGCCATTGCAAGGCCGAAGGCCGATAGAGTGCCGTTTTCGCCTTGGCGGCGATGCGCTTCCCCGACAAGGGCCGCTTCGTAGAGCAACTCGTAGCGTTGCAGCACCAGTTCCTCATTCCAGCCATTACCATCAAGACCGAAGGCGATCGCCGCTCGCTGCCAGCGGTCATCGTGCGCAGGGCGATCGTCGGCGCCATCCGCCCAGGCCTTCAGGTGCGGAACGATCACGTCCGGCAATGCAGAGGGAACACCTGCACGGTGATCTTCCCAGGGGAAATAGTCGTACCAGTTGCGCCAGGCGGCTTTGTCGGCGGGTGCCGCCTGCTCCTCCCGGGTCAAGGCCAGGTAGCTGATGGAAACCACGCGTTGCGCGCTCCCGTTTGCTGTCCTGTCGCGATCGGCGAAAGTGTAGAGCTGCTCGATATAGCCCAAAGGGTGGCGTGTCTGGTGTTCGACCCAATCTCTTAGCCCCGACTGCAGCGAACGATGTCCAAGTTCGAATGGGCCGGAAGGCAGGGATTGACCTCGCTCGATGGTCATGACGCGCGGCTGGCCAATCGTCACCGCGACCAGCACCGCAATCAGTTCCGCTGCAATAGAATGGCGTTGGCCGCTTTTTGCGGACTGCCTCACAATATCTCCCGCCTCATTTTTGCGTAGTCCTCGATCATGGTGCGCTGGCAATTGTCTGCCCTACGGCCAAGGGTTTGATTCTGAGCGTGAACCGGGCCGTGGCGGCAGTCAACGTTTCAACCCAGGCACCAGGCGGGGTTGGACCGATGGTTGACAGCGTTGGCGAAGGCAGTCGCGAAGGTCATCGAGGAAGACATCCGCACCCTGGGGGCCTACAATTCCCCAGTGCCGATGGGGGCCCCCGCAGTCCGATCCGGAACCATCGAAGAGAAGGAACCACCAGATGAAGAGCGTCAAGATCTTGGATCAGGTCACACCAAGCCGCCGTGATTTCTTTGCAGTCGCCACGACGGGCTTCGTTGCCGCTCAACTCGGCACGCTCGGATCGGCGGCAGCGGCACAGCAGACTGAGTCGGGTTCCACAGTTAAGCCTGGAGCACATACTTCCTTCGCAGCGCTAAAGCAGATCGACGCCGGCGTGCTGAATGTTGGATACGCTCAAGATGGCCCTGAAAATGGCCCTGTTGTCATCTTGCTGCATGGCTGGCCCTACGACATTCACAGCTATGTCGACGTGGCTCCGATCCTGGCCAAGGCCGGCTATCGGGTGATCGTTCCCTACCTGCGCGGCTACGGTCCTACCCGCTTTCTGTCCGCCGAAACGCCGCGCAAAGGCCAGCCGGCGGCGCTCGCCGTCGACATCATCGCGCTGATGGACGCGCTGAAAATCGATAGGGCCGTCTTCGGCGCTTTTGACTGGGGCGCGCGGACCGCCAACATTATCGCCGCACTCTGGCCGGAGCGCTGCAAGGCGCAGGTGTCTGTGAGCGGCTATCTGATCGGCAACCAGCAAGCCGGCAAGGTGCCACTGCCCCCGAAGGCCGAGTTGCAATGGTGGTATCAGTACTATTTCGCGACCGAGCGAGGCGCGGCCGGCTACGCCAAATACACGCGCGACTTCGTGCGCCTGATCTGGGAACTCGCCTCGCCGCAATGGAAGTTCGACGACGCCACTTTCGCACGGTCGGCAACTGCTTTCGACAATCCCGATCATGTCGCGATCACGATCCACAATTACCGTTGGCGGCTTGGGCTGGCAGAGGGCGAAGCACAATACGACGACCTGGAGAAGCGGCTCGCCGCGGCTCCCGTGATCGGTGTCCCCACGATTACGCTCGAGGGTGACGCCAATGGGGCGCCTCATGCGGACCCAAGCGCGTACGCCAAGATGTTTTCGGGCAAATACGAGCACCGATTAATCAAGGGAGGCATCGGCCACAACCTGCCCCAGGAAGCGCCGCAGGCTTTTGTCGACGCTGTTGTCGCTGTCGCGGCATAAGTGACTTGCACCCTGCGTGACGGCGTCCGAGGCCGACTCTAACCTGGCACAATTGGCCCCCGGCTCTCGTGGAACGCCGATATGCGCATGCGAGCGCCTGACACCAATTGTCTGTGCGAAATCCGAGTATCAATGGAAGGCAAAGAAGCTCGACCGAATTTCAGGTCGATGTCTCGAGATCGCCAATGCCGGCGCCTTCCCGTTCTGCCAGTTTGATGATTTCGGCGAATCTGGCGTCGTCGATCTGTCCGGCCATGCACACGCCGTCCGTATGCCATCCGGGCCGTGACATTTCCTCGAATTCAGGATCCCGCAGCCGGTCGGCCAGCCTGCGATTGCAAACGAGATAGGCGTCTTCAAACTGCTTTACGACATATGCCGGCAACCCGAACGGCGGCCCTGGCAGGTGTCGTTGAAGAGCCAAAAGCGCTTCTGACATCGGTGGCAGACCCCGCTCGTTGAGCATTCGCGCAACCTCGGTCATTTCGGCGTTAAGGCTCCGGTTGGCATGAATTTCCTGCACCTGATCGATCGTTTCGATGCCAATACCCAGCCGCACCTTGAACGCGCTCAGCAGCGAACGCGGGCTATAGTTGATCATCCGCATGGCGGCATCGGGAAATGCGCCGGTCCAGCTCTCGTAGAGGCAATTCCAGTCAAGATGGGGATGATATTCGGCGCCGTCTACAATATCGCTGCGCCCGAGCGACTTGATGTCCTGCGCGTAGCCGCTAGCTGACAGGATGTCCTGCCGCCTCAGGACACAGACGATCATGACGACGTCCACATTCTCCTGCCTGAAATATTCCGCCACATGCAGCGGCTCGCAGATATGAAAGTATTCTGACGATATGATCGACACCAGATCGGGGTCGGACGAGAACAGCGTCTCCTTCTCGTCAGGAAGGTTGGCGAGACCCCTGATGTCGTCCAAGGCGCGCCGCGACACGTCCTGGACCAGGCTTGCGGCGACTTGATGCGAGGCCATGTCAGGAGCGACGTAGAAGCCGGCCGGCTGCAGGACAACACTGTTGTATCGGAGCCAGTTCTGCAGGAACGTGGTTCCAGTCTTGGCGAGGCCGATATGAAGGATTGCCCTGGGCATGAGTGCCAGCTCTATGGAGGACTTGTTCACTCTTCCTACGCCTAGTCGGCCCGGTTGAGCAACGGTCGATGCTGCCTGTCCGTTCTCGCGCTCCGCTTTGACCGACAAGCGATTCCCGCAGGGCTCGGATGCCCCGGACTCGCCGCGACGCAAATTCGTGTCGGAGCTCCTCGACGCCAGGCATGCGGCACAAACGCGACCTAAAAGGCAGGCTGCAGATTGTTTAATTGTCTCCAGATCGTAAGTTGGTGGTAGGGCGGCTTGTGGGTTGGCGGCGGACGGCTCAGAGAGAATCGATGTCAGATATCGATATTGCCGGCATACTGGCAGAGCATGAACCACTCGCCCGGTCGATCGCCGAAGCGAAAAAGGTCGCCTATGAGATCAGCAAGGATGACATGCTGCTCGATTTCTTCGTCCGGGCCGTCTTTCCGACAGATCACCGAAAAGCGATTGAAGCCTATTTCACAGGGGGAGAAGATTGCGCCAAACGCTTCGCCAACCTTTGCCGCGAGCACCTTTCATCTGGCCCAGCCAGCGTCCTTGAGTTCGCGTCGGGTTATGGCCGCGTCGCACGTTATGCGATGCACGTTCTGCCGGACGCAGCATGGGTTTGCAGCGACGTTCACCCAAATGCCGTCGAATTCCTATCAAACAAGATCGGCGTCAGGGCACACCTCTCGTCGACAAAACCGGAGGACTGGAGCATCGACGACGAGTTTGATGTTGTCTTTGCCCTATCGTTTTTTTCGCACATGCCAGACGCCACCTTCGCGCCGTGGCTTTCTCGCGTTCTCACGGCGGTGAAGCCGGGGGGTATCTTGATTTTCACAACGCACGGAGCCGTCACTCTCCGAAACATGAGAGCCGGGGGTTTGCCTGCGCAATTTGATGGCACCGGATTCTATTGGAACTCGAAAAGCGATCAGCGCGATCTGGACGCTCGCGACTATGGAACAAGCGCCGTTTCCCTTGGTTATGTTCAAAAAGCAGTGTCCGACGTCGAAGGGGTCGACTTGATCCGCTTCCAGCAGGCGTTTTGGTGGGGGCACCAAGACCTTTATGTCGTCCGCAAGCTCGATCAATAAGCTTGCTGTACAAACGATATGTCGCGTGAGGAAGGCGACTATACGAACTTAGAAGTAATACTACGTAGTAAATAGTTTTTTGCGAGCAGTTATTGCTGTGGCGTCTGGGTATGAAACCGTATTTATGTTGACCGACGCGAAGCCGGCTCGAATTGGAAATGTCCAAGCGTCGGCCCCAAACTCGGTGTGCACCATGAAGTCATACCCGCCTTGGTTCGAATCCCCATGGTAACTTGGCGGAAGCCCTTCTCTGTCGCGCGTCAAACGACCGACAATCGTTGGGACAGTATAACATAGGCATCCATCATCTGAGAGAACGCGCCCGCATTCCCTCAGAGCTTCAATCGGAAATGGCACGTGTTCCAGCGTATCGGAATGAACGACGAGATCAAACCGATCGTCCTCATAGGGCATGGACTGCATATCGACTGAGGGGTAGTCGGCACGGATATACAGTGGGAGAACCGAAAGTGTCTCAGACAATGACGAGCCGTTGATATCGAGAATGCGGAGACGGCGCGCTTCACTTGTATTGACAAACTCGACCAAAGTGTTGGGGGTGGAGACGGCTTCGCGAATTGCATTGGCTAAAGCAATCCCCCTTAGATTTGAGCCGCAATGCGTGCATTGCGTGCCTTGCTGCCGGTCGATATAGGCAACCTCGGCGGACGATAAATTCCACTCAGCGATCAGCCGAGGCCAAAGAACTTTGCTGTCCCGAAACTCATCATTCCCGCAAACTGTGCACGCCAACAAAGGAATCCTCCATAAGGCACATACTCAGGGCATTCGCGCAGAGGGCCAGACGTATAATAGTAGCAGTTCGCCGCTGGACCAGGCTATCGCCATCATGCACAGCGTGGTTTCGAAACTTTCCAATTGTCTGAGGTGGTTCATGCCGCGGGGATAGGTGTAGGTGGTGACCGTGCCCGCGGCATCCGTGCTGTCGAATCCAATGGTGCTTCGGCACGAAATCGCCATGCACTGCGCCAGCAAATCGATTATTTTCTTGCTGCGGTGGACCTGATTCCGCCCGGCTTGGGTTATCGCGAGGCAACTCCCAAGCGGCGCCGGCCAACTTGCCGAACTCAATTCGCAGATAGCCCGTCGTCACAGGGGAGCGCGGCGCCGGTTCGGGAAGGAATTCAGGCCAAGTCCTGCGTATTGACTTCAATCCATCCATTTGCGATCCGGAAGGACAAATGGGCGAAACCGATCGGCGCGCAATGGTATTTTCCGACCAGGCATTTCTCTTCCTTTACCTGCCGATCACGCTCTTGCTAGGTTCGATCCTTAATCGAACGAGATTATTCTCGCCGTTTATCTTCCTATCAAGCCTGATCTTCTTCTACTGGTCTTCTGGCCTTTACGTTCTGCTGCTGCTCTTCAGCATTGTGCTGAATTTCGCGGGCGCGATCGCGGTGGAGCGCTGGCATCACAAACTAGTGGTCACCGCCGTCGTCACACTGAACGTGTTGGTCCTCTGTTATTACAAGTATACGGCCTTCCTTCTTGGCTCTGTCGGATTTTTCGGGTCCGAGAGTCTGCAACACTTCGCGCAAACCATCATTCTCCCGATAGGGATCTCGTTTTTCACGTTCCAGGGCATCTCCTATGTGATCGACGTGTGGCGTGGCGAGGTAAAGGCTGAGCGCAACTTGGTGTTGTTTGGCGCCTACAAGGCCTTCTTCCCGCAGCTGATTGCCGGCCCGATCGTACGGTATCGGGACGTCGAGAAGGACTTCCACCATCCTGATCTCAACGCGGATATCTTTGCCGCCGGGGCCGGTCGGTTCATGGTCGGCCTTTGCAAAAAGGTCCTTATCGCGGACAGCGTCGCGGGCGTCGCGGACGCGTCCTTTGCCCTTGCCGGCGCGGAGCAAACCTTTGCCTCTGCCTGGCTCGGGGCAATCGCCTATTCGATCCAGATCTATTTCGACTTTTCGGGCTATTCGGACATGGCGATCGGCCTCGCCATGATGTTTGGAATCCGGTTCAAGGAGAACTTCAACCACCCCTACGCCGCGTCTACAATCACCGAGTTTTGGCGTCGCTGGCACATCTCGCTGTCGAGCTGGTTTCGCGACTACCTCTATATCCCTCTGGGCGGAAACAGGGCGGGCCTGGTGCGAACTTACGCAAACCTGATGATCGTGTTCCTTGCGACCGGGATATGGCATGGGGCGGCATGGACGTTCGTCTTGTGGGGCGCATACCACGGAATTTTTCTTATTGCGGAACGCCTGATCCTTGGAGGAAGGGCGTTTTCATCACAGGTCGTTCGGATGATCTATTTCTTTCCCGTCGTGATTTTCGGATGGGTCCTGTTCCGCGCAAACGACCTGGCAGTCTTCGCCAACCATGCACGCGCCATGCTGTTGCCGCTGGCGGACGGGGCGTTCGGGCTGCCCGGGTCGATGGATCTCGCGCTTTCGCCTCAGGGCAAAGTTGCTATGCTGTTGGCCTGCCTCCTCATAGTCATCCAGGGGCAGGTAAGGCCCTTGGGTGTGGTCGTAGCCGGAGCGACGGGCAGTGCCGCGTGCTTCGCCCGGCTTGTCTTCGTCAGCGTCGCAGCAATCATCTGCGCGATATACATCGTACCTCAGGCCTTCTCACCGTTCCTCTATTTCAGGTTCTGAGTATGAAATTGGCGAATCTCGCAACCATCGGAGCCTTCGCAGTCTTTCTCGCTGCGCCCGTCGGCAGCCTCGTAACGATGGGACTCGACCCGGCCGCCGAAAGAGCGATCACCTTGACCGAACTCACGTCGGCAAAACTGCTGACGCCAAATGACGAGAAGTATCGGAACGACGTAGCCAGAAGGCTTGTCAGCAATTCTCCAGTCGGAATGGACGCCATCCGCGCGAAGAATGCCCTGGATGTCAAAGTGTTCGGCTTCGTCAATACATCCCAAGTCATCTCCGGCGCAGATGGATGGCTGTTTTACAAGCCTGGGTTCCAGAACGGCGCATGTATGTCAGAGCACGATATTGGCGTCATGCTGGGGCATGTTGAAGCGTTGCGAATGATAGCGAAGGGGATTGGCATAGACTTTCGTACGTCGGTCTCACCAGACAAGGAAGTTGTGTATCCCGAGAAACTTGGGCCTGCCGCCGCAGCCGCTGCCGGCTGTAAGATCCTTTCATCGCGTTTGTGGCGCCGCATCGCAAAGACCAGCAAATCGAGCATAATAGACCATTTCGATGTGATGCGTCATGACGTAACCGATGACCTGCTCTACTTCAGAACGGATACCCACTGGAACGAGCTTGGGAAACTCAAAGCCGTCAGGCAACTCGTCTTCGAGTTGACCGGCAGAAAAGTGGACGGCCCGATCCTCGCAAGCGGCCAAGTCATGCACGCCACCGACATGCCAAACAGGCTGCTGAGAATCGACCACGAGGAAGCCGAAGAAACTTATGACGACTACGTATCTCGAACATTTCCTGATGATAGCAATCAAAAGATCGCAGATACGTTTATACTTCACGACTCATTTTATGGCGTAAGCTATGATTTGTTAAAGCATGTCTTCCTGAATCCCCTTTTTCTATCCTACGGGAACGAGAATATCGAACAGGAAGTCCGCAATGCATTGGCGAAATCCCCCAAGCATGTCCTGGTGAACACCGTCGAGCGGAACATGCTGTCCAAAATTCTCCACGGTGAGATGTCCTGGACAGGGGTGCTCGGCAAGGCGTTCCTGGACGCCAACGCAAAGGCTGCTGGCGGGTGCAAAATGGCGGACGCTGCGAAAGATGGGCTGAAATTCGAGAACCTGAGCAAACAGCCGTCGGGCGATTTCACCGCGGGAGTCGATCCCCAGATCCTCGTGCGATTGGCTGAGCATGGCAGGCCTTGCGTGCGGATCTCGTTCGAAACTACGGCAAGACAGAACACCTATGTCTATTTACCGATCAAAGACCAGGTCAATCAGAACGGGCCATACTTCGAAGGGTTCTCGTTGATGCTCAGCGACGCGCCGGGACCGCGCGACTTCTGGCTTGTATTGCCGGAGGATTTTGCCGGCATGACGCTGAGGGTTGATCCGATCTACTCAACCGGAACGCTATCCCACCTCAGAATACAAACCGGGGCACTCCCCTCATTCTCGCCTGCATCGAACATGTGAGCACGCCTCGCCTGTTACCAACTCGTGCCGGGCGCGCGCAAACCAGCGGTATCGAATCCGGCCTTGCGCGCAACAAACGGCATCAAGCGCTCGACCGCATGGAGGACGGTGCCGTCATAAGGAACGGGCTCCGATGGGTAATCATTCCAATCGAGACCCAGTTCGCGTAACGGAAGCAACACGCTTGGACGGCACCAGAACATGGTTCCCAGCGGAAAGTCGAAAAAGTCCGCCAGCGGCATGGCGATGCCCATCCGTCTCGCCAAATCTTCAGCGATCTCCCTGTTGTCGTTCCAACCGACGAGGTGTGGATCCTCCGCCATCAAAAGACCTATCGCCGGTTTCGATGCGAAGACCTCGGCAGCGAGATCGAGCATCGCGTGTTCGCCACCAACCAGGTTCTCCCAAAGGAAGTGGCGCCACGCCTCACCCATAGCCGCGTCCGTGCCCACGCTCCTCTTGGCGTGCACATGGCCGATCAGATCGTAGCGGCCATCAAGCAGCCGTGGCAGGAATTCAGTAAGAAGCGGTCCGACATCGCGCCCCCTGTTGGGAACGATTGCCATTTCGATGGAACCGTGGTGGTCGTCAAACACCGCTCGAAGATGTCTGGCTTTGGCGTCGGTGTCCGTGGACAGGAACAGATCGCAGCGCGTGCGGTTACGCTTGAGCCGGAAGGCCAGATTATCAGCCAGATCTTCATAGTAAAAATGGGCATGAAGGGCCACACGCTGCTCCGACGGCCGGTCAGTGCCGTTGACAGGATTGAAAACGTCCCGGGACCAGGGGCCGGCGGGGCGCCCGGCGCGGACCCAATGGGCCAAGGGATGGGCTTTTCCCGGTCCGCATTCGTCCGGATTGGCTTGTGCATAGCTTTGCGGATTGAAGCCTGCACAAGGACGGCGGAACTGTGGATTGGCGGTCGAATCGGCCGAAAGGCCCATGATGCTCCATTGCTGGAGCGTGCGCCGCCCGGCTTCCAACTCGGCAATTGGCGCGGTACTTGGAGGAAGAACCATTTCGAGATCGACAGCGGCGGCCGCCATCAGGGTGGCAAGGTCCTCCTCATGAAGTGCCGCCGCAGATGTTTTGCCCCACTCATCGATTTGTTGAACATAGGCACTCATGTTGTAGGCCGCATGTCCTACTCGCGCCACTTCCGCTGCCAAGGCCTTTGCCTTGTCGCGGTCGTCTGCCAGCCCGCACAAGATGGCGGCTGCGGCATGGGTATCGAGGTGAGGTGCAATGAGAGGACGTGTTGCAGCGTCGGCCCCTAAGATTTCCGCCGTTCCACAAGCCCCCTGGAAGCACACGGTCGGTATCCCGCGCACAACCGTGTCGATGGCCACGTTTGGCTGCGGATCCAGGCGGGAACTGAGAAAGAAGGCGTCTGCAACGGCATATGCGGGCTCCAAATCCGATACCGGATCAAGCATCACCAGGCTATCTCCCAGATCGGACTGGGCTATCTGGTAGGCGAGATACGCGGAGTAGCCACTGTCATTTTCCGGATCGTACCCGTCACCGATCCAGACAAATCGAAAGCGAACATCCGGTCGCAGTCGTTTCGCCGTCGCGGCAGCGCTTATGAAAAGATCAACGCCTTTGCGAATGTGCACCATGCCGGCGCCAAGCACGAGAAAGGAAGTTTCCTCACCTTCGGGCCGCAAACGAAGCAGGAACTCGTCGCGTTTTTTGTCAGCCGGCTCATCAGCTGAGGACACTGGCGGTGGATCGCTGCGCCCCTGAGCCATGATATGAATTCCGGGGCGCCTTTCGAGGCCAGGAAAGGCATCGTACGAAGACTGCGCAACGATCTCGGCAGGAAATACGACATGCTGCGCCCAGTCATAAACGTTACGCATCTTGGCTACAGGGCGCGTGTAGGCGGCAAACTCATGCACCAAAGCAACGCTCGGCACCCCACAAGACGCCAAGGCAGGCACCATGATCTGCGTTTCTATGCTGTTGGCGATGGCATAAAGCGGTTTGAATTCCTCTGTGATCCGCTTGGCCAGCCGGGCCGCATCCACAGGGTTCCAGTCCTCCCATGTCAACGGACCGACGGACGAGGCGGCAACGGCGATGAAGTCGCTTTCCAGTTCTCCAGTGCGCATCATCAGGGAAACCACCGTTGCCCTTTTCGCGAGTTCCCGGGCTAGGTTCCAGCCCAACATAGGCGCGCCGGTCCTCGAAACCTCATGCGAAATCAGAAGCACAACCGGCTTTTCCGACTGCGGCAAGGGCGAAAACTCTAGCCTATCAACGACAGAAACTCCTCGCCGACCTTCGCGCCTGCCATCGTGCTGGTAATGCAGTAGAGGCGAAATCCCGGCGCTCGCGACATCTGGATAACGTTCCCGATAATAAGCCGAATCAAAAAGAGGCGATGCGCGCCAGCCCATCGGCTCACCGACCACTGCATAGTGCAACGCTGGGTCCATACCGGCCGGCAAACGGTCAGCGTAGAATTCAGCATCGAAGCACGGCGACCGTCGGAAGGCTGCAGCAAGTTCTTCGGCTTCATGTTTGTTCGCGGGCAGCGGTTCCCCTAGAGCCGAAAGTTCCAGCCAGACATAAGCAGGCGGCTTGAACATCCCTGCCGTCTCGTAGAAGGGACGCAAGAAATCACCGTTGAATCGCGCATTTGGCTCCAACCCAATCCGCCAGCCAATTTCGGCATAGTGCCCCACTGGATCCCGCAGTTCCGGCCGATTAAGGGAGGAGCGGTAATGGTCGGCATCTACGAACCCCGTCATTTCCAGCATAGCGACGAATTCACGGCGAATTTCATCAGCCATTACGCTCTCGCGACTATTCATTGTGTGCGTCCCGGTCCAAGGACACGATTGCGGACAAAGGCGCGGAGGGGGCGAGGAAAGAGCCGCGACGCGCCAAGTATCCCAAAGCGCCTCAGAATGGCCTCGAGGCGGTTGCGCAGGCTCAAGTAGCGTTGCTCCCATTCGGCGGCCTTGCGCTCCAACTCCGCAATCCGACCTTCGCATTCGGCATTTCGCTGTCGCAGTTCTTTGGCCTCGGCATCTTGTCTGAGACGCGATTCAGTGAGGAGGTTGGCGTGGCCCCGGAACGACGTTCTCAACACGTCCCGCTGCACGCCTGCAATGGCCAGTTCGGAGCTTACTTGCGTCAACTCGGATCGCAGTTCGTCAATGACAGTACGGTTTTCCGACTGAACCGAGGCCAAAGCGGCTTCCGCATTCTGGGCCCGTTCGACTTGAGCTTTAATGGTTTCACTAGCCGTTTCAATTTCGCGGCGGAAACCGGAAGCCAGCAATTCCGTCTGCTCCATGTGACTGCGAAGCTCTGCCTGAGCGGCATGGCTTCCAGACTCGGCCAATGTCAAAGCGGCTTCCGCTTTTTCGGCCCGTTCGACTTGAGCTTTGATGGTTTCACCAGCCGTTTCAATTTCCCGGCGGAGACCGGAAGCCAGCAATTCCGTCTGCTCCACGTGATTGCGAAGCTCCGCGCGAGCGGCAGCGGCACTTTCTGCTCGCGCCAGGATTTCACCGATGTCGCTTGTTTCGATGAACAACGAATTGGGAATAGCTGGAAGTTCTGATTGGGACGCAATCGCAATATTGTAAGGCGGTCGAGGCAAGCCATGACTGACCTCGTAGTGCGTCTCTCCTCGTCGCTCGAACGTTAGCGTTCTCGATATTCCGGCCTCGTCGTCCACGATAAGCGTTGATCCGAGCAGCGGTCTTTGAAGGAGTATCAAGACATTGCGGAACGCCCCCTTCAGCAGGGCCTCGAACTCCACACGCGAGAGTTCGTGCACATGATAGGGATTGGCAGGGCTTCCGAGTGGGGAATAGACGTCTCGTTCAGGAGACGAAAGGATGAGAAGACCGGCTGGCCGCAAAACGCGCTGAACCTCTGCGATAAACAGATCATGTTCAAAAAAATGCTCGAGCGTTTCGAACGATACGACCACGTCGACACTCGCATCTCCCAAAGGCAACTTGCGAGCGTCTCCTTGCTGATAGCGAAGGTTGGGAGCGACATAGCTCCCCTGGGCGTGCGCTACCGCCTCCTCGGACAACTCGATGCCAACAACCGATCGCGCGACCTGGGCCAGGAGAGCGGAGCCGTAGCCCTCGCCTGAGGCGACATCGACAACATCAAGGTCGCGGCAAAGAGCCCGGGCAAGAAAATAGCGATGAAGGTGCTCGATCTCCACCTGACCCGCCGTAGCGGTTGTCAACCGTTCGCCGGTCCACTCTAGTGCTTGCCGCGGCAGGACCCGTTCGAATATTTCTCCCATTTGATTGTCGCCAATCCCTCTCACTGGTCTAATGGGCGGCGCCACTTACCGCTGACCTGTCACGATGCGCTACGCTACCACCAAGATCCGCGAGTGTTTGGCTCAAGCCTTCGGAAAATGAGAGAGTAGGTCGCCACCCCAGCGCCTCCCGAATGAGCGAAATATCGAGCACGCTCACTGGAACATCGAATTTCCGTCCGCGCTCATAGCGAACGTCCAGTCTTTGGCAGAGTTTTGATTCAAGTTCGGCAATGACACCGTTAAGGCTGATTCCCTCACCGCTGCCGATATTGAAAACCTGATGGCCGTCGAGCGGTGCTGCGCGTGCCAGTGCAACCAAGCCTGCTGCGGCATCGGAGATGTGAATGAAATCACGCACGACTTCCCCATCGCCCCAGACGATTATTGGCCGTTGCGACAACGCGCGGTGTAGGAACGTCGTTACCACGCCTTGGCCTCTAGCCAAATTCTGCCCTGCTCCAAAAGGATTGGCTAGACGCGCCACACGACAATCGAGCCCGTAGAGAGCTCGATAGGTGCCCAGATACAGTTCAACAGCGGCTTTGCCGGCACCGTAGGCGGTAATCGGGTTTAGACGGTGATCTTCATGCACCGGAACGCGTAGCAGTTTGCCATAAACCGTACCGCCGGACGAAGCGAAGATCAGCCTTGGCGCCTGCGCCCCTTTTTTCCGAAGCGCATCCAGCAAACCCAGCGTCGGCGCGACATTGGTCGACAGATCGAGGGTGGGATCGTTGTTGGCGCTGGCAGGGACGGATGACCATGCATAATGGTGAATGACGGTGACCCCGTCGATCAAGCTATCCCATTGCGCGTTGGCAAGATCGAAACTGCGCCATGCGACTCGCTCGTCAAGTGCAGGAGTAAATGTCGGCTTCGAAAGCGAGCGCCCGGCCAAAACGACCTCACACCCGCTTTGTACCAGGATTGCAGCAACATGTCGGCCAATGAAGCCACTTCCACCGAGAATCAGATGTCGTTCGACGATGTCCGATTTTTCTGTTTTTGATGACATCCGGATATGCTCGGCCGCTCCCGAATATGGTTAACTGCGGTTGTGGGAATCAGAATAGCGAACCGCAATTCCCAAGTAGGTCCGTACTCTGACTTCGCGAGTGCGTCAAAGCTTATCGGGTTGACGGAAGGATGTGTTGCTATTGCGCTCAGCACTTGTTCGGCTGGGTCGTAGATGACAACTTTTGCCGGCTACCAGCCAGAGCATGCGCCGGGGCGGAAACGCCGGATTAAGTGCATCGCCTGCACCGTCCTCGCGCGCAAGTTGTTCATGGTTTACTTGTTCATAATTTAGTAATGTAGATGCTAGGTGCTTCGCGTGCTATGCCGTCAGCGGTTATGGAGAGCGGCGATTTCGCGCAAAAATGAAAAACCTGGACCGACAGGACCGTGCTGCTTTCAGCGGCTTCGCTGCGACACTGCATGAAATGGTGTCGCTGAACCTCCATGAGAACGACGGGATGTTTCATGGGAACGGCCGGCACTATCTAACCTGCGGGGGATCAGCGCTAAACGTTATCGCGGCGGCGGTCGGCCTGGCTGGAATAGAGCCAAAAAAAATCCTCGATTTCGGGGCTGGTGCCGGACGCGTCACCCGTTGGCTGCGGGCTGCGTACGCCAGCGCCGAGATTTCGGCGACAGACACGCGCGCTGAGGATCTCGAATTCTGTGCACGCGAGTTTGGTGCGCGGACGTGGCTGTCTGGCACCGATGTGGACGGCCTCGACGCTCCCTCGCGGTACGACCTGATCTGGGTTGGTTCGGTTTTGACGCACCTGCCCGCGAACATATCCGAGCGTCTGGTCAGGAAGCTGCTTTCATGGCTGCGATCAGACGGCGTCCTTATCGTCAGCCTGCATGGACGTTTCGTCCATTTCCGAGGCCCCCAGTTCAACTACTATGGCGTCGCCTCTGGGTGGGAGGACATCGAGAGGCAGTATCTTGCAGAAGGCTATGGCTATGCCGACTATCCTGGTCAGGACGCATATGGGATCTCGCTCTCGAAGCCAAGTTGGGCCAGTTCGCTGGCGGAACGGCTGGAGGGCACTCGCCTGGTCCTGATGAGTGAACGAGCATGGGATAACCACCATGATATTCTCGCACTGCAAAATCGACCGGTGACCGCGCCGCTGTCCGTTCGAACCAGCCAGGCAAGTTGATGCGAGCGAGTATGGGCGGACAAATACATCCGAAGGCGTTGATCTTTCCGCTCACTGGACTGCGGTTCTTCGCCGCCTTTGCCATTGTACTCCACCACATCCAGGGGAGTTTCGGTGTATCGCCCACTGTGTTTCAAGGCTGGAACCTCGCCAATGGCGTCACCGTTTTCTTTGTCTTATCAGGGTTCGTACTGACCTATTCCTATCCTGCTCTCAATGAACCGGGTGAAACACGTCAGTTCTATATCGGCAGAATTGCCAGGATTTTTCCGGCTCATCTGGTGACGTTGCTGGCGGCAGTCGCGTTGGGCGTGCCATTTGCGGCTCCGTATTTCCTCGCAAATGCCTTGTTGCTGCAAAGCTGGTTTCCAACCGGCGACTATTTTTTCAGCTACAATGCGGTCAGCTGGAGCATCTCTACCGAGATGTCTTTTTATCTCGCCTTCCCGTTTCTGATCCGCAATTTCGAATCGACATGGCCTTGGAAACTCGCCGCATGCTTTGTCGCCTCTTCGGCGATGGGTCTCCTTGCCTGGCAACTCGGGCTGCCTTTTTACAGTGGCGGAAAAGATGCTGTCATCCAGGGCATCGTGATGGTCAACCCGGTCGCAAGGGTCTTCGAATTCTGCCTCGGCATGACGGCGGCGTTGCTGTGGACGCGCTTCCGCGACCGTCTTGCCCATCTTCGCTTTGGCACATGGGCGGCGATCGAGTTGATCGGCGTCCTGCTGCTGATTTGGGGATCTGGCTGGATCAACGCGATCCTGCAGCCCGTCATGGGCTCGGGTGCGATGCAGTATTGGACGGCCCAGACACTTTCTCCTGTCGTTCCGGCGGCCTTGCTGCTCATTATTCTCGCATCGAGCACCGGGCCGTTGGCGAAGGTGCTCGCCTGCCGCCCCGTGAGGTTCCTTGGCGAGATTTCGTTCGCCATTTACCTGACACACCAACTCGTCATCAGGTTTTTTGTCATGCACCCGCAGATCTTGGAAGGGGTGTCGCAGCGGACGGCGATTGGGGTCTTTCTGATTACGGTTCTCGCCGCATCAACCGCACTGCATCTGGCCGAGGTTCCAGCCCGAAGGATGATTGTGGGATTGTTCGGTCGCACCCTGAGGACGAACGCCGTGACCGTCGACGACCATTTTTTGGTCAACCAGAGCCAAACTTAGAGTAAATTCGCTTTGTCATCGTGACCATGATTGTGACGACGACGATCGTCATTGTCGGTCTGCCTAGGCGCTTCATGTTGAAGGGCGAATGGAGACCGAGACGTCGAGCCGATCAGGTTCTTGATTTTCGTAGTCGCGTGTGGGGTAGTGGCTGCGGCGTTGTTCACCATGATTTAATGTAAATTAGCGGCCCGCGGGCGGAAATCTGCCTGAAAAGTTGACGCATCGGGAAGTGACAGGACTTTCCATTGTTCGTCACTTAAAGTATACTTATCYGGTTGCCATATCGAACGCCGTCATGATGCCAAACCAGCGAGGAGGAAGGCATGTTTCGGATCGCGTCTCTTGCGACTTTCAACGCTGCGCTTGCCCTTTTCGCCATGGTGTCAGTGCCGCCATCCCAGGCCGAACCATGTGGCACCGTCCACAAACTGACCCGCCAGCCGCTGAGTGACCAGACTTTCTGGCTGCTCGCTGAACATGACGGCAAGGCTTTCGTCGACCAGCGCACATGCCTTGTCGCCAGGCTGGACAGAGTTGATCAGCCGCTTACGCTGAGCGATGCGATGGGGCACTGTGCTACCCTCGGACAAGGCGGTCCGAACGGTGACATGGGCTGGCAGCTTCCGACGATGGCGGAACTGACGAGTCTCGATTCGGCGGACTGGCCAAGGCAGCACGACGCGTTCGCGGAATACAAGCTGCCGCCGCTCGCGCGCAGCGAAACCGATTATTGGACCCGCACTGAATGGCCGGGGGCGGCAGGCTCCTTCGCGGTCGTCACGTTCAGCGCGCGCACGACTGTGGTGCATCCGCTTGAAGCGACCAAGAAGGCCGGGGTATGGTGCGTCTTCGGGGTGCCGGCCACAGGCGTGGAGTAGACACTCTTACGCCAAGTCTCCCTCGGGCAACCAAGTCTCCTTCAGGCACCAGACAATCGCCGCTGCGGCGCACGCAACGGGCAACTGGCGCTCGACACCTGGTCAAGTCATGACGGAGCCCCAGCTTTCGCGATGCGATGCCTGGCTGCTCAGCAGCCAGGCCGTGGGACGGAGCGACCGTCCGACTTGCCTTCACCGGCGCGGCCATTGTGCCTGCTACGTCTTGGCCGCCTACCGCAGATCCAGTTGCAGCAGGCCGCTATAGTCCTCCGTCGTCAGGAAGAAGCCCTCGTCGATCGCCTTCGCCTTGAAAGCAGAATCGTCGCGCAGGTCCCGGAATTCCGGCTTCAATGTGCCTGACGCGTTGAAGTAGCGATCGCGAAAGGCCGCCCGGTTAAGCTCGGCATAGTCTCCGCCCTTGCCTGCGACCGTGCAGGATTTCAGTTCGGTTTGGTCGGCGGCCTCCGCCGGAAACGACGCCCTCGCGAAGTCCATCGGCCCGATGTCGGGGGCAATGCTAGTCGGATACTTTGTAATGCACCGGACCGTTCTATCCGCGGCCGCCACCGGCAGATCGAAATAGGGGGGCCGCAGCCCCTTGGCCGCGAGGTAGGCGAAGGTCCGTATGCGGTTGGCCGCCTTCAGCGCGTCAAGGTCCGTGGTCTCAAGAGCGGTAGCCCCGATCTTGATACTGCTGGAGCCGCTGATCGCGAGAATCTGCTGCTCCAGCCAGGCCCGATCGCGATCGATCCAGGCCAGGAAGTCCAATGGCACAGCAGCCGGCGGTCGAACTTCCTCGCCCATGGATTGCGTCGAAAATGTCGCTGCGGTCATGAGTGTGACCCCGGCGAGAATGGCCGGAAGCCATCGGTTCTTGAGCATGTCATGCCTCCATTCCTCTATGGCGACCAGCCACTACTAGTAGTTGTTGCGCGGCCTGATACCGAGCATGTCCCGCAACTGGTTCTCTGTTATGTCGTCCGTCCGCATCGTACCGCCGACTCCGACGGTGCGAGCTTCGGCGTCAGGGGCTTTGTATGGCTTGCCGTCGACACCGGTATAGCGGACTTCTGCCATGCCGGTGTCCTTACCGGCCATCATGTGCGTGGCGTGAATCTGTTCGTGCGCCAGCACGATACCCGGATCTGCCGGCGCATCGAGCACAACTTTGCCCGTCGACTTGTCGAATTCATCCGAGGTTCGAGTTCTCGCTGTCGCCGGGTCATACCTGATGACGACGTCCCCGGCGGTCGTCTCCGGGTTGGTTTTCGGATCTTTCACGTCGGCTTCAGTGTGGCCAGCGACATTCGTAATCGTGGTCGTCTGCGGGTCGTCGATCACCCGGCGCGTGAGCTCACGGCCCGCGTCGAACGAATTCGACCCGGTAACGAAGCCCTTCACGTCCAGCCAAACGCCATGCAGGAAGCTTTGCGACACTTCGCCGGTCTTGCTGTCGACACGAGCAGTTGGGTCGGTTCGCTGTAGATCTTGCTCCACCTGGCGTTTGTAGGCGGCATCGTCGGCCACGATCTCCTTGAGACCTGTTGGGTCGACGAAGGCCATCGGGTTGTTGTTGGCGTAGGCGAATAGATTGCACGACGTTGGGTTGCTCGTGCATCGCTCTGGATCACCGACGTACAGCGGATCGGGCGAGATGAAGCGTCCGAGCGCCGGATCGTAGTATCGGGCACCATAGTAGTAGAGGCCTGTGTCGTCATCGAGATACTTGCCGGTGAAACGATGATGGGTCTTTTCACGCGGCAGGTCGGCCGCGACATCCGTCAGATGCGTCGCCCAGGCGGGAGACAGCATCTCGGGCTTATGTTCCGTGCCGTAGGCTTTGTAGAGCATCTGCTCGACCGGGACGCCGTCTGAAGCAATGACGTAGTCGCTGCTCTCAATGTGATCCTTCAGGTAGTAGAACCACTTGCCTGTGCCATGTTCCAGCCGCACAAGCTTGGATTCGGCGATGTTGACGTAGCTCTCCTCGCCTTTGGGGCCGATTTCGAACGTCTCGACCGGGTAGAGATAGAGCTGTTCCGGCCCATTCGTCGGCGTCACCTTCTTGTAGAGGCGACGACCGGTCTGGTCGTAGCCGTAGAGCACTTCGTTCGTTGCCGTCTGCGCGCGGATCAGCCGTCCGTTGATGTCGAACACCGTCCCGGTCAATGTCGGCGATTTTGCCAACTGCGCGAAACCGTCAAAAGCATAGGGCTTTGCCGCGGTTCCAGTCGGTATGAGCCCTGTTGCCGAACCGGTCGCTGGCGCGATTGGCGCGCCAGGTTCCAACTCGTCATTGCGCGCGAACGTTCCGGCTGGTGAATAGGCGAATTCGGCCGGCTGGCCGTAGCGATCGATGCGGACGAGCTCGTTCTTGAAATTGTAGTGGAACGTTCCAGACCGGTCGACATGCCCCTGATCGCCCGCGCCTTGCGGCAGTCCATCGACGATCTGGGTGATCGATCCATTGCCGTTGAAGGTCATGGTCAGATCCTGCAACGGCTTGTCTCCGGCCTGCGTTACGATGTGGGTGAGGAACAGGGTCGCCGGATCGTACGACATCTGCGTGAATGCACCGAGGCGGTAATCGACCCGCTCGATGCGCGACTCGGCATTGTAGGTGATATTCTCGATGATTTTTTGGGACTCCGAAAAATCGGGATGCGTGACCGTCACCGACCGCAGGTTCTTGTCCGGCCCCAGCGCGAATTTCGACGCCAGGCCGCGCGGACCTTCGGACGAATCGATGCGTCCGTCGAGCGTATGGTGGAAATGGTCGGCGTATTTCGCGCCGTTAATCTCCACTTCGTGCGTCACCATCCGGCCGTTCCGGTCATACGCGTAACGCTGGATCGCATCGAACGCGCCGTTGGGATCGTGAATGGTAATCTGCGTCGTGTCTCCGAGCGGAAGATCGATCGGCGTGTCGAAACCGGCCGCGGATGCGACCTGGACACCTCTGTCGTACTGATATTCGAGGTGAAGGACGCCGTCGTTCACTTCGGTGAGTTTTCGGTTGAGGAAGTCGTAGGTGTAAGTCTGGATCGAGCTTTCGCCATTGGTTCCCACGCGAGCGATCACCGACTGCCTGCCGCGCCCGTCATAGAAGGCGTATCGGTCGCCCATCCCGGGGATCGCCTGGAATTCGATATCGCCGACCGAGTTGTAGATAAGCTTCCGAGGCGTTGCTTCGCCTGGTAGCCAGATCTCGCTCAAATAGCCAAATGTATCGCGCACAAAACGGGAGATATGTGTCGTGCCATTGCCGTCGGTGGCGACGAAGGCAGTCACACCATTCTCGTTGCGCAAGGAGTACTCACCGCTGTGAACGGTGCCGTCGAACTGATCATTGTAGGTTGTGACGGTGTGCGTGCCCCACGGACCGAAATCCATGTCGGATATCTTTCCCGAAGGGTGGGTTTCACGGACCATCCGATCGGCTGCGTCATAGGTGTATGCGTTGCCGACTTCGTGATCCGGGCGCGGAATTTCGCCAAGATCGAAAACTTTCTGCAGGTTCAAGTCGTCGACCCCGCCGAAGCTCTTCACCACGAAGGGCGTCCAGCGGAAGACCTGCTTCGCGTTGCGGTTGTAGAGTGAGAAATGGAACACCCGCACGCCGCCTTCCGCGACGTTCTCGAGGTCGGCGATCTTCTGGCTGCGCGCATCATAGGCGGCGAGATCGGCTATGAACTCGCTCTCGCCCTCCGGTGTCTCGGCAGCACTCGCGTAGCGCCGGCGGGCAGTCAGGATCAGCGACGGTCGTCCATTCTCGCCGATCTTGTAGGTATAGAACTTCTCGGCGCCGTCTGCGGCCGCTTCCCGGGTCTTGCGTCCGAGCGCGTCGTAACTGGTCGTGACGACCATTCCCAGCGGGCTGGTAGTTGTCGCGACCGCACCCTGCCGCGGGCCGTCGTAGGTCATCTTCGTCGTCTGGTCGAGTTCTGCTGCAACACCGGACGGCTTGGTGTGGCTAAGCAGCAGCGTGCCGGTGGCGTCGTAGGCCGCAAGCTCGGTCGTTCCGAATTCGTCGGCAACCGAAATGCTGTTGCCGAAAACATCATAGCCCATCGTCTTCGCCAGCTTGCGGCTGGCGCTGCGGAACTGCTCCAGTGCGGGCGGCAGCGCACCCAGGCCTGAAAGGACCTCAAGCGAGCGCGATCCCATCCTGCCGCCGGAATTCGGCAGATAAGTGAAGCTCTCGCGGCTGAGCAGCCGCGTCCCGGCGAGGATACGCCGCTCGGACGCGGCATTGACGATGCCGAGCGCCGCGAGATCGGTGCGCGACTGAGCGTAGTCTGTCTGGGTCGTGCGGCTGAAACCGGGAACTGTAAGGTTCTCCGGGCCAGGGACGTCTCGCACCCGGACCGTCTCCGAAGCTGCCATGTTGAACGCGTCGAAGTCGGCATAGGACTGGGTCTTGACCGGATCCTTGCATTCGGGATCGGCCGGATCCTGCTGCTCGGCCTGACCTGCGGATTCGGTCAGCGTGTCCTTGACCTTCCTCAGATAGGACGAACCGTCGCCACGCGAAAATGCCTCCCATACCGACGATTCGCATTTCAGCATCATGCCGGTCGTCGGCAGCTTCTGGCTGCGCGTAGCGGTCGACAGCGAGTGCAGCGCCGCCGCTGACGGATCGAGCGTCTCGGTTGTCTCAGCGCTCGCGACGAGCGTCGCCTCGGGCTTTACTTCGTATGTCTTGCGGATCTTCAGCTTGCCGGCAAGGTTCAGGTCGGCCGCCCTCTCCGCGAAGGTGTAATACTGTTCGCGATCGAGGCGGGAACGCTGCGTGACGCGCTGGCCGGCCGCGTTCTCATCGCCGTAAGCGACCTTCTCGACCTCCGAGAAGCCGATGAAGCGGCGATTGATCACGTCATAGAAGGGATTGTGGTAGAAATATTCGTCAGTCTGCACCTGGGCGCGAACCTGGCCGGGTATGCCCTGCGACGTGACGAGCTGCTTGGCGACGACAACGGGGAAATGCAGGTTGCGCGTCGGCTGGCCGTTGGCGCGGTCGCGCAGCATCTCGTCGATCGAGGTCGCATAGCGAATGTCGTGCCGGCGTCCGGAATCGAAGTCGACGACCGTCAACAGGTTCGCCTTGACGAGTTGCATGGTCGCGGTTCGGTTGAAGTCGATGATGACGACGGGCTTCACCTCGTCACCGGACGGTTTCTGGAACACGATGATTTCGGTCTGGCCGTCGCCGTCGATGTCGGCGACGCGCGAGGCGAAGGTCTGTGTCGACGTGCCGAGTTGAACCCGCAGATTGAGCGCGATGCTGAGCGGATCCTTCAGGTAGGTCCCGTCGCCGAAGCCGAGCCAGATGCGCATCTGGTCGGTGCGCTCGCCCATCGACGCGAAATCGATGATGCCGTCGCCATTGGCGTCGATGTACCACATCGTGGCGAGGTTCTCGCCGGGCTGCATGCCGCCAATCTGCGAGAAGGTGCCGTGACCGCAGACCGGATCGTTGATCGTGGCGTCGCCAAACAGCAGGGCATTCGGGTCCGTCGAGAAGATGTTGCCCTGGTTCTCGTAGAGACAGAAGCCCTGGTCGGCTGGACGGATGACGACGAGATCGGGCAGCCGGTCGCCATTGATGTCGACCATCCGCACATTGTTGCGGCCGAGTATCTGGCCGTCCTGACTGTTGAATGGGAACGCCTTGGTCAGCGCGCCGAAATTGACGCTGTAACCGCCATCGGCCTGGCGCCGGGTGAGATTGAGAAATATCCGCCATTCGGTGCGGCCATCAGCGTTGAGGCGCGTCGTGACGATGTCGGACATACTGTCCATATTGACGTCGGCGAAGCGGCCGTTGCCGCCCGCGAATGTCGTCGGCGAGACGCCGGGCAGCGGGATCGAGCGGCCGAGATAAGGGAAGGTCCCATCGGCCTTGCCGTCATAGACGTGCATCAGCCCGTCTTCGATTTCGACGATATCGACGAAGCTGTCGCCAAGGATATCGGCAAAAGCGAAGCGATTGTCGGTGAGCCGGGGCGCGATCTGGCGCATCAGTCCAGCCTCGGTCGGACGCGACAGCACGAGTTGGGTGGTGTCGCCGAAGGCGCTGTTCAGGTCGCCGCTGCCGAGATGCACGGTCGCGCCGTCATCCTTGGTCTGCACGATGTCGACCAGTGCATCCATGTTGAGGTCGGCCAATTCGAAATTCTGAGGGGGGATGTCGCCGGCGAACGCCATCTTCGGCGCTTCGAACACGACGGGGCGCGACGCCAGTTCGGCGCTTGTCCACGACGAATAGCCGAAATTGATGTCCGGGAACTTCAGCGTCGATTGCGCCAGCGCCCCGCCGCCGGTGTCGCCATACCGGTAGAGCACCCGCAACTGGTCGAGCACATTGACCGACTGCGTGTCGATGAGCGGCGTCAGGTCGGCCTGAGCCTTCGCCAGGCAGTCCGGATGCGCCCTGACGACGAACTTCGAGGTGTCATTGGTGTCACGGCCGACATATCCCATGCACCATTGGGCGTAGACGGTGTCCTTGAATTTCGCCGTCACCTTGCCGTAAAGCCGGGCGTTCTCCTGTTTGCTGCCATTGGTGTGGCTGACGAGGGTCGATTGCGTCTCGATCAAGTCGAACTGATAGCTGCTCTGACCGCCGGCGAAGCTGGCCTTTGTCAGGTAGCTGCGTCCACCGAAACGCTGGTAGTCGTAGCGGACGGCTTCGCGGTTGGCGCTGAGCTGCAGCACCAGCGGCCATTTCGTCACGTAGGGCTTGGCTATGTCGAAATTGCCCTCCGCCACGGAGGGGTCGCCGCTGAAGATCAGCCGCGTTCCGTCGGCATTGGTCACCTCGAAGCCGGAGGGGATGGTGTCGGTGTGCAGGCCGCCTGACAGGTCGAGCGAAACGACGTCGAACGCGCCGGTGTGATAGAGAATCTTGACGAAATCCTCGGCGTATTCGGGCTTGTATTCCCAGACGCCGTTCTGGTTTCCGAGAAACACGAGCCGCGTGCCCATGAAGGACAGGCGGGAGAAGAAATCGCCGCCCGGCTTGGTGCCGGGCACGGCCGTGCCGAGATCGTCGTTGACGGCGATCTCCTGGGTATTGAACCGCCAGCCGATGCCGAGCCCGTTGCCGGTATCGCCCGCGAACTGGCTGTAGGTGAGGCTCATCTGCGGCCCGAACTGGCCACGAGTCGGCAGGGTCGGCAGTGGCAGGGTGAAGTTCGCCGATCCTGTATTGTTGTTCAGCGAGAAGTTGCCTTCCTCCTGCGTGACGGTGCCGCCCGCGGCGGGCAACTGCACGATCGAGGTCGCTGATTTGTCTTCGGCGCGAGCCGGGGAGCCGAGTACTGCGGCGCCAGCGGTCAGGGCTGCGAGGGCGGTAAGGGTCTTGGCGAACATGGGACTACCTCCGGGTGCAGGCATTACTGGTGAATGAGCGGGCCCACGATGACGTGGGGCTGGAGCTGCAGGCAGTTGGGACGCGGACAGACGACCAAAGGCTGGACGGCAAGCTCATCGAACACGTGAATATTGACGTCCAGGATGCGCGACGGCTCGCGCTTGCAGGCTTCGGCGACTTGTGGGGTGAGCGGCTGCGGGAACGAGCAGATCGGATTGTTGCCGAGATAGGATTTTCCGATCACCGGATGAACGTGAACGAAGTTCTCGATCCGGTTGCCTCGCAGATCGACGATCGACAGAGCCGGAAGCGAGCCGAGCGGCAGCGCATTGAAGACCCGATTGTTGCGCAGATCGACATTCGACAACGCCGGCATGTTCGACAGATTGCCGACGTCAGTGATCTGATTGTCGTTCAGATAGATGTATTTGAGCCCGCTCGAGCTGAAGCGCGGGATCGCCGACAGCCGGTTGGTGGCGAGGTTCAGTTTCTGGAGTCCCGTCAGCGAAGCGATCGGGGACGCGTCGGTGATCACATTGTCGAACAGGTTAAGTTCTCCCAGCGCCCGAAAATGGACCACGGGGTTGACGGCGATGATCGACTTCTTGTTCAGCGTCAGGCTGGTCAGTGACTGCGCCCAGCTCTGCGCAGAGCTGCAATCGGCGCTATCGACGTGGTCGGCCTGCATGCGGCTGTCGAGTGCCGCCATGAAGCCTCGCGCGTCGCCGAGCGCGATAGAATCGAACCGGTAGACGATGCAGTATTCGGCGAAGCTGGCGTATTGCAGCGGCAGGTTGCGCATACCGGCGTCGTCGAGCAGCGGCAGGTCCGCCAACGGCGTCACGGATTGCACGTGTGTGTTCGAGAAATAGAGCTTGGTCAGCTTGTTGAGCATCCCGATGCCGATCAGGTTCGACACGGGATTGCCGTCGATGCTCAGTTGTTCGAGGCGGCGCAGTTGCAGGACGCCCTGGATCGAGGGGATCTGGTTGTTGCGGATCCAAAGCTTCGTCAGCCCCGGTATCGCCGACAGCGCCGAGACGTCGGACAACTGGTTGTCGGACAGGTCGATGGAGGTGAGATTGGCCATCACCGGGAAGAGCGAGACGCTGGTCAACCCGCGGTTCTTCGCGTCGGCGAACTGGCGTGAATTGAGATCGTCGTAGGCTTTGCCGCAGGCAGCCTTGCCCGAGATCGACAGCAGCGCATTCACTTCCGTGGCTTGCGCGGAAGTCAGAAAGTCAGTCTGGTTCCGCATCAGGCATGCCGACAGGAAGTCGGTCGCCTGCACGGGATTGTCGGAAAGATCGAGATTGATCAGGCCCGATAGCGCTGCCAGCGGCCTGACATTGACGATCGAATTTTTTGACAGGTTGAGTATGCCGAGGTTGGTCAGGCCGGCAAGCGGCGCGACGTCGGTGATGGCATTGCTCGACAGGTTGAGCGAGGTGAGTTGCGGCAAGGTCGCGAGCGGACGCAGGTCGCTGACGATCTTCGACGAAAGGTCGAGCGCCGTGGTCGCCAGCAGATTGTTGCCGACCGCGGCGCACGTGCCGCCGCCCTCCAATTCGACCATGGCGCGGATGGTCTGCCCAAGCGGGGTCGCCGCGTCGCGATGCAGCACGCACAGGTCAACGAAGCTCTGCCCACCGTCCGCGACAATTGGATTGCCGCTGAGGTTGATGGCGAGCGTCGAGGGGAAGCTACCGAGATTGGCGAAGGTCTCGATCTTGTTGTTGGCGAGGTTGAGGCTGGTCAGGCCGCCGAGGGCGCTGAGCGGATCGAGCATGTCGCCTGTCAGTCCATTGTTGGCGATGGACAGTGTCGAGAGCGCCTGCAGGAATTGCAGCGGCTCGAGGCTGGCGATCTTGTTGTTGTCGAGCGTAAGGTTGGTGAGCAGCGCCAGCGCCGACAGGGCGCGGATGTCGGTGATGTCGTTGTCGGAAACGTCGGCCCGCGTCAGCGCGATGAGCGGCGCCAGCGCATTGATGTTGCCGACGTGATTGCCGGAAATGTCGAGGAAGGTCAGCGTTTTGAGCTTGGTCAGCGGCCCGAGGTCGGTGATCGAATTGTCGGCGATCGACAGGCTCGTGAGGTTCTTCAGCACCGCAATCGGTTCGATCGACTGCACGCCCTTGCCATTCAAGTTCAGGGTTGTGATCGATTCCAGAAAGGCCTGTGCCGCGGCGCAGGCGGCCGGGTCGCCGAGCGCCGAGACCCCGCCGGGCGTTGAATCGAGAACCGCCATCACGGTCGCCGTCTCAGCCGGCGTGCGGTCGCCCTTGACGCACCACTTTGCGAAGGTCGTCGGCTTGTCGACCAGCGGCGCGCCGGAGAGGCACGTGATGGTGTGGATCTTGCCGGCGAAGAACGGCGTTGGGTCGGCGTTCAGAGCCTGGTCGAGATTGAGCTTCAGCTCGGTGACGAGCGGCGCGCAGCTCGGAATGTAGAGCCGGTCGGAAAATGTCGTCGCGCCGAAGTCGGAGGGGAATTGCAGGTAGTAGACGAGGCCATTGCCATTATCGTGCGCGAAAACCTTGATCGGATATGTGTCGCCCGACGGGCACAGCAGTGGATTGGCGGCGGGATCCGCGGCGACGATCGCGCTGTCGACGGCGGTCAGCACCTCCGAAGGAACCGTCGCGAACCCAAGGCCACGGATCACCGCTTCCTCGTCCGCCTGATCCTTGCAGCGGATGCGGTAGCCGCGCCCGTCCGAGATAAGCAGCGGATAGTGCAGCCGGTTCGCCTCCAGCCCCGGATCCTCGAACAGCACAACCTTCGGCTCGTCCGCGCGGGCCGGGACGGTGCCGGCGGCCACGAGCGTGACCACAACAAGGAGCAATTGGGCGATGCGGTTCATCGGATCTCTCCTTTCGAGCTCAGGCTGATCGATGCGGCTCAATCAGCCCGGGCGACTGGCAGCACTACCTCTCGTCCGCCGCCTTGATGGTCCAGTAGCCTGACGGATCGCGGTCGCAGGTGAACTGAAGGGCCGGGATGTTGTTCAAGTTGCTCACTCCGCCGGCAATGGTCAGGCACTTGCCCGTCTGGACGTTTTCCGCCTGAACGCCGTCGCGCGTCTCGACCAGGTTCCAGCGGCGCGAAGGGTCGCTGTCACAGTTGAACTGCAAGGCCGGGATGTTGTTTTCGGTGCTGATCCCGCCGGCAATCGTCAGGCACTTGCCCGTCTGGGCGTTCGCCACCTGGAAGCCGTCGCCTGTCTCAACCAGCCTCCAGCGCTGCCATTGACTGCCGTTGCAGTCGAATTGCACCGTCGGTGCGTTGTTGTCGGTTCTTCCTTCCGCGACCGACAGGCACCTTTCGGTTTGCCTGTTCACCAGCATGACTTCGGGGTCAGCCGCCCGGATGCTCCAGAATCGCGACGGATGGCGGTCGCAGTTGAACTGGAGGGCAGGGACGTCGTCGTCGGTGCTCTCCCCGCCGGCAATCGTCAGGCATTTCCCCGTCTGCACGTTTTCAGCCTGGAAGCCGTCGCCGGTTGCGGTCAGCTTCCAATGTCGCGATGCGTCCCGGTCGCAGTCGAATTGGAGGGCAGGGACGTTGTTATCGGTGCTGACCCCGCCGGCAATCGTCAGGCATTTTCCGGTCCGTACGTTCTGCAGCTGAAAACCATCCTCCGTCTCGACCAGTTTCCAGCGACGCCACTGGTCGCCGTCGCAATTGAACTGGACGGCAGGGGCGTTGTTGTCGAGGCGCCCCTCGGCCACAGCCAGGCACTTTCCGGTCTGCATGTTTGCCAGCACCACGTCGCCTTCCTTCACTGCCGTGATGCAGGCTTCAAAAATCTTGCCGGAGGCCACGGTCGATTGCTCGGGTCGACTGATGCAGACCGGATTGCCGTCCAGCGACGGATTGAATGGCAGGATGGCGCTGACGGATTGCGCCGTGGCCAGGCGGTTTGCGCGCAGGTTCGGAGCGGCGAGTTTGGTCAGGCTCATCAAGGGACGCGCATCCGTGATCCGGTTCTTCGACAGGTCAAGCGCGGTGAGCTCTTGCAGAAACCGTAGTGGCGACACGTCGACGATCTTGTTGCTGGCCAGAACCAGCCGGGTCAGCGCCCGTGCCGAGGCGAGCGGCCGTAGATCGGCGATCTGGTTGGAGCTGAGGTCGGCCTCGGCCAGATCCTTCATCACCGCCGTCACGCTGATGTTGCTGATCCGATTGCGCGACAGATCGAGGAACGTAAGCTTGGTCAGCTTTTCCAGGTCGCGCATGTCGGTAATTTCATTGCCGGACAAGGTCAGGCTCGTCAGATGGGTAAGTGTCGCCAGCGGCTCGAGGTTTGTCAGCCGTCGCCCGGCCAGGTCGAGCGTCGTGCTCGACGCGAGAAAATCCTGTGCGCTTGCGCACGCCACCGGATTGCCAAGGGCCGCGGCGCCGCCGGGTGTCAGGTCGAGCAGTTCCTCGACCGTCGTCTGCTGGGCCGGATCAAGGTCATCCTTGATGCACCAACTGGCGAAGGTCGTCGTCCTTCCGACAACCGGCGGCCCCGCAACGCATGCGATGGTATGGACCTTTCCGGCGAAGAATGGGGTCGGGTCGGCGTCGATCGCCTGATTGAGGTCGAGCTTCAGTCCCTCGACCAAAGGCCCGCAGCCGGGAATGTAGAGTTGGTCGGAAAGGGATGGCGAACCGAAATCGGTCGGGAACTGCAGATAGTAGACGATGCCGCTGCCGCCATCATGCGCAAAGACCTTGATCGGGTAGTTCTCGCCGGATGGACACAACAGCGGATTGGCGGCTGGGTCGGCCGCGATGACTGCGTTGTCGACGACGGTCAGCACTTGCGAGGGGACGGTGGCGAAGCCCAGTCCGCGGATCACCGCTTCCTCGTCGGCCTGGTCGTTGCAGCGGATGCGGTAGCCGCGACCTTCGGAGATGAGCAGGGGATAGTGCAAGCGGGTGGCGTTAAGCGTCGGGTCTTCCAACAGGACGACCTTCGGTTCGTCGGCCCGGGCCGGACCGGCATGGATCACCGCGAGCAGCGCCAGCAGGTGGAGCAGCGATCGGGCGATACGGTTCATCTGCCAATCCTCCTTTCGCTCTATTCGACGAGGCTGAAGCGGCCCGGCCCGCAGGCCCGGCTGGTATTGTCGTGTGCGATGTCGTTGCCCGGCAGCAGGAAACTGGCGCTGGAGGCGCTGTCGGCGAAGCTGACAGCGCAGCGGAAGCCGGACACCGTCGAGGTGGTGAAATTCGCCGACGAACCGCGCTCGAGCTGGATAGCGGAGCCGACCGCAAGGCCGGCTGCCGTCGGCGCCAGCCCGTCCGAGCGACCCGCCACGACCGCCCCGCGCAACACCAGCGGATTGGCTGCGGCGATGTCGGTGAAGTCCATCCGCATCAGGCTGTCGGAAGTGAGCACCGCGCCGAAACGCGCGCGGACAAGGGTGGAGCGGACCGGCGCCTGGGCCGAGATCAGCAGCCGGGCCCGAACGCCCTGGATCGCCAGCATGTCTGCTTCAACTCTGAGCCCTCGCGCATAAAGGTCGGCCAGGCACAGCGACGCGCCGCGCGCCATCGGTGACAGTCCGTCCGCCACGGTGCCGATGGTCACATCGTCGAGCGCGACCGCGCCGTTTTGAGCGATCACGGCGACGACCTCATCGGTCGTTTGATCGGCCGCCCGCGCCAGGTCGATCCGCTCGAGTTCGAGCCGAGGCAACCCGTCCGCGACGATGATCACCCCGGTCGCGGACAGGATGCATGAGGACGTGCCGGCAGGCACCCGGTTGGCGGTGCCGACGAGCCGCGTGCGGGCGACGCCGGGGGCTGGCGCCATGTGCACCGTCTTGAACGGCAATCCCTTCAGGATAAGTGTCTGCGGCGCCTTGACCGATGCGGGCAGTTCGAGCCTGAGATTCGTCCGTCCGGCGCAATCGCCCTCGGATGAGAATTGCGCCAGCGTCAGCGTGCCGCCATCATTGACGCGGCGAACGCAGGTATCGCTGGCCGACCCCCGACAGTCGAAACCGGTACCCGGCGGCGGAGTGGCGGTCAGCGCGCGATCTGTCTCGCCCATCCAGTCGCCAATGCCGGGGGCGGACAGGCCAAGCGCCGATGTTAGAAGCGGGCAACCCGTGAAGGACAGCGTCCGCCCTTCTGCGAAGGTCCAGTCCAGCCGCGTATTGCCGAGGGGGTCGAGCGAGGTGATGGACAGGCCAGCGGACAGCGGCGACAGGCCGAGGTCGATGCCAGGCTGCGCGAAGGCCGCGTGCTCGCGCTGATAGCCATCGCAATTCGATAGACACAGGTCAACGAAGGGCGCTGAACGAAGCACCGCCACAGCGTCGGCGCCGAGCAGGGTTACGGCTTCGGCCTCGGCGATGCCGAAGAATGCCCGCAGCTTCGTCTCTGCCGCTTCCGCGGCGGCCACATCTGCGATGATGTCGCGCGTCGCCTTGCCGTCGAGGCGCGCAATCGGCAGGTAGGAGGGCTGCGCGCCTTCGCCTGGCGGCGTGTATCGCACGACATAGACCGTGTCGCCGATGCTTTCGGCGCTGAGGAAGGTTTCGAACCGGTGCAGGCTCCAACGGGCCACGCTCGCCGCCGCTATGTCCGATGGACCGCCGAGATCGCCGCGCCCGCAATCGAGTACGAACGGTGTCCCGACGTCGGGCGGCGCGGCAAAACCCTGGAGCACGCCCGGCAGTTGCAGCCGCTCGCGGATGGCAAGTGCCGCCTTGATCTCGGCGCAGGCAGTGGGCACGGCGAAATAGCCGGTGCCCGAGGGGGAAGGCAGATAGTAGTTGCCGGATGCTTCGACATCGGCCCAGATCGCGGTCGTCGCCGGCCAGTCGATATTGAATGCCGTCCCGGGGCATGGCAGCCGCGGCTGCGTCCCAAAACTGTTTTCAGTTTGAAGCTTGGCGAGCGTCGCCTCCGAGACTAGCGCGGTGTCAGCCAGGTGCAGCAACCTTTTCGCCTGGCCCGGGCTGGAGCAGCCGGCAAGTTCCACCGCCTTGCCGTCGAAAAGCGCGACATAGACGTCGTTGTTCTGGTCGGTGACGAAAGCGGCAAGCTGCGGCTCGGCGCGGGCCACTGACGTGCCCGCGACAACTAGGGTGAGCAACACGACCGCCTGTCTCATCTCAATTCGCTCAAGCAGCTTGCGGCGCGGGCGGGGTCCATATTGACCTCGGTCATCAAAGGATCGAGGCCGGCTGACTGGCACAGCGCCTTGACCGTGATCGAATGCGGCCCTTGGAAGTCGACCGTAAGAGTTCCATTGGTGATCTGCCCGTTCTGGCCGACGCACAGCGGGTTGTTGGCAAGCGCCGGCCGACGGCAGGTCCGGATGACGTCGGCCATCGCGCGGCGGTTGGTCAGTTCGCAGAAATAGATGCGGCAGAAGGCGGCGACCGCGGCGCGGTTCTCGGCGTCGGCATTGATGATGCGCTTGATGTCGCCGACCAGCGCGCTCGCCTTGGCCTCGAAGGCGAGGCCGTCGACGCGCGTCTTCTCGCCCGCGATCTCGCCCGATCGTTCGGTGATCTTCGGCATCAGGTTGATGTTTTCCGAGGTTATGAACAGCCCGCCCTTCCACCGGTCGAACTCGTCGAGGATCGAGGTCGCCCTCAGGATCGCCTCGCGGTAGGCGTTGTAGATTGGCCCCATCTTTGTGTCGCGCGCCGCTTCGTAGACCTGGTTCAATGCGGCGTATTCCTTGTTCACTGTGTCGGCGCCCGCCTTGATGTCATCGATGCCGGCGCGCGAACTCTGCACCAGGCCCTCGGCTCGTTTCAGCTTGCGCGAAAACATCGCGGTGATCGGGCTCTCGACGCTGGCGAAGTAGCTCTCGATGACTTTGCCGGCGGCCCCGTCGGCGAAGGCATCGATCTCGGTGTCGGACAGATTGGAGATCAGGCCGCACTGGGCGTCGAAATCGGCGCTCAAGGGCCCGGCCTGGCAGGCGCTCATCTCGGCCAGCCTCTGGTCGAGCGTTCGGTTCGAAGCGAGCCCGTCGGCATATTCGAACAGCGCATGGTTCCATTCGATCGCGTTCAGGTCGGCCTGGCTGTGCCGCCGGTCGCGGCAGAACAGCGTCTGCTCCATCCGGTTCTGGTTGCCGGAAGCCCGGTAGGCGTCGAGGTGACGCGTCGCCTCGGCGCAGGTCGCCAAGCCTGAAATCAGCCCGGCGAGTTGCTGGTGGACGGGCGGCAGTCCGCGTGTCTGCGCCTCCCGCATCAGGTTGGCCGCACGTTCGCTGTCGCTCGGACTGCGGGCCGGGCGGTGGAAGACGCAGAGGCCTTGCTCGAAGGTCTTCAGCGTGCCGTCCGGAATGGCCGGCCCCTCGCAGTTGGGAGCGTCGAGAATGCGCGATTCGATCGTATAGCCGGCGAGATTGTCGACGAAGAGGTCGCGCGCGGCCGCTCCCGTCGCGCTGAGCGCCAGACCGAGCGCTGCTGTGGCGACGACGGCTCTCATGGCGCGCTCGCGAAGATGAAATAGAGGGTGAACACGGCGCCGTCGAACGGGCAGTCGCTCGGCTGCAGCGACAGCCGGTAGGAGCCGATCAGCGGCGCGCCGAGATAAGGCAGGATCAGGCTRGTGTCGTTCGATGGTCCGGGCGCGCGCGGGAATTTGCGCGCCTGGTAGCGATCCTGCACCCAGTAGCGGATGATCCGGCTGATCTCGTCGCCACTGTCGGCCTGGTTGAAGAAGGTCTGCAACGCGACGCGCTCCGGCCCGACCGAAATGTCTGCGCGGACCTCGCTCGACCCCTTGGTCAGCGGCTTGAAGATGAAGCCGCTGCCGCGGTGTTGCAGGGCGAAGCGGTTCCACTGCGCCCCCGTGCACTGGTAGTCGGTGCCGGCGAAGACATCGATCAGGGTCAGGTTCTTGCGCTCGCGGAATTTGTTGGGCGCCCACAGCGCGAAATAGCCGTTTGCCTTCATCAGCGCGTCGGTCGACGCGAAAGGGGAAACCTCGAACTCGACATTCTCGTCGAGCGCCAGCTTGCGGGCGAAACCTGAATTGGCGGGCACGACGATCTGGGCGACATCGATGTTGATCTGCCGCTCGTCGAAGAAGCGCTTGGCAACGATGTCGTCGATCATCGCCTGGAGCTGGGTTGCGTTGCGCACATAGACCGCGGGCACTGTCGCCGCGTCGCCGGTGAAGGCCTGCACCACTTCAAAGCGGCGCCGCATCAGGTGCATCAGCCGGTTGGCGGTCTCGAGCACGCGCCGCTTGGTCACCAGATATTCGGGAATGCCCTTCATCAGGTCGGCGATGGTGTCCTGGGTCGCGATGAACAGATTCTTGCGCGTCGCCGGATCGTCGATCTGGGTGACGAGCTTGGTCATGTCCTCCTGCTGCTTTGTCACCTCGGCCTGAACGTTGCTCTGGAACTTCAGGATGCTGTCCTGCAGCGCGCGGCTCTTCAGACCAAGATCCTTGGCCTGGTTCAGTCCCGCGACGAGTTCCTCGGTGTTGCCACGCGACTGCGTGATGCGCTGCTCGACGAAGGCGAGTTCGGCATCGTTCAGCGCCAGCATCTTGTCCTTCTGCCGGTCGCGCAGTTCGTTGATCAGGTTGGTCGAGGCATTTGATTCCTCGGCGAGGCCTGTCACTGTCGTCTGCGCGGCGCGGACGCGGTCGATGCGGCCGTTGGTTGCCGCGACCAGTTCGGCGACACGTGCATTGTCCTGGTTGAGCTGGGCTTCCGACAGGGACAGCTTGTCGAGTTCGAGATTGAGGATCGCGATCTCGTTGGTCAGCCGGTCGATCGTGCGCTGCTGGTCCGTAATCTGGAAACTCAGCATGTCGTTCTCGCGCGCCTGAAGATCGAGCCCGGCGAGGATGCGTTCGTGGTCGGACTTGAGCCGCGCCACCTGCTCGTCGATGCTGAGATCCTGGCTCTGGCAGTCAACCGCCGCCATCGAGCCCTGTAGCGCCAATTCCTTGATCTCCTGCGCCCCTTGCGCCAACCGGCCGGCCAATTGGAAATGCGTGTCGACCAGCGCCCTTGCTTTGAGCGCCTTGTCGAGATCGAGTTGGCCAATCGCCTGGCGGAGCTGCGTGAGGCGCTGTTTCAGCGCGTTGATTTCATTAATATTCGCCTGAGTGATCTGGCCGGTGGTGATGATCGTCGACAGGATGGATTGGGCCGCTTCCAAGGCCGCCCTGATCGGTTTGGCGACGTCCACCACAGTCGCGACGCCGCTGCCCAAACCGCAGGCGCAGGTGATGATTTCGGGCACCGCGGCGCCGATCGAGTATGCACCTTGCACCGAAGTCAGGATGACCTGCGCGGCCTGTGTGGTGCCGTTGAACGCGACGAACCAGGCGATCACTTCCGACAACTGGCCGTCGACCTGGTCACGCGCCTCCTCGAGGTCCGCCTTCCTCTTCGCATAGAGGTCCCTCTCGGCTTCGTAGAGTTTCTTGGCGAAGTCCGTTTCTGTCTGGGAAAAAGAACCGCAATCGACGTTCGCAAGTTCCTGCGGCAGCGGGATGTTCGATGTGATCATCTGCTGGTCGGCGATCAGCGGCTCGACATCGGCGAAGTCGGCGCTGCCGATGACGCACTTCATCAGGAACGCTTTCGCTTGTGTCTGCGAGTTCAAGAGCTGGGCCCTGAGGCCCGACTGACCGTCCGGGCCGCACATCTGGGCAACGTATTGGTTGCGCGTGAAGGCCGGCGTCACAGTTTGGCATGCCTGTTCGCCCGCGAGCAGCGGCGTGAACGGATGGTCGGCCGTATCTCCGATCAGGGCGAGCTGATTCTCGATGCCGCAAAGCTGCTCGCGGTCGACGGCCCTGCGGCGCTGATAGAGGTCGGTCTGGCGCAGTTGCAGTTCGGTGATTGTGTCGTTGGCGCGGGCGATCGCGCCGTGGTTGTTGGCGATCTGGGTTTGAAGGATCTGCCGCTGGCGAACCGCCTGTTCGAGCTGGTTGGCGTTGCGCTCCGTCTGGCGGGCGTATTCGGTGATCTGGCTCTCGAGCGAGGAAATCTGCAGATCGAGGTTCATCTGGGTCATTTCCCAGTTCAGCAGCCAGCGCAGTTCGTTGCGCCGCTCGACCTCGGCCTCCTTGGAGAGGACGATGAGGTCGAGTTCCTGCCTGTCATTGATCTGGCGGCGCTGGTTTTCGAACTCGGCTATCTTGGTGCCGAGCTCGATCTCCAGCGATCTGATCTGCTGGCGATAGCCGAATGTGTCCTTCTCGGCGTCGACCGCGTTGATCTCTTGCTGGACAGTGGTGGCGAAGGTCTGCGCCTCATGCTCCAGCTTGCCGATCTTGTGGGCGATAAGGTTGACTTCCTGGCTGCGGATCGTCCGCTCCTCGTCGAGAGCGCGCGTCGCTTCGCCTTCCTTGTTGGCGTACCACCGCTCGACCAGCGCCTCGACATTGCGCTCGACCTCGGTCAACCGCTGCTCGCTCTCGGTCAACGCCTGCTGCAGGTCCTCGAACGGGATCGTCGTGAACTGCATCGGGTCGATGTTGAGGAACAGGAAGCCCTTGCGCACGCTGTCCATGCGCGCATCGAGGTCGCTCTGCTGCAGCAGCAGGTCGGCGCGCAGGTCGTCGTAGGTGGACTCGCCCGGAATATCCATCTGCGTCTCGACCAGCACCCACATCGCGGCCTCGTAATTGGTGTAGGCCTTGGAGAGGTTGGGTTGGCTGTCGAGGCCAGCGCCTCCGACGGCGCCCAGCGTATCGTTGACAAGGAAGTCGAGCGCCTTGACGCGTGCCTCCGAGACGGTCTGGTACCAGACGTCCCCGGTGTTCATCAGCAGCTGGATCTTCAACGAGGACAGCGCCGTCAGCTGCCGCACGAAGGTGCGGTAACTCGCATCTGCTCCCGCCGCGGTGCCCTGGTCACCGCCTTGTTGTCGAGCGAGAATGCGAAGGCCCCGGTCGACGATCTCGATGCCTTGCCGGCCGAATTCCTGCGCCGCTTGCGGCGAAACCGGCGTATCGTTTCGGCTGACGCCGCTCGCCGACGAGAGGAAGGGCATGTCGGCGGCGAGGAACAGGCGATAGCGCCCGAGTTGCAGGTGGCAGTCGAAATCGCACACGATCGCCAGCCGTCCGGTCGCCTCGTCGCCGCAGGTCGTCAGGAACTGTTCGAGTTCGGTGGCGACTTCGCCCATGTATTTCACGTCGGCGCGGAAATTGGCGATCTTGAGCAGCGTCGTCAGCTCGCCGGCATGGCCGGCGGCCGCGTCGATGTCGAGCGCCATGCAGTCCTGCCCGCGCGCCATTCCCGCAGCGCCGAAAACGATGCTGGCGACCAGTCCACAAAGCAGGAAGAACCGTCTCATGGTTGCCCCGTCGACAGAAAGACCTCGGAAATCTGGCGCACGTGCCGGGCGAGTTCGGCCATCTGCGCCTTGGAAAGCGATGGATTCTGGAACCGCCCGACCACCGCCCGGGCATGGTTGATGCAGTCCTCGTAAGGGCCGTTGATCGTCGCGGTCAGCGCGCCAGTGTCGAGCGTGAGGTCGAGCCTCGAATACGCTCCGGCCAATCCTGCGCAGGAAGAAAGCTCGGCGGTGATCGCCGGATCGTCGACGACATGCGCGAGGCCGGAGAGAGCCGTCATGACGCCTTCGATCTGCCCGACGATCTGCGTCATCCTTGCCTTGCCGTCTTCGAACTCCTTCAGCGATTCCGGCTGGTTGAGGCTGGAGAGGTCGACAGCCTGCAGCGTGGCGATCGTCTCGGCTGCCTTGAGCTGATCCTCTTTGACGAGCACCATGTTGGCCTGTGCGTTGCCGAGCACACGCTCCAGCTCCATCACCTCGGCCGACTTGATCGACACGTCCATCTCGTTGACCAGCGACTGGTATTCGGTCGAAGCGGCGTTCATCAGGTTGAGCGTGTCGTCGACCTTCGTCCTGACTGCCTTGACGATTTGCGCGCGCACCCGCGTCTCGATCAGGCCGGTCGTCTCGGCGCGCCCGCGTACCGGCTTGACCGAACAGACCAGTTTCGCCAGCGCGTCCGAACCAAGCCGTGCACGCACGGCCTCGACGATCGGGAACAGCGGACGCCAGGCCGCAGGCAGCGAATCCAGGCTGGCGCCCGACAAAGGCCCGGCATTGATCTCGTTCATCCGCGTCAGGTGCCGGCATTTCTCCGGCAAGTCGGCCCCGGAGAAGTAAAGCCGCCCGGTAATCAGGTAGGCCTCGACGGCAGCGGCGTATTGTCGGCCGACGAGCGCGGCGAGCTCTTCGGCGCTATCGGTCGAGATTGGGGCGAAGAAGCGGTAGCGGCTGAGGTAGATTTCTGACCATGCGAGCCTTCGCATCAGCACCGAGGCGTCGTCGGCCGAAAGCGGGATGATCGGGAAACCGACGCTGCGGCTGCCGCCGGAGGAGCCCGACGCCTCGCCGACCACCTCGCCAGTGAAGGGCAAGCCGAAATCGGGCTGCGTCGCCTCGTGGCTCGGTTCGACGGCGGCGGGACCGGGGGCGAGCAGGCTGAACCGGCTCGTCTCGGGCGTCGCGTTGGAGAGCGTCGCGTTCCAGAAACCGTCGAGTTTCTCCGAAGTGTAGGCGCGCTCCAGGATCGATGCGGCACCGGCCGCGCCGGCCAGGACGCAACTGACAATCACGGACAACGCGATGGCTCGGAAGCTTGTCATCGGCAGTACCACACCCTGTCGGCAGCGCCTGCCTGGGCGCAGATGCCGGTGGCCGCGCCGTGCGCCTTCCAGTCCGCCTTTACCTTGGCGAGATCGTTGAATGCGCCTTGGGCGGCGTTGTCGGCATGAACCTCGGCGTCCAGCCGCCAGAAGGGCTTTGCCGGATCGGTCGGCAGCAGCACCCCGATCATGTTGATGTGGAAGGCGGAGACCTTGAGAAAATCCTCCGCGCTGGCGACCGTGTTGCGATTGAGATTGGCGTATTGCTCTGGCGTGACGTTGCCCAGTGCCCGCTTGAATTCTCCCTCCGACACTTCGACCGAGCGCAACATCTGYGTCGTCTTCGCAGCCAGGCCGTCGAGGATCGAGGTGTTGGCGACCAGCGTCGCGCCCGCCCCGGTCACCGGTCCGAAGATATCGGCGAAAATGACGCGGATCGCCTTCAGGTGCGTTTCGGCCGACTTGATCTCGACGCGGCGCAGGGCGATGCCCGTCTCGAGATCGGACGCCCGACTGACGAAGCTTCTCAGCGCCAATTGCAGCGTGTCGAACGAGGAACGAGCTTCCGGCGGCGGCTGCAGGAACACCGAGCGCGCATAGCGTACGGCCTCGCTACGGGCGATGTCCTCGACGGTGGCGCGTGTCAGCGCCGATTCCGGGCAGCCGGTGACGTCGCCGAGGTCGGTCAGCATCTGCGCGGCATGATAGATTTGATCCATCTGTCGCATCGTGCCGAACGAGCCGCTGGTGGTGAACTCGGCCTCGACGCCGGACAGGTAGTCGGTCAGGTATTCGCGCGCGAACTTCACCATCTCGCACTGCACGCCGGCGGCGCGCTCGCGGATGTGGCGGCCGTAAAACGATGCGCCGACGAAGTATTTCTGGTCGGGCGTCGGTTCGAACCGCTCGACGAAGAGCGACTGGATAACGGTATCATATTCACCGCAGGCATAGGTGCGCTCGAGGCATGCGGAGTCGGTCTGCAGGTCGCACTGTGACAGCGCCTGGCCGCACATTTGCTGAGCTGCGGCAAGGTGAGTTCCTTCGCCGTAGACAAGGAAGGCTGCCAAGACAATCGCCGGATTGAAGACGTATCTCTTCAGCAAGACGAGCAAAAGAAAATGCACGAAAGCCCCCCGGCCACCGAAGCGGCAGCCTCATCGCTCTTTACAGGCAATATCTTTGCAAGATCAATTTTGTATTGGATCGTTACAGCGAGGATCGGCCACAAAAAGCGTGGCTAACTCAAAGTCAACTTCGCCAAATAACGCATTTATAGAATGTAAACTAAAACGGATTGGCGACCAATGCACCTGGTTTTTGGCTTCCGTAACGGAAATTTGCGCCAAAGTATCGACGCGGTTAACGGATCGTAAAGAACTGTCTTTTGCGCACCTTCGATCCATTTCCCTGAGCGTCTAAACTTCTGTTCAAACGTAAAAGGAAATCTGGCTCGGCTGGCAAGGCAGAGACCTGCTGTTCTCGAGATGAGCCTTGTTATGCTGCCGGCTGCATAGCGGCCCGCAGCAGCATGCCGAACAGATCTCGCGGTTCGTCGGGATCGGCGAGCAGGTCGAGTTCCTCATAGAGGCCAGTCGCCTGCAGCTGGTCACGCACATAGCGTAGCGCCGAAAAATCCTCGATCGCGAAGCCGACTGAATCGAACAGGGTGATCTGCTTGGCATCTCGGCGGCCTTGCGCCTTGGCGGCAATCACTTGCCAGAGCTCGGTCACCGGATGGTCGGGATCCAGCTGCTGGATCTCGCCCTCGATGCGTGTCTGGGGCGGGAATTCGACGAAGATGTCGGAGCGCAGCAGGATGTCCCTGTGCAGTTCGGTCTTGCCGGGGCAGTCGCCGCCGACGGCGTTGATGTGGACGCCGGAGCCGACCATGTTGTCGGTGAGAATGGTGGCGCACTGTTTGTCGGCGGTAACGGTCGTGATGATCCCGGCACCTTCGACCGCTTCCTGCCCGGTTTCGCAGATGGTGATATCAAAACCCATGCCAGCCAGGTTCTTGGCGCATTTGCGCGAGGCGGACCGGTCGATGTCGTAGAGCCTCAGCCGATCGACGCCGGTCAGCGCCTTGAAGGCGATCGCCTGGAATTCCGATTGGGCGCCATTGCCGATGATGGCCATGGTGCGCGCGCCGCTCGGTGCCAGATACTTGGCCGCGACAGCGGACGTGGCGGCGGTGCGCAGGGCAGTCAGGATGGTCATTTCCGTGAGCAGCATCGGATAGCCGCTGCCGACATCGGCGAGTACGCCGAAGGCCGTGACCGTCTGCAGACCCTGGCGCATGTTCTTCGGATGGCCGTTGACATATTTGAAGCCATAGAGGCGACCATCGCTTGTCGGCATCAACTCGATGACGCCGTCATGGCTGTGCGAGGCGATGCGCGGCGTCTTGTCGAACAGGTCCCAGCGACGGAAGTCTTCCTCGATGTAGCCAGCGAGTTCGGTCAGGAAGCGCTCGACACCGATGACATTCACCAGCTTCATCATGCGGTCGACGCTGACGAAGGGGACGATGTTCAGCTTTGCTGTGGTCATGATCAAAAGCTCCCGGAATGGCTGCGGGTCGGCCGGTCCATGATGCGGCGGCCCATCAGGCTCGCGGTCAGGTCGACCATCAGCGTCGCGGTGCGGCCACGCTCGTCCAGAAAGGGATTCAGCTCGACCAGGTCGAGGCTGGAGACGAGGCCGCTATCTGACAGCATCTCCATCACCAGATGCGCCTCGCGGAACGTCGCGCCTCCGGGAACCGTGGTGCCGACTGCGGGCGCGATCGAGGGATCGAGGAAGTCAACGTCGAGACTGACATGCAGCAGCCCGTTTTCATCAGACACCCGCGCCAGGAAGGCGCGCAGCAGCGGCGCGATGCCATGCTCGTCGATGGCGCGCATGTCGTGCACGGTCACGCCCGCCTGGTTGAGCGCGCTGCGCTCGGCCGGGTCGACACTGCGCAGGCCCATCGTGCAGATACGCTTGGGATCGACCGCTGCCGGCAGATCCGGAAAATAGCCGTGGAAACCCGGCTGGCCGCTGGCGTAAGCGAGCGGAACGCCGTGCAGATTACCGCTGGCGGTGGTGTCGAGCGTGTGGAAGTCCGGGTGCGCGTCGAGCCACAGCACGAACAGCGGCCGCCCGGTCTCAGCGGCGCGGCGGGCGAGACCCGACACGGTCCCGGCCGAGATCGAGTGGTCGCCGCCGAGAAAGATCGGCATGGCGTCCTCGCTCGCCGCGTAGGCGGCTGCGGCAATGGCGGATGTCCACGCCGATATTTCGGGCAGGGCCTTCAGCGCCAGATTGCCATGCGAAATGCGTCTCGCCGGCATCGCCTGTACGGCGCCCATATCCTCGACAGCGTGGCCGAGGCCGGACAGCACTTCAACAAGTCCGGCGGTCCTCAGGGCGCTCGGCCCCATTTCGCAGCCCATTCTGCCAGCGCCGTCCTGCACCGGTGCCCCGACGATTTTGCAACGCATTGTTTTTCCCACGGCCAAGTTCGAATGCCGCGAGAGAACCATGGCGAGCCGGCGATATGAACAGGCAGAATTGGCAATTCGAAATGCATTGTTTATCGTATTGGCAGCAGAACTGATCAAAATGGTAAGCTGATGGATACGCTGGACGAACGGCTCGTAACCTTGCTGCGGCATGACGCGCGGCGCAGCGTGTCGGATCTCGCCGTCGATCTCGGCGTCTCGCGCGCCACGGTCAGGGCGCGTATGGAGCGCCTGGAACGGTCCGGCGACATCATCGGGTACACGGTGGTGCTGCGCGCCGACGCCGTCGATCAGCGCATCCGCGGTATCATGCTCATCGAGATCGAGGGCCATGCCGCCGACCGCGTGGTCCGGGCGCTGGGCGGCTTCCCGGAAGTCTCGACCATCCACACCACCAATGGCCGGTGGGATCTGGTGGTCGAACTCGGGACGGCATCACTGACAGATTTCGATGCTGTGCTACGGCGCATCCGATTGATTGCCGGCATAACGGGCAGCGAAACAAGCCTGCTCCTGGCCACGCCGCGCACCACGCGAGCACGACTAACGTAAGCAATTTGTCCATTATCCGGCATCAGGCTGACGGTGTTTATTCCGGCGTAGGCGGCGCTGGTGCCGTAGCTGCCCGCGGGCCACGGTCAAGCGCGTCCTGACGCTTGCTCAGCCTCCGTCCTCGTACAGACAATTTTTCCTCAAAATCGTGCATCCGTAGATCGTCGCTTCGTGAACCGGAACCCGATTTCGTCTAGCTTGCTTCATGAGCGAATGGCGCGAAGCTGATGCCGCTTCCCCAACAGTGCAGGCAGGACGCAGCATGATCGATCTCTATTACTGGCCGACGCCCAACGGCAAAAAAATCTCGATCTTCCTGGAAGAGACAGGCACGCCTTACGCACTGAAGCCTGTGGACATCTCACATGGTGACCAGTTCACGCCTGAATACCTAAAGCTCAACCCCAACCACCGCATGCCGGCCATCGTCGATACCGAACCGAAAGACGGCGGCGCGCCCGTCGGCGTGTTCGAGTCCGGCGCGATCCTGTTCTATCTTGCGGAGAAGACCGGCAAGCTCTGGCCGCAGGACCTGCGCACCAAGTACGATGTCGCGCAGTGGGTGATATGGCAGATGGCCAACCAGGGGCCGAAGCTGGGCGAAGCGGGTCATTTCCGCAGGCTGGGCGACAGGGAAGGCGACCAGTCCTATGCGCTACGCCGCTTCACCGACGAAGCAAACCGGCTCTACGGCGTCCTCAATATGCGACTTCGCGATCGCCGCTACCTTGCAGGTGAAGACTTCACCATCGCCGATATCATCAGCTATCCCTGGACCGTCAACTGGCAGGCACAGGGCCAGGACATCAATGAGTTCAGGCATTTCAAACGCTGGTTCGAGGAGGTCGGCGCGCGCCCGGGCGTGCAGCGTGGCCTGGCGGTGGGCGCCGACCTGTCAACCGACCAGAGCAAGCTTACGCCGGAGGAACAGGCCCACATCCGCAAGATCCTTTACAACCAGCGAGCTATTCATCTGCCTGACTGAGGGCTTATCCCATCACAAGGGCGCAACGTCGGAGAGAACCATGACAAGCAAAGTTGCCGTTATCGCAGGCGTGGGATCCGGCCTTGGCGCCTCGTTGGCGAGGGTATTCAGCCGCCAAGGATTCAAGCTGGTGCTGGCGGCGCGCAATGTTGCGAAGCTCGACGCGCTTGCCACCGAGACCGGGGCCGAGGTGATCTCAACCGACGTGTCGGACCCGGCATCGGTGGAAAACCTGTTCCGTGCGGTGGATGGCATCGGCCCGCTCTCGCTGGCGATCTTCAATGCGGCCGGCCGCGTGCGCGGCGGCATTGCCGATCTCGATCCGGAGGAGGTGAAAAGAGCACTGCTCGTGGGTGCCTATGGCGGCTTTCTGTTCGGTCAGCAAGCAGCACGTCGGTTGCAGGCCGCGGGCGCCGGATCGATCCTGTTCACGGGAGCCACGGCCAGCGTCAAGGGCTTTGCCAATTCCGCCGGTTTCGCAATGCCGAAGTTTGGTCTGCGTGGGCTGGCGCAGTCGATGGCGCGCGAGCTTGCGCCAAAGAACATCCACGTGGCGCATTTCGTCATCGATGGCGGCATAGCATCCAGCGACCCGGTGCGGTCGCCAGACTCCACCCCGCCCGACCGTTGGCTGTCGCCGGACGCGATCGCCGACGCCTATCTCGCAATCCATCAGCAGCATCGAAGCGCCTGGACGTGGGAGATCGAATTGCGGCCTTGGGTGGAGAATTTTTGATGCACAAGTAGCCGACTGCAACAGCCACCGGCCGTTGCCGGCTAATAGTGTATCGGCCCCTTGACCCCGCCGCCGCATGCGATCGCGTCGCCGTTGATGGCAACGCTTCGCGGCGAAGCGAGGAATGCAACGACGTCGGCGATCTCGGCCATATCGACGAGGCGACCGATCGTGACATTGGCGGCAAGACGCTGTTCGATCTCCTCGGGCGAAACGCCTGCCGAAGCCGCGCGGGCGGCGACCAGGGGAGCGGTCTTTTCGGTGCGGGTGAGGCCAGGATGGACCACCGTCACGTTGATCCCCTTCGGGCCCAATTCGTCGGCGAGATTCTTGGTCAGGGCAGAGACGGCAACATTACGGATCGAGCCGATGATCGAGCCAGTCTGGCGCGCCGCGAGGCCGCTTATGTTGATAATTCGGCCCCAGCCCGCGGCAGCCATGTGAGGAGCAGCCTCGCGCGCCATGCGAAGATAGCCCATCACCTTGACGTTCACGTCATCCCAGAACACGTCGTCGGTGATCTCGGCCAGTTTCGGCGGCGGTGCCTGCCCGCCCGGTTTGGCCGCGGCGTTGACCAGAATGTCGAGGCCGCCGAGCGCCGCGACCGTTGCGGCCACCAGCGCTCTGACCGAGCTGTCGTCCTGCGTGTCGACGGTCAGTCCGACGATCTTGCGTCCGGTCTCCGCAGCCAGTTCGCGTGCGGCAATGTCCACATCGGCAACGTTGCGTGCGGCGATGACGAGATCGACGCCTTCCAGGGCCAATTGCCGGGCGATGGCACGACCAATTCCCTTGCTGCCGCCGGTGACCAGGGCGCGTTTTCCGTCCAGTTGCAGATCCATGGCCTACTCTCCTCGCGTTAGATGGGTGGCTTCACCACTGAAGCTGCAACGCAGCGGTGGCCAAAAACCTTGCAGCACGCAGCCATGGAAGGGCCGCACCAGCAAGCTGTATCTTGCGTCACACCGCCAGGAGCTTGCGGAGAGGGGCGACGATCGCCTCGTCCTGCGGCTCGATGTCGGAGCCAAAGCGGGCGACAACGATCCCTTTGCGGTCGACCAGAAACTTCTCGAAGTTCCAACTCACCTCGTCGGGTTCGGGCGCGGCACCTTTCCCCGCCATCCGGGCCGCCAGCGTGCTACCCGGTTGGAAGACAGCCTTCGGCAGAGCCTCGATCAACGCTTGATAGAGCGGATGCTTCTGGGGTCCCTTGACTACGATCTTAGCGAACACAGGGAATTCGACACCATAGGTCAGCCGGCAGAATTCCTGGATTTCGGCGTCGGTGCCCGGTTCCTGGCCGGCGAAGTCATTGGCCGGGAAGCCGAGCACCACCAGGCCACGCTCGCGGTACGACCCGTAGAGCGCCTCCAGCCCATCATACTGCTTGGTGTAGCCGCATTTGGAGGCGACGTTGACGATCAGCAGGACGCTGTCGGCATATGCACGAAGGCTTGTGGTTGAGCCGTCGGCGCGGCTGAACGGAATATCGTAGATCGAGGCTGTCATAAGCAAATGTTCCTGCGCAGACAAAGATGGCCTCCGTACATTGGTCGCTCGGCCGCTCTCGTCAAGGAAAGCTGTTCTCCAGAACCAAATTGCCGCGCATCTTTCGAGACAGCCGGGTCGGTCTTACGCAGGCTGGACAATGAACGAGGCCGTACAAGGTGCCCCGCCTTCGACTGCGAGCGCCGCAGTCCAGGAACTGCCTACCGGCACATCGAGAACTCGGCAGTTGGGACGGTGCAAGGCCGTACCGACGACGATATGTTCCCCGGCCCTCGCACTCATGGGTACGTCAAGCTCTTGAGGCGCCACGGAAAATCCGCAACCCCACGCCTTGAGTATCGCCTCCTTGCGCACCCAGCCGCGGTAGAGGGCGGCCAGGCGGTCGCCGGGGGAGGAGGCTCTCCAGGCGGCATAGTCGCGTGGCGATGCCCATGTCGTCAGGATTTCGGCGGCATCGATGGTCTCGATGCGTTCCAGATCGACGCCGACCTCGCACTCAGATGCAAATGCGAGAAGCGCCGCCCCACCCGCATGCGAAACATTGAAGCGCAACCGTTCGCACGGCAACCGAGGCTTGCCGTGAGCGCCATACGCAAAGGGGACGGACTGTGGCTGCACCGCCAGGTAACTCGCCAGGATGCGACGCAATCCCGCTCGCGTGCGCACGAATTGTGCCCGCGCCCGGGGGCAACGCAGCCGCTCCGCGCGCCCGCGTTCTTCATCGTCGAGCAGCTCCAGCGCATCGGCTTCTGCCGCAATGCATGGCCGCACGTCGAGCAGCCACAAGTCGACCTTGCCGACGTCCGGCGGCTCAGGCATTTTCGATGTCGACCGCCACATTGGCGATCCAGCTCATGCTTTGCGCGATCGCCACAAGATCCGCAGCCGCCAAATTGTCAGGCGGGACCGCAGCCCAGGCCTTGATGAGGTCGGCCACGTATTCGTGCAGTGCCTCCCGCACTATCCTTCGCGCTTCCGGCGTCAGTGTCGCCGCACGCAGCGCCTCGTGATAGGTGGCAAATGACTGAGCTATGCGTTCCGCCGCCTCGGGGGCCTGGAGCGGCTCCTGCATCGCCTCGGCGCAGCGGGCGAAGGTCTCGGCAACGGCCGCGCCATCCTCTGGCGATGTCCAGGCGGATTCGAGGACGCCGCGAAAGCGTGCGAAAGCGCGGGCGAAGTCGAGTTGGGGACCGTCATGGGTCCATTGCCAAGGCGATTGTTGCTCCGGGTTCATGATACAGCTCCAGAGTTGGTCCGTTTGCGCGCTTCATCCAGCAACGCGCCATAGCCATGACGTCGCGCAGACGTCTCAAGCAATACCTCGATACCGGTGCTGTCCTGCCAGGCGCCATTTTGCATCTCGACCACCTTCTCCTTGACGCGCAGTAAGATCGGCTCGGAACCGGGCAGGCCGTCGCCCAGAACGACGAACCCGCGCCAGCCCGCCTGAGGCCCGGCCGGCGCGGCGCTTGGAACCGACAACGCCCGCGCCCGGGCGGCCAGTTCCGCGGCCTCATTGGGTGCCAGCCCGAACGTAGGATTCGGCCTGCCTGAGAACACGTCCAACACCACGCGCACTACAAGACCTCCACGCCCGGTGGTACGAACAGATAACTGCAACATTGTGTGTAGGGGCCGCGGTCGCACGTCGCCGGCGTCAGTGCGCCGGCGATGACGCGGCCCTGGTTGTCGACGTTGCGGGCACTGTAGATGCCCAGTTTGTGGGCCCAGAAGGCGCCATGCGAGCGGTACCAATGGAAATCGTGTCCCGGCCAAACAGCCAGCGCCGCCAGCCGCGCCGGGCCGTCGCAGTTGGCCCTGAACCCATCGGCGATTGCAGCTCGCGCAACCGCCTCGCAGCTGAACTCGTCATACTGGCGGCCAACCCTGCGTCCGGGCTGCGCCACGAAATTGGAAACATAGTTGCTGGCATAATTGTAGCAATTGTTGCGAAGGCGCACGGAAGCTGTGTTCCAGAACCAGGGGCTATAAGCGGCGAGGATCGGCTCACAGGGCGGGCCGACCTCCGGCTGTTCGGCAGCTGTGGCCGCGTCCGCGTGGCTGGCGCGTAGCGCGGCGCTGCGGCCAGCACGTGGTGCCACCCCGTCGCCCCGCCATTCGACGCAGCGCGCTGCTTCATCGATCACTGTACGCGCAACGATCGGTCGGGCGCTTTCCAACAGCGCCAAAACGGCCTCGCGCTCGTCATCCGGCAGCCGCGCCCGTGGTGCGGAGACGAGCTCCTCCCTGGTCTCCACTGTCGCAAGCGGTGGCACGCCGACATAAAAGGCTGCCGGCGCGTCGGCGTCTTCCGGACCACTCCCGACGAGCAGGCCGCGATAGCCAAGCGCCGGCATCGGGGTGGCAGAAGCCGGCCCGCCCTGGCGCGACATCAGCTGCCTGAAATGTTGGGCCAAAGCCGGCGGCACTTGCCATGTCGGGTTGGGACGACCGGAGAACACATCCAGCATCACACGCATGCGCCATCTCCTTGCTCAAGCAATTGTTGGCGTACATCGGCATCGCTCATTTCAAGCACCTGCAGCACGATGGCTGCGGCCGCTTCCAGCCGCTGCCGCGCCGAATCGTCAGGAGCAATCGCGCGTGCAAGCTCGCGTGCGCATCGGGCCTCGAACACGCGACGCAGCGGAATCTCGATCTGCAACAGCTCCCGCAGTTGCGAAACCAGTCGCGTAGCCAAAAGCGAGTGGCCTCCGAGATCGGCGAAGAAATCGTCGGTCGCGCCGGCTTCCGGGACCTTCAACACGTCGCAGAAGCACCTGACGAGCAATGTTTCAAGGGCGGTTTGCGGAGTCGCGTGCGGCCGCTGCCTCGGGGCGGCGCCGGCAAGCATCCTGGCGATACGATCGCGGTCTGCCTTGCCATTGGCGGTCAGCGGGATCTCTTCGACGATCTTGAAGGCGCTCGGGATCATGAACGGCGGCAGTTTGTCCTGGAGATGGCTGCGAAAAGTCCCGGTCAAGTCGGCCTGATCGAGGTCGCACCCCGGCGAAAGCAGCAATGCCGCATGCAGCCTGTCATCACCCGGTCCGGCGCGGTGCAGCACCACGGCCGCTTCAGCCACCGCCGGGTGTGTGCGCAATGCAGCCTCCACCTCATCTGGCTCGACACGGTGGCCACGCAACTTGATCTGATTGTCGGCGCGGCCGAGGTATTCGAGCGTGCCATCACGACGGTGCCGCACTCGGTCCCCTGAACGGTAGACCAGGGCTCCGTCCGGTCCGCGTACGAAACGCTCCGCGGTGAGACCGGCCTGGCCGACATAGCCCAGCGCAACGCCGGCACCGCCAATTCGCAGTTCGCCAACCACCCCGACGGGGACCGGCGCACCGGACCTGTTACACACATTCAACCGCGTGAGGGCAATTGGACGGCCAATCGGCACCGGGCCCGGTCGAATGTCGCCGGCGCGCAGAAAATGCGCGCAGCAGCCAACTGTGGTTTCTGTTGGCCCATACTCATTGACGATCAGCAATCCCGGCATGTGCGTGCGCCAGGGCTCCAGCGTCTCGCCGTGCAAGGCTTCGCCCCCAACGATGAAACAGCCGGTTGCGCAGGCGGGTGCCCGCCCTGCCGCAAGCTGGCGCAAACCTTCGAGGTGGCTTGGGGTCAATTTGACAAAGCTGTAGCGCCGGCCCGAGTGAAGCGCTTCCTCGAGCGCTTCGAGGCCGCCCCCGGCAGGCAGCAAGAACACGGTCTTGCCGCTCAAGAGCGGCACGAAAAGCGTGGTGACCGACATGTCGGCGGTGATCGAAGTGCACAGCGGTGCCCCTTCGCCATCGTTCACCGGATAGACGCTCATGCACCAGCGGAGGTAGTTGAGCAATGCACGATGCGGCACCGAGACGCCCTTGGGCCGTCCGGTGGAACCGGAAGTGAACAGTATGTAGGCCGGGCTCTCGGCGTCGCGCCGCACCTTAGGGCACGGTACGCCGGGTTGCGGTGGTTCGCGATCCACCGCGATCGAGGTGAACCCCGTTTGCAAGTCGGATTCCGTGCCTTTGCAAACAAGAAGCACTGTCGCCCCTGCATCGGCGAGCATGTCGCGGGCGCGCTGAACTGGCAATTCACGCCCCAGCGGCACATAGGCAGCGCCGGCCTTGAGCACGGCGAGCAGTGCCATCGGCAGGTACGTGCACGGCTCGACCGCGACCCCCACGCAATCGCCGGGCTCCACGCCATGTGCGATGAGCTGATGAGCGAGACTGTTGGCGCCGCCGTCGAGCTCCGCATAGCTGAGGCGTCCGTCGGGTGCCTGGCAGGCGACTGCGTCCGGGCTAAGACGCGCTTGTGCTTCGAACAGCCCGCACAGGTCGGTTTCGGCCGACGGCATCACAGGGCCTCGCGACCAGGCTTCCAACTGACGCAGTTCGGCGGCATCCATCAGCGGCAGATCCGCCACCGACGCTTCGGGATCGGCCAGTGCCGCGCAAAGCAGTCGCAGGAAGCGCTCCACCAGTCGTTCGGCGCTTGCCTGCTGAAAGAGATCGGTAGCGTATTCCAGTTCGCCGACCAGGCACGATGCCGTTTCGGCAAGCTGCAGGGTAAGGTCGAAGGCAGACGTGCCACGCGCGAAGTTGAACGCCGGCGCGGCATCCGTGATCGTCCTGCGCACCTGGCTGGAAGTGAGCACCTGGAACGAAACTTGAAACAGCGGGTTGCGCGACAGATCCTGTTCGGGCGCCAGGGCCGCCACCACCATGGAGAAGGGCAGGTCCTGATGGTTCTGCGCCTCACGCAGCCGCGCATGCGTACGCTCCACCGCTTCCTCGAAGCTGCAGCCGCCGCTGAAATCCAGCCGCAAAACCACGGTGTTGGCAAAAAAGCCGACGACGTCTTCGAGCTCGGAATAGGGACGCGCCGCCATCGGAGTGCCGATGGTCACGTCGTCCTGTCCGGCGAGCCGGTGCAGCAGCGCGGCAAAAGCGGCAAACAGCACGGTGAAGCGTGTTGTGTGCAGGCGGCGTGCCAATGCTTCGGCGGCCGCGGCTGCGGCTGCATCGATGGTGATCGGTGCGCGCGCCCCGCGATAACTTGGCCGGGCGGGCCGAGGATGGTCCGTGGGCAGCTCGAGTTGCTGCATGCCCTCCAGCCGCTGCACCCAGTATTTGCGGTGCTGAGCCATCCGTTCACCGGACATTGCCTCGCGTTGCCAGACGGCAAAGTCGGCATACTGCACCGGCAATGGTGGCAGGGACGGAAGCCTGCCGGTCAACAGCTCGGAATAGACCTGGCCGATTTCGGCCAGCAATTTCTCCAGCGACCATCCGTCGGCGACGATGTGATGGATCACGAGCAGCAGCAGCGATTCACCGGCAGAAAGCTCCAACAGCCGACAATGCAGAAGCGGGCCTTCGGCAAGGTCGAAAGGCTGCTGGCTGGCAGCCGAGGCAATCTGCGCGGCGCGCGCCTCCGGATCCGGCTCGCAGCTGAGGTCGTCGATCTCGCATCGCATGGTCGTTGCAGGCAGAATGCGCTGCACCGGCTGCCCTCGGACGAGCGGGAACACGGTGCGCAGCGCCTCATGACGGGCGACCACCGCCGACAGTGCCTTTTCCAGGTAACGCTGGAGGGGGACAAACGGCAGCCTCTGGGCAATCGAGATATTGTAGAAGGGATTGCCCGGAACGAGTTGGTCGAGGAACCACAGGCGATCTTGCGAGTGTGAAAGCGGGAAGTCGCGTCCGTCGCGCGGCTGGACAGGGATTTCCTGCGCCGGCCGAACCCGAATGAGGTGTTCGCGCAGCGAGCGCTTCTGCTCCGGAGTCATTGCGGTGATACGGTTTTGCAGACTGTTCAAGGCGCCCCTCTCGATTCAGCTGGTTCTCGTGAGGCGAGCAGCGCCTCGCGCTCGGCCGCCGGCAGCGACGTCAACAGCTCCAACAGCTCGTCGTCGCTGGCTTCCGGAGTCGCGGCCTGGCGCTCCGCGATCCAACCGGCAAGCTGGCGGACAGACGGGTGGTCAAACACGACTCCCGCCGGCACATCGGTTCCGAGTTGGCGTGACAGTCGTGAACTGACGCGCAAGGCCGCCAGCGAATGCCCGCCGAGATCGAGGAAGAAGTCTGCGTCAAGCGTCACCAGATGCAGCTGCAGCACCTGAGCGAAACACGCCTGGACCTCTTTCTCAAATGGCAGCACCGGATTGGCATCGCCAGCATCCGGCAGTTCTCCCGGCGGCGGCAGCGCCAGTCTGTCGCGCTTTCCGTTGGGCGTCAGCGGCAGCGCATCGAAACGCACGATGACCGCCGGCAGGAACGCGTGCGGAAGCCGTTCCCGCAACCCAGCCAACAATCGCCGGGCATCGAAGCTTGATGCGGGCGCGGCGACGTAGGCAACGAGGCGATCCTCCCGCAGCACGACCATGGCATCGCTGACTTCGGGGGCTTGGCGAAGAACCGCCTCGATTTCGGCCGGTTCGATCCGGAAACCACGCAACTTGATCTGCTGGTCGCGCCGGCCGAGGCAAACGATCAAGCCGTCGCGCTGCACCCGGGCCAGGTCTCCGGTGCGGTACATTCGTGCCGCCTTGCTGCCTGCAAAAGGGTCGGCCACAAAGCGCTCGCGCGTCAGTTCGGTAGGCCCGAGATATCCAAGCGCGACACCTGCGCCGCCAATGTACAGCTCGCCCGCCACATCAAGCGGAACGGGGCGCAGCTTGCTGTCGAGCACATAGGCACGCACGCCGGTGATCGGTCGGCCGATCGGGACGACGCCCAGCACAGGAGGCTCTTGATCGGGATCGAACCAAGTGGCGTCCCAGATTTCCGAAGTCCCGTAAAGATTGTAGAGCGTGGCCTCCGCATGGTGTCGTCGGAAATGGTGGTAGAGGTCTGCCGGGAGCGGCTCGCCGGTGCAAACCCAGAACAGCAGGTGCGGCAAGTGCCGCCCGAGGTCCGGTTGCGCCTCGAGCATCATCTTAAGCAGCGACGGCACCAGCCACAGCCGCGTGACGCCGCTCGATGCCAGCAGGCGGGTCAACGCGGAAACATCCGTTCCGATCTGCTCGGAAACGATCGTGGTCGGCACACCGCACAGCGTGGCGCCCAACAGTTCCCACAGCGAATCGACAAAGTTGATCGCGGTACGCTGACACGCCATCTCGTTCGCACCGAAAGGATAGGCCTGCCACATCCATGCGAGCCGGTTCGACACCTGGCCCCACTGAACCAGCACTCCTTTCGGCCGGCCCGTCGAGCCCGATGTGAAGACGATATAGGCGGGGTCGTCGCGACGCCAACAGACCGGTTCGTCGTTTGCCGCGTTGCCGCTGCAGGGTTCGAGGACGTCGCCGATGTCGATCACGGTTGCCGGTCCGTCCGGCGGCGTTGGGCCGGTTGCCAGCAGCACGGCCGGCTTGGCGTCCGCCAGCATCTGCTCCAGGCGGTGCCTGGGATAGGCCGGATCGAGCGGCAGATAGACGCCGTGCGCCTTCAGCACGGCGTAGAAGGCCACAACTTGCTCCAACGATCGGGGTGCAGACACGGCGACCGGCACGCCGCGATCCACACCCAGGTCGCGTAACCGTCGTGCAAGCCGCGACGACGCGCGCTCCAACGTGTCGAAGTCGAGCACACGATCGTCGGCGATGAAGGCCGGAGCCGCGCCTTTGTCGCGCGCCAGACCCCGCAACAATTCGAGCGGGTCCAAATCCACGCATGTATCGGCCTCGCCGACGTTTGGTTCTACGACCAGCCGCCGGCGTTCAGCATCGGAGAGCGGCGAAAAGGTCGCCAAAGTTGCAAAGGGCGCAGCGCATATGCCCCGCAGCAGGTTGAGCAGATGCTCGATAAGAGCTCCCATGTCATCGCCATGGAAGCGGCTGCGGTCGAACCGCAGTTTGAGCTGCAGCCGATCACCCGGAACCGCGAGCAAGCTGAGTGGCACATTGGCACGCGCCAAGTCGACGCCGCCGGTCGTGGATTCGAGCTTGGCCGCTGCTTGCGGGAAATTCTCGAACACCACCAGCGTGTCGAACAGAGATCGGTCAGAGGCGATCTCGCAGCAGCGTTGCAGTTCGGCGCTGTCGAGGTGGTGGAAAGCCGAGCCGCGTGCCTGCGCACTCTGCAAATCCTTGAGCCATGGCACCAGTGCTGCCTGCGGATCCACGCGCACCCGCACCGGGACCGCGTTGATGAAGAGACCGATCATCTGCTCGATGCCAGGGACCTCAGGCGGTCGCCCGGAAACGACGGCACCGAAAACCACATCGTCGCGGTCCGTATAGTGGCCGAGCAGCAAAGCCCACGCACCCTGCAGCACGGTGTTCAACGTCAGGCCGTGCTGGCGTGCGAACGCCCTGAGCCGCTCCGATTCCTCTGCATCGAGGTTGCCGCTGACCTCAGTGTCTGCATCTGCAAGAGCCGCTCGGCCAGGCGGCCGCGGCAGGCCGATCTCCACCGGCTCGTCGTAGCCTCGAAGCACATCGGCCCAATATTCGCGCGCTGCTTCGAGGTCGCGCGTGGCCAGCCAGTCGATGTAGTGGCGTAGCGAGCGTCGCACCGGAGGCTGGAAAGGCGCGTTGCGGACCAGCGCGCGATAATGTTCGATCATCTCCGCTGCCAGCAGTTGCGCACTCCATCCGTCGAGCAGGATGTGATGGAACTCCCAGACAAATCTCACTTGGCCGGCGCGGCCACGGATCAGCGCCAGCCGCATCAAGGGTGGACGATCGAGCACGAAGCCCGCCCGGCGGCTGTCCCCCAAGTACCCTGCCAGCTGAGCTTCGAAGGCGGCCGCGTCGAGATGTCGCCAGTCGAGCTCTTCGAAAGCCAGCGCGACGTGACGGTGAACAACTTGCACCGGATGCTCAAGGTCTTGCCAGTGGAAGGACGTGCGCAGTGCAGGCGTGCGCCGAACCAGTTCATGCCACGCCGCCTGGAACGCGCTCGCATCGACGGGCTCCGGCAGCGACATCACCTCCTGCTGGATGAAGACGCCGCTTTCCGGCGCACGCAGACTGGCGACCAGCATCGCCGCCTGGAGCGGCGCGAGTGGCCAGAAGTCTTCAACGTCAACGCTGTTCGTGTTCAATCTTGGCCTCCCTGCCCGCGGTTGAGGCGCGACATCAACGTGACCAGATCCTCCGCCTTGATATGACGGGCGAACCCCCCAACGTCCTCTTCTTCGCCAACGTTCTCTTCAACGGATTCGGTCGGCTTCGCGGCGCGAGCGAGCAGGGCCAGTGTCTTGTGGACGAAGATGTCGTTCGGCTCGATCGACAGCCCCGCTTCACGCGCGCGGCCGACGACCTGGATGCCGAGGATGGAGTCGCCGCCGAGCTCAAAGAAATTGTCGTTGATGCCCACCTGCTCGAGCCGCAATATGTCGCCCCAGATGGCGGCGAGCCGCAATTCGGCAGCCGTCGATGGGGCAACGTACTCAGCTCCGAGTTCAGGCCGAATGCCGTCTATCTTCGGCAGGCGGTGGCGGTCGATCTTGCCGCTCGCGGTCATCGGCAGCGCGTCAAGCAACAGGAAGCGCGCCGGGATCATGTAGGCCGGCAAACGCGGGGCAAGGAAGGCGCGGACCTGCGGCACCATCTTTCGCGCGAAGGCGGATTGCAGCGGGTTGTTGGTCCAGCGCCGGCGGTGCGCGGCGCCGCCTCCAAGAGTGCGCCTCGGGATTGGCCCGCGGCCCGCCCGATTCATTGCGAGCGGACTGAACACGGCGTCGATGTGACCGGTCGCGTGGCGTCCCGCAACATGAAGCTCGACCTTGCAGCCGGCTTCGGTCGCGCACGCGAGCAACTGGTCCGCGTCAAGCCCCTGCACGGTCACCGGTCCTGCGTTCGAGCGCAGGTCGCCGACGCAGCGCGATCCATCGCTGCCCATGACCTCTGCGGCTGCGTGCAGCTCGGCAGCGACGGTTTGGCCTGGAATATCGGCGACCAGCAGGGTTTTCCCGTCAAGTGCCCGCAACGTCCGCAGCAGCGCTTCGGCGCTGCCCACGCTCGCCCAGTCACAGGTGTCCCCCGCCTCCACAACCTCGGGCGACCAGCCGACATGGAGCATGACGTCATATCGGAAAAGCGTCAGCTCATTATCGGCACGGCACGGTTTGGCCAGAATTTCAACGGCCCGGATGCCGGGGAAATCCGCTGCCAGCGCGAGGAAAAATTCGGAATCGACCGCCAGCTCTTGTTCCAGCCCCAGGCGGCGCGCCACGCGTTCCTGCAAGGTGGCCAGAGGCAGGTCGGACTCGGCCCGGTACAACTCCACGGAGGCTGCGAAACACTCCAGCAGCGCCAGGCTCCGCACATCACCGATGAATACGGTGCCGCGGGTACCCAGCGTTGACAACGCGGCGCCTATCACGTCGATCAGGTAGCGTTCGCTCGGGAAGTACTGCACGACCGAATTGAGGATCACCAGGTCCACTGTGTCCATCGATTGGGCCGCGACCTCGTGCGCAGCGCATCGACGGAACTCGATACCCTTGATCCCGGTGCTGGCCGCATGCTTGGCCAAATGGTCAAGCGCGCCCTGCGAGATATCGGTTGCCACATAGCGCCGGGCCTTGGGTGCCAGGCGAAAAGCCAGCAACCCGGTGCCGCAGCCAATTTCGAGGGCTTGCTCGGCTGCGAGAGAATTCAATCGTTCAACCGTGCTTGCCAGCCACTCTCGCATCGTCCGCTCGTCGAGCGGCAGGCCCGTGTAGCTGCTGTTCCAGCCATCGATGACGAATGCCGGGTCGGTAGCTTCCGCTATCGTACCGTAGGTTTCATCGTAGATGCGGTGCCAGTGTTCCACCTGCTCGCTGGAAGCTGCGCTCTCGAACTGTGCGTCAGGTGCGCGCGGGTCGTCGCGCTGCACCACATATGCGACGAGACGCGCATCTCCAGCGCCGACCTCGCGCACCGCGACCGCCGCCTCGGCGATCTCGGGATGCGATTGTAATGCCGCCTCGACTTCGCCGAGTTCGATCCTGTGACCGCGAAGCTTGATCTGGCGATCGATGCGGCCAATGAAGTCGATGCGCCTGTCGGCAAGCAATCGCACGCGGTCGCCGGTGCGATAGATTCGTTCGACAGCGCCATTGCCCAGCGGCTGCTCGACAAACCGCTCGGCCGTCAGTTGCGGCCTGCCAAGATATTCCCGCGCCAGTCCGATCCCTGCCAGACAGAGCTCACCTGGGACGCCGATCGGCACCAGCTCTCCGTGCGCATCGAGGACGAAGGCGCGCATATTGTCGATCGGCACGCCGATGGTCGGCGCGCGCGAAAAATCCTCGCATCGCTCCCATGTCGCCCAGATGGTCGTTTCCGTGGGGCCGTACAGGTTGAAGAAGCGCCTGCCGGGTGCCCATTGGGCCACTATCGAGGCCGGACAGGCTTCGCCCGCCACCATCAGCGTGGTGAGAGTTCGCAACCCCGATGCATCGAATGCGAACAGCGCGGAAGGCGGCAACACCGCGTGGGTGACGCGCGCCTCGTCGATCAGCCGGGCGAGCGCGGGACCGGGCATTCGTTGCTCCGGTCCCGGGATCACCAGCGTGGCGCCGACCCCGAGGGCGAGGCCGAGTTCGAACACGGCGGCATCGAAGCTGAGCGAGGCGAACTGCAGCACGCGGCTTTCCGCCGTCGTGTCGAGCAGTCGTCGTTGGGCCGCCAGAACATTGGCCAGTCCACGCTGCTCGATGACCACGCCCTTGGGCTGGCCCGTCGAGCCTGAAGTGTAGATGATGTAGGCCACTTCACCTGATGCGCGCTCAGTTGAACGCGGGGCCGTGGTGCCGTCGCGCGCCATCGCGCTGACGAAGAGTGGCCGGCATTCGAGCAACGACAGCGCGCCCTCGACACGGCCCCACGCCGCAGGCTCGGTAAGGACGTGGCGCGCTCCGGTATCCTCGGCAATATAGCGCAAGCGCTCGATCGGAAGATCGATATCGAGAGGTACGAACGCCGCGCCTGCCTTCAGCGCGGCGAGTATCGCGACCACGGCCGCAGGGGAACGGTCGAGCAGCAGCAGTACCGGTTCGCCTGGCCGAACGCCGGCCTCCTCAAGTCCGGCGGCGAGTTCTTCAGCCTGCTGATCAAGCACCCCATATGTGAAGGTGCCCGCGGGGCCGGTAAGTGCGATACGGTCGGGTGCGTTCGCTGCGAAGCGCTCGAATTGCTTGCAGAGCGGCGTCTCGTCGAAGGCGACCGCTTTGCCCTCGGACGCGTGCCGGAACCGGTTCCGCTCGTCCCGGTCGAGCATCGCGATCGTATCGATCGGTTGCTCGGGGTCCGCCGCCGCCGAGTTCAGCAAGAAGCAGAAATGCCCGACCATGCGCGCGGCCGTCTCGGGATCGAACAGCGCAGTGCTGTATTCCATGCCTCCGGAAATCCCGCCGGCATGCTCATGCAGGTGGAATGCGATATCGAAAATGGAGGTTCCGCGTTCGATGGAGACCACTGAATCCTGAGCCGGCAGTGCACTGCCGCTATCGATGTTCCATGCGTTCTGCAGCACCAGCCCGATTTGAAACAACGGATTGCGGTTAGGCTGGCGCTCGGGCTGGAGCGCTTCGACCAACTTCTCGAAGGGCATGTCCTGGTGTGTGTAGGCATCGAGCGCGGTCTGCCGCACACGGCGCACCAGTTCGCGGAAGGTCGGTCTGCCGCTGACGTCGATGCGAAACACGAGTGTATTGACGAAAAAGCCGATCAGCGCCTCGACCTCGGGCCGCGTGCGATTGGCGATCGGGGCGCCGATCGCTATGTCTTCGTCGCCTGTGTAGCGCTGTAGCATCGCGGCAAGGCCTGCCAACAGCACCATGAACAGGGTAGCGCCTTCTTCACTTGCCACCCGTTTCAGCAAAACGAGCACGGCGGCCCCGATGCTCAACTCCTCGAAATCACCTTCGAAGCTCGGCTCGTCCGGACGCGGTCGGTCCGACACCAGCGCCAATTGCGGCAGATCGGCGAGCTGCCGGCGCCAATAGGACAGTTCCGTCTCCAGCCGTTCGCCGTTGAAGTACTGGCGCTGCCATTCGGCGAAATCGGCATACTGGATCGCCAGAGGTTGCAGCGGGGAGGGCCGGTTGGCGACGAAGGCCCCATAGGCGGCAGCCAGTTCGCGCAGCAGGATCTGCATGGACCAGCCGTCACAGGCGATGTGATGCAGGGTCAGCAGGAGCCAGTGTTCGTGCATCGACAGCCGCAGCAAACGTGCGTGCACCATGGGCCCATGCCGCAGATTAAACGTCAGGCGCGCCTGTTCGCCGGCCTCGCGGCGCGCTACCTTCTCGCGCTCCTTCGGCTCAAGATGCATAAGGTCGAGCAGCGGCATCGGCACCGGGCCGGGTGGCATCACCTGCTGCATCGGCTCGCCTGCAATGTCAGTGAACACAGTGCGCAGGGCGGCATGGCGTGAAACCACGTGATCAAGGGCGCGCTTGAGCGCCGACAAGTTGAGAGGGCCGCGCAAGGGCAAGTTCAGAGGCACATTGTAGAAAGGGCTTGCCGGCGCGAGGCGCTGCATGAACCACAGACGCTGCTGGGCCCAGGAAAGCGCTGCCGGGCCAGGGTGACTGCGGGGCGACAGTAGCGGATCATCTGACGCGGGGGGCTGCAGTCCGGCCGAGCCAAGCAATTTGCCGAGCAGCGAACGACGTTCGGCACTTATGTTGCCGGATATGGGGATTGCCGTCATATGCCGACCCCAAACAGAGCAATGTCATTCGTCGGATTTGCCGCTCGCCAGTGTCTGCAGGTCGGCCAGGTAGTCCGAAAAATTCGCGCGTGCCTTTTGCTGAGCTTCGTCGTATGCGGACGCCAACTGCTCGCCCAAGTCCTTGATGGTCTGCCCGACGCTGTTCTGATGCTTGCTCATCACTTGCCCGTACTGGCGCGCGTGATCGAGCCAAGCAGACGCGGCGCGCTGTTGCGCGTCGTCGCCGTTGCCAGCCTCGCTCAACGCCCGCTGCCACGAGGCCATGATTTGTTGGAGTTGATCACGGGCCGGGACTTCGGCCTCTTCCAGCTGCTGGCGGCTGCGGCCGTATAGTTCCTGCGCGCGCGCTGCATATTGCTGCGCCACCTCAAACCCTTTCAGGCAGTAGTTCGAATAGGCATTTTCAGCACTCATGGCGAGCTCCCGCGATCGTGGGCCCTCTGACGGCTCAGGCGCAGAACGTCGCTTGGAAGCGACTTCGTCGGACGCGCGACTTCTACGTCGGACCATGCCGGCCCTCCCGAAAAAACTAGTCGGAGGTAGCGTTGCCGAACGGTCTCGTCTGTCGCTTCCAAGACAAACAGACTCCAGGTCGGCCTCCAAATCGGACGGCTTCACTACGCTCTAGCGGCTCGCATCTGCGCCGCGCAAGCAACTTAAAGTTTGCAATGCCCATCGTCAACAGATTTATTTTAATCTGTATTATTAAAATAAAATTGTTATAGAAAGAAATACTGCAAAAAATTTTCTATAAGCGACATGACCGAGGTCAGGCGCCGACAATTGCTATATATAGGTCGAACGCTTCGCCAGAATGTATTTGGCCAAGCGTGACGCACTCGGCGTCAACGTCGCGGTTTGGGTGCACTGGCAGCAAGTCCGGCAATCCATCCAGCAACGGCTGCGAGGTACTCCGGGTTCGGTGGCAGATCCTGGCGGTAACGCTCCGGCGTCGACACTTCGGGCTCGAGCCGGAATAGATGGTCGGCGTTGTGGATTTCCTTGTATGTGGAGCGGACATTGTGGCTACGGGCGGCGCGGTGCAGCGCTTTGGCATCACGGTCTGCCGATGTCTGAATGTCTTTGTCGCCGTGCAAGATCAGCATCGGACAGCGGACGGCTCCAACCGCTGCGCGTGGATCGGTTTCGAGAACGGCCGGATCGGTGAGCGGTCTCAGCCCCCCGAGCCGCAGTTCCGCGCCATCTGTCCTTGCTTCCCGGTCGAGCCACTGCCGTAGTGCCGCGTCTCGCTTGCCGGCCTCTTCCTCCGACACCTGCAGGCGTGCGCTCTCGCGTGCATTCTGTTCCATCAGGATGTCGCGCAACGGCCTACCCGGGGGCGCGAGCAGGATCAGGCCGGCCGGCGCCAGGGCCGGGTCGGTCGACAACAGCTGCAGGATCACAAGGGCGCCCAGGCTATGACCGGCTGCGAAAAGATGCAGGGCATCGATGTCGGCGCGCGCGGCGAGCCAGCGCCAGGCGGCGGCGGCATCGGCCAGCCTCGTCGCGCCCAAAGGGCGGTCAGCCTTGCCGAATCCGGTTTTGCCTGCTCCGCGCGCATCGATCGCCAAGCTGGCTACGCCGACTTGCGCGAGCGCATCCATGGTCTCGAGTGTCTTCAGGCGCATGCCGGGCGCACCGCCCCAGCGGGTGATGGAGCCCGATCCATTCAGGAACAGGCAGGTCGGACTAGGCCCGGCGGGTTCGCGTGCGTGCACGAACAGGCCGTGCAGCGTGATATCCTCGCTTTCGATCGTAACTTCTTCGCGGTCGATGCCAGGGGGAGGCGGTGGTGGTTCGATGCTTTCCTCGGCGCCGCGAAGGGTCTCAATCGGCACCGCGTGGAACACCGGCGTCCCCGCCCGCCCGACAAGCGTTCCCTTCTCGTCCATTGCCACGGCGGAGACCAGGGCGCCACTGGCGCTCATGTTGAGCCGTATGCCGATCGACGTCTCCCAGTCCAGCGCTCCGGCAGGCGCGACGTCGAACTCGCGCACTGCCAGCGCTTCGGGCGAAAAGTAGTGAAGTTTGCGCGGACCTTCATCGCGATCGAGCGCGGCAAGACAGCGCGAAAGCTGCAGAAGTAAATTCTGTTGAAGCACGAGGTCGGGTGCGACAGTCAGCGCCAACGCATGCTCGTTGCCGTCGCGCAAGGTCAGGAGCGCGCGGTTCTGACCGAAAGCGGCGTGGTGAAGCACGGCGCCCGATGAAAACAGCGAATAGTTCGCAACCTTGCCGTCGTCACCGATTTCTATGACTGCCGCTTCTTGAACAGGCTTGGGTCCGCCAACCTTCTCGGCGTGCGTGGTCCAGTGATATTCGTCGACGGTCGACGATACGCGCCGCCGCGCCTGTTCGACGAAGAGTTCGCCGCGAAGCAAAATTTGGAAACCCTCCATGCGAGGCAAATCGATTGGCTTCATTGCACCGGCTCAGGTCACCGCCGCTTCGTCTTGTCGGGCAAAGCGCATCGATGGCGCCGCCATATCCACGTGCTCGGCATCCTGGCTCGTGTCGGCGGCAACTTGGATCGCCAGCGCAAGGTAGAGATCGTCCTCCTGGAGAACGAGGTCGTTTTGGATGAAGCCTTGCACCGTTTTGGCCACGGTTTCCTCGTCCCATGCGCGATCGGGCGCAACGCCGCGCAAATTGGCGGTGAGAGAAGCAATGGATTGAATGCTGTCGAGGCCGAGATAGACGAGCCGATCGTCCCCGACCAATATGTAAGGGCGAACCGGGTGATCCGGCCGCAGGTCGATGATGGTAACCAGATCGGTGCCGACGATAGCGCTCAGCGCGGCGTGCCGGTGCTCCTGCTTCCAGTCCTGCGCCTCGCGCCAGGCGCGATTGATCCCCTCCAGCGTCTGCGCGTCGGTGGTCCCGCGGTAGGTGAAGAAATAGGCGATGCGCGCCCGTGCACCTGGTGAAACGCCCGGGTAGCAAAGGTCATAGGATGGGTATGGCTTGATGTCGGAAAGCCCGAAATCGTCCGGCCGGTCGAACATCGGCGAGAATCGGTCCAGCCGAAACGCAGCGAAGGACGACGGTGGGGTCAGGTGACGTATCGACCGCATGAAACGGATGGCTTCCTCATAGTCCTCCGGCCGTTCCCCAGGAAAGCCGCAGAGAACGTTCCAGGTGACCAGCATCTTGTGCTGGCGGACCCATTTCAAGGTCTGCACATTCTGGATGCCGCGAATGCCCTTGTCCATGAGCTTGAGCACATGCGTGTTCAGGTGCTCGATTCCGGGCTGCATCCAGGTCGTTCCCAGGCGTCTGAGAACCCCGATCTGGTCCTTCTTGAGGTTTGCCTTGGTCTCGTAGAACAGCTGCAGCTTGGTGCCGTCCTCCACCAGGGACGGAAACACCGTCGCGAAGTAGCGCATGTCGACAATGTTGTCGGTTGCGAAAAAGGTATGAATCCCCGTGCTGTCCCGCAGATGGCGGAACTCGGCCAGCGCGCGGTCCGCCGACTTTGCTCGGTAGCCGATACCGAGGCCGTTGAGGCCGCAAAAGGTGCAGTGGTGCTTTTCGCCCCACCAGCATCCGCGCGAGGTTTCGATGGTTAGCTCCGGTTCGATGAATTGCGGCGCCGTGGACCGCTCGAACGCGGCGAGGAAATCGCTGTGATCGGGGAAGGGGAGGCTGTCCATGTCGCGGATCGCAGCTTGTGGCACGAGGCTCTCGACGGTTTCGCCTCCCGCGCCACGATAGACGAGGCCGCCAATGGTTGACATGTCCGAACCTTTGCGAACGGCCTCGATCAACTGCGGAAAACTCGTATCGGACTCGCCGCGGCAGACCGCATCGATGAAGCTGAAGCTGCGATGCAGTTCAAGCCCCATCTCACCTTCGCAATTGGCGCCGCCGAACACGACATGCAGGTTTGGCGCGCGCGCCTTGAGCGCCTTGGCCATGGCAAGGCTCGCGAGGTTCTGCTGAAAGGTGCTCGAGAAACCGACAATGTCGACGTCTTGAAGGTCGATCGTTTCCGCCAGAGCGTCGATGTACTGGGGAGCCTGCTCCCGTGCATAGCGGATCTGGCCCAGGAAGGCGTTGGGGTAGTAATCGCCCGGCGTGGTCCTGGCATATCTATCGAAGGCCTCGTCGGGTAGCGCGTCGTGTCTCCAAAGTGCGCGGCTGAACACCCATTCCCCCGGCAGGTCGTGCGTCGGAGCGCTTTGCGCGATCCGCTGATAGAGCGGAAAGCCGATGCGGTCGGCAAAGCGGTGATTGGCGTAGAATACGTCGCATGCAATGCCTTGCTGTCGCAGACGCGCGGCAAACAGGCTTACGCCCAGGGCCGGCCTTTCGATCGGCAGGAACGGCATCACGCACAGCAGCACTTTCGAATTAGCGGCCTTTCGCATTGGCGGCCTCCGAGGCTTGCTGTGTTCGCCGATCCAGTTCGGCGAGGCGGACTTCCAGCCGCGACAGGCTCGCCAACCGGCTCTCCAGAACCGAAATGCGCGCGGCGAGAGGCTCGATCGCCTTGCCAACCGTGCTTCCAGACTTGAAGGAACCGGTGACGGCGATCGCCGTCACCGCAACCGCCACGGCCACGGCTTCGGCAATGATCGCCACGTCGACGTCGACATAGGCAAACGCACCGGCCAGGTCGGTCGGGTTGGCGATGCCGACTTCAGGATGATGCGCAAGGATATACTCGCGCAGCCGGTCGAGTTCCCCGCGGCTATGCAGCTCGACCACGTGAGGGTCGAAGAACAGCCGGATGATTGCCTTCTCACGGTCGCCAAGCGCAATCGTCTGGTCGGCGGCCACGCCATAGGTCCGCAACACCGTTCCGGGATGATCGCAGAAACTGTCGAGCACTCTGCGATCGGCAGCGATGTCGTCGCGCAGCCGGGCCAGCCCGACCGGTGGAGGTGCCGTCACAAATTCCCGCAACAGTTCCCTTTGCCGCATACCAGCCCCTCCAGTCTCCACACGGACGAAGAACGGGGGTGAACGCTATGGGCGTTCACCCGGTGATGCCGCGTCAGCGAATGCGCTGCTCGAGACGGGTGACCTTCGCATCGAGCTTGTCGACAAGATTGACCCGAGCCTCGAGCGCCGCCACCTTGGCGCTGAGAATTCCCGCCTCGGCCTCGATCGTTGCCAGCTTGGAAAACCTGTCGGCTGCGCCCGCCACAACGATCGCCGCGACGGCCACCGCAACGGCGACGACCTCGACCTCGATAGCCACGTCGAAGTCCGCGACCGCCACTGCGTGGGTGTCGCCGGGATTGGTGATCACGATTTCCCTGTACTTGTCCGTGATGTGGGCGCGCAGGTCGTCGATCTTGCCGCTGTTGTACAATTCGATGACGCGAGGATCGGAGAACATCCGGATCATCGCCTTTTCACGGTCGCCGAGCTTGATATCGCCGCTCACCGCAAGGCCGTGATCCTTCAGCACCGCTGACGGTTTGTCGACGAATTTCTCGAGCAGGCTCGGGTCGGACGCAAGTCTTTCTGACAGGTTCCTGACTTTTTCCGGAGGGTTATCGCTGACGAGTTTTCTGATGAGATCGCTATCATGCATGGTCTATGGCCTCCTGCCGGGATGAGGCGATTGGCGTATGCCGGGTGGACTGGTCCGGCCATTCTGCCTCGGGTTTTTGATGAGCCAGCCGATAACGGTAAAGGACGTCGTCGCGCCGCTCGCGCCAATGGTGGGCAAGCACGTCGCGCACCAATGCATCGTCATAGAGCGCGCGGCATGCGTCACAGTGATGATTGAATCGGTTCTCCCAGTCGATGCGTGGATCGATCGTGGAAGCCCAGGCGAGTATGTGCTCCGGCCCCTCTACCGCGAGCCATATCTTCAGGAAATCATTGCCGGCGGCTTCCGCGAGTTCCACGAGCGTTGCGTCTTGAAGCGATCCGATCTGCATTTCGGGAATCTGTTCGCGCGTCAAACCGCAGCAGGCGCCGACCTCGCCGCGCGGATTGACCACCATCGTGTCCAGCACGCTTTCACAGGGCGCGCGGCGGTGAATGTTCAGGTGGTTGGTCAGGCTGGCGGGGCCATGCCGCACGGAGTTACGATCCTCCATCGCCATCCAGGGACTGTCGAACACAATGAGGTTGGGATGGTCGCGGATCGCTGCCATCTCCGGATGAGAGAGCAGTCCCTGGGCATGAAAAGTCCGGTCCATTTCGCGTTCCACCACGACGACGGCATTCATGCCGAGCCTGATCGCTGCGGCTGCGCCATAGGCGATGCGCTCGACCGGTACGAACTGCTGATGGTGGTCGCCGGTGCTCAAGTTGATTTCACGCAGGCCAGCCCTGTAGAGCGGCTCGAGGCGTGCGTGCGCGGCTTTCACCGACTTCGCCCAATAGCCGTTGGTGACACACCGGCTGGCGAGCCCTCGCTCGGTGCAGCGCGCAACCGCCACGACAAGCTCATCTTCCAGCATGAAGCATTCCCCGCCGGAGAAGACCACAAGCTTCATCGATGGCATCTCCGCCGCCTGCTCAATGGCATCGAGCATGCGCCACAACGGCAGTTTCTCCGCGATCCCGGGATGCGACGCGAAGCAGCAGTTCTCGCAGGCCGCCGTGCATTGGTAGGACGTCAGCAAGGTCAGCGTGGTTGGTTTCCTGCCGGCGTTCATGCGTTGCCCTCCCGCATCTGTCTGATGACCGGGTCGAACATTGCGAAGTAGGCCGGCTGTGCCTCGGAAGCGCCAGCTATCACCAGGGCGATGCGCGCTATCAGCGGACCTGCCTCGAGCACGGTCTGGTCGGACGGCTCGCCGGCCCAGCGCCCGCGCGGGCTCGGCCGCGTCGGGATTGCCGGGTTTGCATCGGGCTGCAGCATGTGGGCAAGGCCGGCTGGAATAAGCACGTCGCGAATTCCGGCCTGGGTGCGGCAAACCTCGGACATCACCGCCTTCCATGGCGCGTTGTAGAGCGCCAGCATCATCAACGCGTCGGCGATATCCAGGCGGTCCAGTCCGTCGACTGCCGTCCGCGCTTCATCCGCCACCTGATCTGGTTCACAATTCAGCATTTCGGTGACCGCCTCATTGGCGAACACCGTGGCGAGCAATGCCTCGAGACGGCAGCGCCGGTCGACAATGCTCCAGAACAGCCGCTGGGCAAGCGGCCGGCGCGGGGTGGGAAATCCTATGCAAAGCAGCCGCCGGACATGGTGCCGCTCGCTTTTTTCGATCGCATCCAACGCATCAAGCGGCGCCTCGACCGCATTGAGGACGGCGCGATCACTGAGGAGACAGGATACGAGCCGAGAGACCGAATGGCGGGCAGGGATTAGCGTATCCTCGTCGGCCCCGATATCGATGATCAGCGGTTGGCGCCCCGGCTTTCTTTTCAGTTGCAGATTGATCCGCTCGCGCCCACCCGCGGCAAGCATGATCTCCATCTCCACCGTTTCGTGCCGGGGGCTCGCAACATGCAGTCTGAACTCGCCGGGCGGCAAATCCCTGAACAGCAAACCGTCGAAGGCGCGGGCGTAGCGAAGGATGCGCCATGTGCGTCCGCTGTCGAGATGGGTCAGTACCGGGAACATGTTTCCCTGCGGAAGCCGTCCGTCTTCGTCGCGTATTTCCAGCTCAAGACAGCACGCGACGGTCGACGACGTCGCTTGGTCAACTGGAGAAAGCATACTCATGGGACGCCGCTCCTGCCGCATCGATATAACCACCGATGCTCCGAAAATCCGTCCTGGCCACAGAATTACACCCGCACTAAGAAATACCAGCTAAGAGTTTCGAGATATATCTGTTGTGTATACAAATACAAATGCCGCGCCGACTAAATATCAGCACAGGTTTCAGCACTTTTCAAGATTTTTTTATTATATGTTACTCATATTACATTTTCAAGCGATCCAGTTGAAATTTTCATATCTTCCGGCGAGCCAGGCAGTCGCCGGCCGGTGTCGAAAAATCCGGCCGCGATCACGCCTTCCTCGTCACGCTCCGCCAGCTCCGACCGCTTCGGTTCGCTCGCGACCGAAATTTCATCCTTCTCGAGAAATCGCTTGAGCAGCCAGTGATCGAGGCGCGCATCGACTTCCTTCGCGCACAAGCCTTTCGTGGCCGCGACGCAGACGTCGCAAATCGAGGCGTAGCCGTCAGGGTCGGAGGAGCGATCTGGGCTCATTTCCGCAATCGCCTCATGCAGCGCGCGCGGACCGAACTGATTTATGAACCGGAAATGCGTCCGCGTTTGCATCTCGTCAAACAGGTCCGCGAGCGAACGCTCACGCACGTTGCCGACCGTGAAGCTCGCGATCTTGCCGCCTGCGCAGCAGCACGCCTGAAAACTGCCGTCGGGGTAGATGACCGGTCGGTTCACCACTTCTTGGCAAGGCGTGTACGTGTAGGTGGCGAGATCCGAGCGGTAGTGCTCTTCGGGGTATTCGGCGGCGCGTCCGAGGCCGACAAGCCTGCCAAACGAGAGGTTCACCATCTGGCTCAATTCGGGTGGCACTGTATCCGTAGCCACCTGCCTGATGAACTCGTCCTCGTCGAAGAGGCGGATCTTCCCGGTGGGGATGCCGTAAAGTTGCGAGAACAGGGCGACAGGATCGCCCGGCATATTGAGGACCGTGTTGACGATGACTGGAAAGCCTGCTTCCCAGGCGATCTCGATTGCGCGACGGAATACCTCGGCCGGAAGGAATTCCAGGTGAAATTTGTCGGCACTGAAATTGAGGGAATCAAGCCCGGCGAGCTGCAGCCGGTAGAGAAGGCGCCGGCCGGTGGCTTGATTGCGGCCCCAAAAACCGTTGGTGATCACCCGTGTCGCAAATCCCAGCTGGTTGGCCACGCCAAGCAGGCGCTCCAGGTGGTGCGGGTACATCATCGGCTCGCCGCCGGTGAAGACGATCGTCGACGGCCTGGGATCGAGTGAGGCCGCCTCGGTGATGCAGCGCTCCGCCAATTCCATGGCCATGCTGTCGAAATTGTCCGGGCCGGAAAGGATGCCGCAATGGCGGCAGGCGATCGGGCAACGGTGCGTGAACATGATTCCCAGTTCGAGCGGACGTTGAACGTCTGTGCCGATCGCATTCATGACGCGGCGTCCCGGTGACGGGGCTGCGCTGTCTTTGCCGTCGCCGCCCGCAGCCCGGCGTTCGACCAGACACCGCTGCCGGCCGCGCCCAAGAGCGTCGCGAGCGCGGCAAGCTCCTCGAGCCCGCCTTGATCGCCTTCCTCGCCATCGAGCGGCTCCTCGATGATCTCGAAGCGGCCGTAGTCGAACGGCACGCCGGGGGCACGCTCGACAAGACGGATACGCTCGCGCAGGCCCTGGCCCGCGAGCGTCAGTGCCCGGTGGTGGCAGAACGGGTTGTTCCCGGGCCGCCCGAACAGCGCATGTGCCGTCCATGTGCAGCCGGCCTTGCAGCGATCGGCGTGTTCGCAGGTGGCGCAGAACCCCCACAGATCGGAGCGCGTCCTGGCGCCGAGGCCGCGTATACGCTCACTCGACCGCCACATGTCCTCGATAGAGCTGGTGCGCACCGAGCCCGCACCATAGTCGGCGCTCGGCAAGGAGGGACAGCCCTTCAATGTACCATCGGCTTCAAGGCCCAGCGCAGCCTGGCCCGCGAGGCAACCGCTCCATGTATGCCCGTCGGCGCCGCCGTAGCGCAGATAGGGCTCGTGCGGACCGAAATAGCCGATGTTGTTGCCAGGGAAGAGCTGGACGCCGCCCGGCTCCAGCACCGTCCGCTTGAGCCTTGCCAGCAGCGGCATCACGTTGAGCATATCGTAGGGCTGCAGCAGCAGGTCCGGACGGTCTGCCGCGCGGCCGAGAGCGACCGTCAGCTGCACTTGCCAGGCGCTCGCGCCGATCTCGACCAACAGGTCGGCAAGCGCCGGCAATTCCGGCAGGCTAAGCCGGTTGATCTGGGTGTTGACGCTGAGGCCGATCCGGCCAGTGGCCATGATCCGTCTTGCCGCGTCGAGTGCTGCTTCGTAGCTGCCGATGCGGCCGCGAAGGTGGTCGTGCGTCGCGCCGATGCCGTCGATCGACACGCCGATCCGCCTGATGCCGGCCGCGAGCGCTTCCTGGATGCGGAAATCATCAAAGCGATAGCCACCCGTCACCATGGTGCAGGCCATTCCGGCCTTGGTGACTGCGCTGGCGATATCGACCCAGTCATCCCGCAAATAGGCCTCGCCGCCGATGAGAGTGACCTCGCGAACACCAAGCGCCGCAAGCTGCTTCACGGTGTCGAGGGCCTCCTCGAGCGTCAGCTCACCAGGGCGTTCGGCGCCTGCCCGCGAACCGCAATGCCGGCATCCAAGATCGCACTTCAGCGTGATTTCCCAGACGCAGACGCGTGGTGGCTCGGACGGGCCGGACCACCAGCGCACCGTCTTCGTCGGATCACCATCGTAGACGTCAAGCATTGGGGCGCACCATCACTTCACACGTGCGAGAAAGGCGGCGAGCATGTCGGCGTTCACGCCCTCGATGGCAACGCCATCCGGCCCGACGATAGAGAAGCTGAGCTTCTCCTTGGGAAAGCGAGCCAGTTCGCGCAGGGACCTCAACTGCTCCACCGATGTCATGGCCAATGATCCGGCGGCCGCCACCTGCGTAGATGAGGACGTCACCACGGAGACGCCGTAGATGACCACCGCCGAGGCAACCGACACGTCGATCCCGGATTTGCCGCCCGCGGCTGCCGAACCCTTCCAGCCGATCACGCCGAACCGCTCCCACAACTCCCCTGCCGTCAACGTCTCCGGCTTGGCCCGTGCGAACTCGTCTTGCCACTCTCGCCCCGAAAACACGTGTTCGAGTTTCTTCAGCAGATCCCGTTCATTGATGCGGTCGGGAAGCGCCAGCACGTCGGGGTTCAGCCCCTCTTCGGACAACACGTCCTTGGGCGATTGGACAAAGCGGTGGCGAAAGTCCTTGTCCTTGCGCAACCGGTTGATGAAACTCGCCGCTTCGGTTCCCATGACAAGCTCCTTGTACTTCGCATGCTTGCGGGGTCGGGCCGCTCAGCGCAGGCGGCCGACCAGCGCCTTGATCGCTTCGATGCCGAGGCCGTGCAGTGATCTCCCGTCCGGTCCGCTCACCGCAAAACTGAGGGCCCTTGCTGGCAGCCGGGTCAGTTTGCGCAACCGGCCGAGACGCGCCAACTCCACATCCGTGCGGGCTGCGCTGCCCTGCGCCGTAACAAGGGATATGACGGAGGTGGTTGCCGTCGTACCGTAGATGATGCTCGTCGCTGGGATCGACGGCGACGCAAGATCATAGTTGACGCGGATGAAATTGAACTTGTCCCACAGTTCCTGTGCCGATGCATGCCTCAGTGTGGCCGCATCCGGCGGAGCGGAGGATATTTGCGCGTCGATACGCCGTTCCAGCGCGTCGAGATCGATCTTGGAAGGCAGGTCAAGGAGGTCTGGATCGAGCCCGCTCGCGCGAAGAACGCCGCGCGGATCATCGGCGAATGCCTGCCGGAACGCTTTGTCCCTGTGGAGCTTCTTTATGAAATCTGCATAAGGCGACACCATAGGTTCCCCCTACGCTGAGCGCGTTGGCCATGCCTCTCGAATGTGACAATCGTCAGTTTGCCAGCGTAATATTGTTTCCAAATTCGCGGCGGAAACTTAAAGATTACTACCCTATCGCCAGTTTTCAGGCAAGAAAAGTACGTTATTTTACCGTTGCTAATGTGAGTTAAGAAAGGGTTTACAATCAGGCTCACAATCGAATGCGAGGCCGTGTTTGGCCATGCCGTTGATCCTGACGCCGATTCGGGGCAGCATTCCTTCGCGGTAGCGCGAGCGGACGCGGCGCTGCGAACCGGCCGCCTGAACTGGCAAATGGTCGAACAGGGAGACCTCTCATTCACGGAAGGCTGATAGCGCTCGTTGTGATGGTATTGAGCGGCATCGTCGCGGCACTCTTCACGTCGCCGAATGCACGCATTGCGGTTCACTGGTCGGCGTCGGGCGAAGCTGACGTCTTTGCGGGCCGCTGGGTCGCATTGCTTGGTGCGCCGGTGCTGCTCGCCGTGCTGTGGATGGTTCTGCGCCTGTGGCCTGGGCGGCAGGTCGAGAACAGGCAGGCAGCCGGCGAACCCGCAAGAAGTTTTGCGCCGGACCATGCGTGGCTCATCGGCCTTTTGCTGCTCATCCTGCTGCAGGCCTTCTTGATTGCTTCGGCGTTTGGATTCCAGACGAACCGCCTTCGGCTGATGCCGATCATCCTCGGCGTGATCATGATCGTCGTCGGTGCTCGAATGCCGCTCCTGCAGCCCAACCGATGGTTCGGTATCAGAACACCCTGGACCCTTGCGGATCGGGACGTCTGGACGAGAACTCACCGTTTCGGCGGCCTCGTCTTTCGGGCGGCCGGGCTGCTCACCGTGTCGCTGCCTCTTTTCGACTTGTCGGACGATCGCGTCGGCCCGGCGGTGCTGGCTATTCTGCTGGCCGCGGCACTCATATGTGTGGCCTATTCGTGGTGGATATCCCGGCGCCAGAACGGCTCAGGGTGATACGCAATCCAGGCTGGATCCGTTCAGCAGTCTAAGCCACGCTTTTGGCTGAGGGCGGCTCGATGAACCGTCGACCGGGCGGTGAGGCACCGGCCGCCGCGATTGCCCCTGCTTTTTCGCGCCGCTGCGCGGCAATCCCTGCATACCGCCCCGGTGCAACTGACCGGGAACGATCGCAAGCAGCGGGACGCCGGGCGCACCTAGGAGCAACCGTCGTCCCGACACGTCTGATCCCGCGGCCGGGGCGCCACGGTCCCTAGGTGAAGGAGTAAGGTCGATTGACAACGATCCTACTAGAAGGTAGGCATGTTACATGAGCAATCTTGTCATTACCTCCGATCAGATCCTCTCGTCCGCGCGCAACTTCATTGTTTCGGGCGGCTACAACGGCTTCAGCTATGCTGATATCGCTGAGGTGGTGGGGATTCGCAAGGCGAGCATCCACCATCATTTCCCCAGCAAAGTCGACCTTGTTCGCACGCTTGTGGCGCGCCATCGCGAGCGTACCGAGGCCAGCATGGCAGATCTGGAAAGTAAACTCCCTGATCCGCTTGCACTGCTTCAAACCTATGCTGGCTACTGGGCAAAATGCATTGAAGACGCGAGCATCCCGTTTTGCGTCTGCGCGCTGCTTGCCAGCGAACTCCCGGCACTCCCGCCCGAGGTTGCCGTCGAGGTGCGGGCCTACTTTCGATTTCTATCGTCCTGGTTGACCAAGGTCATGGAGCGGGGCGCTGAACAGGGCGTTCTCAAATTCGCCGGCTCTGCGGAGCTGGAGGCAGAGACTTTCATGGCGACTGTCCATGGCGCGATGTTGTCGGCGCGTGCCTATGGCAGCCCTGCCATCTTTGGCGCGATCCTGACGTCGACCTTGCAGCGCTTATCGGCGAAGGTTCACTAACAAGTCATTTGCACGGCATGGCGGCGAGCCGCCGCAACCAAATTCGCATCTCACAGGGAACCGTTGAGACCTCCAGTGCATCGGTGCTGAAAGTAGCAACTTAGGGCCGGCCATTTCGTATGGCCAATACGGTTCACGATCTCCGCCACCGCTTGGTTGATCGGTCGTGCCGAGCTCCGGTCGCCCAGCCCCTGCCGTCCGGGACGGCGTCAGACCGCCAAGAAAGTGGTTGACGTCACAGCATCTACCTACTAGTAGGTAGATATTAATATCAAGCGCGAAGGAGAAATCGAAATGCTTGCTAAGATGACTGAAGCCAACCTGGTCCAATCCTCAACCGCCTGGCTCAAAAGCTACTATTTCACACGCTTTGCCGTTTCGACCGCCTGGGTCCTCCTGGCCTTCACGGTAGCCAAGGCAATGCCTCCCCTGGCAGCCATCATGCTGGTCGCCTATCCGGCTTGGGATGCGCTGGCCAACTTCATCGACGCCCAGCGCACCGGCGGCTTGAACCGCAACAAGACGCAGTTGCTCAACTTCGTCATCAGCATCATCACCACGGTGGCAGTCGCCATTGCTCTCGGAAAAGATATGAACACGGTGCTCGCCGTCTTCGGCGTCTGGGCGGTCCTGTCGGGCCTTTTTCAGCTTGCAACCGCGGTTAGGCGCTGGAAGTCCGGCGCGCAGTGGGCAATGGTGTTGAGCGGCGCTCAGTCGGCACTGGCAGGCATTTTCTTTGTGAAGATGGCGGGCAGTGCGGCGACGATCGACATCACCAACATCGCGCCCTATGCGGCCTTCGGCGCCTTCTACTTCCTCGTTTCCGCTGTCTGGTTGACGGTAAGTGATGCGCGGCGCAAGTCGGCTCAAGCGGCTGGCTGAAGAGCATCAAACGCTCCTATCCTCCAAGCCCCTCAATCGAAGCGCTGCCCTGCAAGGTCGGCGCTTGCATGATGCGGCGGCGTGCAATGCCTTGTTTTGATGGAAACCGCGATCACTCGCTCATATTCTGAAGCGCATCATGTTTGATTATTTCGACGCAGCGCAGGCTGATCAAGCGGATGATGCCCTTTTCCTTCAGCCTGGTGAATATTCTTGAGACCGTCTCGATGGTGAGGCCGAGATAGTCGCCAATGTCGACGCGCGACATCGGCAGTTCGACCTGCCGAAGCCCGCCTTGGCGCTCTGCCATATCGACCAGGAACGCCGCGACGCGCTCGATGGCGTTCTGGCGACCGAGGACCAGCAGATGCTCCTGCGCCCTGGTCAGCCCCTTGAGCGCCAACGGCAGCAACTGACGGGACATGTCAGCCCCGGCGGCAATGCGGAAGACGCGGACCCCGGTCGCGTTGATTGCTTCGGCGAAGAAATGATGCGTCGTGTCTGCTTCGAAGCCAAATGTCTCTCCCGCAAGGTGGAAGGCGCTTATCTGCCGGCGACCATCGGCGAGCAGGCGGTACACACGAACGGCCCCAAACTCGATTTGGTAGAAAGCTCCGGCCTTCTCGCCCTGGGCATAGATTTCCGCACCGGCGGGAAAAAAACTGAGCGGCTGCAGCGGTGCCGGGTCGAATGCCGCTGGCAGGCTCGGCTGGGCAAAATGCGACGGCAGCGAAATTTTGGAGGTCGTGTAGGCGTGCATGGCTGTTTCCCCGGTTGATCCTTGTCACAGCAATCGCTCGAATCCGCGCCGCGCGAAATTCGGTTATGTCCCTACGGGATACTACCTAGACTCCCCTTGTCGTGACGATTTCGACAGCGTTGTCAGCCGGGAATTTTCGACAGGGTTGGCCATAGCCAGCGAACGCATTGTGATCCAGGCGTTCGGCCTTCGGTACCTGATGCAAACGCGTTTGCGGTGGATCAAAGCTCGCATTGTTCGTCGCCACTATGAATGGCGCAAACGACCGCCCGCCATACGCCCGGTTGACGGCCACCTCGCTGAAAACTGGTCCGGCAGTCATGAACCGAATGGCGCGCGAATGCGTTGGTCGTCCATTCGCGGCGATTTCGATGAATAGCGGCGCATGTCGCGATCCAGCGGCATTCGCAAATGGGGACTATGGGAGCTAGACATGACCGAGCACACGACAACAGCAACTCCCGGCAGGCGGCTGTCCGAACGCCAGTTGCACGACATCAATGCATACTGGCGCGCCGCCAACTATCTGACCATCGGGCAGATCTACCTGCTCGACAATCCGCTGCTCCGGGAGCCTTTGCGGCTGGAACACGTGAAGCCGCGTCTGCTCGGCCACTGGGGAACATCGCCGGGCCTGAGTTTCATCTATGCCCATCTCAACCGCGCCATCCGGCTGAGGGATGCAAACATGATCTACGTCTGCGGCCCGGGCCATGGTGGTCCGGCGATGGTCGCCAATGCCTATCTCGAAGGCACTTACAGCGAGCTTAGTCCCGACATATCCCTGGACGAACAAGGCATGCGCAAACTGTTCCGGCAGTTCTCCTTTCCCGGCGGAATTCCAAGCCATGCCGCACCCGATGTGCCGGGCTCGATCCACGAGGGTGGCGAACTGGGCTACGCGCTTTCTCATGCCTTTGGCGCAGCCTTCGACAATCCAGACCTTGTCGTTGCCTGCGTTGTCGGCGACGGTGAAGCGGAGACCGGGCCATTGGCTGCCGCGTGGCATTCAAACAAGTTTCTCAACCCGGCGCGTGACGGGGCAGTGCTGCCGATCCTGCATCTGAACGGCTACAAGATCGCCAATCCCACTATCCTTGCCCGCATTCCCGAAGAGGAACTGCGCGCGCTGTTCACCGGCTATGGCTATGATCCACTTTTCGTCGAGGGCGATGACCCGACGTTGATGCACGAGCGGATGGCAACAGCGCTCGACGATGCGCTGGATCGCATCGAAGTGATCCAGAAAGGTGCGCGCGGCGGATCTGCCGACGCGGGGTTGCGGCCGAAGTGGCCTATGATCGTGCTGCGAAGCCCCAAGGGCTGGACCGGTCCGAAGGAAGTCGACGGGCTGAAGACCGAAGGCTTCTGGCGTTCGCACCAGGTCCCGTTGTCTGGCCTTGCGGAAAATCCGGCGCATCTGACGATGCTCGAGGAGTGGCTGAAAAGCTACCGGCCGGATGAGTTGTTCGATGCCGCTGGTGCCCCTGTCGAGGCGATCCGCGCCACCACGCCGCAAGCCGCGCGGCGCATCAGCGCCAATCCGCATGCCAATGGCGGCCTGCTGCGCCGGACCCTCGATTTGCCCGGGCTGCGGGACCATGCAGTGGCCGTCGCTCGGCCCGGCACGGTGAAGGCCGAGTCTACACGTGTAATGGGCAGCTTCCTTCGGGCTGTGATGGAGTTGAACGAGGCCGCGAAGAACTTCCGCATCGTCGGCCCTGACGAGACGGCCTCGAACCGCCTTCAGGACGTGTTCGAAGCCACCGAGCGCGCCTGGATGGAAAAGATCCTGCCCGAAGACGTTCATCTCGGCCGCGATGGCAGGGTCATGGAAATCCTCTCCGAGCACACCTGCCAGGGCTGGCTCGAAGGCTATCTTTTGACCGGGCGGCATGGCCTGTTTTCCTGTTACGAGGCGTTTATCCACATCGTCGATTCCATGTTCAACCAGCATGCGAAATGGCTTGATGCCTGCCGTGACATCCCGTGGCGACGGCCGGTCGCCTCGCTGAACTATCTGCTGTCGAGCCATGTCTGGCACCAGGAACACAATGGCTTCAGCCATCAGGATCCCGGCTTCATCGATGTCGCCCTCAACAAGAAGGCCGACATCGTGCGCGTCTATCTGCCGCCGGATGCCAACACCTTGCTTTGCGTAACCGATCACGTGCTGCAGACATGGAACCGCATCAACGTCATCGTCGCCGGCAAGCCGCCGTCATGGCAGTGGCTGTCGATGGACAAGGCCATCGTCCATTGCCGGGCAGGGATCGGCATATGGGACTGGGCATCGACAGAGAACGGCGACGAGCCAGACGTCGTGATGGCGTGCGCCGGCGACGTTCCGACCCTTGAAACGCTGGCGGCAGTGCAGATCCTGCGGCATCACGTTCCTGAGCTCAGGATCAGGGTGGTCAACGTCGTGGACCTGATGACCCTGCAGCCCAAGGAATATCATCCACACGGCCTGTCGGACCGCGATTTCGATGCATTGTTCACCACCGGCAAGCCTGTCATCTTCGCTTATCACGGCTACCCGTGGACCATCCACCGGCTGACCTATCGGCGCACCAATCACGACAACATCCATGTCCGCGGCTACAATGAGGAGGGCACGACCACCACGCCCTTCGACATGACGGTCCTGAACGGCCTTGACCGGTTTCACCTCGTGCAAAGCGTGCTTGACTGGGTTCCGCAGCTCAGGAGCGTGCAGGTTGGCCTGAAGCAGGCAATGGAGAGCAAGCTGCTCGAGCATCGAGCCTATATCCGGGCTAATGGCCAGGACATGCCGGAAATACTCGGCTGGAAGTGGGATCAGGATCCCGGTGCGGCGTCGACCGGTCGCCGCTGAGGACGAACGCATGACAGACGCTATCCTGGTCCTCAATGGYGGCTCCTCCAGCCTGAAGTTCGCCGTCTTCGAGGAACGCGACGCGCTTCCCCTGCTGTTGCGCGGCAACGTCTCGTCGCTGGCGGGGCACCCGCGGCTGCGTGTCGAGGCCACTGCGGGTGAGCCGGCGACAGACAAAAGCCTGGACGACGGACCGATCGACATCGGCAAGGCATTCGCGGCCGTCGCCTCTGTGCTTGCCGATCACGACCTCCTGCGCCGCATCGCCAGGGTCGGGCACAGGATCGTCCATGGCGGCCGCAATTTCACCGGAGCGACGCTGCTCGACGAGCCCACGCTCGAGGCACTGCGCCTGCTCGAGCCGCTCGCGCCAATCCATCAAAGGATCAATCTCGAGCTTGTCGCCCTGGCCGCTGAGTTCCTGCCGCGAGCCCTCCAGGTCGGATGCGTCGACACGGCATTCCATTCGGCCCGGCCGGAGGTCGCCAAAATCTACGGCCTGCCGCGCGCGATGACCGAGACGGGCATCTTTTCCTATGGCTTTCACGGCCTGTCCTACAGCCATATCGCTTCGAAGCTGCGCGACCGCTACGGCGCGCGGGCTGGAGGCCGAGCGATCGTTGCCCATCTCGGCAGTGGTGCCAGCCTCTGCGCCATGGACTCCGGACGAAGTATCGCCACGACGATGGGGTTTTCGACGCTGGACGGCCTGGTGATGAGCACGCGTTGCGGTGCCCTGGACCCAGGGATAATCCTCCATCTGCTGGAGGACGGTAAGCTGTCGCCCGACGAACTGGTCACGCTTCTCTATGAGCAATCCGGCCTGCTCGGAGTGTCGGGGATATCCGGAGACATGCGCACGCTCATCGGTTCCCAGGATCCTGCCGCCGCCGAGGCGATCGATCTCTTCGTCTATCGAATCGGGCGCGAGATCGGGTCGCTGGCGGCTGCCCTCGGAGGTCTGGATACGCTGGTGTTCACGGCCGGCATCGGCGAGAACGCGCCGTTGGTCCGGGAGAAGATCGGTGCCGCGGCCGGTTGGCTCGGCGTCGGCATCGACCATGAGTTGAACCGGAGAGGCGAGGGCGTGATCAGCCTTGCCGATTCCAGCGTCAACGTGCTTGTCATTCCCACGGATGAAGAGAGGGCAGTCGCCAGTGATGTACAGGCTGCATCCCAGGCGGCATCGCCGCGCGTGACCTGACGGGTAGGCCTCCCGTGTCGGACAAATGACTTGGCCCGCTCGCCCAGCTTGCGCATTTTGTTCGAGCCGCTCGCCTCGTGCTTCCAGGCGTCATATCTCTAAGGCCGTTCGACCCTTGCCACCTGATAGGTGTGCATGGTGCCGTTGCGTTCGATGGACACGTATTCGCCGGTGACGAAACGTTCGTCGCCGAGGTGGAAGCCGATCTCGTCATCGCGGTCGCCTTCTGCATAGTCGAAGTACCACTGTCCACCGGGCTTGCGCCGCAGAAGACCGACCAAGTCTTCTTCGTCAGCGCGAAAACGGCGAACGCGGCAGGAACCCCGGTGCGACTTCCACTCGTCGGCGTCGATCCGTCCGTCGCTCTTCAATGGGGCGAGCACATCATAGCCCTCTTCGCGATCGCCGCCCGGATGGCCCTTCTCGCGGGCAAGCAGCAGCCGGACATGCCGGAACTTCGGGGTAAGATCTTTCAGATCGGTCATGGCGAACTCCCTTGACGGAGTTCATAGCGCGACGACCGGATTTGGCCTTGATCCCGATCAAAGGGGCCGTCGTTTCTGCGCAGTCAGAAGGTCGCTAGCAGCACCATGGCGCAGTAACCGGCGGCTGCAGCGATCAGGGTCGCCACGGCCAACGGCAACCAGAACCTGACCGGGCCGGCAACGACCGCCAGCGAGACGCGACCGGTCGCGTTTGCCGCCAGCGCCGCCAGCACTGCCTGCCCCACGGTCTCGACAGGGACCGAATGCCTGACCAGGCGCAACGCGCTGAGCACCGAGACATCGACATCGAACGTTCCGGCAAGCGCCGAGCTCGCCAGCAAGCCGCGCCCGCCGAATTGACCCGCCAGTGCGGCGCTGGCGGTCGAGACCACCGCAAAGAGCAGGGCAAAGAGCAGCAATGGACCAAGTTCGAATGGATTGCGCGTCAGCCCACCACCTTTTTGATCCCCGCCGACGCGCACCAACAGAAATGCGCCGCAGGCCGCGAAGGCGAATGCGGCGGCAATCGCGGGAATGCCGGCTGGGACGAAAACGCTTGGTTGGATGATCAAAACCACCACGCAAACGCGCAGCAATGAGACCATCGCTGCCAGCGAAGCTGCCCCTGCCAGCGGTAGCGGATTGCTCGACGACATCGCGTTGCGGGCAAGCGCCACGGTCACGGCTGTGGAGGAGACGATTGCACCGACGAGCGAGCTGACGAGCAGACCCCGCGTGGTTCCAAGAACGCGAACGGCGACATAGCCAGCGAACGATATCGACGCCATCAGCACCGTAAGGAACCAGACCTCCCAAGGATTGAAACCGCCCCATGGGTCCATGGTCCGGCTCGGCAGCAAGGGCAGGACAATCGCGGTCATTACCGCCAGGATCAACGCCGAACGAAGCTCGATCCAGGTCAGTCGTCGCAACAGGCCGTGCAGGACCTCGCGACTGGCAAGTACCGCCGCGAGCGCGGCCCCTCCAGCGCAAGCAACCCGATAGTCGCCGGCTACACAGAGTGCGCCAAGCGCGAACACGCCCAGGCCGGCCATGACCGAGGTGACGCTGAAATCCTGGTCATGAGCAGCTTCTCGCGCCTTGTACCACGCGAAGATCGCGGCAAAGGCGATAAACCCCGCGACCAGCACCGAAACCGCGTCAAGGGCTTCGGCCAGGGCGGCCAGAATGCCACCGAGCAGGCCGGATATGCCGAAGGTTCGAATACCGGCCGTACGGCTGCGATCGGGTGCGTCCCGCTCCCGCCAGCCACGCTCCAGTCCGACGAGCAGGCCGATTGCCAAGGCGAGTCCGAGCCGGGCGATGAGCGGATCCATGGGAGGCAGTTTACTCGCCCGCTTCCCTGCCCGACACCTGCTGAATCAGAATTCGGAAGAACACAGGTGACGCGCTGTCTGAAACGGGAGGTATTGCCGGCTTGAGGGCACCGGGCTCCCACCAGTCCGCGTGCTTGCTGAGCACAGACCATGCATGATCGCGCTCGACCTTGTGGCCGATCTGATCCGGCAATTCCTCATAGCGGCCGTCGACCACCACGCTTCTCCATCCTCGCCCTTTGCCGCGTTCATCGACCTCAACGCACACCAGCGGGTTGCCTCGCATCCACTCGATCTTCTTGCCTGGCATCGAAAACGCGTAAAGGTGATTGTCTGAATGGGCATAGTGTATCGGCACGACGTAAGGCTGGCCGTCCTTCGCGCATGCCAAACGACCGATCCGGTTGGCGGTCAGCAATTTCGTGCATTCCAAGGCAGAAAGGCTACGGATCAGCATCGGTGCGATCTCCTACTTTTTCGAGGTGGCCCCGTCACGCTGCCGCTCAGTCTCGATTGTGGGGCGGCCGGCGGGCTTCTTGAGATTCTTGCGCTGGCGGGTCGCTTGCCGCAGGGCAGCTTCGTCCATTGCGGCGACAACAGAGCTGTCGGAAAGCTGTGGGAACGACAAGTAATGGTAGCCCAGTGCACCGAACCGCGCTGGTTGACTAAGGCAAATCACCCGGTCGGCTTCGCCAGCCAATTCCGATATCGTATCCTGCGGTGAAACAGGAACTGCTACGACGACCTCCTTGGGGGCTCGTTTTCTCAGGGCACGAATGGCAACCTTGATCGTCGTTCCTGTTGCCGCGCCGTCATCGACGATGATCGCCGTCTTCCCCGCGATCGATAAGGGTGGATGCTTTGCCCGATAGGCGAGCCGGCGACGTTCAAGTTCGGGTCGTTCCTGCGCGATCAAGGCGCGAAGTGCGTCATCATCGAGCGAGTAGGCTTCGACAATCTCCCGGTTCAGCACGATGTCCGGCGGATCGCCGTCCACGATTGCGGCAATGGCCAGTTCAGGATTTCCCGGCGCGCCTACCTTGCGCACGATAATCAGATCAAGCGGTGCCTTCAGAGCTTTGGCCACTTCGGCGGCAACCGGAACCCCGCCACGCGGCAGCGCGAGCACGACGGGCTGGCGCAATTGAAGCTTGCCCAGTTCGATGCCGAGCTTCTCTCCAGCCTCTTTGCGGTCGCGGAACATCGTCAGTCCGCCGGCCAGAGATGATGAAGTGACTTCCTCATCGAATTTCGCACCTGAGTGATCTCGCCATGCGATATATGGCGATCGAGGAGTTTGAAAACTGCACCGATCGCAGTGTCGAAATCGACTTCGTCATCGTAGCCGAAATCGCTTCTGACATCGATGATGAAGTCTCGCTTCGTTCGCTTGCAGGCAGGTGCTTTCGTTGGTTGCCAACCCTCGAAATAGATGCCGCGAACCAAGACAGGGAGCTGCGCTGCAAGGTCGGCAGTTTCCGCAGGCGACAGCCAGTCTCGCAGCGTATGCAGAACAGATTTCAGCAGCCGGTACGCGCTCGGCTCGCTCCAGCAAAGGTCCCTGGCGAGTTCGTTGACCCACTGCTGAGCCTGCTGCGCGGCGTGGGAAAAGCCAGAAAATGATGTGTGAGAGATTTGGGTCATATCAATTGCTCGCTCAAGTCTGGCTTGATCTTCCAATCCCGGGAGTGCGTGAGCATCGCGCCGGATCAATTTTCTGCATCCGACCCACAGCCGACGATGTCCGATCGGTGGTCGGCATGCGCCGTCAGTCGGCCCGGATCGTATCGTCCAATGTTGCCAGAACCGATCCGGGTTCGATCACGGCATTCACGGGGGCCATGATCGTCGCGCGACCGCTTGCCGGCGACACGATCTCATGCAGCGCGTCTTCAATTCGAACCTCGGCTATTCTATCGCCAGCCTTGATCGTGGCGCCGCTGGCAACGAACCATCGTTCCACAATGCCCTCGGGAAGCATGCTGGACGCCCACAGCGCTTCATCGACCTTGATTTCGTGCATCGCGTTTCTCCTTATGAGCCGGGAAAGTAGCCCAACCGCCAAGATGGACATTGATCGCGATCAAAAGGGGCGGTTCGGCAGACGCAGGGCAGCCAGCTCGAGGCTGCATTCGGGTGTCGAAAACTGATTCAAATCAAGGCGAGGCATGCCATCTCGCGCATCCTAGGGGGATGTGGAAGCCGATCCTAAGCGCTCCGTTCGACAGCGATCTCGAACTGGCCGTCCTCGACGAGGATGGCGAGCATGCGCTTGTATTTCCCTGCATGAAGACGCGGAAAGGATGGAGGAACGCCGCGACCGGCGCCTATCTCGACATCCACCCGACCCATTGGCGCGACTGGGTGCCGGACAAGACACCGGCAGATATCGGCAACTCTATCTCTCGGTCGCCCTAGTGCTTGGGATCCACGATGAGTGCCATGCGAACCAGATGCGACAGGCTGCTCGCGGCCATCTTGCTCATGACATTGGCGCGATGGATTTCGACAGTGCGCGGGCTGATCCCCAGATCATAGGCGATTGTCTTGTTCGGCAGACCCGACACAAGTCCATCCAGCACCTGCCGCTCCCGATCCGATAGTGTAGACAGACGCCCGCGGATTTCCGCGGATTGCGGGTGCGTTGCATCTATCCTATTGCGATTGGCCAAGGCGGAGCGGATCGCGTCGATCAGCATCTCGTCGTCGAACGGCTTTTCGATGAAATCAGCAGCGCCTTCCTTCATCGCCTGGACGGCGAGTGCCACATCGGCATGGCCAGTCATGACAATAACCGGAAGCCTATGTCCGCGAGTCCGAAGCTGTCGCAGGAACTCGATGCCGTCGATACCCGGCATGCGCACATCGGTCACGATACAGCCATCAATATTGTCTGTCGTCGCGGCCAGAAAGGCTGTCGCTGATTCATGCAGGCGCACGGCAAAGTCGGCTGTGGCGAGAAGAAACCCAAGCGACTTGCGGACGTCGACGTCGTCGTCGACGACATGCACAAGATCATTGCCGGCCATTGGCGACCTCTTCCTTCTCAACGATGCGCAATGTGAACCGGAATGCTGTTCCTCCGGTGGGCATTGGCTCGGCCCAGATGTGGCCGCCATGCGACTCGACGATGGTACGGCAAATGGAGAGTCCGACCCCCATCCCTTGCTTCTTGGTTGTGACGAAGGGCTGGAAAAGTTGGACCGAGACTTCTGGCGCAAGGCCGGTGCCTGTATCCGTCACGCTTACCTCGGCCATCCCATCCTCCCGTGCGACGGTCCTCACGTGTAACTCGCGGCGCGGTACACCTTGCATGGCTTCCACCGCGTTGCGCATGAGGTTGAGCAAAACCTGCTGAATCTGGATGCGGTCGGTCAACACCAGCTCGGCGGCGGGATCAAGCTCGTAGCTGACGCGGACATCGATCTCCCTTGCGCCGACCAGGGCGAGCGACGAAGCTTCCTCGATCAGCGCCGGCAGTCGTTCGACCCGACGCTCGCTTTCGCCCCGCGCAACAAAGTCCCTCAGGTGACGAATGACGTTTCCTGCCCGCAGGGCCTGCTCAGCCGCCTTTTCCACGGCATCGCGCAGCATAGGGGCGTTCTCTTCCGTACTCTTCTCGAGCAACCGGCGGCTGCCCTTGAGGTAGTTCGTGATGGCCGTCAGTGGCTGATTGATCTCATGTGCAAGCGTCGAGGCCATTTCGCCGAGCGCGGTAAATCGCGCCATGTGGAGCAATTCCTGCTGCTGCTCCTGTATTCTCGCTTCCGCCCGATGGCGCTCGGTCAGGTCGCGGCAAAAGCCGGTGAAGAAGCGTCCCGTTCCCGGGTGCATCTCGCCGACGGAAAGCTCCATGGGGAAGGTCGAACCGTCCTTGCGCATCCCGGTGACGGTGCGACCAAGCCCGATGATCCGGCGCTCCCCCGTCGTCAGATAGCGGTGCAGGTAGGCATCATGTTCGCCACGATACGGCGCCGGCATCAGCAGGCTGACATTCTGGCCTATGACTTCGCTGGACTTGTAACCGAACAGCGTTTCCGCGGCCGTGCTGAAGGATTGGATGTGGCCTTGTTCGTCGATGACGACCATTGCGTCTGGCACCGTTGCCAGGATCGAGCGCAGATGATCCTCACGCAACCGAAGTGCGGCATTCGCAAAGGACAGTTCGCTGACATCGGTGCCTTCGACGAAGATGGCCGTGATGCGACCATCGTCGCCCTTGATCGGCTGGTAGACGAAATCCAGGATGCGCTCTTCTGCCGGTTCGTCGTTGTTGTTGCGAAGGGCAATCTTCATGCCCTGGCCTCTGTACGGTTCGCCGGTCTTGTACACTTGGTCCAGCTGTTCGAAGAAGCCTTGACCTTCCAACTCTGGAAGGGCCTCGCGCACCGACTTTCCGATCACCCGCCTATGGCCGATCAGCCGTTGGTAGGCAGCATTGGTCAGTTCGAAGACATGGTCCGGCTCGCGCATCAGAGCCATGAAGCCCGGAGCCTGCTCGAACATTTGCGACAAGACTGATTTCAGCATCGCGCCGCCGGCCGACAAAATAGGCGCTTCGTATTGGCTCACCTGAGATCCCTGGGCTCGATACGCCTGCAAGAGAGGCTAACTATCACTTCTCTCCGTACAGGCAAAACGGATCGAGGCCGACTTTTTTCGCACGGATGCAATTGGCGGGTTCTTTGACACGCATCAAGGCGTCGAGCGCCGATGGATGCCATTTCACCATCGTATTTCACCGGTCCAGCGAAAGGCCTCCATCATGTCCTACAAGTCAATCATCGTGAATCTTGCGGTGGATGCACCTCCGGCGGCCATGGTGAAATTGGGGATCGAGCTTGCGGAACGGTTTGGAGCCCGTCTTATCGGCCTGGCGGCAGCAGATGTCCCGCCACTGGTCGCGACAGGCGACGGCATGGTCTACGAAGGCGAGATCATGCAGATCCAGCGCACGGAGATCGAAAAACGGCTTGCCGAACTGCGTGCCGAATTCGAGGAACTGGTTCCCGCTTCGATCTTTAGCGAATGGGGCCAAGCCGTTTGCAGCCCAACCCGCTTCCTCAGCGCTTCGGCCAGAGCCGCCGATCTTGTCGTTACCGGCAGCGGGAAAGGCGAAAATGTGTTTCGCGCCGTGGATGTCGGCAGCCTCGCACTTGGAATTGGACGGCCGGTCCTGGTCGCCGCGAGCAATGTCGAGCATGTCATGGCGAAAACCGTGCTTGTTGCCTGGAAGGACACCCGGGAAGCGCGACGGGCGATGGTGGATGCATTGCCCTTCCTGGCCAAGGCCAACGAAGTTGTCGTTGCCACCATCGATACCGACCGCGACGAAAGCATTCGCGACAGTCTCGCCGACGTGGCGGTTTTTCTTGAGCATCACGGCATCATGGCACGGACCGAACTGATCGCCGGCGAGGCCGACGGCGACCGGCTGCTGGCATTCGCGCGCTCGATCCATGCGGACCTGATCGTCTCCGGCGCCTATGGTCATAGCCGTTTGCGGGAATGGGCATTCGGCGGCGTCACCCGCTCGCTGATCGAGGACAACGGCATCAATCGCTTGATGTCCTATTGAACGCGTGTCGCGTCAGCTTCTTCAAGTCGCCACACGCAGTCACAAGCTGGAACGATGGCCGAGCGTGCGTCGCGCTGTTGACCGAGATCAATGTAGTGGTCGCCAACATGGCGATGATGGCTGGGAAAGATGGCTGAGAAATAGGAGTGACCGACGTGACCTTTCTCGACTACCTGATTTCAGTGGACGCAAGGACAGCCCTGATGGGCCGTATGATGCGGAAGCTCGGCGTCGACAGACAATTGAAGATCGTCGCGGACCACGCAGCCGTTACAAATCGGGCGGTGGACCGCTGCCGCTCCTGCGGACACCAGGATGAATGCTCGAACTGGCTCGACGAACACCGGCAAGCGGATGATCCGCCGGATTACTGCCGTAACCGCGACCTGATCGCACGGCTGCAGCATGCGGCCGGCCGCCGATAGTGCTTTCAGCGCCAGACACGGGCTGGTGCGTATTTAGTGTCCTATAGCTTGCTTGCAGCAAAGAGGTCTGCGAATGCCGTTCGACGTTTGGGGTTGACGAGAGTCAACGCGTCAAACCGAGTTCTTCTGTGATACATTTGCATCCACGGGACCAGGCAGTTTTGGACACTCTATTTTTCCTGGAAGCATTTCTGCTCTTTATCGCGCCCGGGCCAACCAACGCTCTTCTGATGGCGGGGGCGGTCAAGCGAGAGAAGGCAATTACACTCCTGGTCGCACAGGCCTGCGGCTACGGGATCGCCGCGGCCTGCTGGCTTTTGCTGCGACCCTTGCTGCCGTCCGGCGCCATCCAGGTGCTCAAGCTGGCCGCAGCTGTATGGCTCGTAATTCTTGGCCTGCGTCTGATAGGCACCGACCGGGTCGACACGTCCGACGGCGGCGATAGCCTTTCGGTTCTCGCAACCACTTCACTCAACCCGAAAGCCTTTATCTATTGTCTGGCAATCGTGCCGGTAGAAGCGGGACCGTACGAACTGGGCCTCTTCTGGATCGCGCTCCTGGTGACCACGGCTGCCACCGGGTCGATGTGGATCTTGCTCGGCAGGCGGCTGAACGGAGGCAAAAAAGTAGCAGACAGAGTCGCGGGCGCGGCGCTTGTTCTATTCGCCCTGTTGCTGCTTCGACCGTTGATAGCGGTAGCCTTGATCTAGGTTCAACGCGGACATTTCGCCAATTCGGATGTCGGGTCGCGCAATGCGGAGTCCGCGAATTCTTTGGTGCTGAACTAGAGCAATTACAGGAAAAGTGTGAAACGATTTCCGTCCGGAATTGCGTCAAAACAAATAGATAGAGCGGTTCCGTGAAACGATGAACCGCTCTAAGAGACGAGCACCACCGACAGCGGCCCCGGGCAGAAAAGCCCATCCTTCACTGCCTTTACGCCGGCGACGTTTTCGGCGGCGACAATGGCCGCCTGGCGCTCGCGTTCGTCGAAGATGGCGCCGCTCAGCTCCACCACCCCTTTGTCCACGGTCACGTCGATCATGTCCTTGCCGGCCCATTTCTGCGTCGCAAGCTCGGCGATGATGTCCTGGCGGATCCGTTCGTCGTCCCTGGCTGCCGAAGGGGCCGACAGGACGGTGAGCAGCGCACGCAGAATGTCGGAACGGGTGATGATGCCAACGACTTTCCCGTCGTCGACAACCGGAATGCGTTTCACGCGATGGCAAGTCATGAGCTCGACGATCTCGGGCAGCGGTACGCCCGGCGATGCCGTGACGACATCCGTCGTCATCACCTCCTCGATACGGCGTCCGTTGGCTTGAACATATTCGTCGGCGGCTCTTCCGGGGCTCACAAGAAACTCCAGCCAGCGTGAGCGTTTGCGGTTGGTGCCGAGTTCTCCCCGGCGCAAGAAATCGCCCTCGCTGACAATGCCCACCAGCGTGCCATCGCTGCGAATGACGGGAAGGCCACTGAACTTCTTGGAGAGCATCAACCCTGCTGCATCGGAGATCGATGCTGTTGGTTCTATTCCGATGACGGGAGCGGTCATTATGGCTTTGGCTTGCATGTCTGCCTCCTCCAACATCTATCGGATCATTGTCGGGCCTTGTGCGAGGGCATGCCTTGATCTGCGTCATCTCCGGCGTCGAGGACGTCAATTTGACTTGTCGTCCCGGTCGATGAGTATCCGTTCCGCCGCACCGTCGAGGTCCTCGTATTGACCGCTCCTCAAGGCCCACAGGAACCCGGCCAGCCCGAGCGCGCCGAGGAACAGCGCCACAGGTATGAGGTAGACGAGCGTCGTCATGAGGATCGTGCCAGTGCACCAAAGCCGGCGCGCCTGTCGGCCGCAGTGCTTTTTGCTGGAGTGTGCGGCCCAAAGCCCTGCAGCCGTAACGCGTTTCCAATAACCAGCAGCGAGGAGGCGGACATGGCGATCGCCGCAATCAATGGCGTGACCTGTCCCAGGATTGCGATCGGCACGGCGACGGCATTGTAGACGATCGCGATCGCGATGTTCTGGCGTATCAGCCGCCCGGCTTTCCGCGAGACGTCCAGTGCGAGAGGCACGGCCAGAAGGCTTTCGCGCAGGAATACGAAGTCCGCCGCGTTGCGGCCAATGTCGGCTGCGGTGGCCGGTGCGATCGAGACATGCGCCGCGCTCAGCGCAGGCGTGTCGTTGAGGCCGTCGCCAACCATCAGGACCTTGTGTCCGTCTTTCGCCAGTGTCTCGATGCATTCGACCTTGCCGGACGGCAGCAGGCACGCAACGAAGTCACCGACACCCAGAATTTTCGAGACTTCGGCGCAGGCGCCTGCGGTATCGCCAGACAGCATTTGCACCGACACCCCGACATCGTTCAATCGCTCGACTGCCGCCCTGGCGTCGGCACGCAGCGCATCCTCGAAATCGAAGGTGGCGACGATGATGCCGTCTTTCGTCAGGACCGTTCCGCCATAGCCATGCTTGCCTTCGCCGCCAGTTCGGGCCTTCCATCCGGCCCATCCGCGTCGGCCCAGCCGCCAGATGGCTCCCGCGTCGGCAGCTTCGATCCCAAACCCGGGATGCTCGGTGACGGCATCGAACTTTTGTTGCCTGCCAGGAGAGGCAAATCCGGCGATGGCCTTCGAAAACGGATGACGCGAATGCGCGGCCATGTCTGCGGCGATTGCCATTATGGCTGGGTCGATCGACGACGCATTGACGAGCCGAGGCTGTCCAAGCGTGAGCGTTCCGGTCTTGTCGAACACCGCTGTATCGATCGTCGCCAAGCGCTCCATGGCCGAACCGTCCTTGACCATGATGCCGTTCTCGAACAGGCGCCGCGCGGCGACCACCTGAACGATCGGCACGGCGAGGCCGAGCGCGCACGGGCATGTGATGATGAGAACAGCAATGGCGATGGTGATCGCCCTATGCCAGTCGCCGGTTGCCGCCATCCAGCCAAGGAACGTCACGAAGGCGGTCAGGTGAACCACAGGGGCATAGAGCGCCGAAACGCGATCGGCGATCCGGCGATAATGCGCCCGGCCGCCCTCGGCGGCCTCCATCAACCGAACCATTTCCGCCAGGAACGAATCCTTCGCGGCGGCTGTCGCCTCGATCGTCAGCGAGCCGGTGAGATTGAGCGTACCGGCCTGAACCCGTTCCCCCGACGCCACCGTTTTCGGCGTGCTCTCGCCGGAAACCAGCGAGCAGTCGAGATCCGACGCCCCCTGAACGATCTTGCCGTCGACGGGTATCCTTTCGCCGGCTGCGATCAGCAGCAGCATGCCTGGTTCGATGTCGCCAACCGGCAGGTAATCGCGTGCTCCATCGCTGCGCAGGACCATTGCGCCACGCGCCGCCAGCTGCGACAGGCTTTTCACGGCGGTCCGGGCACGTTCCCGCATGACATGATCTAGCGTGCGGCCAATCAACAGGAAGAACAGCAGCGACACCGACGCATCGAAATAGGCGTGATCGCCATGGTTGACCGTCTCATAGAGGCTCATGGCGTAGGCGAGCGACACCCCGACCGCGATAGGCACGTCCATGTTCATGCGGCCGTGGCGCAACGCATTCCAGGCCGAGCGGAAGAAGATGCCGCCGGCGAAGGCGAGGGCAGGGATGGCGATAAGCGCCGAAACCCAGTGGAACAGGTCGCGGGTTGCACCTTCGGCACCTGACCAGACAGAGACCGAAAGCAGCATGATGTTGCCCGCCGCGAACCCGGCGACCGCGACGGCGCGGATCAACTCCGAAAGCGTCCTGTCCTTGGCGTCGGCCTCGGGAGCGAAGAGATGCGCCTGGTAGCCGAGCCGCCCAATCGCGGCGACGAACGGTGGAACCTCGTCCCCACGCCACCGGACCAAAACCCGTTTCGTCGACAGGTTGACACGAGCGCCCTCGACGCGATCGAGTTTTCCCAACGCCGTCTCGATCGTCTGGATGCAGGCTGCGCAATAAACCGTCGGCACGGAAAGATCGGTCTGGCGAAGGTCATCGCCAAGCGATCGGCTCGCCAGCCTGATCTCCTCGCTAGATGGCAGGACCGATGTGGTGCTCGAGACATCCAGCGCCATTTCAGCGCCCGGCGCACAACAGCTCATTGCAGCGCTCCATGGGAAATCATGATCCTGCGGACGTCGCGATAGGGTTTCGCCAGACCGGCATCGGCGTCGATCTCGACGATCCAGACGCCGTCCTTCGGCATGTGCTGCGCGGCAAACTCCTGGCCGGAGGCGAGCGCGAGCGTGACGGCCTTGTCCTCTTTCTCGTAGGCGGGATGGCGAAACAGCACCTTGACGCCATGCAAGGGAACAGGCTTGCCGGCGGCGTCGGTGAGCCCGTATCGAACTTCGCCCCATGCGATGGTCAGCTTGCCGGTCCAGCCGAGCGCTGCCTGCGCGCGACCCTCCTCGGCCTGCTTGTTGAATTGCTGGCTCGCCACATAGGTGTTTTCGACGACAAGGCCCGTCCAGCTCGTGTTGGCGAGCGTCGCCATGGTCAGATTGACCGCGATCACCACCCCGAAAAAGGCAAGGATGATGGCCAACATGTGCCTGCCGGTGAATTCGCGGGATTTCTGCGTATTCGCGCTCATCTGGCGGTCTCCGGCGCGTTGAAAGTGGCGGTGTATTCGTCCGCCTCGAAACTCGCCTTGTCCTCGACACGGAACTTGAAGGTCTGCGCTATGCCGCGGATCTGATCGACCGGCTGGCGCACGAAGACCTTCAGCATCTTCAGGCGGTCGGGCTCGACCGGAATGGCGAAGGAACGGCCTGCCGGGATGTCGTCGCCGACCACGCTCATTTCAGCCCCTGGCAAGCCTTGCATGGTGACGACGATCGTCCTTGGCTCGGGGATCATGTTGAGCAGCTTGACGGTGTAGCCGTTGCGGATCGAACCGTCGGACAGCGTGACGAATTGCGGATTGCGGTCATGCAGCACGTTGACTTCGAGCCTGTCACGCGTCAGCAGCGAATAGAGCAGGCCCAGGCCGATCAGCGACCACAAACCCATGTAGACATACGTGCGTGGGCGAAAGATCTTGCGAATATGGAAATGGGCCACCTTGTCGGAGAACAGACCCTCAGCGGTCCTGACCAGCGACGGATTGACTGAACCGGAGCCGCTCGCGGTCGCCAGCATCATGTTGGCGTTGTAGTCGGAGAGCGTTGCGTAAGAGATCAGCCCGCGCTCCTTGCCGAGCTTGTCCATGACGCCGTCGCAGGCGTCGATGCAAAGCGCGCAGGTAATGCATTCGAGTTGCTGGCCGTCGCGAATGTCGATCCCCATCGGGCAGACCGCGACGCAGGCATTGCAGTCGACGCAGTCGCCTACGGGCTGCCCTGCTGCTTGCACCTTCTTGGCGTGGCGCGAGCGCGGTTCGCCGCGCCAGTCATTGTAGGTGACGGTGAGCGAACTTTCGTCCAGCATGGCTGCCTGGATGCGCGGCCATGGGCACATATAGGTGCAGACCTGCTCGCGCATCAGCCCGCCGAACGTATAGGTCGTCGCCGTCAGCACGGCGACGGTGATGTAGGCGACGGGTGCCGCAGTGCCGGTGAAGAGCTCGCCGACCAGCGTCGGCGCATCGGCGAAATAGAAGATCCATGCGCCGCCGGTCGCCGCACCGATGACCAGCCAGATGGCGTGCTTCGATATCCGCAGCACGAGCTTGCGAGCGGTCCACGGCCCGGCATCGAGCTTCATGCGCGCGTTGCGGTCGCCCTCGATGGCCCGCTCGACGACCAGAAACAGATCGACCCATACGGTCTGCGGGCATGTATATCCGCACCAGGCACGGCCAACCGTGGATGTGACCAGGAAAAGACCGACGCCGGCCATGACCAGCAGGCCGGCCACATAGTAGAATTCCTGCGGCCAGATCTCGATGAAGAAGAAGTAGAAGCGGCGGTTGGCGAGATCGAGCAGCACGGCCTGGTCCGGAGCAAACGGACCACGATCCCATCGCAACCACGGTGTCAAATAGTAGATCCCGAGCGTGATCGCCATCACCAGCCATTTGAACTGGCGAAAGCTGCCCGAGGCCCGCTTGGGGAAGATCTTCTTGCGCGCGGCATACATCGGCTGGCGCACTTTGGCGGAGTTGACCGCCTCGGCTTCGAGCCGTTCTACCTGCGTATTGTCCAGCACATGCACCTCCACTCGCGCGGGCGGCAATCTGCCCATGCCTGGGCCGCCAGCGTGGGGAAGTCTTGCCGCAGGGCAGCGCCACGCGCGTTGATGCAAGTCAAATCGGGTTGCCGAAACAAACCGAGGCCCGGACATGCCGGGCCTCGTCGCTCGGGCGGTGAAGGGATGAGAATAGGCCCCCGCTTCCTATTCTCCGCCGCCAAGCGAATGAACGTAGACCGCCAGTTCCTTGACCTTGGTTTCGCCCAGGCGTGCGCCCCAGGCTGGCATTACCCCCTGCTTCGGCGTGCGAACCTGAGCGGCGATGGCTGTTTCGCCGGAGCCATAGAGCCATATCGCGTCGGTCAGATCTGGAGCCCCGAGTTCCTTGTTGCCTTTTGCGTTGTCGCCGTGACAGGAGACGCAATTTTCGGCAAAGACCTTGGCGCCGGGCGCGATCAGGCTTGCGTCCTGGACCTTGCCGGAAAGGCCGGCCACGTAGGCGCTCACCTGTGCGATCTGGTCAGCGGTTATGATATCGCCAAAGGCAGGCATTTCCGACAGGCGCGTGTCCGGATCGGACGCGAAGCGGATGCCGTGCGTGATCGTCTGCTGGATCTGCTCGGCCTTGCCGCCCCAGAGCCAATCGTCGTCGTTGAGATTGGGAAAGCCTCTGGAGCCCTGGGCGCCGGAGCCATGACACTGCACGCAATTGACCTTGAAAGCGGCGCCACCGGCAGCAACCGCGAACTCGCGCAAGGTGTCGTCCGCGGCAATCTCAGAAACGCTCTTGGACTCCACCGCCGCGACATACTTGCCCTTGGCGGCTTCAGCAGCGGTCAGTTCGTTCTTGACCTCATTGCGGCTGGAATAGCCAAGCACGCCCTTGGTTGCCGAGTGCAGCAGAGGCCATGCCGGATAGGCGATGGTGTAGCCGATCGCCCAGACGATGGTGACGTAAAAGGTGACGACCCACCAGCGCGGAAGCGGGTTGTTCAGCTCCCGGATGCCATCCCATTCGTGGCCGGTGGTCGAGACGCCAGAGATTTCGTCGATGTGCTCGTCGCTCATGATCACTCGTCCTCAAGGGGAATCCGGGCGGCTTCGTCGGCCAGCTTGCGGCTGCCGGGGCGGAGCGCGAAGGCGATTGCGCCGACAAAGAACAGCGCCATGGCGACCAGACCCCAGCTGTCGGCAAACTCTCGCATCAAATTGTAATCCATGGATAAGACTCCTCAGCGGTAGCCGGCGGCTTCGTCGTAGTTCTTGAAATCGACCAGCGTGCCGAGCATCTGCAGATAGGCAACGAGAGCATCCATTTCGGTCACCTGTTGCGGGTTGCCGTCGAAGTCGCCGATCTTGGCTTTGGGATAGCGGGCTTCGAGGCCGGATGTGTCGGCGTTGGGATCGGCCTGCGCCATCAGATCGGCATTGGCGTGGGCGATCATGTCATCGCTGTAGGGGACGCCGACCTGCCTGTTAGCGACCAGATGCGTCGAGAAGTCTTTCACGTCGATCGGCGCGTCTTTGAGGAACGCGTAGCTCGGCATGATCGATTCCGGGACGACCGAACGTGGATCGGCAAGGTGCTCGACGTGCCATAAATTCGAGTAACGGTCGCCAACCCGGGCGAGGTCCGGTCCGGTGCGCTTCGATCCCCATTGGAAAGGATGATCGTACATCGACTCTGCCGCCAGGCTGTAATGGCCGTAGCGCTCGACCTCGTCACGGAACGGCCTGATCATCTGGCTATGGCAGAGGTAGCAGCCCTCGCGCACATAGATGTTGCGTCCCGCAAGTTCGAGCGGCGAGTAAGGCCGCATGCCCTCGACCTTCTCGATCGTGTTGTCGAGATAGAAGAGCGGCGCGATCTCGACGATGCCGCCTACGGTCACCACAAGAAGAGAGCCAACGAGAAGAAGCGTGGCGTTCTTCTCGATGAGTGCATGTCTGTCCATCAGGCTCATTCTCTGGCTCCTTATTCGGCAGGCTGCAGGGAGGGTGCGGAGCCCGGCATCGGCTCTTCCGCGCGCTGGTATCCGAGGATGGTCATGGTGATGTTCCAGGCCATGATCAGGGCACCGGAGAGGTACATGGCCCCGCCGATGGCGCGCATGACATAATAGGGGTGCATGGCGGCGACGGTTTCGGCGAAGGAGTAGACCAGGAAGCCCTGCTCGTCGTATTCGCGCCACATCAGGCCCTGCATGATGCCGGACACCCACATCACCGCCGCGTAGACGACGATGCCGAGCGTCGCCAGCCAGAAGTGCCAGGTGACCAGCCGCAGCGAGTAGAGGCGTTCTCGGTTCCAGAGCTTCGGCACCATGTAGTAGATCGCGCCGAACGAGATCATGCCGACCCAGCCGAGCGCACCGGAATGGACGTGGCCGATGGTCCAGTCGGTATAGTGCGACAGCGAGTTGACCGTCTTGATCGACATCATCGGCCCCTCGAAGGTCGACATGCCGTAGAAGGCGATGGCCATCACCATCATGCGAATGATCGGATCGGTACGGAGCTTGTCCCAGGCGCCCGACAGCGTCATCAGGCCGTTGATCATGCCGCCCCATGACGGCATCCACAGCATGATCGAGAACACCATGCCGAGCGTCTGCGCCCAGTCGGGCAGGGCGGTGTAGTGCAGATGATGCGGACCGGCCCAGATGTAGAGGAAGATGATCGCCCAGAAATGGATGATCGACAGCCGGTAGGAGTAGACCGGCCGGTTCGCCTGCTTGGGCACGAAGTAATACATCATGCCGAGGAACCCGGCGGTGAGGAAGAAGCCGACGGCGTTGTGGCCGTACCACCACTGCGTCAGCGCGTCCTGCACCCCGGAAAAGGCGGAATAGCTCTTGGAGCCCAGGAAGGAGGCCGGCATCGACAGGTTGTTGACCACATGCAGCATCGCGATGGTCACGATGAAGGACAGGTAAAACCAGTTGGCGACGTAGATATGCGGTTCTTTGCGCTTCAGGATCGTGCCGAGGAACAGGACGAGATAGGCGACCCAGACGATGGTCAGCCAGATGTCCACATACCATTCGGGTTCGGCGTATTCGCGGCTCTCGGTGATGCCGAGCAGATAGCCGGTCGCCGCCATGACGATGAAGAGCTGGTAACCCCAGAACACGAACCAGGCGAGATCGCCGCCGAACAGCCGCGCGCGGCAGGTGCGCTGCACGACATACAGAGACGTGCAAAGCAGCGCGTTGCCGCCGAAAGCGAAGACCACGCCCGACGTATGCAGCGGCCGCAAACGACCGAAATTGAACCAGGGCTGGATGTTGAGATCGGGGTAGGCGAGCTGCAGCGCGATGACCACGCCGACCAGCATGCCGACGACGCCCCAGAACATGGTGGCGACGGCGCCGTAACGGACCGGCCCATCCATGTAAGCGGATGCATCGATGGGAGCGGCAGCTTCAAAGCTCGTGTTGCGGATAAGGACGGCGACAAAACCGAGCAGCACGAAAAACAGCACCCACATGTGCTGCCGGAAGGGCTCGTCCACACCGAAGCCAGCGGCCACCAGAGCCGCAAATGTAAAAAGGGCCAAAGCGAAGATTTGTGTGCCGAATTTCATGACATGTCCCCGACCTCGGATTCCGATGCGCGGACGCCAATCCGCCTGGACACCAATTCCTCAGCCGTAGTGTCACCGCCTTGATCCATGTCAAAGCTCAGCGCTTTCGGATTGGGCAGCGTGGTCTTGCAAACCAACCGGGGGCCGCCGTTGAGCCAGACGAAAGGACCGGGAACGTCGCTGTTCGGAGCAGGCGATGAAAATCCCGCACCAGCCGATCGATCCTGCAGAGAAGCGGTCCCGGCCGCGGTGATGAAGCGCGCGCACAGGGAAAAGCTGCAGCTCTGCGATGCCCTGGAGAGAATTGCAGACGCCTTGCCCAGCGTCGATCGTCTGAAATGTCTCGGCACGGCCAACGCGATCGTTCCGTTGCTGCGCAACATTCATCAATACGAAGAGACGGTCATCTTTCCCGCCTACGATGCCGCTTTGACCGGCAGCGGTGCGAACCTTACCTCAACCCGGCGATTGCGGGCCGAACATGTGGAAGACGAATGCTTTGCCAGTGAGGTGACCGAAATATTATTGGCCATCGGTCATGGTGAGACAGTCGAGAATCCCGAAACCATCGGCTTCATGTTGCGCGGCCTGTTCGAGAACTTGCGCCGGCACATCGCGTTTGAACGCGAGCACGTCCTGCCGATGATCGGGATCGTCGACCGGGACTAGAGCATGATGCCGAAAAGTGTGAGGCGGTTTTCGGCCGACATCATGCTCTATCGCTTTGATTTAGAGGCGGATTCAGCTTTCAGGTCGATTCAACCTGAAATCATCCGGCTCTAGGCGCCAGAGCGGCTCTCCAACCGGGTGAGGCTGTCCACCGTCACATGGCGGTTGTTGTCGATCCGGATCACGCCGTCTGTCCGCAGCCGGGTCAATTGGCGGCTCACCGTTTCGATCGTCAGGCCGAGGAAATCGGCGATGTCGGCGCGCGTGAGCGGCAGGTCGAAGCTTGTCGCGTTGGTGGCTGGATCGAGCGTGGGATCGATATTTCTGGCAATCATCAGCAGAAAGCTCGCCACTTTTTCGGCGGCGGTCTTGCGTCCCAGCGTCACCATCCAGTCGCGCGCCTCGTCGAGTTCGTTCAGCGTTTGCTTGAGCAGGCGATGCTCGAGCTCCGGCGATTGCTTCATCATCCGTTCGATCGCCGTCTTCGGAAACGAGCAAAGGGAGACAGCGGTCGCCGCTTCCGCGTTGATCTCGCTTTCCACCTTGAAAGGTCGTCCCAGAAAGTCCGGCGCGAACTGGAGGCCGACGATCTGCTGGCGTCCGTCCGAAAGGCTCTTCGTCAGCTTCACCACGCCGGAAAGCACGTTCGAGTAGCTGTCGACGGTTTCGGCGTCGCCGGTCAATTCGCTGCCCGGCTCGACACTGTGCCTTGACGAGGTCTTGGCGAGCCCAACCAATTGGTCGGGGTCGAGGGCACCGCAAACGCCGCGATGCCTTGCCTCGCATGATTGGCAAAGCACAGGAATGCCGACGCTATGAATATCCTCACGCACTGTCATCACGATCGTCCGAGGATCCAGGGTATCGGCAAAATAGCATCGGCCCATTGAAAACGCCTTGTGGCAGTTTGTCCGGTGCAAGGGCTTTGACCGAAATCAAGGCATTTGCGTCCCGTCGCGGCCATTTTCCTGGCCATGCAAACACAAGGGATGGCGACATGCGACCGGAACTAGCTGCCAGGCTTGGCGAGAACGTGCCGCGCTACACGAGCTATCCGACCGCGCCGCATTTCCATCCGGGGGTCGATGCCACTGTCTGTCGAGGCTGGCTGGAGGCGCTCGGGAAAGGCGACGAGATTTCGCTCTATCTGCATATTCCCTACTGCGACAGGCTCTGCTGGTTCTGCGCCTGCCACACCAAGCAGACCCGTCACTATGACCCGGTAACCGCCTATCTCCGCTCTTTGCATGCCGAGATCGCCACTATCGCCCGCATTGTCGGTGGCAAGGCCGGCGTGCGCGCCGTCCACTTCGGTGGCGGCTCTCCGACGATGCTGAAGCCCGAGGACATGGTGGAGCTGGGGAAAGCATTGCGGGCCAGCTTCGATTTTCTTCCGGACGCCAAGATCAGCGTCGAAATCGATCCCAATGATATGGATGACGCCCGCCTCGATGCGCTTGCCGAGATCGGCATGACCCGGGCAAGCCTCGGCGTCCAGGATTTCGACCCGAAGGTGCAAAAGGCAATTAACCGCGAGCAGAGCTTTTTGCAGACCAAAGCGGTCGTCGACGGCGTTCGCACGCGCGGTGTCGAATCAGTCAATCTGGACCTGCTCTACGGCCTGCCGCACCAGACCAGGGAGAGCGTGTCCTCCACCGTCGCGCAGGCGTTGACCCTGGAACCGGACCGGATGGCATTGTTCGGCTACGCGCATGTGCCCTGGTTCAAGAAGCATCAGACGATGATCGACGAGGCATGGTTGCCGGGTCCGGCGGAGCGGTTTGCTCAATCACAACTGGCCGCTTGTCTTATGCTGAACGCGGGATATGAAGCCGTCGGCTTCGACCATTTCGCCAAGCCCAACGATGCGTTGGCCGTAGCGGCCAGAACCGGCTGCTTGCGCCGCAATTTCCAAGGCTACACGGAGGATCGCTGCGAAACGCTGATCGGCCTCGGCCCATCATCCATCAGTCAATTTCGCCAAGGCTATGCGCAGAACATGCCGTCGACCGCGGAGTATGGGCGCATGGTCTCAGACGGTGGGCTGGCGGCTGTCCGTGGTATCGCACTTTCCGACGACGACCGCGTTCGCGGCTGGATCATCGAGAGGCTGATGTGCGATTTCGCCTTCTCGGCGATCGAGCTGGTGGAGCGCTTTGGCCAAGCCGGCCAAAGGCTTCTGCTCAAGGCAAGTTCCACTGCTCTTGATGGTCCTGCGCGGTTCCTTGAACTCGATGGCGACAGCTTCGTCGTGCCGGCGGAAAGTCGCCCCTTTGTCAGAAGCATTGCGGCGAAGTTCGACAAATATCTTGAAGCCGGCAAGGCCAGGCATTCGGTAGCGGTCTGAACGTCCGTCCCGGTCAAAAGTGCTCGCCAGCCCTGAACGGGCCGATACGAGTTCCTGCCGCGATCAGATAGGCGGTCGACCAGCCGAGCAGAAGAAAGCCATTCACGCCTTCCAGCGCCGCCAGCACCCGCCAGTCATGGGCCGGCACCACGTCGCCATAGCCAACGGTCGAAAAGGTGATGGTGGAAAAGTAGAGCGCGGTCTCGAAGTCGGGCAGAACGCCGAGCAGGCGGTACACGCCTGCCCACAACCAGACCTCGGCCGTCATGACGGCAAAAAGGCCCATCACAACGCTGATCATTGCAACGACCCGGCTTCGCCGACCATGCATGCGAAATCGCGCCACCAGATGTCCCATCGCACGGGTGACGGCAATGAGGCCGAAGGTGTGAATGACGACCGTCAGGCTTATGACGATCGTGCCGACGAAGAGGTTGAGACCCATGCGAGGAAACTAGGAGCCGCGAGGGACGCTTTCCTTGCGTAAAATCAAACCTGGCGCTGGCCTTTCGAGCCTTGAAGCAATCGGTCGGGTTTCGCCAAGTTCGCCTATTGGCGTGCGCCTGGCGCGGCGGGACCAAGGCGAAAGAACATCGCCAGCTTCAGGCTTGCCGCGATCCGCTCGGCTCTGTCGACAAACACCGCCGCCGTTTCCGGGGCGAAGAGTTCGGCCGCCGTCTGGCCGAAGAGGGCCTGCCAGATCTCGAAATCGGCCTCGGTGACATCCTTGAGCTTGAGGTGCGCCGGCACCGGGCGTCCGTGATAGTCGCCGCTCTTGAGGACGACAGAACACCAGAAGTCCGTCATTTTCTCGAGATGAGGCTCCCAATCCCCGGTGATTTCGCGCGCGAAAATCGGACCGAGACGCTCGTTCTGTCTGACCTTTGCATAGAATTCGCGGACCAGTTTTCCGATCGAAGTTCGATCAACGCCGCTATGGTTCAGAGCCTGTTCCGCGACAGGACGTGCCCGGTCAACCGGAGCGGATTTTGAAGTCATTCGTGCTCTCTTGTTTCTGCTGCAGTCAGGTCAATCCCAAGCTGCGAATGGTGGTTTGAAAGAAACCTGTCCGGTCGCGGACAAGCCGGAAACCCAGATTGTCGGGCGGCGTTCCTACGGCGCAGCCGCCGCTCTTACCGTCCCGAATGAAGTTCGACATATAGGTGCGGTGGAAGCCCTCCACAGCGTGTACTCCACAGTTGTCGATCGAGCTCGCGGTGCGCTTTCCATCGCTGCCTATCGTGGCGTGCGAATAACATGTCGAGGTCCATTCCCAGACATTGCCTGCAATGTCCGACAGGCCCTTTGAATTGGTGCCGAAGGCGCCTTGAGCTCTCGGCTCGGGATCAGGTTTGCGTCCGAGCGCAGCCTCCTGGCGATACTGTGCCAGCCACCGTCGCGCCGGGTTGTTCGGGTCGCTTTCCCCACCCTCGATGTCACCTTTGAATCGCTCGCCGGCGGCGTAAGCCCACTCCACATCCGTGGGCAAGCGCCATGCCTCACCCGTGCGGGCTGACAGCCAGGTCGCATAGGCTTCGGCATCGATGTGGCTGACGCCGGTGACCGGCACGTTGCCGATCTTGCGCGAGTCGGCGGGCTTGCAGGCACCTTCCGCCACGCAAAGTCCATAGTCCGACACGCTTACCTGGTATTTCATGATTGCCAATGGCGCATCGATGGTTTCCTGCACCACAGGCGCTGCGACGGAATGGTTCTGCTTGAGGAATTCCCCGGGCTGTGGGTGATCGAACGAGCCGGGTCCCAGGACCACAAGTTCGCTCACGGCGACCGGTGGCGGGAATTCCAATGAAGCCCTGTCGAGCGCATGGTTTATGCCCAAGCCGATCAGTGCGGCTGCCGCAGTTGTTCCGAATGCGAAGACAGGATCGAAGGGCATGGCACCAAGTCCGGCCGCACGTGCAACCTTTTGGCTCCGCCGCAAGGTTGCACTGAAGATCGGATCTCCCGTTTACGAGGCGATCGGCTTGGGTGCTTCGACCTGCATCATCAGATCGTCGTCCCAGGTTCCGTCGACGACAAAGTGCGCGGTTGCACCAAGTTCCACCGCCTCGATCAAATTGTGGTTCACATACGCGTAGATGCCTGGCTGCCGGAACGTGTAGAGCGCCGACCCAGCCGACCCGCCGCGGATGAACCAGGTTTCCAGGTCCTTGGCCGGAGGGTTGGCGAACTTGCCCTGTTCCCAGACAAAGTCGCCATGGCCGCCGATCAGGTGCGGGCGTGTGTCACGATTGGCCTGCGAATGAACGATCAGTATCGTTTCGCCGATCTTCGCCTTCATCGCGTTGTCGCCAGTCAGCGATCCCGCCTTGCCGTTGAACACGACATGGGTGGGGATCAACCCGCGCATGACCTTGACCGTATCATCGTAATTGTCGCCGGCGGTTTCGTATTTCTTGAATTTCCCCTGCTCGTCGCGGGGGACGTAGAAATCGTTCTCGCCGATGTAGAAGATGCGGTCATAGCGAACGGGCTTGCCCTTGTCGTCCTTGAGGCCGTCGCGCGGCAGGATCATCACTGCTCCGCTCATCCCCGACACGACATGCCACGGGATCATCGCGCCGCCAGGCGCACAGTGGTAGACGAAGGTCCCCGTGCGCGTCGCCTTGAAGCGCAGCGTGACCTGTTCGCCAGGATTGACCAGGGTCAGGCCGCCGCCGCCAAGCGCGCCGGTGGCGGCGTGGAAATCGATATTGTGGGCAAGCGTATTGGTCTCGGGATTGATCAGCGTCAGTTCGATATAGTCGTCTTGATGCACGACCATCAGAGGGCCCGGAATCGAGCCGTTGTAGGTCATCGCATTGAGCTGCGTGCCGTCGGCATCGATGATCATCGGCTTCTCCTCGATCGTCATGGTGAATTCGACGACCTTTGGACCACCCTTGGCCACTTGGTCATGGGCGTGGACGAACGGCGGCGCGACGAGGGTGACCTTTTCGCGCGGTAGACTTGCAACTTCGGCTGCACTTGCCACAGCCGGCATTGCAACAACGGCCGCGGCTGCGGCCGCGGTAAGGACAGAACCTAACAAAGCTTCTCGTCTCGTAAGCATTTCCATCTCCTTTGTTCACCGATCTGATGCGCTAAGAATAGTCTGCTCGCGGGCAACGTCTTTGCGCTGGCGCAAATCCGATTTCATTTGTTGCGTTGCTCGATTGACGGGGCGAGCAGCCGAGCCCGGCCGGCCGAGGTTCACTGACTGCCAGCTCCAGATCAGCAACCTTGGATAAGGCAACCGCTGGGGACGGGAAGATCGTGTCGCGGACTGCCAATCGAGACCCATATGAAATAGGCCGGACCAGACCGCTCCCCTCGGTCTGTCCGGCCTCTGCCTCCGGGAGATCGCCAACCGGAGGGCATCCTGAAAAAAACTCAGTTGGAGGCAGTCTTGGTCGCCTCGGCAAACAGTTCGGCAAATACGGTTTTGGCTTTGCCGACCTGCTTGACGGACTGCGCCGCTTCCAGGTTGGCGGGCTTGCCGACCACGATCAGCGCAACCATGCCCATGCCGTAATGTGGAGCGCACTTGACGCCATAGACGCCCTCCTTGGTGAGGCTCACGATTACTTCTTCGCTGGGCTTCCCTTTGAAAGCTTCAGCCCCGTCCGGGATCATTCCTTTGATGCTCTCGGCATTGTGGGATTTGTCGGTCGGCACAAATTTGATCGTATCTCCGGGCACTGCCCGGACAAAGGCGGGCTGGAAGACCATCGAACCTTTCTCGCCCTTGTTCAGCATCTGCACGACGTGTTCTTCGGCATTCGCGGCACCGGCGATGGAGAGCAGGGCGATGGCCGCGGCGATCAGTGGCAGTTTCATTTGGAAATCCTTTTCTCGAGTTCGTCACGGCTTCAACCGTTGCCTTCTTCTAGGCCATCAGGCGGTTTGGCGATTTGCGCTGGCGCAAACTCATGAGCAAAAACATCTTTGGAGCTTCTCGTGTGGCGTGGCGCATGGACGAGAGCCAAAGCATGCGCCCCTTGCCCCGCATCAGTCGCCGTGAGAACACTCTTTGGCAGACCGGCTTGGATGCATTGGCCGCGGTCGAATTTGGGAGGGACAGAGTTGGCTAGCCTCGATCGCTCGCTGATTGCAGGGCTTTCTGTCTTTGAGGGCGTCGCCGCCACGGATCTCGATCGCATCGTCGGCCAGGCCAGGTCGCTCCGGATCGCCAAGGACCAGCCGGTGTTCGAGCAGGAGCAGGAAGCACATTCCTTTTTCCTGCTGCTGGACGGACATGTGCGCGTCGTGAAATCAACCCCGGACGGTCACGAGGTGACTGTGCGGTACATAAGTCCAGGCGAGTTGATGGGCATCGCCCACGCGCTTGGCCGCACCACCTATCCGGCAAATGCGATCGCTGCCGTCGATTGCGTGGTTCTTGCCTGGGCAAGCCATCTATGGCCGACCTTCGCAGCAAATTTCCCGAGCTTCAGTGCCAACACCTACAAGGCCGTGGGCACCAGGCTGCAGGACGCTCATACGCGCGTCATCGAGATGGCCACAGAACAGGTGGAACAGCGCGTCGCCCATGCGATGCTCAAGCTGGTCAAGCAGGCTGGCAGGAAGACAGAGGAAGGAATCCTGATCGACTTCCCGATCTCTCGACAGGACATTGCCGAGATGACAGGAACAACGCTCCATACGGTGAGCCGGTTGCTCTCGGCCTGGGAGGACCAGGGATTGGTCAAAAGTGGACGCCAGAGGGTGACCGTGGTCGAACCTCACCGGCTCCTTCTGATCGCGGAAGGCCGCGCCGAGAAAAGTTAGTCAGGGTTGGTGCTTTCGAATCGCGGCCCGCAAATCGGAGCCGAGTTGTTCCTCGTTCAGATCGTGCTCGCGTGCCGCGTCGGAAACGGTATGGAACGACGCAATCGGGCAGCCGACGCAAAGCATGCCGTGCTGGAGCACCACCCGGATGGCCGCCGGCGACCGGTGCATGATTTCGTCCATCGTCGCATCGTCGCTGAATTTGTGTTTCATGCCGCTTGCCCACGCTTGGAAGCGGACATGCTGCATCTGATTTCCGGGATGCTCGTTGCGCTGGGACAAAGAGGGAGCAGCCGGATGCACCCTCATCACCTATGAACGGCGCAGATCGTCGACCGCGTCAGGAACCGCTTCTCCCGTCCGTTGTCCAGCGAGAACATGCCGCCGCGACCAGGCACTACGTCGATAAGGAGATCGGTATGCTTCCAGGCCTCGAATTGCGAAGCCCCGATGTAGAAGGGCGCGTCTTCGATGTGGCCGAGCAGCACATCACGGTCGCCGACGATGAAACCGGCACGCGGATAACACATAGGCGAAGAACCGTCGCAGCAGCCGCCGGATTGGTGGAACAGCACCGGTCCATGCTCGGCAACGATCTCCGCGATCAGTTCAAGGGCTGCCGGCGTCGCCGTGACCTTCGCATGCATGGTCTTTTCCGGATTCAGGGGGGGCGCGGCCCCTCGCGGAGCCGCGCTGTGAGCCAAACAGGGGATCAGAAGAAGCCGAGCTTCTTCGGGCTATAGCTGACCAGCATGTTCTTGGTCTGCTGGTAGTGGTCGAGCATCATCTTATGGGTCTCGCGGCCGATGCCGGACTGCTTGTAGCCGCCGAAGGCTGCGTGCGCGGGATAGGCGTGGTAGCAGTTGGTCCAGACGCGGCCGGCCTGGATCGCGCGGCCGAAGCGATAGGCGCGGTTGCCGTCACGCGTCCAGACGCCGGCGCCGAGGCCATAGAGCGTATCGTTGGCTATAGCCAGCGCTTCGTCGTCGTCCTTGAAGGTCGTTACCGAAACCACCGGTCCGAAAATCTCTTCCTGGAAGATGCGCATCTTGTTGTGGCCCTTGAACACCGTCGGTTTGACGTAATAGCCACCCGCCAGATCGCCGGGCAGGACGTTGCGCGACCCGCCGGTCAGCACCTCGGCGCCTTCCTGGCGGCCTATGTCGATATAGGACAGGATCTTTTCCAGCTGCTCGGACGAGGCTTGGGCACCGATCATCGTCGCCGGGTCAAGTGGGTCGCCCTGCACGATCGCCTCGACGCGCTTGAGGGCGCGTTCCATGAAGGTGTCGTAGATCGATTCATGGATGAGCGCACGGCTTGGGCAGGTGCAGACCTCGCCCTGGTTCAGCGCGAACATGACGAAGCCTTCGATCGCCTTGTCGAAGAAGTCATCGTCCTCGGCGACAACATCCTTGAAGAAGATGTTGGGCGACTTGCCGCCCAGTTCCAGCGTGACGGGGATCAGGTTCTGGCTGGCATATTGCATGATCAGCCGGCCCGTCGTGGTCTCGCCGGTGAAGGCTATCTTGGCAATGCGCGGCGAGGACGCGAGCGGCTTGCCAGCCTCGAGGCCGAAACCGTTGACGATGTTGAGCACGCCTGGCGGCAGCAGATCGCCGACAAGATCGGCCCAGAGTAGGATGGCCGCCGGTGTCTGCTCGGCAGGCTTCAGCACGACGCAGTTTCCGGCTGCAAGCGCGGGAGCAAGTTTCCAGCAGGCCATCAGCAGCGGGAAGTTCCACGGGATGATCTGGCCGACCACGCCGAGCGGCTCGTGGAAATGATAGGCGACTGTGTCGTCGTCGATCTGGGAAAGGCTGCCTTCCTGGCCGCGCACGGCGCCGGCGAAATAGCGGAAATGGTCGATGGCGAGCGGCAGGTCGGCGGCGGTCGTTTCACGGATCGGCTTGCCGTTGTCCCAGGTTTCGGCGCATGCGAGGAGATCGAGGTTTTCCTCCATGCGATCGGCGATGCGGTTGAGGATAAGCGAGCGCTCGGCGACGCTGGTGCGCCCCCAGGCGTCCTTGGCGGCGTGCGCGGCGTCCAGCGCTGCCTCGATGTCCTGCGCATCCGAGCGCGCCACCTCGCACAGCAGCTGACCGTTCACCGGCGAGTGGTTTTCGAAGTAGCGGCCGGAGCGCGGCTCGGCCCATTTGCCGCCGATGAAATTGCCGTAACGCTTGTCGAAGGGCGCCTTGACCGAGCGTGAGAATTCTACCTTGTTCATGTGTCTTCCTCCCAGAGATGACGCCGCGGAATGCGACGCTTGGGAAGGGAGACTTGCGATTTCCGCCGCTATTGTCACCGTGCCGAGGACAGTGGGCGGGCGGCATGTGTCGCAGAATTGCGACAGTCATGCGAGGATTCGGAAGGTCAGTGAGGCCTGTGCACATCCAGGCGGTTGAGCTTGCGGTGCAGCGTCGCCCGGCTGATACCCAGCGCCTGGGCCGCAGCCGTGATATTTCCGTCTGCTCGCGCCAGCGCCCGCTGCAGCACGCCGCGCTCAGCCTCGGCGAGGACTTCGGGCCCGCTCTCGCCCCAACCAAGCAGATCTGCGGCGGGCATCGGCCTGTCGAGACACTGTTGCGTAATCCCGAGCGCCAGGCGGGCCGATCGGGTCGCGCCGACCACAAGGTCGTCCGCATCAACCGCGATCAGCGCGCCCGAACCTCTGTCGGTCACCGGCGCCAGCAGAATTCGCGCCTTCGGGAATGCCATCCTGAAGTTCTCCGCCTCGATCCGACGCACCGCGTCGACCACGGCCACCGAGATAAGATTGGCGAAGGCTTCGGTCAGATCGGCCCGGCAGGAAGACACGTCAAGCGCAGCCACAAGATCCCCCTGATGATCGTAGATCGGAGCGGTGGTACAACTGAGCCCCGTGTTGCGCGTATGAAAATGCTGGTCGCGATGGATTGTCAGTGCGCGCTGCTCGACCAGGCAGGTGCCGATCCCATTGGTGCCCTGGCACTGTTCGTTCCAGACGGAGCCGGTCCACAAGCCCCAGGAATGAAACGTCTCGTCATCCACCGGGGCGCCGCGCCGTTCGACCGGCACGCCGTCACGATCGGCGAGAAGCACGCAGCACCCGACGCCACCCACGGCTAGATAGAGCCGGTCCAGACTCGATTGGGCAGCACGGATGAGCGGCTCGCTGCGTTGCCGGGCCTCTCCGAATTCCGCCTCTGTAAGATAGCGTGGGGGACTGCAATCGGTCGGATCGAGCCGATGCAAATTGGAAGACCGTCGCCAGGAGGCAACCAGAGCGGACTTCGCCGCGGCGTCCGAAGCGATCGCGGCCTGAATGCGGTCGGCATGATGACCGGATAGATCCTCGCCCATGCTTATCCTCCCAAACCTCCCTTTCAGGCCCTGGATCAGGTCAACTGCGAGACAGGGCTAAGCTGTCATTGCGTCCGCTTTTCCGCTTTCGATCGTCACACTGTCAATTCGTCGGAAGAACTAGAAGGGCAAACCACTCCCCACCATGCTTGGCCGAACCGGTGGTCATTCTCGCCCCGAACGTTCGAACAACCTTGTTGAAGCGAACCGTTCAATTGACGTCCTGGCAGCGTACTCAAACCAGATTGGGCATTCATTGATCGAGAGCAAAGTCTCACACGGCACGCCGCCTGGCGACATGGGATGGATTTTCTCGATGCTCCGGATCACAAGCCGGACTGGCGAAGATTGGGACGTGGAACCGCGTGGAGGAGAAACGGCCTTCAGAAGGGCGTCAGAGCAGAAGCTCTGACGCAAGAAGGCCAAGGTGCCGTATCAGGAGCGATATGGGGTCGGCTCAGCGCCGTTGAAGAAGGTCCAGAAACTCTCATAGACCAGATCAGGCCGGTGCTCGGCTGGATAGTGACCTGTCGGAATGGCCCAGCCCCTGAGGTCCGGCGCCCAGGGCGTCCAAGCTTCAATCGGCGTCAGGTGACGGCCAACATGGCTGTTGCTGCCCCAGATCACCATGACCGGGCACTGGATCGTCTTCTTGCCGAAATCGGCTGTGTCCATGGCGAGGTCGAGCGTCACGGTCGCGCGGTAGTCCTCGCACACGGCGTGGATCTGCTCAGGCGTGGTGCAGCGTGCATATTCCTTGAAGGCTTCCGGCGTGAATATCTCCAGGCCCACGCCTTTCTTGTTGAGCTTGTAGTTGATGTAGTAGTCGAGGTCGGCACAGATCAGCTTCTCGGGGAAGGGCGCCTTCTGCGCCATGAAGAACCAATGATAGCTCTCCAGCCCCCATCCAAGGGTGACGTTGGTCAGGAGATGGTAGGTCGGGATGATATCCAGCGCGCAGAAACGGGTGATCCTGGCGGGCTGATCGAGCACCATCCGAAACCCGACGCGGGCACCGCGGTCATGGCCAGCAAGCGCGAACTTTTCAAAGCCAAGCGCGCTCATCACATCAAAGGCGTCTTCGCCCATGGCGCGGAAGCTGTAGGCGGCATGGTCCGCACCGCCGTCGGGTTTCGAGCTGTCGCCATAGCCGCGCAGGTCGATGGCGACCACCGTGAAGGATTTTGCCAGGGAAGGCGCGATGCGATGCCAGCTGACATGCGTCAACGGGTTGCCGTGAACAAGCAGCAACGGTGGGCCTGATCCCGCGACGGCGACATTGATCTCGGCGCCCCTGGTCTTGATCCTCCTGTAGGAGAACCCCTCCATCAGGCTTCCATGCTTGCTTTCCAAGGGCGGCATAGAGGATGCGGCGGCGGCTTCCGAGGCGTGTTGGCTGTCCATGGTGCTCTCCAGATAAGGTCGTCCTTAGCCTCGCCTTCAAATTGAATACTGTCAACAATTTTCAGTTGACTTTTCTTGGATGCGGCGCAACATGGCTTCAAAGCGGTCACGAAGCCAGCCTTGCGCGGCCGATATCGGGTGGCCTCACCACCGTCGAGCCGAAGGGGGCATGTCCATGGAAAATCCAGATAAATCTTCGCGCAAAACCGCTTCACCCCTGCCTCGCCTGGCCTTGCTGCTTGGCGATATGACCGGTATCGGCCCTGAGCTCGTTGCTCGCGTGCTGTCGGACGGTAGGCTCTCCGACGTGGCGCGCATTGTCGTTCTTGGCGACCGGCGTGTCCTGGAGATGGGCGCCCGCGACGCAGGCGTAGCGCTTTCGCTTAAGACCGTCCCCGATGTTGCATCCATCGACTGGGATGCATCAGAAACACCTGTGATCGACCTTGGTAACATCGACCCCGCGGCCTTGCCGCGCGGCGTGGTTTCACCGGAGTCGGGCAAGCTGACAGGGGACACCTTGGCCGAGGCGGTGCGGCTGGCGATGAAAGGCGACGTCGATGGCATCACCTTCGCGCCGCTGAACAAGGCAGCGCTTCATGCTGGCGGCTGGAAATTTCCCGACGAGCACAAGATGTTTGCTCATCTGTTGGGACACAAAGGCTATTTCTCCGAGATGAACGTGCTCGACGGCCAATGGATGTCGCGCGTCACCTCGCATGTGTCGCTGCGCACGGCTCTCGATCAGATCACCCATGACAGCATCATCGAGGCGATCGAACTGGTCAACCGCACCATGCAGCGCGCCGGTATGGACAAACCGCGCATCGCCGTTGCGGCCCTTAACCCTCATGCCGGGGAGAACGGGCTGTTTGGCCGTGAGGAAATCGACCTGATCGGACCGGCGGTCAAGGTCGCCGCTGCAACCGGCATCGACTGCAAGGGGCCTTTCCCGGCCGACACCATCTACATCAAGGCCTTCGCGGGCGAGTATGACAGCGTCGTCGCCATGTACCACGACCAGGGGCAGATCGCGACCAAGCTACGCGGCTTCAACCGCGGCGTGACCGTCACGGCGGGCCTGGAGACCGTGTTCACCACGCCAGCGCACGGAACCGCCTTCGACATCGTTGGCAAGGGAAGTGCATCGACAGGTGCACTGGAAAACGCAGTCCGCCTCGCGGCCCAGCTTGCGCGCCACAAGGACACGCAGCGCGAAGAGGCTGCGGCCTGAGCAAATCCCGTCGATCAGCCTGGAAAGCAAAATGACACAATCCAACAGTTTCCGCATTGCGGTCATCCCAGGCGACGGGATCGGCAAGGAGGTCGTACCCGAAGGCGTGCGCGTTCTGGAAAAAGTCGCGTCGCGCTTCGGCATCGGGCTGTCGTTCGACTGGTTCGATTTCGCCTCTTACGACTACTATGCCCGTCACGGCCGGATGCTGCCGGAAGACTGGAAGGACAAGATCGGATCGCATGACGCGATCTTCTTTGGCGCCGTCGGTTGGCCGGCCGGCGTGCCCGATCACGTGTCGCTGTGGGGGTCGCTTCTCCAGTTCAGGCGCGAGTTCGATCAGTACGTCAATCTGCGGCCGGTGCGCCTGATGCCTGGTGTGCCGAGCCCGCTCGTCGGCCGTGGTCCCGGCGATATCGATTTCTGGGTTGTGCGCGAGAACACCGAAGGCGAGTATTCATCGATCGGTGGCCGTATCTTCCCGGGCACCGAGCGGGAAGTGGTTGTGCAGGAAACGGTCATGACGCGCATCGGTGTCGATCGCGTGCTGAAATTCGCATTCGAGCTTGCCGCCAAGGGCAAGCGCAAACACCTCACCTCGGCGACCAAGTCGAACGGCATTTCGATCAGCATGCCCTATTGGGACGAGCGCGTTGAGGAAATGGCGAAGGCCTTCCCCGACGTGCGCTGGGACAAATATCACATCGACATCCTGACGGCTCAGTTCGTGCTTCACCCCGATTGGTTCGATGTGGTCGTCGCATCGAACCTTTTCGGCGACATTCTTTCCGATCTCGGTCCGGCCTGCACGGGAACGATCGGCATCGCGCCGAGCGCCAACATCAATCCGGACCGCAATTTTCCATCTCTGTTCGAACCGGTCCATGGCTCGGCACCGGATATTGCCGGGCAGGGGATCGCAAATCCGGTGGGGCAGATCTGGTCGGCGGCGATGATGCTTGACCACCTCGGACATGCTGAAGCGGCTGCCGGGATTGTATCGGCCATCGAGACCGTTTTGGCCGAGCCTTCGCTGCGCACGCGCGATCTCGGCGGCGCTGCAAACACCGTCGAGTGCGGCAAGGCGATCGTCGCCGCGCTCTGACTTCCAGATCAATTTTCTCAAAGCCCGGGACGACAGGTCGCCTGCATTGGCCAGGCTGGCCGCCGACGTCGGCGAAACCCACCTGTTAGGTAGGCGGGGTTGCGGCCTGGGCGATCGCAGCGGTGTCTTCGAGGCTCTCGATATCCCAGCACAGGCCGCGCAGACGCGCCGTTGCCTTCGCACCCAGAACCGGTTCGGCCAGTCCGCCGAACTTTGCGTTGAGGTCGTCGTCGGTCATCGGCCGCGCCAGGCTGCCGATCGCATGCTCGACATGCCTCTTGAGCACGCGACCATCCCTGAGCTTGATCGTGACGTGACATTCGTCTTCAGCGACGCTTTGCGACGCCACCGCGCTGACGCGATCGCGCAGCGCAATGACCTGCTTATCGCGCACGTTTGCATCGCTGTATTCTGCCTCGCCGGCGCGGCCTTCGATGATGGCGACCGCCGCCGAATGGTAGACACTGAATTTGCCTTCGAGGCCAACCTGCGGGGTCTTCTTGCCGGTCAATTCCAACACCAACGGGTCGACTTCCAGCGCAATGCTTTCGATCTCATCGGCCTTCAGGCCGAATTCATTGCGCAATTGCACACAGCCGTCGATGATCGGGTGGATGACGATGCCGCAAGCGAACGGCTTGTAGGTGTTGAGAGCGATCTCGAAACTCTCGCCCAGGCCTTTGGTGATCTCATCGAAATTCCGCTCGGTGGACATGACATGGGCAAAACCGCGCGGTGCCTCGAGCACGCGGTTTGACGAGGTGAAGTCGCGTTGCGCCAGCACGGCGGAGAGCAGTCCATTTTGCGCGGCGCGGCCGGGATGGAAGCTTTTGCACATGGTTCCGAACATCTCACGAAAACCCGAAGACTGTGTGCCGGCGATGCCGAGCGCCCAGATCATCTGCTGTTCGTTGAGACCGAGCAGGCGGCCTGCCGCGGCGGCGGCGCCGAAAACGCCGGCGGTTCCGGTGATGTGCCAGCCGATGTCGTAGTGCGCGGGATAGACGGCGTTGCCGATGCGGCATTCGACCTCGACGCCGAGGATGAAGGCGTGCAGGAGATCACGCCCGCTCACCGTCTGCATCTGAGCCAGGCTGAGGATCGCGGAGGCGACCGGTCCGGCCGGATGGATTATGGTCCTCAGATGTGTGTCGTCGAAATCGAAGACATGGCTGGCGATGCCGTTGATGAGCGCGGCGTTCAGGGCGTCCAGCCGTTCGCTGCGGCCGAGGATCGCAGCCTGATCCTTGCCGGCAAACGGTGACACCGCCGACAAGGCAATGTCGACGCTCGGATGTTGCGAGCCGCCCACCGCGCAGCCGGTCCAGTTGAGGAAGGAGCGCACCGCTTCGCGCCGGACGTTTGCCGGGACGCTGTCCGCGGATGCCGACACGACATAGCGCGCCAGAATGGCTGTAACGTCCATCATTTGATCTCCCTGGATCGCCGTCGGGCACCCGCCCGGTGCATCGGCGTGCTTGCTGATTGGCGTGCATCACGCCATGAAGGCACCGCCATTGACGTGGACGGTCTGGCCGGTGATGTAGCGAGCCGCCGGTCCGCAGAGATAGCGCACGAGCAGTGCAACTTCCTCGGGTGTTCCACGCCGCCCGACAGGCGGCAGTTTCCCGGCATGATGAGAGGGTTCTCCGCCGGCACGTTGAGTGTCGATCATGCCGGGTGAAACGCAATTGACCGTGATGCCTTCACCGGCAAGGTCATGGGCGAGCGCCCGGGTGAATCCGGCCAGGCCCGCCTTGGCCGCGATGACATGGGCGCGACCGCTGGCGCCGGTATGAGCCGACAGACCGCCGATGTTGATCACCGCTGCCTGTCCCGATTTCTTGAGATGCGGGAGCGCTGCATGGGCGGTGAGGAATGCACCATCGAGGATGATCGAAAGCACTTCGCGCCATTCGGTGAAACTCAGATCCCCGAACGCGGTTTCGCGTCGCACGGCGGCGCTGTTGACGAGAATGTCTATGCCGCCGAACTGCCGGACAGCCGCGCCGACCAGCTCGTCGACGGCATTCGGATCGACGACGTCGGCCAGGACGGCCGTAGCCCTGCCGCCGGCGGCGGTGATCTCGTTGACGACAGCTTCGGCTTCGGCACGAGATGTGCGTGCGTTCACGACCACCGCGGCCCCGGCTCGAGCCAGTTCCAGCGCCATCACGCGCCCGATGTTGCGTCCTGCACCGGTCACGATGGCGACGCGCCCCTCAAGTTCCCGCGCGCCGTTCATGCGATGTCCGTGGTTTTGGCGGCACCGCCGGTCGAATGCTCCGTGTCGGCTGCCGCCGGCAGGGTCATGCGGCTCTTGCCGCTCAGCACATGCGCAAACGCTGCATCCATGGCTGCCGTGGCGTCGCCCGCTCCCAACGCTGCCACGATGCGGCGATGCTCGATATTGGATACGGTCAGGCCGCCGCCTTGCAGCAGCGCACGCTCCCGAAACAGGTGCAGTTCCTTGACGAGCTCGGAATAGGCCTTGTGCAGCCGGCTGTTCCCGGCAAAGCGCAGGATGGAATCGTGGAATTCCAGATTGAGCGGATAGTAGTTGTCGAGCGAATTCGCGAGAACCGCTTCTTCCATGCGATCAAGTAAACTCTGGAGTTCCGAAATCTGCTCCGGCGTCACCTTGGTCGCCAGCAACCGCGCCGCCGATGCAAACAGGCCTGCTCGCACGTCGTAGAGTTCGGCGGCCTGTTCCTCGCCAATCCGGCGCATGAACACGCCTCGATTGGGCACGAGTTCGAGCAAGCCTTTTTCGGCGAGCGCGCGGCAGACTTCGCGGATCGGGCCGCGGCTCACCGAGAAGCGGATTGCCAGCGAATTCTCGTTCAATCGCTCACCAGGGGCAAATTCTCCCGACAGGATGAGGGTCTCCAACTCACGTCGAAGGACGCTCGTCAGGGAGTGGTTCTGGAGAAATTCAAGCTCGGCCCTCATAGGGTAGTGATCGACTATTTACTGCAAACTGTCAACAGAATACAGTGTAGCCGACGCAGCGATCGGGCACATCCCTTGTTTGAAAGCAGGAAAAATCGGAGGTTTCATGGATCAAATGGATGTCCCGCTGGCGCCTGACACGTCGCCCCCACCAAGCCTCCTTGAGCTCTTCCTGGCGTTCACCAAGCTCGGCATTACCAGCATTGGTGGTGGTGTGAACGGCATGATGCACACGGAATTCGTGGTGAATCGGCGCTGGTTCAGCGACAAACAGTTTCTTTCAGGGCTGGCGCTCAGCCAGTCCCTTCCTGGTGTCAATGTTGCAAACCTGGCGCTCTGGCTCGGGTTTCAATGTCGCGGTGTCGTCGGCGCCGTGGTGGCGCTGGCGGCGGTGGTGTTGCCTCCCGCGGTCGCAATAGTTCTGATAGGAAATATCGTGCTGAGGCTGAGCGCCGATCCCGCGATCGGCGCTATGCTCGTGGGCCTGGCGGTTGCGGCAGCCGGCTTGTCACTGTCAGTCGGCTACCTTGCCATGCGCTATGCCTGTGTCGACGCGGTTTCAATTGCCCTCTTCACGTGCACGCTGATCGGCGCGACGGTCTTTCATTTCTCGGCTCTCGTCGTTGTGGCGGTGCTTGCACCCATCGGCATCGGCGTCGGCTTTGCAAGAAGCCGCCATGAAAGACGATAATCTGCTTGTCAGCCTGTTTCTGGTGTTCGCGCCTCTGTCCTTGATGGCCATCGGCGGGGGAGCCTCCATTCTGGGCGAACTGCAGCACAGCGTTGTCGACAACCAGCATTGGTTGACCAACAAGACCTTCCTCGACATGTTTGCCATCTCCCGCGTTGCGCCCGGACCGGGAACCCTGATCGTCACGCTGATGGGTTGGCATCTTGCCGGATGGGCGGGCGCGATCGTTGCGACGATTGCGATTTTTGCGCCGTCGTCGCTGCTGGTGATCGTGATCGCGCATTTCTGGCACAGCCGCCCCAATGCGGCATGGCAAGGGGCTTTGATTTATGGCCTGGCCCCGCTCGCCGCCGGGCTGGTGCTGTCAAGCGTGTTCACTCTCTTGAGCAACGCGAAAGGGGGATGGATTGCCTGGTGCGTGGCAATCGTGGTCGCCGTTGCCGCGCGAACAATTCGTTTGGGTCCACTGACGCTGATGGCCGCAGGATCGTTGGTCTTTTGCGGGCTGTTGTGGGCCGCCGGATAGCGCGCCGCAAAGCCATTTCGATACAACGCAGATGGCAGCGCTTTGCAATTCGTGCAGATAGTCGTCAGTTAATTGTTGACAATTGACAAAATTAGACCGACCTTTAGTGGGAGGCACAAGCGCATCGCGTTTGTGAGGAAATGTTTCGGGAGGACCGATGGCCTTTGTGGAACTCGATAAGCTGACCAAGCGCTACGGCAAGCTGACGGTGGTCAACGCGGTCGATCTCGCTATCGAGAAGGGAAAACTGGTGTGCCTGCTCGGACCTTCGGGCTGCGGCAAGACCACGACCCTGCGCCTGGTTGCCGGCTTCGTTCAACCGTCGGACGGTCAGATCCGCGTCGGCGGCCGTGTTGTGTCGTCGCCCCACGCCAGCGAGCCGCCGGAAGCGCGCAACATGTCGATGATCTTCCAGAGTTATGCGCTCTGGCCGCATATGACGGTGTTCGAGAACATCGCCTACGGCTTGCGGCTTCGTCGCATGGGCAAGGCCGATATTCAGGCAAAGACAGGCCGCATCCTCCAGGCGACCAAGCTCGAAAGTCTGGCCGAGCGCTATCCGGGCGAGTTGTCGGGCGGTCAGCAGCAGCGTGTTTCCCTGGCGAGGGCCCTTGTCATCGAGCCGGAGACGCTGCTGCTCGACGAGCCGCTTTCCAATCTCGATGCCAATCTTCGCGAGGAGATGCGGTTTGAGATCCGCCGCCTCCACGACGAGTTCCGCTACACGACCGTCTATGTCACGCACGATCAGACGGAGGCCATGACCGCTGCCGATGTCATCGTGGTGATGAACCAGGGCAATGTCGAGCAGGCCGGCTCGCCCGAAGACATTTACGAGCGGCCGCGTTCGGAGTTCGTTGCACAGTTCATCGGCGGCACCAACATCTTCAAGGGCAAGCGGGTCGGAACGGACACCGTCGAATGCGGCAACGGTCTACTGCTGCGCTGTGGCAGCGGCGACTATGCCGCCAACGGCCAGACCGCCGTATCCGTGCGGCATCACGATCTGCATCTCACCAACGAGAAACCGAAGGGCGATCCGAGCAACTGGGCCACCGGAAAGGTCGTGCGCCAAGTCTATCTCGGGTCGCATCGCGATTATCTTGTCAATCTATCAGGTGGCGAAACCGTGCGGGCGATCGCGCCTGTCGATGTCGCGGTCCCGGAAAACCAGCAAATTTGGCTTCATTGCCCACCTGATCGTTGCCGGGCGCTCGCACACTAGGGAGAGAGAGAATGTCCAATAAGAAAGTCGCAGCAGGCGCGTTTTTAGCAGCCTTGGCATGGGGTCAATTGGCCTGGGCCGGTCCGCCCGAACCCTACAAAGTTACGGACGACCTGGTTGCCGCGGCAACCAAGGAAGCGTCGGTGGTCTACTACACCTCCACCGATGTCCAGGTCGCCGAGAAACTGGGCGCCGCATTCGAGGCGCACTATCCAGGCATCAAGGTCCAGGTGGAAAGGGCCGGTTCGGAGCGCGTCTTTCAGCGCATAGGTCAGGAATATTCGAGCGGCATCCACAACGCCGACATCATCGAAACCTCCGACGCATCGCATTTCCTGACGTTCAAGGAGCAGAACTGGCTGACGCCGGCCGTTCCGGAGGATGTCGCCAAGATGTGGCCGGAAAAGGATCGTGATCCAGATGGCTTCTATGCGGCTTTCCGCGCCACGCTGACGGTGATTGCCTACAGGACCGATCTGGTCAAGGAAGGAGACGCGCCGAAGACCTGGACTGACCTGCTCGATCCCAAATACAAAGGCAAGCTGGTCAAGTCGCACCCCGGCTACAGCGGCAACGTGATGACCGCCACCTACGCACTCAGCCAGCTTCTCGGATGGGACTATTTCGAGAAATTGGGCAAGCAGGGTGTGATGCAGGTTCAGTCCTCGACGGAGCCACCGAAGGTTCTCGCCCAGGGCGAACGCCCGATCCAGGCGGACGGCAACGAATACAACGTCTTCATCCTCCAGGACAAAGGCGTGCCGATCAAGGCGGTCTATCCGGCGGAGGGAACCTCGATCGCTTACGGCAACGCCGCGATCCTGGCTTATGCTCCCCATCCGAACGCAGCCAAGCTGTTCTATTCCTTCATGTTTTCGCAGGAAGCGCAGCAGTTGAACGACGATTTCGGCGGTTTGCGCTCGGTTCGCCCGGACGTGAAGGAGAAATCCAACCGCACGCCGCTCTCCCAGATCAAGCTTCTCGACTCCGATCCGTCGAACGTTCGGGATGCCGTCGAAGAGATCAAGCAGAAGTACGAAGAGTATTTCGGCACGTAAGCAAAGGCTCGGCACCGACCATTGATCGGTGCCAGAATGAGGATCTTGCGATGTCGTCACCGGCGACATCGCCACATCCCTGGGCAGATCGGCGGTTGACTCGCCGACGTCGGATCAAAACTCAGAGGTGACCAGGTGACCATCGCTGCATTGTCCCCCGATACCGCCAACAGGCGACACCTCGGCAGGTTCGATTTGTCGACGCCGCTCTTCTTGCTGCTCGCAGTGGTTCTGTGTGTGCTGGTCCTGCTGCCTTTGTTCTGGCTGGGATACTACGCCCTCACCAACAAGGCCGGTTCACCGACCCTGGCGAACCTGGCCCGTCTCTTTACCGATGCCACAATTCGCCGGGCCTTCCTCATATCGCTGGGCATGGCTGGTTGCGTCGGCGTGTTCTCTTGCCTGGTGGCCACACCACTCGCCTGGCTCGTCGCGCGCACCGACATGCCGGGGCAGCGCCTGGTCCGCAGCCTAGTGACTGCATCCTTCGTGACACCGCCATTCCTGGGTGCCATTGCCTGGGCGATGCTGGCCGCGCCCAACAGCGGCATCCTCAACAACATCTACCGCTGGGCATTTGGCCTCGATCAATCACAGGCGTTGTTCAACATCTACACCTTCACCGGACTGGTGTTCGCGGTCACCTGCTACTCGTTCCCCTTCGTCTTCACGCTCGTTGCCAACGCCTTCGACAAGGTGCCATCCGATCTCGAGGAAGCGTCAGCGATCCTCGGCGGCAAACCAGGCACCACATTGCGGCGGGTGACCCTGCCGATGGTGCTGCCGGCGATGCTCGCCGGGTCTCTGGTCGCCATCGTCCAGGCCTTCACCATGTTCGGTTCGCCGGCGATCCTGGCGCTGCCTGCCGGGTTCCACGTTCTCACCACAAAGATCTGGAGCTTCTTCCAGTTTCCTCCACGGCTTGATCTCGCGGCAGCAAGCGCGGTGCCTTTGCTTGTGGTCACAATGCTCTTGCTGTGGGGGCAGAGATGGCTGCTTGGGCGCCGTGGCTATACCGTGCTCGGCGGCAAGAGCGGCACCCCCCGGCGTGTAAAGCTGGGCAACTGGAAATGGCTGGCGGGCGCATACGTCCTTTTCATCCTGTGCGTGACGATCCTGTTCCCCTACCTGGCCTTGCTCAAGGTGGCGCTGACCCACAACATTTCCGAACCGCTCAGCTGGAGTTCCTTGACGCTCCATAACTTCAATTTCGTGCTGTTCGAATTCTCCAGCACGCGGCTCGCCATCTGGAACACCCTGATCCTCGGTCTGGCTACGGCAACGATCGCGACGGGCATAGCCCTTGTCGTGTCCTATCTGGTTGCGCGCCGCGCGGTGCCGGGCGCCTCGCTGCTCGAAATGCTGGCGACCGCGCCGATTGCGATTCCGGGCATTGTGCTGGGCGTTGGTCTTTTCCTGGCCTACGCCAATCCGACTTTCGGCCTCTACGGCACGCTGTGGATCCTGCTGATTGCATTCCTGACGATTGAGCTTCCGGCTGGTTACCAGCAACTGTCATCGGCCTTCCATGGCGTGCATCCGGAACTGGAGGAAGCCAGCCGGATTCTCGGCGCCACCCGGCTGAAGACCCTTTGGCAGATCACCGCGCCATTGTTGCGCACCAGCCTGATCGCGGCCTGGTGTTTCGTCTTCATCGGCACCATCCGGGAATTGTCGGCGACGGTCCTGCTGACGACGGCACAGACCAAACTGGTCTCGGTCATCATCTACGACCTCAACGAAAGCGGCGACTACGGCGCGATTTCGGTGCTTGGTATTCTGCTGCTGGTGGTTTCGTTCACGGTCGTCTTCATAGCCAACAAGGTTCCGGTTCTCGGCGGCGCGGCTCCGAGGAGTGGCAGTTGATAGGATACAGCCTGGTTCCACAGCAATTATCGGCGTTTCGCTTGACAAGAGGAAGTATCGTCTCAGTCATGGGTTCGATCGGACGCGTCGGCATCAATTCGATGAGGGAGACCAAACCATGGATGATGCGCAGGCAACGCGTTGGCGGCCATCGGGGCCGGCAGGCGGTATCTTCCGTGGCGCATTGAATGGAATTCAGGCCCATGGCTAACGAAACCGAGAACATGCAGGGATTTTCGCCGATCGACTTTTTGCGCACGCGCTCGCTTGCCAATGTCGTGCAGCACGAAATAGAGCGAATGATTGTCGAGGGGGAATTCACACCCAACGAGAGGATCAACGAAAACGCCCTGGCCCAGCAACTCAAGGTCAGCCGGGGACCGATCCGCGAAGCGTGCAGCGCGCTGGCCGCTCTTGGGCTGATCCAGGTGATTCCCAATCGCGGGTTTTTCGTGCGTGAACTCAGCGAAGACGAAGCCCGTGATGTCTCGGAGGCCCGTGCCTACATCTTCGCCTGCATGACCATGAGCGTTGCCGAGAGGATCACCGACCCCGAGGTCGCCAGGCTGCGCGCGCTCGTCGACCGCATGGACGCGCTGGCCAAGACCGGTGAGGTGAGCCAGTACTACCCGGTCAATCTCGAATTCCATTCCGAACTGGCCAGGATGTGTGGCAACGCACGCCTGGCCCAGATCTATCTCGGCCTCGCTCGCGAGCTTCATATCCAGCGGTATCGAGCCCTGGCGAGTGGCGACGTGCTCGACATATCCAACCGCGAGCATCGGGCAATAGTTGAGGCTGTTGCCGCCCGCGATCCGCAACAGGCTTTCACGGCCGGGCGGGCGCATATCGTCAATGGCACCTCGCGAACGCGCAGGGCCAGCGTCGCTTTGCGCCACGGCTCCGACTGACCCCCGCAGGGGCGACTCTCCACCCCATACCTGTAGTCGAGGTCGAGGACAGATACCGCGACAGCATTTGCGTGCCGACGGTAGCGACCGTCGACGAACTGAAAACTTGCGTGCTCTGTCAACAAAAAATTGTTGACAGTTTACCAAAACTGCCTTCCTAATCTTCTGCATCAGGCGGCCATGACATGGAGTCGAGCTTGAACTCGATGCCTGGTTGGGCCGCTACAATTTCGATGGAGAGGACTATCAATGCACGACACCGCACCTGCAGGTCTCACAAATTATGTGGCGGAATTCGTCGCGTCGGCCACTCCGGAAGATCTGCCGGACGACGTCGTGGCCCTTGGCAAGAAGTCGATACTGGACGGCATTGGGCTGGCTCTTTCAGGCTCGGTCGCGCAAAGCGGCGACCTCGTCCGCCGCCATCTCGATGAGCTTGGACTGATGCCGGGCGCCGCGACCGTAATCGGAGCGGGCCGCAAGGTTGCACCGCGCTTTGCGGCATTCGCGAATGGTGTCGGCATCCATGCCGATGATTATGACGACACCCAGCTGGCCGTCGCCACGGATCGCGTCTACGGCTTGCTGACCCATCCCACGGCGCCGGCATTGCCCGCGGCCCTGGCCATTGGCGAACAGGTGGGCGCCTCGGGCAAGCAGGTCATGCTGGCGTATCATCTCGGCGTCGAGGTCGAGTGCAAGATCGCCGAGGCCATCGCGCCACGCCACTATCAGACGGGATTTCACGCGACGGCCACCTGCGGAACGTTTGCCGCGGCCGCGGCTGCGGCGTGGCTTTTGCGTTTCGACGCGAAAACCACGGCGCGGGCGCTTTCGATCGCAGGCAGCCAGTCGGCTGGTTTGCGTGAGAATTTCGGCACGATGACCAAGCCGTTCCATGCCGGGCGCGCATCGGAAAGCGGTGTCGCCGCCGCACAGTTCGCCGCCCATGGATGGACTGCCACCGACAAGATACTGGAGGCCCCGCGCGGGTTCTTCCAGGCAGCCGGCGGCGGTTACGATGAGAACGCAATTCGCGGACGCCTCGGCGCTCCCTGGACGTTCGCCAACCCAGGCATCTCGATCAAGCCGCATCCCTCGGGGTCGTTGACCCATCCCGGCATGACTGAGATGGCGCGCCTCATCCGTGAGAATGACATCAAGGCCGGGGATGTGAAGCACGTTCGCATCGGCACCAATTCCAACATGCCGAACGCCCTGATCCATCACCATCCGCATGATGAGTTGCAGGCCAAGTTCTCCATGGAATTCTGCATGGCCATCCTGCTGCTCGACGGCAAGGCCGGGCTTGGCGAGTTTACGGATGCAGCAACCCAACGCGACGACGTCAAGGCCATGATCGACAAGGTGGATTTCGTCATCGACGAAAAGGCCGAGAAGGCAGGCTATCACAAGATGACGACGATCATCGACGTCACGCTCAATGATGGCCGCGTCATCCATGGCGAAGCCGATTTCGGCAAAGGCAGCCCCGCCAATCCGATGAGTTATGAAGAGGTCGCCGACAAGTTCCGGGACAACGCGGCTCATGCCCGCCTTGCCCGTTCGGCAGCCGACGAGGTCGTCGCGCTGGTGCGTGACCTCGAAGAACAGCCCTCGCTCGAACGCTTGATGGCCCTGGTCGCCAAGGCCGGCTGACGGTCTTCGTGGCGCTGCGCCGCAGCCGGCATTCAGAAAGGTTGGTTCGATGGCCCATCTCACGATCGGCATCCTCAATGGCGATGATATCGGACACGAAATCGTGCCCGCTGCCGTGCGCATCGCCCGGGCCGCCGCGGCGCGAACGGGTCTCGACATCGACTGGCGACCGATGCCGATTGGCCGCACGGCACTCGACACACACGGCTCGACGATGCCCGACGGCACGCTCGAGACGCTTTCGACACTCGATGGCTTCATACTCGGTCCGATCGGACATCGCGCCTATCCAAAGGTGATTGGCGCGATCAACCCGCATCCCATCTTGCGCAAGCACTTCGGCCTTTTCGCCAACGTCCGTCCGACGCGCTCGTTTCCCGGACTTGGCGCGCTGTTCGACGATGTCGATCTCGTCATCGTTCGGGAAAACAATGAGGGCTTCCAGCCGGATCGCAATGTGGTTGCCGGTTCGGGAGAATTTCGTCCAACGCACGATACGACCATTTCGGTCCGCGTCATCACCCGTGCCGGCAGCTATCGCGTGGCCAAGGCCGCACTCGAACTTGCCAGAACCCGGCGCAGGAAGCTGACGATCGTTCACAAGGACACCGTGTTCAAGCTCGGCTGCGGCATGTTCGTGGAGGAGTGCTACCGGGCCGCAGAGCAGTTCCCTGACGTCGCTGTCGATGAGGTGATCGTCGACACCTTCGCCATGCGGTTGCTTCGCGATCCCCAGACATTCGATGTCGTCGTCACCACCAACATGTTCGGCGACATACTGAGCGACGAGGCAGCAGGTCTCGTCGGCGGCCTCGGCATGGCGCCAGGCCTGTGTATCGGTGAAGGCAACATAGCCATGGCGCAGGCGGCGCACGGGTCTGCTCCCGATATTGCCGGAAAGGGCATCGTCAATCCCTATGCGATGGTCGAATCCACCCGCATGCTGCTGGAGTGGCTCGGCCACAACCGCGGCATCGCCGAGGCGCTCGCCGCCGCGTCCATCATGGCGCAAGCCACCATTGCCGCGCTCTCGCGGCCCGAAACGCGCACGGGCGACATACGCGGAACCACCAACACCGAAGGAATGACCAGCGCCATCGTCGCTGCCATCGAGAAGGAATCTGAAAATGTCCTCGCATAAGATCGCTGTCATCGGCGGCGATGGTATCGGCCCGGAGGTGGTTGAGGCCGGCGTCAAGGTGCTGGAAACGCTGGCAGACGTCGAGCCAGGCCTTGCCTTCGATTTCAAGCGCTTTGACTGGGGCTCGGACTATTATCGCCGCAACGGTCGCATGATGCCGCAAGATGGTCTGGCTCAGATTGAGGGCTTCGATGCCATCTATTTCGGTTCGGTCGGTGATCCGAACCTTCCCGACGACATCACGCTCTGGGGTCTGCGTCTGGCCATCTGCCAGGGGTTCGACCAATACGCCAATGTGCGGCCGACGCGTCTGCTGCCCGGACTGACCGGTCCGCTGCGGCCAGAGCTCGGTAAGCAGATAGACTGGGTGATCGTCCGCGAGAACAGCGAGGGCGAATATGCCGGCGTCGGCGGTCGCGCCCATCGCGGCCTGCCGATCGAGGTCGGCATGGATGTCGCCGTCTTCACCCGCACCGGCATTGAACGGATCGCCCGCTTTGCCTGTGACCTTGCCATGTCGCGCCCCCGCAAGCTGCTGACCGTGGTGACAAAATCGAATGCACAGCGCCATGGCATGGTGCTCTGGGACGAAGTCGTGCGCGAAGTGGTGCGCGACCACCCTGGTCTGACTGTCGACTGGATGCTGGTCGACGCGATGACCCAGCGCATGGTCAACAAGCCTGGCAGCATCGACACGGTTCTGGCGACCAACCTCCACGCGGACATCCTTTCCGACCTGGCTGCGGCACTTGGCGGGTCGCTCGGCATCGGCTCGACATCGAACATCGATCCGTCGCGCAATCGTCCGTCGATGTTCGAACCCATCCATGGTTCGGCCTTCGACATTACCGGCAAGGGCGTCGCCAATCCGCTTGGATCGTTCTGGACGGCGAGCTTGATGCTGGACCATCTGGGTGAGCAGGCTGCATCGCGACGTCTCATGGTTGCGATCGAAACCGTCACCGGTCGAGGAGAATTTCTTAGCCCGGATCTCGGTGGCGCAGCCAACACCGCCGAAGTAACGGCCGCTGTGATTGCCGCGCTTTCGGGCGTGAACAGTCCAGGATCCTGAGGCTTACCCGCACAGAAGTGTTGTTAGCGCGGGGACTGTTCTGTCAACCACCGAGGCCGTCGCGGATCGCGCTGAAATAGCCGTCGGTTCCGACCTGTCCGCCCTTCAGCGCAACCTCCAGTCCATCGATCGCCGCAATGCGCGAATGGGCGAGGCATAGCGGGGACCCTGGCGAGGCAGGCAGCGGCATCCGCACCGTCAGCGCGTCGATGCCCATCTGGCCGAGCGCATGGCTCGAGGTATCGCCGCCGGCGATGACCACGCGCCGCAGTTTCTGTTCGATCGTCAGCGCGCGAAGCAGTTCGCCGAGACCGCGGCCGAGCTTGTGGCGGGCGCCTTCCTGCCGGTCGATTTCGGCGCCCCTGTCGGCGGCGGGGCCAAGCGCGGTGTAGAGGATGACGCTGCGCCCGGCTTGCAAGCTGGCGCGGCCGCTTGCCGCCGCACGCGCGATCACCTGCTCGGAAGCCTCCGAAACGAGTTCGACAGGATCGACCTCGATGCCGTCGAAACCGTCGCTCAGGGCATACCGGATCTGTCGTTCGGTGGTCGGCGAGCAACTGCCCGATACGACAGCGATCCGGTCGGCAGCACCCGGCGGCGTGAAGCCTGGTCCAGTGCTGACGATGTCATTCGAAGCCCATTCGGCCAGCAACGCGTACTCGATGCCGGACGAGCCAACGACAAAGGAGCCACCTGGCTTGCGGATGCGCCAGATCTCTTTGCCGGCCAGTGCCTGGGTCCCGTGGCTATCGACGTCGACAAGCACGATGGCCGCGCCATTCGCCACGAGGCGATCGAATGCCTGCGACCGTGACGCAGATTGCAGGGTTGCCAGGTCAAGCAATCCCGAGGCAAGCCCGGTCTGCCGCGACAGGTGGATCAGCAGGTCGGATTCATCCATTGGCGTCGTCGGGTGGCGGCTCATCACCGGATGGCGGTCGATGCGGAAATATTGGTCTCGATAGGCGGCGAACAGGTGTCCAAAGGCGGTGTAGCGCTTGAGCTGCGGCGCGCCGACCAGCAGCGGCACGCTGTCCTGACTGAACACCGAGCGGCCGATCTCGATCGCCCGGCCGATGCTGCCGGTCGTCGGGCTGGAATCGAAGGTCGAGCAGACCTTGTAGTGACAGATCGCGGCGTTCAGCGTCTTCAGCCAGGTGAAAGCGTCCTTGAGATGCGTGTCCATCCAGTGCGGCGTCTCGCTGCGGCTGGTGCCGGCCAATCCGATGGCCTGGCAATGTGAGAAACGCGAAAGTTGGGCCTTGTCGGGCTGGCGCATGAACAGCACCGTCTGCACGCCGCCGAGCTCGAGCGCTTCCATGACGTCGGTCGAGCCGGTGAGATCGTCGCCATAGTAGCTGAGCAGCAGGTTCTGCATGGCGTCAGGCCGCCCTGCCATCGCCGAATTTGTCGATCGATCGTGCCAGTTCTGGATGGGTCAGGGCGAAGTCCGCCAGCGGAATGCCGTCTACCGCCGCTTGCCAGGCTTGCTGCACTGCGCGGACGCCGGCGCCCGGCCCGTCCGGATGGCTGACGATGCCGCCACCGCAGAGATAGAGCAGATCGACCGTGCGGCCGGTTCGCTGGTAGGTCTCCGGCGCCTGCCCACCCCATTGGCCCGAGCCCGCCACGGGCAGAGCGCAATCATCGGGCGAGAAGATCGGCGTGGTCACCGCCTTGAAGGATTCGACGAAGGATGCATCCGGCTCCCAGTATTTCGAGGCGATGCCGTTGATCTGGAACTGGTCGACGCCGAGCAGCCGCCAGAACTGCTGCCAGACTTTGAAGTCCATGCCGAGGCCGGGGTGGCGGGTGAGGATGTCCCAGCCATTGCGGTGGGCATGCAGCACCAGGCTGGAGCGTTTCCTCAGGAACGCCATCCCGCCGAAGCCGATCGAATTGATGTTGACCACCGCGCAATTGCCGCCGGCCCTGGCCACCAGATCGTGGTTGCGCATCATCTCGTCCGGATCGGCATGCGAAATGCCGAAGGCATACATCACCTTCTTGCCGGCCTTCTGCTCGTGGTCGAGGATCAGCGGCATGATCGCCTTCACTCGCTCGGCCAGCGGCGAATAGGCCGGGCTCATCAGCTTCTCGTCGTCCTTGATGAAATCGACGCCAGCTTCGATCAGCTCGCCCACCATCGCCGCCGTCTCGTGCGGCCGCAGCCCCAGCGCCGGCTTGACGATGGTGCCGATGATCGGGCGCTCCTCGACACCAGTCAACCGGCGGCTGCCGGCGACGCCAAACTGCGGGCCCGGGTGCGCGCCGCGGAATTGCTCAGGCAGCTTCATGTCGACGATGCGAATGCCGGACAGCCCTTTGATCGAATAGGTACCGCCGATGGCGATGGTCATCAGCGCCGCAAGGTCGGTGCCGATCGCGTCGAGCGGAAATGCGATGTCGACATCGGCGCGCTTGAACGGTCCATCGCCGGCTTCCGGAATCGAGGGCTGCATGGCGTCGGGCAGATGCCGGATCGCCAGGACGCGCGCAGCCACCCTGGCCTTCAACTCCTCGGTCTCGCCGGGCAGCGCAACGAAGGTGCCGGTCGATTGGTCGCTGGCGATCTTTGCCGCCAGCACCTCGATGCTGTCTGATGTTTCGATGCGATAGGTGAGGGTGATCATGGTCCGCCGTCTCAAGCCCGGGCGTTCGAAAAAGGTTCACCGATGCTCGAAATCTGGTATAATGAGTACATAAGTATTGCAAGAGATATCCGAGCGGAAGTTTGGTCGGGACGACCCGACCGCAATTTCCGGGAATTGTGGCGGCAGTGTTAGATAGGCCGGATCAAGGGAGTGATTCGTGACGATGAACCGTTCCGAACCGATTGTCCGGCGCAAGCTTTCCGACGAGGTCTTCTTGCGGCTGAAGCGCCTGATCACCAGCGGCGAACTGATGCCGGGCGATGACATGCCCTCGGAGCGCGAACTGATGGAACGCTTCGAGGTCGGCCGTCCGGCGATCCGCGAGGCGATGCAGGCGCTGAGCAATATGGGGCTGGTGGCGATCTCGCATGGCGAGCGCGCCAAGGTGCTGCAGCTTACCGCCAAGTCGATCATCAGGCAGGTCGACGGCGCAGCCAAGATCATCCTGTCGTCGTCGAAAGACACGCTAGAGCACCTCAAGAACGCCCGCATCTTCTTCGAGCGAGGCATGGTCAGGGAAGCAGCCGAAAAAGCCACCGCCGAGGATGTGCAGCGGTTGCGCGCAACCGTCGCCGAGCAGCGCAGCTTTCGCGGTGATTCCGAAGCCTTCATATCCGCCGACATGAAGTTTCATACCCAGATCGCGGCGATTTCGGGCAACCCGATCTACGTCGCCATCAGCGAGGCGATGCTGGGCTGGCTTAAGGAATATCACACCGAAATGCTGATCTGGACCGGCAAGGAAAAGTTCACGCTGACCGAGCATGAAGAGATCATCGGCCGCATCGAGAAGAAGGATGCCGACGGCGCCGAGAAGGCGATGATCAAGCACCTCGAGCGCTCGCGTGCGCTCTATGTGATGAACGCCGAAAAGTGAATCCGCAGTGTCAGCCGAACCGGGTGATCGCGTAGGGCGTCATGACCAGGTGGCCTCTGCCAAGCGCTGAAATGTCGACCGGTACGTCCTCCGCTGTCAGGTTCGCCAGCCACACGATGGTCTGACCGGAAGCGGAGCGCCCGGCCAGTGCCAGCACCTTGGTCTCATCGCTCGTCGTTGCCGCAACATGTGCGAGGCCGGCCAGTTCGCAAAGCCCCTTGATAGCCCTGAAGATCGGCCGGGGTGATCCTTCCGCGGCTGGCTCGCCCGGTCCCGCCAGCACGCCGAACGGCCCTGTCAAGCCGGAGAGCGTCAGCATCTCAAGCCCCGCCGGTGCGACGCGTGCCGCATAGCCGATCGTCCATGCGGCACCGAACAGGCCGGCATGGCGCGGATCGCGGTCGGCCATGGCAATGCGCTGTCCCCCGGGATTGGCCTTGGTCGCGCCACCATAGGGGTTCTGGCGCATGGCGATCGTCGACGGGCCGATCCGGTAGGGTGTTTCTCCGAAGATCGCTTGTACCGATTGGGTGATGAAGGGCAGCGCCTCCAGCGATTGCATGACGCTGAGATCGTCGGCCGCGTGCACGAGCGGGCAGGTGCAATGAGTGACGAAGTCGAGCAGGTCGGCCGGCACGCGTTTGCGATTGAGTTCGGTGAAATAGCTGAACATGCCGCCGCCGAGACGGATGTCGGGGAAGGCGCGGCGGGCGGCGGCATAGACGGTTTCCAGCGGCGGGCACTCCGGCCATGCGCTCCCCGGCGGCGTCGACTGCCGGTCGACCGAAGGCGAGACGGCGATGGCCGAAAGTTCTAGCCCTGCCTGGTGCACCATGCTGGCGACGGCTGAAAATTCAGCATCGAGATCGCCCACGCCGGCAACGACGCATTCGAGCGTCGTCCGGGCCGGGTAGGCTGCCGCGAGCCGGGCAAAGGATCGCAAGGCGTCGAGCCCATGGCCGCGCGTTGGATCGTAGTGGAGGACCAGCTGTTGCGGGCCGAGTGTCGACAGCGTCAACAGGGTCGCCGGTGCCGTCTCGACATCCTCGGGATAGATGACCATGCCGACATCGGGCAGCTTCCTCGGTCCGGCCTCGCCGAGCTTAACGCGGACCGGTTCGTTGGCCACGGCGGCAGCCGGTGCTTTGCCTTCACCGGTGATCAGCAGGCTGATTGTCTGGCGCAGGGGCTGGCCGGCCGGCAGCACATAGGGCCACGGCAAAGCGAGCGGCCGCACATAGGTCTTGTAAGAGGCATCCGACCAGTTGCGCTGGTCCTCCATTTCGAACACGTCGCCTTCCATCCGGCATTCGGCACTGACGCCTGGCCGCACCTCATGCGTGATCGCACGCAAATCCCTGAAGGGCTGCCACGGGTCGATCAGCAGCGGAAGCTTGGTCGCGACCGTGGTGCCGTCGGTGTGCTCGACCGCCACCGGGCTGCCGGCGAGGCCGGCGATCGGATGCAGGACGCAGAAGCCGCAGCGATTGGTTTCGAAATCGCTTTCGGGAAGGGCGCTCACGTCGAAGACCAGTTGGCCATCGGAGGAGCCCTTGATGGTGGCGCGGAAGCCGAGCCGGCTTGCGTCCGGCCCGGTGCAGCTTGCCGAATAGCGGATCGAGAAAGTGTCATCGCCCTGGTCAATGGCAAGGTCGGTCAGTTCGGGCTCGTAAGTGCCCCAGTCGCGATCCCTGACGATGTAGGCGATGGCCCGCAGCACTTCGGTACCGCCATGGCGGACGGTGCGCAGATTGCCGTTGACGAAGTCGGCGCTGAGCGCACCGGCGCTCAGCCTGACCGGCTCGACCTCGGTCGCATCCGTGCCGTAGAGGTGAAAGGTGTCGGCGGTCATCTGAGCAAAGTGTCGAGCTGCACCGGCTCGCGGCTTGCAGCACCGGCGTAGGCGGCCTCGACCAGTGCGAAGGTCTTGAGGTTGTCGGCGCCCGAGGTGGCGGGCTCCGTTCCCTTCGCCAGGCAGTCGACCCAGTGCTGCTGGATGGCAACGACGCTTTCCTGGATGTTGTGCCAGGGTCGCGATGCCCAGGGCAGCAGCGGCGGCGAGACGTCGCTGACCGCCGTGCCGCTTTTGCCGGTGACGGTGAGCTGGTATCCCTGCGCCAGTCGGATCGTGCCGTCGCTTCCGTCGATCTCGATCAGCGTTTCGGGAAACGGTTCGACGGCAAGCGTCGTGGCGTAGCTGCAGTCGACCACCGAGGTTGCGCCACTGGCATGGTCCATCAGCATGGTCGCCACGTCCTCGCCTGCGATAGCAGGGTTGATGCGCGCCGTTCGCGTCGTGATCGTCGAGACGTCGCCCAGCAGGAAGCGGGCTATGTCGAGGATGTGGATGCCGAGATCCTCGATAATGAAGCGCTTTCCCGTTGCCAGATAGGGCTGGCCGGAAAACACGTCATAGGCGGAGCGGAACGAGATGCGGCCGAAGAACGGCGTGCCGATCTCGTTGCTGTCGAGTACGGCGCGCACCGCCTGGATTGGCGACTGCCAGCGAAAATTCTCATGCACCATCAGCGGCAGGCCGGCATCGGTGCATGCCTTCACCATCGCCTTGGCATCGGCAAGCGTTGGCGCGAACGGTTTTTGACAGATCGTCGGCACGCGGTGTTGCGCCGCCATCTCGACCAGCGCACGATGGCTGGGCGCCGTGGTGGCGATATCGACGAAATCCAGGTTCTCGCCATCAAACAGGGCCATCGCGTCGGTGTAGCGCCTGGTAATGCCGAACTGGTCGCCGACGATCCGCAGCCGGTCGGGATCGCGGTCGCAAATGGCGACGATCGTGGCGCCAGCGATGTCGCGCCAGGCATGCATCTGATTGACGGCGAAGAAACCGCAGCCGATCAGCGCTCCGCGCAATTCCACCATGCTCAGCCTGCCTTTGCCATCTGCATCAATGTCACGCGACTCTGCAGCCGGCGCTGCGCCTGGTCGACGACGACGGCGACGATGATGACCAGGCCCTTGATCACCATTTGCCAGAAAGAACTCACCCCCATCATCACCAACCCGTCCGAAAGAATGCCGATGACGAAGGCACCGACTATGGTGCCGCCAATCGTGCCGCGACCGCCCGACATCGAGGTGCCGCCGAGCACCGCCGCCGCGATGGCATTGAGCTCGAAACTTTCGCCCGTCGCCGGATGCGAGGCCATCAACTCGGACGAGATGATCAGGCCGACGATTGCCGCGCAGAAACCGGAGAACATATAGACGAACATCTTCACCGTGTTGACACGGACGCCCGAAATTCGCGACGCCCGTTCGTTGCCGCCAACCGCGAAGATATGGCGGCCAAGCGGCGTGTATTTGGCCAGATAGGCGGCCGYCAGCGCAACGACGATCAGGATCCAGATCGCCACCGGCAGGCCGAGCAGCCGGCCAGCGCCGAGGAAGCCGAACCCGGTGGTGCCCAGTTCCGGCTTGCCGACAAGGTTGGGGAAGGTGCGGCCGTCCGACGACAGCAGCGCCAGGCCGCGCGCGACATAGAGCACGCCGAGCGTGGCGATGAACGGCGCGACGTTCAGCCTGGTGATCAGCAATCCGTTGACGGCGCCGATCAGGATGCCGACCGCCAGCGTGATCAGCGCGATCTCGACGACGTTGAAATAGATGGTGTAGCCGATCTGCAGGTCGATGCCGTTGAGCACGAGATAGCCGGCCACCATGCCGCACAGGCCGACGATCGAGCCGACCGACAGGTCGATGCCGCCGGTGATGATCACGAAGGTCATGCCCATGGCCAGGAACGCATTCAGCGCCACGTGCTTCGACATCAGGATCAGGTTGGCGGTCGACAGGAAATTCGGTGCCGCGATCGAGAAGAAGACCAGCACGGCGATCAGCGCGATGAAGGTCCTCGCCTTCATCAGCGTCAGCAGCAGCGAGCCGCTCGATGCGGAGGGAATAGCCGCCTTGGCCGGGATGTCAGTCATGGGCGGTGTACTCCGTGTGCGGGACCGGGCCGTGGCCAAGCGCCGAGGCGGCGACAAGGGCGGCCTCCGTCGCCTCGGCGCGATCGAACATGCCGGTCAGTTTTCCATTGCTCATCACCGCGATCCGGTCGGACAGCGCCATCACCTCGTCGAGGTCCGAGGTGGCGAACAGGATGCCCAATCCGTCGCGTGACAGTTTGCGCATGGTGCGGAAGACGTCGGCCTTGGCGCCGACATCGATGCCGCGGCTGGGCTCGTCCATCAGCAGCACCTTCGGGCCGGTGAGCAGTGCCTTGCCGATCACCACCTTTTGCTGGTTGCCGCCGGACAGCGATGAGACCTCCTGTGCCGGATCGGCAACCTTGATCGCCAGTTCCCGCACCATCTGCACCACCGCCTGCCTTTCGGGGCCGCCGCGGATATGAAACAGGCGGACAAACCGCGACAGGCTGGCCAGCGTCAGATTGCTGGCAACGGAGAGGATCGACACCAGCCCTTCGCGCTGGCGGTCTTCGGGGATCAGCGCCAGCCCGCGCCGGATGCGCCGCGTCGTGTCGCGCTCCTTGACCTGTTTGCCGGAAATGAAGATCGTTCCTGTGGCCTGGCCATGGCGGCCCATGATGCAGTCGAACAGCTCGCTGCGTCCCGCGCCCATCAGGCCGTAGATGCCGAGGATCTCGCCGGCGCGCAGCGACAGCGAGACGTGGTCGACCGCAAGACCGCCGGTCGCACGCGGCAGGCAGATGTCATGGGTGCGGAATATTTCTTCGCCTGGAACATGGCCATCGGCCTTGGCGAAATCCTTGGCGTCGGACCCAATCATCTGCCGTACGATCCACCGGGTGTCGACGTTTCTCATCTCCTCCTGGCCGGTGATGTGCCCGTCGCGCAGCACGGTGATGTAGTCGCCGATGCGGATCAGCTCCTCGAGCCGGTGCGAGATGTAGACGATGGCCACACCGCGCGCTTTGAGGTCGGCAATCACCTTGAACAGGATCTCGACTTCCGCGGAACTCAGTGCGGAAGTCGGTTCGTCCATGATCAGGATGCGCGCATCGAGCGAAACCGCCTTGGCGATCTCGACCAGCTGCTGCTGGCCGATGCGCAGGTCCTCGACCAGCATGTCGGGCCGGATCCCGGCCTGCAGGCGTTCGAGAAATTGCGCGGCGCGGCGCTCCTGTTGCTTGCGGTCGATCTTGCGGAACCGGTTGGTGATCTCGCGGGTGGCGAAAATGTTTTCGGCGACGGTCAAATTGCCGAACAGGTTCAACTCCTGGAACACCATGCCGATGCCGCGGTTCACCGCGTCGGCGGACGACGAGAAGGAAACTTCTTCCCCTTCCAGGAGGATCCGACCGGCAGTAGGTCGTTCTACACCGGCGATGATCTTCATCAGCGTCGATTTGCCTGCGCCGTTTTCGCCGACCAGCACATTGACCGCGCCTTTGCGCACCTCGAAATTCGCGCGCTTGACCGCAACCGTGCCGGAATAGACCTTGGAGACGTCTTCCAGCTTCAGAATGACATCGTGATCGCTCATGGCCGCGGCCCGATTTCTGCCTCCGCCGGCGTCACCAGCGGCAGGTCTTGGCTGCCTTCGAGCGTATAGGCGCCGAGAACCTTGGCGGTGCGGCCTTCCAGCGCTTCACGCGGCAGCTTCGAAAGCTCGGTCTTGTCGGCATACGCGTTGAACGCCTTGCCGAACTGGGCGAAGTCGATCTGGTTGGTGAAGTCGTTGAACTGGACGAAGTCGAGGCTGTCGCGCAGCGCCGTACCGCGCATGGCTGGTCCGATCTGCACGCGTGCATCCGCCTTGCCGTCGCCGTCGACATCGATATCCATCGTCGCCGCGCGCGAGCCCGTGTTTGCGGCAACGATCTTGCCGTCAACACGAACCGCGAAGGTCCACGGCGAATTCGCCTGCTTGTTCGGATTGCCGTATTTGGCGCCGGCAGCCGCCGGATCGGTTTTCGCCAGGGCATGAACCTCGGGAAACGGTCCGGCTTTCTGCCTGAGATAGGGCACCACCTTCGCCGCCCACAACGCCTCGACCATCTTGTCGGGATTGAAGGCGGCAGCGCCGCCGCTATCACCCGAGGGGGTCGGCAGAATCTTGCAGGCGGCAAGGCTGATGCCGAGTGTCACGGCAAGGATCGGCCAGGTCGGTTTGTTCAGCATGGCGGCCTCGGCATGATGGTCGGCATCCGCAGAAAATGGCGGCGAGGGACGAACCGAGATTCGCCCCTCGCTATTCATGTCACGCCGGCTCAGTTGGTCAGCGCGAAGGTTTCCAGCTTGGGGGCGTTGTCGCCATTGACCAGGAGGCAGTCCATCAGCTGCTTTTCCTTGGCCGGCGACTTCTTGTTCTTGATGAAGTCGTTGGCCTGCTCGACCGCCATCTGCGCCTGCGCAAAGGCCGGCTGCAGGACTGTCGCCTTGATGCCGCCCGCGGTGATCGAATCGCGCACGTCGTTCGACCCGTCGAAGCCGACGACAATGACGTCCTTGCGGTTTGCCGCGACCAGCGCGGCATAGGCGCCCATCGCCATCGTGTCGTTGCCGGAGATGACGCCCTTGATGTCCGGATTGGCCTGCAGGATCGATTCCATCTTGGCGTAGGCTTCGGTCTGGCTCCAGTTGGCCGACTGCTGGGCAACCATCTTCAGATCTGGATAGTCGTCGATGACGTCGTGATAACCCTTGGAGCGAATGCCGGCATTGGTGTCGGATTCCTTGCCGACGAGTTCGACGAAATTGCCCTTCTCTCCCATCAGCTTGACGAATTCCTGCGCGCCGAGCTGGGCGCCCTGGTAATTGTTGGAAACGATCTGCGCGACGGCAACGCCGGTGGCATTGATCTCGCGATCTATCAGGAACGAAGGCACGCCCGCGTCCTTGGCCTTCTGCACGGCGGCAACGGTGGCGTCGGCACCGGCATTGTCGAGGATGATCGCCTTGGCACCGCGGCCGATCGCCGTGTCGATCAGCTCGGACTGCTTGTTGGCGTCGTCATCATGGACGAGCACCAGCGCCTCATAGCCGAGTTCCTTGGCCTTGGCCTCCGCGCCGACAGCTTCCGCCTTGAAGAACGGGTTGTCGTGCGAGGGCGTGATGATGGCAATGAGATCGGCCGCATAGGCGGGGGCGGCCGTGCCAAGCGCCAGCATGCCGGCAAAAGCCGCCAGTGTCATTCTGCGTGTCAGTTTCATGAAGTCCTCCCGTTTGAAAAAACAATTCAGGCCGCTGTCGGCATTTCAGACCGCGGATCGTCTCAGTTTCAAAAACCGTTTGTTTGCCGGCATCACCCGGGCCGTCGTGCCCCCGGCAGTCCTCCGCTCGTCCAGGCCACGAATTCCCTGCGAAGCCTTGGCCTGAGCTTAAGAAATAGCTAAGCCAACTGGTATAATGAGTCAATCACAAATTCAGATGATATGTACCTGATGAGCGCGTTTTCACGAGGGCGTCGACTGCCCAAACTCTCGCAAGCGCGGTTTTTATCCAAGGTCTCGACCCTTCCGGCCGTTCCGCCTGAACCTCGCTTCAGGTGATGCGCTGAATGCTGGCGGCAATCTCTTCCGGCTCGAAGACCCGCTTCCAGTCGTCGCGCATCAGCACCGGCTTACCGAATTCAATCGCCTTGTTGCAGGCGTCGGAAAAGACGCCCTTGGTTTCGCCGAAGATGACAGCGCCAAGCACGTTCATATGGCCGAGCAGGAAATCGAGAGCCGCCTGTTTGTCGACGCCGCGCGCAACGACTTCATCGACGGCTTCTTTCATGACGACGAGCAGCGAGGCGCAGACGGTCTCCGAAAGACCCGGCTCGAGCAGCGCCATCTGATCGACAGTGACGCGGTGCGAGCGCATCACCGGCGCCCAGATGATCTTGGCGATCGCCTCACCCTTGGCATAGTCCTCTTCCGGGCCCTGCATCAGCGCACTAACCATGTGCTGCTTGGCTTTGACGCCGCCGAAATAGTCCTTCTTGGCCGCCATGTCGGTTTCGTCGTTGAAGATCGGCGGATGACAGGGATGGGTGACGAAATAGGTCAGGTCCGGCCGCTTGGGCAGATGGCCGGCGAAAGGTGCCGCGGCGTCGAGCACCACCACCATCGTACCTGGCACGAGTTTGCTCTCGATGCTCGCCGCGACCTTGCCGATATGTGTATCCGGAACGGCCAGGATCACCACATCGGCGCCTTTGAGCGCGTCATCGGCACTGACGGCATCGAAACCCAGCCCCGACTTCAGTCGCTCGCGGCCGGCCTCGCTGACCTCGACATGGCGTATCGTGTAAGGCGAGCCGCGAAAATTGGTCGACAGGCGGTAACCCATTTTCCCGCCGGCACCGAACAGTGCAATCGTCGTCATGTATCACTACTCCCGATGTCCAACGATCGACCAACCAATCGTCATGTTATCAACTGGTATAATCACTCTACCAAAATTTGGCAATCTGGATCGGGATGGAATGCCGATGATTCATGCCGGACCATCCTTGGCCTGCATGTCTGGCGCTGGTCGAAGCTCGCTAGTCAGCGAGACAAGACATCGAGATGCTATTCACTTGGTCCATTGCGGAACGTGCAGCAGCTCACGCAGGCGGATTGGCAATCCGGGCGAAGCGCGCAATTCGGCACAGCTGGCCTCCCATCGCCCGAGGTATTCCGCGATCGGTAGACCGGTGCGGCCGGGCCAGCGGTTGAGTGCACCCAGTGCCTCGACGCAGTCCGGCGCGCGGTCGTATTCGGTGAGGATGGTCACGGACATCGCCTGGGCGAATAGATTGAGGCCGGGTATTTCGATCTCGCTGCGATGGTCGGCGAACCACGCCGCGGCGTCGCTGGTGAGCCCCTGGCTGTCGGCAAGCGCGGTATAGCTTCGGATGATGTTTTCGCGATACTTGGCAATGGCATCGCCGAAGGCGTTGTCGCCGGCGAAGGGCGGGGCCTCCTTCCAGCTTTTCGCCAGACGCCCGAGCCCGCGCAGCGAGTGGGCCTCCACCATTGCTTCCTCGAGCCACTGGCAGGGCGCCGCCGGCTTGGCGTCCGCCTGCCAGCTGTTGCAGAGTACATGGCCGAGCTCGTGGCCGAACTGGTAGGCGAGCTTCGACCAGTCACGCTCGCCGATATCGACGATGATCCAGGCCATGCTGCTGCCGTCCGGATGCAGCCAGATCGCCGGCGTGCCGGAAGTGTGCTCGTCGACACGCAGCCGCGTCGGCTGGCGGTCGGAGAGCAGCCGGACGCCGTCAAGGCATGCATGTCGCATGCGCTCGACGACCTGATCTGCCGCGCCCTCCAGCATGCGGCCCCAGTCGCCGGCAAGCTCGATGGGTGCGGTGAGGAGGGTGGAGGGAGCGGCCATTGCAGGAGTAACGCCCCAGCAGGTCAACTTGGGCTGAGCAAATAGCATTGGTGCGCTTCCTGCGCCAAGGATGAAATCACGCCGTTTCATATTCGATCTGCCCTCCAAGTCCTTCTGATATCGCCTTTCAGCATGACGCTCGTCTTTGGCAAAATTCGGAAAGTCGCTTACCTTGCGATGGAACCAAGAGAGGCTATCATCGTCATGAATACGGATCCTGATCGTATCGGCTCGGCCAGCCGCCTTTTCACCTCACATGGTACGACGTTGTTCGTCGATCCGAGCTCAAACGAACTCCGACATGGGCCTTTTGAGGCCACTCCTTTCAATACTGTATTGATGCCAGAGGGCGGAGAATCAGATCCCAAACTCTCCGACGCATACTTCAATCAAGATATAGTTAGACTTTCTTCATACTCAAATGGGTTTTCCTTCAAAAAGAATGATGGAAGTAACTATGACGATAGTATCAACTCATTTTCCCTCGTAAATTTTAACAAGAAGGAATTCGGGCTGAAGAAAAGCGGATTGTTCCTCAGCGCGGAACCGGATGGCCGCGTTTCGCTCTCGAGAACAGAGTGCAAAAGCTGGGAGCTGTTCCATTTTCGGCATGATGCTTCCGAGGTAAGCGGATCGATAGTTAGGCATCGGATTGACGGTCAGATAGTGAATTTCTTTATATCGAACCGAGCCGATTACATTCAATCGTTGCTGCTACGTGGAGATTTTTATGATCGTGAGGCGCTCAACCTCATCAGGCGTCAATGTCTACCGGAAAAAACATTCGTCGACATAGGTGCCAATATTGGCAATCACTGCATTTTCCTCTCAAAATTTTGTAATCCATCCGAGGTGATCGCGTTCGAGCCCAATCCAGCTGCGATAGCCATACTTAGGATAAATATGTCACTCAACGGATGTTCGAAAGTCAATTTGGACCATCTTGGTTTGGCGCTGTCGTCAAAATCTGGGACAATGCGCGTACATTATCCATCAATCGGAAATATTGGTGGCGCTCAAATGTTGTCAGACGACCTTGGGGACGTGAAATGCATTCCCGGCGACGATCTTCTGTATCAGAAGCCGATTGGATTCATTAAAATTGACGTCGAAGGTGCTGAATTTGAAGTGCTCAAGGGATTGAAGAATACAATCGAGCTCCGGCGGCCAAATCTGCTGGTCGAGGTTTGGCCTCAGGCTCGCAAGGAACTCGAGGCCTGGTGCAGCGCTTTTCACTATATGATCCAGGAATCCCTACCTATGGATGACAACTACTTCTTGGTGCCCAAGGAACGGACTTGACTGCTGGAGTCGCATGGCAACGACCGCCGCCCGAATTGCATTTTCTGTTCCACTTCAGACCGCCGACTGATCTGCCGGGCGCGGAACCCGCGTATCATCCACCTGTCCCGTGGATTGTGCGCTGTTGGCGACCGTAAATCTCCACCTCGGAAAGATGGAGATACTCTTTGCGAGGGATCGAAATCCGAACGTAGCGTGCTTCCACAGGTAAGTCAGAGGACCACACCAGTGGCATTCCAGCGCTATATCCGCCGAAGATTTGACCGGGCTCAGTGCTGAATATCAGCTTCCAGAGCGCGCCGTCATTCGAGCCTTCGACTACAATGGGCGACGTTCGGCGCTGCATCCATTCCGGAATACGGTCTCGGTTGAATATCCGAATGGCGAACACTTGAGAGGGTTCTTCAAGGTCTACCATCCACCACGGGGTTTCGATATTTTCAGTATGAAATCCAAGCGCTTTTGCTGGATTTCCATTTACTGCATTCCCCGCGTCTTCTTCCAAGGTCGATCCAACGGACCACTGGCTCAACGAACTTTGTGTCGCTCGCTTCCTGAGCGCGAGGTTGGGCATCGAAAGATCTATGGGAGGATGTCCATCGAATTGGCGAACCGGCTGATAGCCCCGCAGCCTACCAACTTCGAGATAGTGGTGCAGTGGATCCTCGAACCACCCTTCGCTTATCTCCATTGCAGCGTCGATGTATCGATGTGCGTACCAGATGGAATCGAAGGTGATGGCAGACCCCTGCGCGGTTCTCGACGGCAAGCCGCTGTCGTAATTCTCTCTCGGCACACGAAGGAATGGAGCGGAAGTCTTCAGCAGCGCAACCTGATTGCGCGATATCTCTTTCCATCTACCTGATATCCGGCGATGGTATTCCAGGCTCTGTTCCTCCGGAATTCCATAGTTCAACGGAAATAGAAAGTATCTATAACGAGGATCATCGATCGGCAGCAGATCGACCTCGCGATGATGCGCCGGGTTGTAGAAACCACTGAGCGGAAGGAAGATCGTCTGCGCCTGGGAAAGCCATGCCGCTAACCAAGAGAACGTGCTGACCGCGACGACAATGTTCTTTGCTGAACGAATCAAATCAAAGTCGGCCCTGGCTCCTTGGCTGTCGTAGAAGACAGCTTTTGGGAAGCGGGATCTAAGTTGTCGTACATACTCTGAATCACCGAGCTGTCCGACAAACACCGGATTCAGTCCCGTCGAAGCGACCACATCCTCATAGAAGTCTATCGGAAGAAGCGGATAGTGAGCTATGCCTTGTAGGATTTCGGCAGTTCGAATATTGATTAGTAGATCACCCTCGCCAATTTTCCGTTCTGGAGAACTGTATGGGAAAAGTGGTTGATAAGCTTGAGGTGGGTCAAGGAACTCCATCCTTTGCAGATGGTCAGCCATCATTATTCGTACCGACTCGCTTCTGTTCGCAAGACGGCAAATCTCACCAACGTGAGGCCGAAAGGCATCCCAAGTCCACAAATCTATGTTGTCAAGAAAAATTTGACTTTGCGTATCGTCTGGAATTTCAATGCCCCATTCCGGGATCGAAACGCCAACAACGCTGCATTGTTCAATGCGCTTGGACATCGCCAAAGCGCCAATATACTGAATCATCTTGTTCGCTACATTGCCTCGATGCCTTAAGGCGATGACACGCCTACGCGCGAAGTAGTGTTCTGGCGGCGCCTGACTCATTGCGTTACACTTTCTGCGAAATTAGTAGTTTCTCTTCTCCATTTCAGTAAAAAATAGGGAAAATTTCGCATAGATTATCTTGAATGATCAACATGTCCGGCACCAAGCAGATAATAATTGACCAAATTGTCGATCTGAAGCGCGCGGTGCCGCGTCATATGCCTTGCTTTAACAAGGCGCATTCCGGCAGATCGGATCTCGTCCACAGCAGGCCGGTTGCGGTCGTCCAGGATCCAATCCACCTTTTCCAGAAAATCCTCTCTCGCAGCAAAAATGCATGTTTCGTGATCTACGAAACCGAGTTCGTTCATTTCCTTTTCGATCAAGCGATCGGTCAAAAGCAATGAACCTGCCGAAGCGATTTCAAAATTCTTGAGATGAATGTAGCGATAAGAATGGCCATCGCAAAAGCAGCAAAGGTATTTTGAGAGTTCCTCGTAGTATCGTACTCTGACAATGGCGGGGCTGTCGTCGTTGTATTTTCCCGCGTAGCCAGGATGATCCAATACGGCCACCTTGCTGGAGTCGAGACCGGCCGCATATTTCCTCAGAGGTCGATCCGCCGCGATGCTCCCCGACACGAGCACCTTGGAAATCGGGGTTTCATTGAACACGATACGCTCGAAGCCTTTGCAACCTTCCATCGCCGACGAATATGGAACCCAGTTCACTGCACGATGGGTGAAGTGGTTCTGAAACTCGTACGCATATGGGCTTATGACGACATCGGATGAAGCGACAAGGGAGCGCAGCAAAGTGTCATAGCTTGGATTGTAACTTACAAGGTCGTCTATTTTCAAAAACTTAAGTGCTGAAAAAGCATCGAGAGGTATGGATATGCCACCCTGGTAGGCTATCAAGAGAGCCGAATATGAGTTCAGGCGCTCTATTGTGCTTTCGGCGGTAAAGTCCGTCGATCTGCAATCTATGATGTCGAAGTCATAGTCTTCATTCAACAGCCGAACCAAATAGAAGTGCTCGTCTGCAAGATAGGACGATAGCCAGCCGATGTCGCAGATGACGGCCTTGCGGGGAGCGTGGGACAGCGTGTCTGCGGCAGCTCGAATGGTGGGATGGACGAAGTGGCTTTGAATCCGGCTCTTGTCGAAATCGGCGTGGTCGGTTCGCCATCGGATGGTCTCCCGGCTGCTTTCCGTGCACCAGTTTTCCGAAGCGATGAACAATTCCCAAGTGCTGCAAACAGGAGCCCTGAGTTCCACGTGGCCATTAGGTATGGCCGACAGAAACACGCCACCGGATCTCAGCGCCAGCAAGCCACGTTCGAGGGGGATCAATTCGAGCGCATCCGCATCTGCTGGCCGATTCTGCCGTTTCGCCTGTGAGGCGGTCAAACAGGCGTCATGAAAGCAAAGGACCGGTTCGGGCAAGCCGATGCCGGCATTGAGCAACCGACCCTGCCGGTATGCGCCTGCCAAACTCATCTCCGGTTCAAAGAAAACGTTTGCCGGGACGCTTTCGACGGGGCCGTGTCGCAGCTCGCCTGTAGGTTGGTCGACATACAGCACAGTGCCGAACGCTGTGAACAGCCGCGCGGGTTTGAAAGACGGACCGCTCGTGTGGCCGCGAGCAAGCCGCAGTCGGTGTTTGATGAAAAAATCAACATTGTTCTTGAGCCGCTGATTGCCTGCATCGAGTTCGACCGCCTTTTGCCCCCATTCCACAGCTTGATCCATAGAATTGAGTTTCCATGCTGCCGTGGCGCCAAGCTCGTACAGCCGAGCCCCCCAGCAACGCGCGTCGTCCAGATAACTGCCGGTGCGGCGCGTCTTCTCGATCCCATTGCTGCAGGCCCAGAGCAGGTTCAGCCAGTCGGCCTTGCCGTGGAACTCTTCGGCCATGTCCAGCCAGATTTCGCGCCGATGGGGGGCCTCCATCCGTGCCTTGTCCAGCCAGGACAATTTCTGCTCCGGTTGCATGCGCGCGATGTAGCGCATTGCCTCGGAGCGTTCTTCGCCCCATGTGCTTGTCGGCAATGCAAGGTAGTGCTCAAGCAGTTGGACGGCCCGCTCTGGCTGGTTGGCCCACATCAAGTCCCGTCCGAGCCAGAAGCATATTTGAGCGTCGCCGGGGTCTTCCTTGTGTGCCACTTCCATCAGCGGCAGGTAGTTGCTCCTTGTTGGCTTGGCGAGGTCCTGCACCTCGAACATGACGATGTCACTGCTGTTCGTGGTGACTTCCCTGTCTCCGGTGAAGACCAGAGCCTCGTGGACGGGCCGCTTGAAGCGATATCCCCAGCGATGGTGAAAGTTCTTCGCCGGCCAGCTTCGCAGCGGTGTCGGGTCCTCGACACTCGATCTATAGATCGTCTGACAGTAAAGGGCTGTGGTCTCGGGGGTCCAGGCAGCCTCAAGTTTCGCCCGCCAGCCAGGCGCAAGAAACCGGTCCATGTCCATCGTACAGCATACATCAACGTCAGGCGGGATCAGGGCCATGGCGGCGTTGCGGGCGTCGTCGAAGCGCCACGGGCGGACTGCTATCCTGTATACTGTCACCCCCGCCTCGGTTAGTCGCTCCACTGTGCCGTCCGTGCTGCCGGTGTCGACCACAATGCGATAGTCGGCGTCGACGGCCGAATTGGCCCAGCGCTCCGCGTTTGCGGCTTCGTTCAAGGCGATGGTGTAGACCGCAACTTTCAAATCAAGCCCCTTCACTCAACGTGCGATGATACACCTCGCCTGGTGGACATGGCCGACGCGCCCTTGCGGATAGCCACCAGGCCACCGAGCAGCCTTGCCCGATTCAGCTCGTAGTGACTGTCGAAGAACAGGATCTCGGCGAACTGATCGGCAAGCGCGCTCACACCCAGCGGATCGACCGAGCGCGCGCTGCCATGCTGCTGGATCTCCCGCAGCAGGTTCTTGGTAAGCGTGATCTTGCCGGCGTCCTCGCCCGGCGGCTGCCAATCGAGGTCCTCGATGAAGTACCAGCCACCCTCGGCGAGCAGCGGGAAGAACTCGCGGAGCGTCAACTGCTCGTCGAACGAGGCGTGACTGCCATCGTCGATGATCACGTCGAGCGATCCCGGTTTGAGCTTCGCAGCGACGCCGCGCAGATCGTCCAGCTTGGACTGGTTGCAGACGAACGATTTGAATCTTTCGTCGTTGAGCCGCGAATAATCCGTCAGGTCGACGCCGATCACCTGACAGAACGGAAAATAGCTCTGCCACAGGCTTACTGAAGGCATCTCGGTCTGGCTGCCTTCCCTGAAAACATTGTATAGGCCGATTTCCATCAGCCGCCGCATGGACAGCCGTCGGGCCGACAGCAGGCGATCGTAGATCCTTGCGTAGCAATGGCGGTTGCCTGTGTGCCGGTTCTTGTCGGTGTTGAAGCGGTCGGCGAGACTTGTGAACGTGGGGAAACTGTCGAGCGGGCTGATCAGCTGAGAGATCAGCGGCGCCCCTTCGCCGCCCGGCTGAGCGTCGTTTCGCGCCGTCCAAAGATGGAGGCCGACTACGCGATCATCGTTCAGATAGTCAGCCAGTTCCGCTATCGGCTTCTCGAACCGGTCGATCTCAGTCCAATCGATCGTGTTGAAGAACATCGGGCTGAACACCCATTCTTGCAGTTCGGATCCCCTATCGGAGGCAATATAGTCAGACAGCAGCTTGGGGCCGATATCTCCAAACTCCTTGCCGTCGGCATGGTGGAAACGTTCGATCGAAATCTCGTAGAGCGCCCTCAGGTGGCGGCTGTAGGGCTGGGCATACATGACGTTGCCGCAGATGAAGTGGCCCTTGTGCGCTCCCCGCCATTGCAGATTGAAGAAATGATCGCCGCGGAAGGGGAAGGGCCGCAGCATGACGACATCGCAATCCATCCATAGCCCGCCATGCTCGTACAGCACGGCGTAGCGGAAGACGTCGCTGAAATACCTGATCTCGGAGCCGGCGACGATCCGCTCGAACATGGCGCGCGGCATGACGTCGTCGGCATTGCGGATTTCGATCCCATGCGGGATGAGGAATTCGAGCTTCTCCGGTGCATAGCTCCACACCCGCACCGGATGACCCGCCGCTCGCATCGACGCTGTGGCGGCAATCAGGGTACGATGCTCGGCCTTGTCGGACATCACCTGATAGAAGCAGTTGATCTGGGGAAGTGCGGTGTCGTCGCTGCCAAGGAAGGGATTGATCCGCGCGTCGAACTGGCGCGATCGTTCCCGTCGCTCCCGCGGAGAATCGACGTCGCGCAGAAACGGCGCAAGCTCATAGAAGAACTCCTCCGTTGACTTCACGCGGCCGGAGGCGATGGCTTCGACCAGCACACTGCTTCTGTCCCCCGCCGCGCCATCACGAGCACGGTCAGGCTTCATCCACGTTGCCGTTGGAGGAGCGGTATGCGCTGAATAATCTGGCTGGAGCCGCGAGGCCGGCGACGACAGCGTCAGCCTGGACGCTGTGTCAGCCACACCCGATGGCAGGCTATCCACATCCTCCAGCAAGGCCTGGACCTCACCCGTATCGACGGTCGCGATCCAGGACTCGCTGTCGGCCACACCGTAAGAAATCAGCAAACGCGCGTCATCCGGATGCCAGGCTAGACCCGCAGCGAATTCAGGGCCCTTTTTGTTGAAGAAGAACGGACGGCTCACTTTTCGCAGAACGCTTGTTTCGTCGAACCAGACGAACCGATGCATGCACCAATGGAGCTTCTCCGCAAACCTCCATTGCACTTCTTGAATCAATGTCAGCCAACCGCCGGCGAAAGCGATCAGTTGGGTTCCTCCCCCGAACTTATGGGTCGCGATCGCGGGAGACGTCTCAAGGACGGTCGCAGCATGCTCGTCCACTATCCTGACGGAGTCACCGAAACAGATGAATTGCAGCTTCTCGCCGCCTGCGGCAGGCTTGACTTGCGGCATCCAGTTCTTCTCGTGCACCCGCGGTCCTGCCGGATGGAGCACGCGCCAGTCGGTCAGCCGGCTGGCGCCACCCTCGTCGATGCGCGCGATGACCTGTTCGCACTGTCCGTCCGGTATCAGTTCGCGCACGCACGAGACGCCCCATAGCGCATCGCGCCAGGCGAACAGGCGCATATCCTCAAGAACCCGGTCGCGCGCGAGTTCCGGCATGTCAGCCGGCGGCAAAATCTCGTTTGCGGACTGGATGGCGAGTTCATCGCTCAATCGGAGCAGGAAATTGCGCGTGTGAACCGGCACTCCGTCCGGCGTGTCGTATCGAAGGTTGTCTTCGGTCCGGGTGAAATTCACCGTCCGCTGCAACAGCACGATCTGGCCGCCCCACAGGGTCACCGACGGGTTTGACGGCCGATAGCCGTCGGGCGCCGTGAATCCGACCGGACGCGCGCTGAAGGACGGCATCACCGTCTTGGCGGGCTGCACATAGAAGAACAGGTTCGACCACGCCAGTTCCCTGGGGCCATCGGCGATGGTCCGGTTCAGCGCCAGCCAGTTGCACGCCGCGAAGCCGCGGTCCTTGCGCACGGGATCGCGCGCGTAGTTTGCCGCGATCGCGTACTCCTCCAGCAGGCCTGTCGTGTAGGCGTAGTCCTCGATAAACAGGATGTCCTGGTCGGGTCGCTTGACCGCCAGCCCGGCTTCCGAAAACAGCACGCTGGCGTCATTCATCCCCTTCTCGCGGTAGAACCGCGCCAGGTCATAGAGCGGCTCGGCACGTTGCGGTCGCTGATTGAAGGCGGCAAGCGCCTGGCCGATGAAGCCAGCCTCGTCGCCGAGCGTGCGCAGACAGCGCGCCTCTTGCAGCCGGGCGTTCCACGCCTCCTCGTCCCAGCCGCCCATCGCGGCGCGCTTGGCGTATGCCACCGCGGCCTCCGCCGTCCGCCCGGCGTCGCGGTAGGATTGCGCCAGGTAGAACCAGTAGCGCTGATTATCCGGATCCTTCTCAAGCGCCTCCAGCAAAAGCCTGGCATCGCGCTCGAATTTGTCCACCCGGTTCGAGCCGCTGGCGTGGTCCTTGTACCAGGCGCTGCGTAGTTCCTGCACGCCGCCGGGCACGTCGAGGTATTCGTGGGTTACACCACGGTAGCGTGCGCCGGCATCGCGCCTGACAATGCGCGTGTTCCAATAGGCGAGGCCGGAATCCGAGCGTTGCAGCAGCCGGTAGCCTGGACCGTCGAGCCCCTCGCGGAAGCCCGTATCCTCGACCATCAGTTCCATGTCGGCGTCGTCGAACAGCAGATAGTCATAAGCGAGCGGCGAGGCATAGGCGTGATCGAGCGCGGCATTGCGCGCCTGCTCGAAATTGTGGAATGGAAATTCGTGCAGCTCGCCCGGCAGGTTGCGGGCGGCGAAGAACGATTTGACGAAATCCTGTGTCCCGTCGGTCGAGCCGGTATCGCCGATGACCCAGCAGTCGATGTGGCTGGCAACTGCACCGAGACAGCGCTCGAGGTTTGCCATCTCGTTCTTGACGATCATGTTGAGACAGAGGCGCTTGCCGCTTGTCATATGCTGACTGTCTGCTCCCCGGATAATTGCGGGCCGAGGCGGTCACTTTTATGCCGTCGTGCCGTCTGGGGCAGCGATCCGCTCCGATGCGGATTTGTCCGACCTTCATGCCCCATGTGCAATACCCCCCTGCCTCGGCCATTCGCATGACCCGTGTGCAAAGGATAGCTCGTCCCTTCCTTTGCAAACGCGACCCCCACGCTATCCATTGTTAGCTAGCGCTGTCCGCCGCTGCAAGGGTCTCGCCGTCCCGCTGAACCAGCCTTCGGCGAACCACCGCTCCCTTCGGCTCGATTGCTCGCGCCAACCCCACCGTGATATCGAGGGCACGACGCGAACCAGGGGGGCACCACCCTTAAGCCTCGGATTTTTCGACGCGTTTGGCCCATGCGCGCCATCTCGATGTCGATCGAAAAGTAGTTACTTGTGATCAACAATTAACAAATTGTTAACTGGGTTATTTACAACTTGCTAATTTTAGATTTTACTAATGTCTTGTGCATGGGAGGGTAGCCGTGGACCGGGCAGGAGGCCTGTCGGTCTGCGCAGTCTGTCAGCCTGGAGAGTGTCTGGAGCAAGTCACTTCGTGCGTGAGGGCGCACAGAGTGTGCGGTGGCGTGCAAGTGAAGACGTCGTGATGCCTTGAACTCAAGGCCAGCGTTTTCCCAACCCGATGTTCCCTCGCTAGCAGTCCGTTCCCTCGCAAGTCGTCGTCGAGAAATCGAGACACGCGTAACGGGAGTTGGCTGTGGTAGGTGTGATACCGCGTATGAAACGATGCGGCCGCGACGCGGGCGCCCGCTTCGATCACCCCCTCAATCATCCGCAGCTGGTCGCCGGCAGGGAACGCCCAGGTGCCGGCGGGCTCCTCAATCACCTCAGCGAAGACAAGTGGCGCGCCGTTCGATCGAGCGTGACGAAGAGGCAGTCAAGCCTTGCCCGCCCGCCTCGTAGACCCGCTGCCCGTCATACGCGGATGCGCACGGGGCCGATAGCAGCGGCGAACGGCTTCGGCGAGCGCGTGCGCTGGGCGGCGATTGAAACCAGCGATTGAACCTAAGGGTACGAACAAGAGAAGCAGGTGGCCCAGCCGCCGCCGACCGAGGAGAACAATGATGAGCTACATAGCAGGGTTTGCGGTCATGGAAGTCGCCATTAGAGGTGTCTTGCCTATCGGCGACGCGACCGAAAATGTGCCTTATTTTATTCTGGATACGGCCAAGAACGCCATCGTCGGTCAGGTCGTTCTTCCCAAAGCCGTCAAGCGAAGCCTCGCCGTCGCTCTCACTGTCAAGGTTCCGGCCGCAGCCGGCTCATTTGCGATTGGCACGTTTGAAGATGGCGGGAATTTCCAGGCCTGCAGCTTCCTCCGCGTAGAGAGCCCCTCTGTTGAACGTCCCGACGGCGCCGTCGGCCCGTCCGGAAGATGACCGCGCCCAAGCTCCTTCCCCCTACGACCGCTCGCCGGCCAAGCCGGTGGGCGGTTTCCCCTTGAATCGAATTCGAAGCCAACAGGAGCCAGTCATGGCCCGTGCCTCTGAAATTCTCTTTCTGGATCCTTCAATCTCCGACCTCGAGACGGTTCTCGGCAACATGCGACCGCAAGTCCAGGCTGTCGTGCTCGATGGGTGCCGACCGGCCGCGCAGCAGATCGCTGCCGCGCTCGCAGGGCACGAAAGCCTCGATGCGATCCATATCATGGCACATGGCGCGCCTGGCCGGGTTGGCTTCACCTCAGGAGAGTGGTCGACCGGCACGTTGAAGGACGCGGCTGACGATTTTGCCGCGATCGGCAGGGCGCTTGCCGCGGACGGCGAGCTGCGGCTGTGGAGCTGCGAGACAGCGTCGGGGGATGCGGGCGAGACCTTCGTAGCGGCGCTGGAAGAGGCAATCGGCGCGGACGTCCGCGCATCGAGATCGCTGGTTGGCGCAGCCGCCCTGGGCGGCTCCTGGGAACTGTCCCTACGCGTGAGCGCGTCCACGCCCCTGCCGCCACTGACCCCGGATGGGGTGGCAAGTTACACCGGGGTGCTTGGAGCGGCCGATCTCACACTCACCGGGGACATAAATGCCGGCGGCAACTCTTCGGCTGTTAACACGTACTATATAGTGGATACGCACGTGGCTCCGCCGACTAACCCGGCGCTTAATACGGCAGATGATACAGTGGTTGGTAGCTTTCAGCTTCCGTCTGCAAACCAAAATGGTTTAATTACTGACTTTTCTGCAGTTATAACAATTCCAAACACTACTGATATTTATTTCGTTTACGACAGCACTTTTAAGTTATACGGCACTCTTTCCCCTGTAGCGGGAGGTTATAGTTTTACTCCTGTAGCCGCTAATAATGGCGATAATGGCAATTTATTTGATACCGCTACTTTCATCGCCACCACAGTTCAAGGCGCGACGGGCCCGGCGGGTCCGACCGGCGCTACGGGAGCGACCGGCGCGGGTGCGACCGGAGCCACAGGTGCGACAGGCGCCACGGGTGCTACCGGCACAGGTGTGACCGGAGCCACAGGTGCGACCGGCGCGAGCGGCCCGACCGGTGCCACTGGCGCGAGCGGCCCGACGGGTGCGACTGGCGCGAGCGGCCCGACGGGTGCGACTGGCGCGAGCGGCCCGACCGGTGCCACTGGCGCGAGCGGCCCGACCGGTGCGACCGGCGCGAGCGGCCCGACCGGTGCGACCGGCGC